>CAUWLU010000008.1:0-60031 GCA_963559705.1 uncultured Acutalibacter sp.
CAGGCCCAGGGCCAGCACCATCTGGCTCTTCCACAGAGGGATGGTGTTCACCAGGGTGGACTGGATCTTGTCCGCCATGAGCTTGTCGTTGTTCTGCACCAGGCGAATCTGGGGGGACATCTGCACGCTGACCATGCGGGTCAGCTCCAAGTCGTGGAGCTTCTTCTCAAAGCTGTCGCACATGGAGGCAAAATCATTGGCAGCCTGGGCGTCCTCAGCCAGCCCGGAGGCCCTCGCCTTGTTCTGCATCTCCACCAGGGTGGTCGCCCGCTCCTGCTTGAGCCGCTTCTTTCCCGCAATGATATACATGGAAAGCTCTTTGTGATAGGACAGGTTCATCTCGTACAGCTTATCCAGCATGACGATGTCCTTCATCAGCTGCACCTGATGGGACTCCAAGGCCCCAACGATTTTATTGACGTTCTGCTCAGCAGTATCATACCGGGCCTTCATGGCCGTCAGCTTGTTGCTGGTGTTTCGGAAAAATCCAAAAAAGCCCTTTTTCTCCTCTTCCTCCAGGTCGAAGCCCTTCAGCTCCACCACCAGGTTGGAGATCTGATCCCCCACCTCGCCCAGGTCCTTGGTGCGGACGTTGTTCAGGGTGGTGTCAGAAAACGAGGCGATCTTCTTCTGGGCGGCAGATCCGTACTGCAGCACCAGGGTGGAGTTGGTCAGGTCGATCTTCTGGGCGAAATCGTCCACCACCTGGCGCTCCTCCGGGGAAAGCACGCTTTCATCCAAGGTGGAGATCTCGTCCTCCTCCACCTGCTTGGGAGCAGGCTCCTCGGGGGTCAGGGTCAGCGACGGGGCTTCCACACCGTCCAGGGTCAGGGTGGGCGTCTGGGGGACCGGCTGGTCCAGGGTCAATTTGATGTCGTCTGGCATGATGGGTTTCCTCCTTTATCTAATACCGTACATTTTCACCATCACCAAGGGCGGGGAGGCTTCACTTGCCCTCTTCCTTCTCCTCCTCCACAAACCCCTCCTGCTTGAGGAGCGTTTCAAACACCGTGATATCCGCAGAGATGTCCATGGCCTCCGCGGCGTAAAGGGAATCCAGCTGCTTTTCAAAGGCGTCCGCCACGGTGTGCATCATCCCAGCAATATTGAACAGGGTGGCAGAGATGTTCTCTCCCTTGACGCTCTGGGCGGAAAGCCGCTGGTAGCTGCCCAGCAGCTTCAATGTGGTGGGCAGATAATAATTCATGAATTTGCGAATCTGCGGGGCCTTTTCCGGATGGTCGGCAATATAGCGGAAGATGTCTCCGCTGGCCCGCTCCATGCGGGTGATGTCCTCTGAGAGGGCCTCGTCGGGAATGGCGTCGTCCGCCTCCCGGAGCTTCTTGAGGTACTCCCGGCCCTCATCAATGATCTTATCCACCTCCGGATTTCCGGTGTGGGATTTCTCCACCTTTTCCGGCTCCTTTTTGGGCTCCTCCTTGGGCTTCTCCGGCTCCACGGGCACAAATACCTTCTGCCCCTTAAACAGCGCCCCGGATACCAGGAACACCAGCACCATGACCACTGCAAAAATCACAAAGTGATGCGGCTCGTACATCGGAGCCGACATGGCATACACCAGCGCTGCAACAGCCGTGAGATAATACTTGGCCGGACTGCCCTTGCGGACCATCTTCATCGGCGTTTGGGGCGCCGCCCCCTGAGGGGCCTTCCCCGCCCGCCGGGCTGCCTCGGCCTGCTGCCGCGCCGTCTGCCTGGCTGCCGCAGCCTGATTGGCCGCAGCCTGACGCTGTGCCTTCCCCGCCTGGAAGGGGGGCGCCTGGGGCGGCTGAGTCTGCTGCCGCGCCGCCTGCCTGGCTGCCGCAGCCTGATTGGCCGCAGCCTGACGCTGCGCCTTCCCAGCCTGGAAGGGGGGCGTCTGGGGCGGCTGTGCCTGCTGGGCCTGGGGCGGTCTGGTCTGCTGCCCTGGGGGGCAGCTATAGTGATAGTAGCCATTGACGCCCGGTCCGGCTGTCTGCTGGGCGCCGCCCGCCGGATTCCCGTTCCCCTGGGGGCTTCCAGGCTGCTGCCCGACAGCTTGCCCGCCGGAGGGCCGGTAGGGACCGTTGGGCCGGGAGTTCCCAGGGGAGTTGACCGCCTGGTTCAAGCCCTGTGCGGCCTTCCCCAAACCATCGGCCAGCTTCCCCGCCAGAGGAATCCCCACATCCTTCAGCGTCTTATACACATGGGAGGAACGCAGCTCCTCCCACAAGGGGTCGTTTCCTTTCTGATTCATGGTCTCTTTCATGAACTCTCCTCCAACGCTCTAAAAGGCATACTGCTATTCTTTCATTTTACTTTGGATGACCTGCCGGTGTCAACCGAATTCTCAAGAAAGCCGGCACGCTCCCTCAAATTTCCAGCGCCTCACACCACATGGGGATTTTCAACCGCCGGGAACAGCGCTTTCACCCGTTCTCCGCAGGCGATTCCCTGCTGAAAGGCAGTGGCTGCTCCTGCGGCAGCGCCCCAGCGAAGGCCCCCCTCCAGGGTGCCGTGAAGCTGCATCCCATACAGGAAGCCCGCCACCATGGAATCCCCGGCGCCCACTGTGGACACCGCCTCTCCCCGGACGGCATGGCAATACAGACGTCTGCCCCCTTCCTCCAGAAGCAGCGCGCCCTTGCCCCCAAGGGACACCAGCACGTTCCGGGCACCCATGCGCTGCAGCCTTCCGGCACAATCCGCGGCCTCCAACAGGCTGGGGGAACCCTCCATGCCGAAAAGCTCTGCCAGCTCCTCCCCGTTGGGCTTGATCAAAAACGGCCGATAGGGCAGGGACGCCAGCAGCGCATTCCCGGACATATCCACCACCAAGCGGGCGCCCGCCCGGCGCGCCTTTTCCAAAAGCCGGGGGAAGGCGGTCTCGGGCAGCTTCTGGGGCAGGCTGCCGGAAAGCACCAGCAGATCCTCCCCGGACAGGCTGTCCAGCTTGCTCAGAAGCTGATCCACCGCCCGGCCGGGGATCTCCGGCCCGCCGCCGTTGAAGGCCGTCTCGGTTCCATCGGCCTCCGTCAGCTTCACGTTCAGGCGGGATTCCCCCTGCTCCAGCAGGACAAAATCCGCTGTGCAGCCGGCGCTTTCCAGCCGGTGCAGGATCTCCCGCCCGGTAAAGCCTGCGGCAATGCCCAGGGCTTTGTTTGCTACCCCGAGCGAGGTCAGCAGCAGCGACACGTTGACGCCCTTGCCGCCGGGGGCGAACACCCCCTGATCAAACCTTTGAATATCTCCTCTGCGGAGCTGGACCAGGGAGATGCCATAGTCCAGCGCCGGATTCCATGTCACTGTGAATATCATCATACGTTCCCGCCCTTACGAGTTTCTTAAAGTATTCTATCATTTTGAATAAAGTTTTGCAATCAGCGGAACAAATCTGCTGGGAATGGAATAAAACGCCCTTGCCCGTGCCAACCTATGAGTACAATCCACAGGAAAGGAATCGAGGATTTATGAAGAAAACCATCATCGCGTTGGTGTTGGCGGCGGCGCTGTCGCTGGCCTTGACAGGCTGCATGGAAAGGGCCGGGAAGGACGTCTCTCAGGCGGTCTCCCGGGTAGAGAGCGGCATGGAAGAAGCAGGTAGCCGCATAGAAAGCGGTATGGAGGAGGCCGGAAGCCGCATAGAAAGCGGCGTGAAGGACACAGAAAGCAAAGCGGAATCCGCTGCGGATTCCATGCTGGAGGGAAGCTCTTCCGAAAGAGATCCCAACCCTTCTCCGGAACCCAGCCCGGAATCGCGGTAACCATCCGCACTCTCCAAGCAAAGAAAGGACAAGGGGACTGTTGCTTTTGGCGGCAGCCCCCTTGTTTTTGCGCCTTTTCGTCAAGACGCCCCAAGGGCATTGCGTTTGTCCTTTGTTTCTGCTATACTAATTTTTATTATTGCTTTCAGGAGGCCGCTTATGATTCGCTGCTGTATTTTTGACGCCGACGGCACTTTATTGGACTCCATGCCCATGTGGAGGGACATCACCTACGCCTATGCGGAAAGCAAGGGGATCACCGCCCCGGAGGGACTTCACAACACCCTCAACCGCCTGAGCCTGGAGCAGTGCGCTCAATACTACCAGCGGCTGGGCGTTCCGGGAACGCTTCCCCAAATCGTGGCGGAGCTGAGCGAATTTGCCGTGAACGGCTATCGCACACAGGTGTCGGAAAAGCCCGGAGCCAGGGAATTCCTCCAGCTGCTGTGGGAGAACCGGATTCCCATTGCCGTGGCCACCGCCTCCAACCAGGAGGGCGTGTGCCTGGCCCTGGAGCGCCTGGGGATGCTGCCCCTGGTAACCTATTTCACCACCTGCACGCAAGTGGGCAGCAGCAAGGAGCATCCCGCCATTTTCCTGCGCTGCGCAGAGGAATTCCAGGCGTCCCCCAAGGAGAGCGTGGTCTTTGAGGACTCTGCCTATGCCATTCGCACCGCCCGGAGCGCCGGGTTCCCGGTGGTGGCCGTGGAGGACGCCATCTCCCTGCAGGGCAAGGGAGATGCGGAAACCAGGCAGGGCCTGTCCCAGCTGGCAAACCTGGTCATTGCGGACTATCACCAGCTGATCGCCCAGCTGACCCCGGCGGAGGATCTTGGCTTGGGAGAGCTGTTGGGCTAATCCGGCAGACCGCCTGCATCACCGCAAACCGGCAAGAGGGGATTTTTCGAACGTTTTGACAACCTGCCGCGCACTGGGCGCGGCAACAAGTGAGAGGGGTAGATCCATGAGTTTTCGCAAAAAGTTCATTGGCACCCGGGCCTTTTACGCCTCGGTGCTGGCGCTGTTGGTGCCCATGATCGTTCAGCAGGGCATCACACAGTTCGTCAACCTGCTGGACAATGTCATGGTGGGCCGTCTGGGGACCGCCCCCATGTCCGGCGTGGCCATTGTCAACCAAATCGTGTTCATTTTTAACCTGACCATTTTTGGCGGACTTTCCGGGGCATCCATCTTCGGCGCTCAGTTCTTCGGCAAAAAGGACCACGAGGGCATCCGCTACACCCTGCGGTTCCGGCTGGTGTTTGTGCTGGCGGTCACTGCGGTGGGCATCCTGGTGTTCCTGCTCTTTGGGGAGCCGCTGTTCCGGCTGTACCTCACGGAAGACGCTTCCAGCCCAGAGGACATTGCCGCCACCTTGGGCTATGCCAAAAGCTACATAAACATCATCCTGTGGGGGTTATTGCCCTTTGCCCTGGTCCAGTGCATTTCCAGCACGCTGCGGGACGTGGGCGAGACCTTCTCCCCCATGGTGGCCAGCATCATTGCCATCTGCGTCAACCTGGCGGGCAACTACCTGCTGATCTTCGGCAGTCTCGGCTTCCCGAAAATGGGGGTGGCCGGCGCGGCACTGGCCACGGTCATCGCCCGCTATGTAGAGATGATCTATCTGCTGGGGCGCACCTACCGCCACCGCAAGCAGTTCCCCTTTGTACAGGGGCTGTTCCGCGGCTTCCGGGTCCCCATGTCCCTGGTCAAGCAGATCTCCATCACCGGCACGCCCCTGCTGCTCAACGAAACCCTGTGGTCCATTGGCACCGCAGCGGTGAACATGTGCTACGCCACCCGGGGGCTGGAGGCTGTGGCCGCCACCAACATCAACGCCACGGTGTGGAACCTGTTCGCCATTGTCATGATGGCCCTGGGCAACGCCATCGGCATCCTGGCCGGTCAGAAGCTGGGGGCCAACGACATCCCCGGCGCCAAGGACACGGTGCGCAAGCTGATGTTTTTCAGCGTCAGCGTCAATATGGTGATCGGCCTGCTCATCATCCTATGCTCGCCCTTCATCCCCTCCATTTACAACACAGAGCCCTCGGTGCGGGACACGGCCACCCACCTTTTGATGGTATCCGGCCTCTTCCTGCCCTTGAGCGCCTATGTTCACGGCACATATTTCACCATCCGCTCCGGCGGCAAGACCTTTATCACCTTTCTATTTGACTGCGTGTTCACCTGGGTGGTCTGTCTGCCCATTGCCTACTGCTTGAGCTATTTCACAGGGCTCTCTGTAGTGTGGGTCTTTTTCTTCGTATCCAGCGCGGACATCATCAAAGCCGTCATTGGGACCATCATGCTGGTCTCCGGCATCTGGGCCAAAAACGTGGTGGACGCAAAATAAAAAGCAAACCCTGTTTGAGGCACGGCCCCTGGGCGGCAGGCTGCTGGGCCGGACCTCTTGCGGACGCAAAAAAGGACATCCGAGCGGAAAATGCTCGGGTGTCCTTTTTTCATGCCTTCTGAAGGGCCGCTCCCAGGGCTACGGCGCTTTGCGCCGGTGTGCCCTGTTCCCTGATTTTTCTTTTCGGCTGCGCCGTTTTTTAAGGGCTTTCAGGTCGCGACTTTTTGAAAAAAGTCGCATCAAAAACTTTTTCGTTATCTGCTCAAAGCTTCGGAAGCTGCTTGAAGCTCTCCTCCAGCTCCTCATCGGTGGGGAGATACTCGCTCATGGCGCCGTCATGAAACCTCTGATACGCGAACATATCAAAATAGCCGGTACCGGTCAGGCCAAAGACGATGGTCTTTTCCTCTCCGGTCTCCTTGCATTTGAGGGCCTCGTCGATGGCGACGCGGATAGCGTGGCTGCTCTCGGGAGCGGGCAGGGTACCCTCCACCCGGGCAAACAGCTCCGCAGCCTCGAACACCGAGGTCTGCTCCACGGCCCGGGCCTCCATCAGGCCATCGGCGTACAGCTGGCTGAGCACGCTGCTCATGCCGTGATACCGCAGGCCTCCGGCATGGCTGGCAGAGGGGATGAAGTTGGAGCCCAGGGTGTACATCTTCTGCAGGGGACAGACCATCCCGGTATCGCAGTAGTCGTAAACGAACCTGCCCCGGGTGAAGGAGGGACAGGAAGCGGGCTCCACTGCAATGAACCTGTAATCCGCTTCTCCCCGAAGCTTCTCGCCCATGAAGGGGGCGATCAAGCCGCCCAGGTTGGAGCCGCCCCCGGCGCAGCCGATGATGATATCGGGCTTGATGCCGTACTTGTCGCAGGCCGCCTTGGTCTCCAGGCCGATGACGGACTGGTGCAGCATCACCTGGTTCATCACAGAGCCCAGCACATACCGGTAACCCTCCAGCCCTGTGGCGACCTCGACCGCCTCGCTGATGGCGCAGCCCAGGGAACCGCCGGTGCCGGGGTGGGCCTCCAGGATCTTTTTGCCCACCTGGGTGGTCTCTGAGGGGGACGGAGTGACCGAAGCGCCGTACACCCGCATCACCTCCCTGCGGAAGGGCTTCTGCTCATAGGAGACCTTCACCATGTAAACCTGGCAGTCCAGTCCGAAGAAGGAACAGGCCATGGACAGGGCCGTGCCCCACTGACCAGCACCCGTCTCGGTGGTGACGCCCTTGAGGCCTTGCTGTTTTGCATAATAGGCCTGGGCAATGGCAGAGTTGAGCTTGTGGGAGCCGGAGGTGTTGTTCCCCTCGAACTTATAATAGATCTTGGCGGGGGTGCCCAAAGCCTTCTCCAGGAACTCTGCGTGGATGAGGGGGGAGGGCCGGTACATCTTGTAGAAGTCCAGGATCTCCCCAGGAATCTCGAAATAAGGAGTGGTATCGTCCAGCTCTTGACGGACCAGCTCGTCACAGAAAACAGGGCGCAGGTCATCGAAGGTCATGGGCTGGTGGGTAACGGGGTCCAGCAGGGGCGCGGGCTTGTTTTTCATATCGGCCCGCAGGTTATACCATGCCTTGGGCAGCTCGCTTTCATCCAAATAGATTTTGTAGGGAATCTGTGCCATTGTGTACCATCCTTTCAAAAAATGAATCTGTGTTTGCCACGCGACCACCAGGGTACCGAAAATAAAAAAAACACACCTGTCCCAGATCAACTAGGACAGGTGCGTGTAATCTCGCATCTGCGGTGCCACCTAACTTCGTCCTGCAAAGGACGCCCTCGTCGCGTACAACGTGATACGCCAGCCGCTGTAACGGGCAGCCCCCGTTCTCCCTAACTCCGCGCCTTTTGCAGCGCCAAAGCTCGGTCAACCCTCCCGGGTCCATTCCCATTCCCCCGCCCCGCCGCGCTCACACCTGTCGCGGCTCGCTGTAGAAGCAGTTGTGAAACAGTACTTCTCCCGATCATCGGTTTTGGTGATTGAATTCTTTTTTACTATAGCACCCGGTTCCTCTCTTTGTCAAGAGTTTTTTCAAGGGGATCCATCCCCGTCAAAGGATGGCTCCCCTCTGAAAAATTTTTTTGATTTTAGTGAAGTCACACAAAAAACGGCAGGAGTATTTTCCCGAAACCCCCGGTTTCCCGTCAACCGAACCCATCTTTCTGTACAAAACAGCCGTCCGCCTTACAATCAGATGCATACGTCATTGCATATTCATCCTGATTCAAGTGAAGGCCTCCCGAAACGCCATCACCCGCCGCAAATTGCAACCGCCATTTTTTGCGATTTTCCATGATATTCCTGTAAATTGGACCTACATTTTTTCTGACTGTATCGGAACAGGTGCGGACATTTCTCAGAAACGTATACCGTCATATTGACGAAGCAACCGATTTTTCTCCGATCCGCTCTGATTGCATATTTATTCAATATTACAATGTATCTTCACGGACAGATTTTTATGCTGCGGAAAGCGCTCCTCAAAGCAAAGTCCGCAATTTATGTCATATTCACAGGAACCCCTATTTTCCAAGGGAAAACACCTGGAATCCCCCACAATCCCCCAGAAACTGCGGGACAGCTCCCGTTTCACAGTAAGGCTCACTCTGTTTCACATTTCTCAATTTTGGACACTGTCCCTTGTACAGAGAGATTTTTCTGTACAAAAACGAGATGGGGAGAGAGCGTTCCAGGCAAAAAACGGCGCATTTTGAGTCATTTCTTTTCTGCACAAAAGCAGCAAAGTGTCCTCCGTAAAAGGACACCGCCTTGTTCTGCCGATAAAAATACACAAACTCCAAAACAGCAGAAATCGCCGAACGGGCACCAACGCCTCCTTGCTTATCACTATCTATAAAAAAAAAGATCGAAGTTAATTTTTTTGATTTCATATTTGACAAATCACCTCCGGCGTGTTATCATCAAACCATCACAGATTGTTCACACTTTCTGAATTGCACCGTGAATATTTCCTACAAATTCACCATATCCAAGGAAGAACGAAGTGCTTGGCTGCCAAGCTTTGGGATGGGCTTTCAGGGTCAACAAACAATCTGTTGTGCAGTTTTCACACCTGGTTCGATCTGCAAAACATTTTACAAGGAGGCATCACCGAATGGCTGCAAATGCAAAGGCCGGTACGTCAGCAGGTGCGTTGACGAACCGCCAGATCAAGCGGAAAGAGAACATCAAGCTGATGAAGCGCAACTATCAGCTGTATCTGTTCCTCATCCCCGCTTGCGTGTTCATCGCTTTGTTCATGTACTTACCGCTTTACGGACTTCAGATCGCTTTCAGAAACTATCGCGGCGGCGACGGTATCTGGGGCAGCGAATGGGTGGGACTGTATTGGTTCCAACAGTTCTTCAGAAGCCCCCGCAGCGGCACCATCATTGCCAACACCTTGATCATCTCCATCTACAGCCTGGTGGTCAGCTTCCCCTTCCCCATCATCCTTGCTTTGATCATCAACTATGTAAAAAACCTCCGGTTTAAAAAGTTTGCTCAGACGGTCACCTATATGCCCTACTTCATTTCCACGGTTGTTCTGGTGGCAATGATGGACCTGTTCTTCTCCCCCTCCAGCGGCTTCATCAACACGATCATCACCTCCCTGGGCGGCGAAGCACAGTATTTTATGGGCGAGTCCAAATTCTTCCGGCACTTATATGTTTGGTCGGGCGTATGGCAAAGTATGGGCTACAGCTCGATCATCTACATAGCGGCGCTGTCGGGCGTAAGTCCTGAGCTGCACGAGTCCGCCACCATCGACGGCGCCAACATCCTGCAGCGCATCCTGCACATCGACATCCCCACCATCATGCCCACCATGGTCATCCTGTTGATTATGGCCCTGGGCAACATTATGAACGTGGGTTACGAAAAAGTCTTTTTGATGCAGAAGGACATGACCTTGGACGTCTCTGAAATCATCTCCACCTACGTGTACAAGGTCGGTATTGCGGGTACGCAGCAAAGCTTCGCTTCGGCCATCGGCTTATTCAACAATGTGATAAACTTCATCATATTGGTGATCGCCAATACAACGGCGAATAAGCTGTTCGGCTCCGGCCTGTGGTAAGGGAGGGAGTGCTATTATGGCTAAAAATCCAAACAAAATCAAAGAACCCCTATTCGACCGTATTTTTTACGCGATTTGCTTTGTGATCCTGCTGTTCCTTTTGGTCATTATCATCTACCCCCTGTGGTTTGTGCTGATGGCCTCCTTCTCGGACGCTCAGTATGTCAACAACGGCACCATCCTGCTGTATCCCAGAGGCTTCACCCTGCTGGGCTATCAGCGGACCATTGCCAACTCCGACATCTGGGTGGGCTATGGCAACACCCTGCTGTACACCGTGGGCGGCACCCTGATAGGCACCCTATGCACCGTTGTGGCGGGCTATTCCCTGTCCCGTCCCGACCTGCCCGGCCGTTCCATCATCATGAAGCTCTTTGTTTTCACCATGTATTTCCAGGGCGGCATGATCCCCTTCTACATCATCATCCAGAAGATGGGCCTGCTGGACACGCGCTTCCTGATGATTATCGTCAGCTGCATCACCGTGTACAACATCATCCTGGTCCGGTCCTATTTTGTCAACTCCCTGCCCATGGAGCTGTTTGAGGCCGCTTCCATTGACGGCTGCTCCAACGCGCGGTACATTTTCCAGATCGCCATCCCCCTTTCCAAGGCCATCATCGCGGTCATCGCGCTGTATGTGGCGGTCAGCTACTGGAACTCTTACTTCTATCCCATGATCTTCCTCTCCACCGAGAGCAAGTTCCCGCTGCAGCTGTTCCTGCGTCAGCTGCTGCTCATCGCCAACATAAACACCGCCTCCACCGGCACCGACCCCACTGCCGCCGCTCAGCTGGCGACCATGGCCAGCGTGCTGAAGTACTCCGTCATCGTGGTTTCCACAGTGCCCATCATCTGTGTGTACCCCTTCATCCAGAAGTACTTTGTGCAGGGCGTTATGATTGGCTCCATCAAGGGATAAGCCCAAAGGGCTGTCTTATAGAAAGCGCCTCCATTCCAGGCGAAAACCCCAATCCATTATCCAAAGGAGGATAACCATGAAAAGACTTTTAGCGATTCTGCTGTGCCTATCCATGTTGGTCGGCATCATGGCAGGCTGCGGCGGCGGCGGCGAAAGCTCCACCTCCAGCACTGGCGGTACTTCCAGCACGGCTGACACCGGCGACAGTGAAGCCAGCGGCGGCGAGGCTGACGCCAGCGAAACCAGCGAAGACGGTGTGACCAACAAGGGCACCACTCTTCCCATCGTCAACGAGCCTGTCACCATCAACGTGGTGAAGGAACGTCACATGCTGGACACCACCGAGAGCTATAACGAGAAGGCTGCTTGGAAGAACATCCCCGACGAAACCGGCATCACCATTGAGTGGACCGAGCTGGCCGCCGGCACCGCTACCGAGCGCGTCCCCCTGATGCTTTCCAGCGGCGATCTACCCGACGTGTTCTGGGGCTGCTTGAGCGACGCCCAGATCCTGCAGAACGAGAAGAACCTGGTCCCCCTGGAGGACCTGATGGCGGACTTTGCCCCCAACTCCCTGGCTACCTACGATCAGCTGGGCGTTGACTGGCGGCAGATTGCTACCACTCCCAGCGGCCACATTTACGGCCTCCTGGGCCGGTACGAGTCCCTGTACGAGAACAGCGGCGACGGCATCCAGATCATCAACAAGGCTTGGCTGGATAAGGTCGGCCTGGGTGTTCCCACCACTCTGGACGAGTTCACCGAGGTTTTGAAGGCCTTCAAAGAGAAGGACCCCAACGGCAACGGCCAGGCGGATGAGATCCCCTACTCCTTCTCCGAGAACATGTGGTGCGCCGCTATCACCAACACCATGGGCTGGTGGGGCATCGGCAACGGCGACGGCGGTTCCTCTACCGCTGCTTCCCGCAACTTCTCCATCCGCGACGGCAAGGTGCTGGGAAATGTGAACACCGATGAATACCGTCAGTATCTGGAGTACCACCACAAGCTGTACAGCGAGGGCCTGATGGATCAGGAAGGCTTCTCTCAGAACACCGAAGTGTTCTCCACCAAGATCAAGAGCGGCCAGGTCGGCACCTACTTCAGCTGGACTGCCCTGGAGTATCTGACCAGCGAGCAGGAAAAGGATTGGGTCGTTGTTCCTCCCATCCAGGCTATCGAAGGCGTTGAGCCTATCGCCAACGGCGAAGTCACCCGCTCCACCCTCCAGAAGAACAAGTGGGTCGTCTCCACCTCCTGCGAGCATCCCGAGGCTGCCATCCGGCTGTGGGACTATCAGGCCCGCGATGTCGAGAGCAAGATGACCGTTGCCATGGGCGAAAAGGGCAAGCTGTGGGATGAGTACGAGGATGGCTCCGGCTACTACTTCAAGGTCCCCGAGGACACCACTCCCGAGTTCACCTTCGAGCACATGAAGTATACCTACGGCGTTGTCAACGATCCTCCCCTGATGACCATTGATGAGACCCCCAAGAACGACGGTGAGATCTCTCCCTCCGCCGCCCTGCGCGACAGCATGGTCGACCAGGTTGACGAGTGGTTCATTCCTAAGGAAGATCAGCTCCCCCAGGTCTATGTCTCTACCGAGGCTATTGACCGCCGCACCTTTATGGAAACCGACCTGTTTGCCCACATCAAGGAGTTCCGTGCCCAGGCTGTTATCAATGGCTTCACCGACGACGAGTGGAACAACTACGTTTCTCAGTTGGATGCCTACGGCTATCAGGACTGGCTGCAGTGGTACCAGGATATGATGGACGGCACTCTGGAGTAATTTTCCAAAATAGTGCTTGAGCATACGCTCGATTTCATGTAAAATAGGGACGCCGCCAGCGCGATAGCCAAAAGGACGCCTGGCGGCGTTTCTCTTTGTAAAAAACTTCTTCTCACACAGGAAAGGAAGCGAGCAAAATGAAAATGCCCTTTGGCCGCATGCTCTATGGCGGCGATTACAACCCCAATCAGTGGCCCCGGGAAATCTGGGACGAGGACATGAAGCTCTTTCGGGAGGCCGGCATCAACTCTGCCACCATCAATGTGTTCTCTTGGGCCAAGATTCAGCCCGCCGAGGAAACCTACGATTTCTCCGAGCTAGACGACATCGTGGAGATGCTCTCCAAAGAGGGATACGACATTGTTCTGGCCACTTCCACCGCAGCCATGCCCGCCTGGCTGGTGAAAAAATACCCCGAAGTGGCTCGGGTGGACTTTGAGGGACGGCGCCACAAGTTCGGCGGCCGCCACAATCACTGCCCCAACAGCCTGGTCTTTCAGAAGTACGCCGCCGCCCTGGTGGAGGAGCTGGCAAAGCGGTATGGCTCCAACCCCCATGTGACCTGCTGGCACATCAGCAACGAGTATGGCGGAGAGTGCTACTGCGAAAGCTGCCAGAAGGAGTTCCGGGTTTGGCTGAAGCGGAAGTACGGCACCTTGGAAGCTGTCAACGCCGCTTGGAACACCGAGTTCTGGGGGCACACCTTCCATGACTGGGACGAAATCGTGGCGCCCAATGCACTGGGCGACGCTATTGGCCGCGAAAAGACCGCCTTCGCCGGCATTTCCATTGACTATCGCCGGTTTATGTCCGACAGCCTGCTGGAAAACTTCAAGATGGAGCGGGACGCCGTCCGCAAATACGACAAGGACACCGCCATCACCACCAACCTGATGGGCACCTATAAGGGGCTGGACTACTTCAAGTGGGCCAAGGAGATGGACCTGGTATCCTGGGACAGCTATCCCGCCTACAACACTCCCTGGAGCATGGTGGCCATGCGCAACGATTTGATGCGCGGCTTGAAGGGCCAGTCCTTCATGCTCATGGAGCAGACCCCCAGCCAGCAGAACTGGCAGCCCTACAACTCCCTGAAGCGCCCCGGCCAGATGCGTGCCCAAAGCTATCAGACCGTGGCTCATGGCGGCGACACCATTCAGTTCTTCCAGCTACGCCGGTCCAAGGGCGCCTGCGAGAAGTTCCACGGCGCTGTGATTGCCCACTCCGGCAGCGGCGAGACCCGTGTGTTCAAGGAGTGCGCTCAGCTGGGCGCTGAGCTGAAAGCTCTGGGCGACCAGTTGATTACCGCCGACAATCCCGCCAAGGTGGGCATCGTCTTCGACTGGGACAACTACTGGGCTTTGGAATACACCAGCGGCCCCACAGTGGACCTGAAATACGTGGACCAGATTCATCAGTACTACCGCTACTTCTACAACAAGAACATCCCGGTGGACATGATTCCCGTGGACGCTGACTTCTCCAAGTACCAGGTGGTGGTGGCCCCCGTGCTGTACATGGTCAAGGAGGGCATGGCCGAAGCTCTGGAAAAATTCGTGGCGGACGGCGGCACCCTGGTCACCGGCTGCATGAGCGGCATCGTGGACCAGTCCGACAATGTGCATCTGGGCGGCTATCCCGGTCCCCTGCGCAAGCTGTGCGGCATCTGGGCCGAGGAGATTGACGCTCTGGCCCCCGAGCAGACCAATGTGCTGAGGTTCACTGACGGCACCGAGGCCAAGTGCAGCCTGCTGTGCGACATCATCCGCCTGGAGGGCGCTGAGGCTCTGGCCAACTACGGCGAGGACTTCTACGCAGATTCCCCCGCAGTCACCAGGAACTCCTTTGGCAAGGGCACGGTCTATTATGTGGGCACCCAGCCCGAGGCCTGCGGCCTGGACAAGATTCTGGATATGGCTGCTGCCGGCGCCGGCGTGGAGCGCCTGATCGACGAGGACACTCCCTTGGAGATCACCAAGCGCGTCAAGGACGGCAACGAGTTCTGGTTCCTCCTGAACCTGACCGGCAGGCCCCAGCAGGCTCCCAAGGCCTTTGCGGGCGAGACGGATATCCTCACCGGCGATAAGATCGGCGAGGAGGCGCTGAAGCCCTTCGACGCTCTGATCGTCAAGCGGACCCAATAAAAAATCAACAACAGAGGGACGGTTGCTTTTTTGCAGCCGTCTCTTTTGTTTGCATTGAATCCCCACGCAAGGTGTGATATACTTACTCCATTCTAAAGAAGAAAGGGTGATCCCATGGCTTCCAAACAGGCGGCCCCACGGGATATTTCCGTGGACCTGGTGAAAGCATTTGCCATCATCGGAGTTCTGTTGATTCACGCTGCTGCCGGCGCAGCCGCCTCCAGCCCTGTGGGATCGCCGGGGTGGTATGCCGCTCTTTTCTGGGGCTCGATCAGCCGCGCCAGCGTCCCGCTGTTTTTGATGTGTACCGGCGCGCTGTTCCTTCGGCCAGAGAAGGAGATCTCCGGAAAACGGCTGTGGCTCCACTATATTCTCCGCATTGTGACAGCGCTGTTTTTCTGGGCCTCTCTGTACAAGCTCTATCATCTGGCAGCAGCGCGCATCCTGTCCGCAGAGACCCTGGTCAGCGCTTTCAAAGAGCTGCTCACCTTCCAGCACGAGGATCACCTCTATTACCTGCATCTTGTGCTGCTGATCTACACGCTGATGCCTCTATTGAAGCTGCTGACCCAACACGGCTCCAAAAGGCTGCTGGAATATCTTTTGGCAGTGTGGTTTGTGCTGGCGGTGGCGCTGCCCACGGTGAAGGTGTTCTGGCCCTTCACCCTGCTCAAGGGCATCCCCTACCAGTGGATGATGAACATGGCCTATGGCTCCATGGGCTACGTGCTGTTGGGCCACTATCTTCGGACCTATCCCCTTCCCCGGTGGACTGGGTGGGGACTGTCGGTCCTCGGCTTTGGGATGGTCTTTGGCCTGACCGTCGGCTTCTCCCTGCATTCCGGGACGCTGGACTCCCGCTTTTGGGAGGGCATGAGTGTGGGCGTCTGCCTGATGGGAGCCGGGATTTTCTCTCTATTCTCCTCAAAAAAGACCACAGGCCCCAAGCTGGCCGCAGCCGCCAAGTTCCTGTCCCAAGGCTCCTTCTGCGTGTACCTGTGTCATATTCTCTTCCGCAACCTCCTGCAAAGCCAGGGGCTGACCGGAAGCTGGCCCAACCCCCTCGTGGGGGTGCCCCTGCTGGCGGCGGCAACCCTAGGCTGCTCCCTGGCCGCTTACCTGGTCCTATCAAAAATCCCAGTGGTGCGCCGCTGGCTTATTTGAGCTGTAACCTCCAAAAAAGGATGCTGCAACCGGCAGCATCCCTTTTTTACAAGCTCTTTATTTGATTATTCCACCGCGACTGTAACCTGCTGAGTCTCCAATCCAGGAGCGGAAACCGTCAGCTCCAGCTGACCGGGAGCCGTGCCCGCCCGCAGCGCGATCATCGCCCGCCCGGTCCAAGTGACCCGGCGGCCCGTGCCGTAGCTCTCCTCGGTGCAGGGGTTGTTAGAGCCGAATCCCGCCAGGGTGCCCGGGCCCCGCAGGAACGCGGAAAGCTCCCGATCATCGCAGTACACCCGGTTGCCCTCAGCATCCACCAGGGTAACTGTGACATAGCACAGGTCCAGCCCGTCCCCCTGGATGCTCTCGCAGTCAGCCTCCAGACGGATGGACGCCGTGGTCCCCGTGGTGCGCAGACAGCTCTCTCCCTGGGCCTTGCCGTCCCGATAGGCAATGGCCTTCAGCTCTCCGGGCTGGTAGGGCAGCGTCAGGGAGGCGACCATCTCCTGGGGCTTTACCTTCCCCTGGGAAACTCCGTTGAGCAGGAATTCCACCTCGTCGCAGTCGGCGTAGGCCTCCACCTGAATGGGCTTGCCCTCATACCCAGGATGGGTCCAGGTGGGCTGCACGTCATGCCAATGCCACCCCGTGCCGTAAAGGGGCTCCCCGGTGTGGGCGGGGTTGGCCGCAAACAGATAGATCCCGTCGTCCATGCCCCAAATCACCTTCCGGTAATAGGAGCGGGGCATCCGCTCGCCGTCCAGGGCAAGGTCCCCCTGGAAGCAGCTGAGCCAGGGGTAGCCCGCCATCAGGGTGAGGCTCATCTCGCTGGGATCGTAGAAGAAGCGCCCAGCGCCCGCCTCGCCCAGATTGTCGTGGGCGGTCCACATGAAGTCCCCGATGACCCAGTCGCAGTTCAGCACGGCCTGGCAGTTTTCCCAGGCGCGGATTCCCATGGTCTCGGTGCCTTGCAGGGGCATCTCGGGAAACAGCTTGTGGAACTGCTCGTAGTGCATATAGCTGTAATTCAGAGAGACAATGTCCAGATGAGAGATCATGGCCCGGAAGCGCTCCTCGTGCTGGGCGTCGGAGCAGTACGGGCTTTGTCCAAAGGGATTGTCGCCCGTTATTTCCTTCAGGCACTCGGGCAGGAACATCCCTCCGCAGGTGACCAGATGGGTGGCGTCCAGGCTGCGAATGAAATCTGCCTGCAGCTTGATCCAATACTCGGCGTCGGCAGAGCCGTTGGCCTCGGGGATCTCATTGCCAAAGGACCAGCAGTACACGCTGGGGTGGTTCCGGTCCCGGCGAAGGGTGGATTCGATATCCCGCTGCCACCAGTCCTCAAACCACACATGATAGTCGTTGCGGTTTTTGCCAGTGCGCCAGCAGTCAAAAAACTCGTCGATGACGTAGATCCCCAGCTTGTCGCAGGCATCCAGCAGCGCCTGGGAGGGCGGATTGTGAGAGGTGCGGATGGCGTTGAAGCCGGCAGCCTTCAGATTGGCCATCTTCCGCTCCTCGGCCCGGGGCAGAGCCATAGCGCCCAGGATTCCATTGTCATGGTGGACGCAGCCGCCGAAGAGCTTCACGGTTCTGCCGTTGATTTTCAAGCCCTCCTTGGCGCTGACCTCAATTTTGCGGATGCCCAAATTCAACTGCGTGACATCGGGCTCCTGGCCGGGCACGGTAAGCGTCACCTGGGCCTGATAGAGGTTCGGCTCCACATCGTCCCACAAAGCGGGGGAATCCACGGTCAGGCTCAGGGAGCAAGGGGTCTTGCCGGGCTGCAGGGTCACGGTCTGGGAGGCCTGGGCCTTTACCCGGCCCTGGAAGGTGAGGGTCACCTCCAAGGCTGCCTGCCGCTCCTCGCCGCAGGTATTGGTGACCTCTGCTTGTACCAGCACCTCTGCCCGGTCCTTTTCCGCCACCGGCGTGGTGAGGAACAGCTCCCGGGGATCTACATAGCAGGGCTCGCCCACCAGCAGAGAGACCTCCCGGTAGAGCCCCACACCGGAGTACCACCGGCTGGAGGGCTGATTGCCATGGGTGGTGATCGTTATCTGATTGGGGATATCGAACCGCAGGCAGGGGGTCAAATCCACTGCAAAGGGCGTATAGCCGTAGGGATGCAGCGCCAGGTTTTCCCCGTTGCAATCCACCTGGGCGTTCATATAAGCTCCATCTATGTTCAGCAAAACGGTTTTCCCCTGCCAGCCGGCGGGAGCGTCAAACTCCTTTCGATACGTGGCAAAGCCATCCTGGCAATACCCCACCCGGGCCCCTCCAGGGGCGTCCTTTGTTCGGGGCAGGTTTCTCACAGCATCGTCAGGCAGGTCCACCGGTTCCCACTGGATATTTTTCGTCCAGCGAATGTGTTCCTCGCTGCACCTGGACCAATTCTTGTAAAAAGGTACTTTTTGCATTGCAATCCTTCCTTTCTCAGATTGTGGGTATCACGATGCGCGCCGGGTATCCAAACCGGGACTTGACAGATTTGGACGGGAGCTTTATGCTAGGGAAAAAGACCCTTCCGCTGCAAAAAGGAGGCGCGCTGTGGAGCCGCAAACAAACAATTCAGAGCCGGGAGAACGGAATACGCCCTTCCCCTTTTCCATGGCATACATGAACATTCATGGCAGCAAGGATGTGACCTTCCGCTTTTTGGGGCGCTCCACGGAGCCGGAAAGCTTCCCCCCGGACATCCGCACAGGGCTGCACCGCCACCCTCACTACGAGCTGGTGTTCGTCCTGGAGGGCGAATACATCCAGCGCATGGAGAACGGCAGCTTTCGCTATCGGGCCGGGGATGTGATCTTTTTAAACCGCAGCGTCTGCCATGGGGAGAGCTATGACAGCGACTGTGTACTGGTGTTCCTCAACCTCTCCCCTGATTTTTTGGAGAGCCTGTTCCAGTCCCCGGCAAGCCGGCTGCTGCCCGAAGCCCCCCAAAACCGCCAAGGACCCATCTGGCAATTTTTATGCGACAACCGCGAAAAATCCAACGCCCGGTTCTATCGGGAATACCTGGACTTTTTCTCCTTGGGCGGCAGAGAGCGCACCGCCGTTCTGCTGGACTCCATCACGGAGGAGCTGAGCTTGGCCTCCACGGGCTATGGCTTCCGCGTACAGGCGCTGCTGCTGGAATTTTTCGCCGTCCTGGAGGACCCCTCCCTCTATTTGCTGTCCCACATCCGCATAGACGCCAGCCCGCAGGAATTTCTCTGCGCCAGGGTCCTTCGGTATCTGGAAGCCCATCACGGCAGGGCCACCCGGCAGGAGCTGGGCAGGTATTTCCACTACAACGGCGACTATCTGAACCGCCTGGTCAAAAGCTTCTCCGGCAAGACCATCTCCCAGCTGGGGCAGCACATCGCCCTGCAGGAGGCCCAGCGCCTGCTGCGGGAAACAGACCAAGGCGTCTCAGAGATCATCCAGGGCCTGGGATTTGTCAACCGGACCTATTTCTACCGCATCTTCCAGCAGGAAACCGGCATGACCCCCGGTGCGTACCGCGAGAATTCCCAAAGCCGCCCGGACCCCGGGGAAGCTTCCTAAGCTTATTATACTGCCCCCACCGGGGGATACAATGTCCAAAACCCAGCCATCGGGAACGAATTGTATCCAATCCGGAGGTTCTTCCTTTGGCGCCATCAAAAGAGAACCTGCTCGCCCCCGGGAAAACAGCGAAAATAACTGGCTGAAAAAACCAGTAAAAAAAGCCGCGAACCTCACCGAAGCGAAGTTCGCGGCTTGCTCAAGGCAGAAGCTCTCCTTCTTTTCTCCCTGTTCTCGCTCAGTAGGACCGGCCTGCGTCCAACAGGGCCACTTCCTCTTGATCGAGGGAAATTTGAAAAGCCTGGGTCAACTCGTCCAAATGGGCCTGGGAAGAAACCGTGGCAATGGGCACCGCTGGGAAGGGCTTGGCAGCCATCCAGGCCAGCACCAGGGCTGCGATGGAAACACCCTTCTCTCCGGCAAGCTGCCGCAGCGCTTGCAGCCGGCGGCAGTTGCACTGGTTGCGGTACTCCGGCAGAGCATCCGGCGCCAGGGTCCCGGCGGACTCCCGGCTGAAAAAGCCCTTGCCCATGGCAGAGAAGGCCAGGATTCCCAAGCGCCCCTGACCCTCCTCCAACAGGCGGTACTGCTCTTGGTCCATGCACACCAGGGTCCGATCCCCGATCTGCTCCGGATTGACGGCCGCCAGGCTCCACTGGTTCTGCACGCCGCAAAAGCCGGAGTAGCTCTGCCGGGCGGCATAGCGGGCGGCCTCTTCCAGCCGGGTGGCGCTCCAGTTGGAAACCCCGTAGGCCAGCAGCTTCCCCTGCTTGCGGAACCCCTCCAGCCGCTCCACCAGCTCTTCGGCGGGAAGGGCGGGTTCATCCCGATGGAGCCAGTAGACGTCCACACAGTCCGTACCCAAAGCCCGCAGGCTGCTCTCCAAGTCCAGCTCCAGCTCCTTCTGGCTCAAGCGGCTGTGGCCCATGTCCCCAAAGGGCGGATGGCCCCCTTTGGTGGAGAGCAGCAGCTCTTTGCGGTAGCCCCGGCGGCGAAGCCACTCTCCCAGCATCTGCTCGCTGACATTCTCCCCTGGGGGCAACCACCGGCCATAGCAATTGGCTGTATCAATAAAATTCCCCCCTGCCCGGACATAGGCGTCCAGCAGAGCAAACGCCTCCTCTGCCTGAACCCGGTCCCCAAAGTGGACCGTGCCAAAGCAAACCGGAGCTACGGACCGGGACAGGCCGGGAAACAGAATCGTTTTCACAAAGAATTCCTCCTTTCCATAGACCGCATACGGATGATATGGATACTTGGTTTGATGATAGCATCCAGGGTGTCCCCTGTCAAGGGAGGAGCCTGCCAGCAGCGGGGCAGGTGGTTCCAAGGCTTCTTCCTGCCGCATGGGAGTGGCACTGCTTCCAAAAAGCGTCCTGCAAGGAGCGCTCAAATAAGAAAAACGGCTTGAAACCTAGGATTCTAGGAATCAAGCCGCTTCCTTTGCGGGTTCGGGTGACAAAATAGATGCCCATTACAAACGCGGGCCGCAAGGCAAAAGAAAAGGCCAAGCTTGGAACGCGACTTGCGTCCAGGCTCAGCCTGGTCGAGGTGACAGGACTCGAACCTGCGGCCTCGTGGTCCCAAACCACGCGCGCTACCAACTGCGCAACACCTCGATAAAGCCCCTTTCTAAAAGGAGCTTTTTTATTATATCGGAAAAAACACGTTCCGTCAACAACTTATTCCACATACATCTTGGCCAGACCGCCCTCGCTGGTCTCCCGGTACTTGGAGAACAGATCCCGGCCAGTCTCGTACATGGTCTTAACCACCATATCAAAGGAGATCTTCCTGGTGTGGGTGAGGAAATTGGCCAAGCTCAAGGCATTGATGGCCCGCATGGCAGCCACTGCGTTGCGCTCGATGCAGGGAATCTGCACCAGCCCGCCAATGGGGTCGCAGGTCAGGCCCAGGTGATGCTCCATGGCCACCTCTGCGGCGTATTCAATCTGGTCCAGCTCCATGTGGTACAGCTCTGCCAAGCCCGCCGCCGCCATGGAGCAGGCGCTGCCCACCTCTGCCTGGCAGCCGCACTCCGCGCCGGAGATGGAGGCGTTTGTCTTGATGATATTTCCCACCACGCCTGCCGAAGCCAACGCGTGGAGCATCTCCGTATCGGAAAAGCCCTGCTGCTCCTGCTTGAACAGCAGCACCGCCGGCAGCACGCCCGAGGCTCCGCAGGTGGGTGCCGTCACCACCACGCCGCCCCCCGCATTTTCCTCGCTGACGGCAAAGGCGTAGGCGCAGACCTTCCGGTTCTCCCGGGTTTCCGGACTTTCATCCATGTGGCGCTGCCGGACCAGGTACTTGGCCTTCCGCTGCACCCCCAGTCCCCCGTGAAGCACACCCTCTGTGTTGAGCCCCGTATAGACCGTGGCCTTCATCTGCTTCCACACGTCCCGCAGATAGTCCCAGATCTCCGGCCCTTCGTTCTCCTCCACGAACTGCCACAAGAATTTGTTCTCCCGCTGGCAGTACTCCTTGATCTGCTGGAACGTGGACAGCTTGTACACATCCTGGGGCGCCACCGAAGGCTTGCCCTCAATCTGAATCTTGCCGCCGCCCACGCTGAACACCCGCCAGACGCCCAAGGACTCCTGGCCGGAAAAGGCGGTCAATTCCATGGTGTTGGGGTGGGGAAGTTCCTCCTCCGGAATGGAGGTGTCAAAGCGAATCCGGGCGGCCAAGGGAGCAAAGGCTTCCAGGATGGCCACATCGGTCAAGTGGCCCTTTCCCGTCTTGGCCAGGGAACCGTACAGCACCGCCTCGAAGCGATCCGCCTGGGGAAAGGCCTGCCGAAACAGTGTTGCCGCCTGGGACGGCCCCATGGTGTGAGAGCTGGACGGCCCCCGTCCAATCCGATACAATTCCCGCAGTGATTCCATATACAGTCCCCTCCAAATGCTGAAAATGCACCTATATTGTATGCGAAAAGCTGACAAAAATCAAGCCCTGTCCCTCATTCCAGGACAGTGTAAACCAAGTTTTCCCAGTGCAGCCGGGTGCCCACATCCACCCCATCGGGCAGCAGCGCCATGGCGATCATCATGGGCTCGCCGGGCTCCTCCAAGTCCGTGCGGCGCAGATAGGCGTACTCCCCCTCGATGCTGTCCACCACGTATTCATAAGGTCCCATTGTCTTCCCTCCTCTTCGCTGATTTCTTTTCTTCATCCTACTCCATTTTTCCCAAAAACGCAAGGCTGCAAGCCTTGACATCGCTTTTTTTCTGAAGGATAATGAAAGACGAAAAACTCTGCTGAAAGAAAGGTGTCCACTATGGAACTTGTGAAATTTAAGCCCATCCCCGGCTGCGACGGGGAAGTCACCGGCTACCTCCACAGCCCCATCACGGAAATGGAGGTCCATCGGACCCGCTACCCCGTGGTGGTGCTATGCCCCGGCGGCGCTTACGCCATGTGCTCCCAGCGGGAGGAGGACCCTGTGGCCCTGCAGTTCTTCGCCAGGGGCTATCAGGTGTTCACCCTGATCTACTCCGTGGGAGAGAAGGCCAAGGACTTTGCCCCCCTCAAGGAGCTATCCGAGACCTTCCGGATCATCCGGGAGAACGCCGGCAGCTACCACGCCGATCCGGACAAAATCGCTGTGTGCGGCTTCTCCGCAGGCGGACACCTGGCAGGCTCCTTGGGCACCATGTGGAACGACCCGGAGCTTTTGAAGGTCTATGACAACCACGGCGGCCAGAACAGGCCCAACGCCATGATCCTCTGCTACCCGGTGATCACCGCCGATGAATTCGCCCATGTGGAATCCATCGAAAATGTCAGCGGCTGCAAGCAGGACACCCCCCGCTATCAGTACTTCTCTCTGGACAAGCACGTGTCCCAGGACACCTGCCCGGCGTTTTTGTGGCACACCATGGAGGATGACTGCGTCCCGGTGGAGAACAGCCTGAAGATGCTCTCCGCTCTGCGGGCGGCTGGGGTCCCGGCGGAGGCCCATTTCTTTCCCCACGGCGGCCATGGACTGTCCGTCTGCACCCAGGAGACCGGCTCCCGCCACGACTACAATGCCCGCTGGATGGAGCTGGCTCTGGACTGGCTGGACAACACCTTGGGCTACCAGCTGTAAGGAGAGAATCCCATGGAATACGCAGCAAGAGCCTCCGCTCTGCTCCGGGGCTTCCAACAGCGCTTTCCCGGTCTGCGCCCCTTGGAGGAGGGGGAGCTTCCTGAGTATCTGGCTCTGTGCCAGAGCAACCCCTTTTTCAATTCCATCAGCCTGGACGAACCGCCCAGCCTGGAAGCCTGCCGGGAGGACTTCTCTGCCCTGCCCCCGGGACGGGAGCCAGAGCATAAGCTGCTTCTGGGCCTGTGGCAGGAGGGACGCCTCCGGGCCGTCCTGGACCTGGTGGAGGGCTACCCGGACGAGGCCACCCTGTACATCGGCCTGCTGGAGCTGGACGCCTCCTGCCAAGGCCGGGGGCTGGGAACCGCCCTGGTCACAGCCCCGGCCCGGGAAAGCGTTCTGGCTGGATTCTCCACCCTTCGCCTGGGCTGCCTGGTGGCGAACACTCCCGGTTTTGGATTTTGGCAGGCCATGGGCTTCCAGGAGGAAGGCCGCAGTCACCTGGGCAGCAGGCCTGTGCGAAAGATGGTACGAAAGCTAAAATAAGCCTGTTTTGCAGCGATATTCGCCCGGGCGGTGGGTCCCGCCAGGAATTCCATATTATTTTTTCTTTAGCTTACGATATTTTTCAACAATTTCCCTAAAACTTTCCACAAAAAAGGTTGTCCCCTCCGCAACACGGATCGGGACAACCTCTTTTTATGCAAAAACTACCACAGAACACCCCGGCGCATCAGGCTTCTCCCTGAAGAACCTCCTCTAGGATCTCCGTGCCCTGGGCTACGCTCTGCCGGTCTGGGAGAATGACGTACAGGCTGGCCCCGGGCATGGACCAGGTCTCCCGATAATCGCTAAGGCCCGCCGTGGTATAAGCGGAAATATCCCACCCTCCCGCCAGGGCAGGAGCCAAGGCCAAAATCTGCTCTCGGGGAAAATTGGTCTCAAAATTCCCCTCCACGGCGTCCATCAGCCCGGGCAGCGCACCCACCACCGCCGGGGAGCTGAGCTTTTCCCCCACCGCTCGGATGACCTCCATCTGGTTCTTTGCCCGCTGGTAATCCCCTTCGGGGAAGCTCATCCGCTCTCGGGCAAAGGCCAGGGCCTCAATCCCCGTCAGCTGATTGTATCCCTCCTGATAGGTGCGGATATTCTCCACGGTGAACTCCCGATCCGAATACACCGACACCCCGCCCAGGGCGTCGATGACCTCCACAAACCCGGTGAAGTTCATCCGCAGATAATAGCTGATCTCCAGCCCATAGAGTTCCTCCAGGGCAGCCACGGAGGATTCCACACCGTAGATCCCTGCGTGGGCCAGCTTATCCTTTTGACCGCCCGTCTTGGGGAACTCCACGTAAAAATCCCGGGGCGTAGCCACCAGCGCCATCTTCTTTTTTGGCACATCCACTGCCGCCAGAATATTCACATCGCTGCGGGCCAGGGCGGACACCTCGCCAAAGGTGTCGCTGCCCCCCAGGTACACCAAAAACCGGTCCGGAGTCCCCTGGGGCGCGGCAGGTGCTTCCATCTCCGCCTCCACCTGGAAGGCGCCCACCTTTCGCATACCAGTCTCCGTCCACTGATAACCACGGGCATCCGCCAGGCTTTTTTGATAGGCCTCCTCTAAAACAACCGCTTGGCACTCCCCCTTCGCCAGAGCGTCCACCAGGGCAAAGGCCGTGGGATAGCCGGTCCAGGGCGGGGTGACGCCCAGCGCCTGGGCTGCCAGCTCCAACGCGGTCCCTTCATCCTCCACGCCGCCGTAGGCATACCCCGCCGTGTCGCCCAGGGTTTGAGCAGGGTCCTCCTCCAACACATACACGCCGATCTCCCGCTGGGGCGCCCCGGGACGGGTCATCTGGTCCAGGACCTCCTCTGCCCGATTGACCTGGAATGCAGCGGTCACAGCCGCCGCAATCAGCACAACCCCCAGAACGCCCCCGGTTCCCCACAAAGCTCTCTTTACCGAAGCTCTCACAGCACGTCCCCCCTCTCTCGAACAGGCTGCAAAAACTCCACTTCCACAGAAAGCTCCCGCAGCTGTTTCTCCACGCGCCTGCGGCGCTCCAAAAGCTCCGCGCGGGCCGCCAGACCTCCCCAAGCGGGTGGGCTGCCGGAACAGAACCACACCCGCTTCACACCGCAGCGCTCCAACAGGCGCAGCAGCATCAGGGCAGAGTCATCCCCCACCATGGGGTCCGGAAGCAGGCATTTGCCATAGTCCACAATCAGACAATCCCCAGACCCATGGGCCGCCAGGTTGGAGGTGTACACCCGCCGGGCGCCTCCTAGCTCACCCAGCCTGCCGCCGGCAATGTCCAGCTGCTTGCGGCTGCTGAGAAAGCACGCCTGGACCTGCAGCCGGGGGTCCGCCGGTCCCACAGAGAACACCGGGGGCAATTCCCGATGAAGCAGGTCCCGCAGCTCCCCCGAGGGCAGCGCTCCCGGCCCCAGCACCAAGGGCTGCCGCCCGGCAAGCAGGTCCTTAAGCTCCTCCAGCGCGTGGGAGTCGTCAATATCCCTGGTTTGATAGCAGGCATACAGGCGGCGGATCAAATCCCGGTCAAACTCCACCCGGTTCTCCTGGGGAATGGATTGCAGAACGCTTTCAATGTCCTGCATGGTCAAGGTCTGCTTGTTCATCAAGTAGGCCGCATAGTTGGGATGGCAGCTGTGGGCCGCCGCAATGTGATAGGCCATGGTATAGCCCCACTCGTACTCCCGGCGCAGGGGGGCGATATACTCGTCATAGACGTCCAGCACCTCTCCCACCCGATAGCGTGCGTCAATGTTCTGGTTGATATACCGGGCAGCCAGCTCCGTGGGCAGATTGCCCGCGCCCCGGCCCATGCCGTAAACAGAACAGTCCAAAATCAGCTCCCGCTTTGTCCGCAGGGAGGACAGGGCCTGGGCATTGGAAAAGGCCAGCTGTAAATTGTTGTGGCCGTGATACCCCAACTGTACCTCCGGATCCATATTGCCGTCGATCAAATGGTACTGCCGGGCAAGCTGACCACGGTACATACTGCCCAGGGTATCCACAATATAAAAGGCGTAGGGCTTCAGCCGGTTCACCCGCTCCACCAGGCGCAGCAGCTCCAAATCGGGATAGAACGCCGTGCCCACCGGCTGCAGAAACACCTGGTACCCCTTGTCCATGATAGCCCCTGCCCAGGCAAAGGCCCTGTCAGCCTCCTCACGATGGAAAGCCAGGCGAATCCCGGTGATTCCCGTCCTTCCGCAGGGGGGCAGCTTGCTGGGAGAAAGCTCCTTTTCCCCCAGGGCGATCATGGCCACGTACATGGCGCGGCGCTCCCGCTTGGGCAGCAGGGGCAGCACCGCCTCCGGCCCGCCGAACAGAGAGCAGTCCCCGTCCCGGGGCCGGTTGGTGAGAAACCCGCACTCGATGATCTCAATGCCCGCCCTGTCCAATTTATCCAGGATGGCAGCCATGGTGTGGCGGCCAAACTCCCAGTTGTTCACGTAGCCCCCGTCCCGCAGGGTGCAATCCAGCAAGCGCACCGCCATGTCAGATCTCCCCCCTGTTCAGCCTTTCCCTGAGCAGCCCCCGGACATATTCCAGGTCCTTGGGGGTGTCCACCGAAAGGCTTTCCGCCTCCACGGGGATCATCTGCAGGGGCTTGCCGTGTTCGATAAAACGCAGCTCATTGATATCCTCAATGGCTTCCAAGGGGCCCCGGGGCGTATTGTGAAAGAACTCCAGGGCTTCCTTGGTATAGGACAGCACTCCCAGGTGCTTGTAAAATTGATAGTCCACGCTGGCCTTGGGATGGGGAATGGGACTGCGGGAGAAAAACAGCGCTCTGCCCGCTTCGTCCGCCACCACCTTGATGTTGGTCTCGTCCACAGCCTCCACAGGGGAATGCACCGCCGTCATCAAATTGGCGGCAAAAAAGTCCTCCCCAGAGGAGGGCACCGCACAGTCCACCAGCTCCGGGCGGATCAGCGGCTCATCCCCGTTGACACAGACGTACACGTCCGCAGGCAGCTCCTGAGCCACCTCCCACACCCGCTGGGTGCTGGTGGGGCACTGGGGCGAGGTCATCCGGCAGGGGATGCCGTACTCCCCGCAGGCTGCCCGAATGGCTTCGTGATCCGTGGCAACCCACACCTCCTGCAGCTTTTGTGCCTTTTTCACCTGGTGATAGACCCACCACAGCATGGGCCGGCCGCACAGATCGGCCAGGGGCTTTCCCTTAAACCGGCTGGAATCATACCGGGCCGGAATGATGGCGATGGCGCGCATAGCAGTTCCCTCCTTATTTTTTCCAAAGTCTTGCCACAGCCCGCAGAGGCCTGGTCACCTTCCAACTGGTGGAGCTCTCATAAAGCTGGGCCACACGGCGGGCTTCCGCGTCCAGCTGCTCCCGGGTGAAGAGGTCCTTCCCGCCGGGCACAGGGGCCTTGCCCTCCTTGGCGGCAGGAGGAGCCTTCTTGTCCCGCTCCCGCTTATACAGATTCCAGTTTTCCAAAATCCGCTGGGACCAAAAGGCAAGCACCTCCCCGCGGACTACCTCAAAGCCCTCCGGGGCGGGGAGGCTCCGCTTGCAGCAGTTCTCCCCATCATGAAGATCGTAGGCCAGGACGCTGGGCGGGTACAGGGCAACTCCCTCCCGGCTTTGACGGCGGCCGTTCAGCTTGAACCCAAACCGGGTGATGAAAAAGTCCCGGAGGCGATGGGTCAGGGGCAAAAACGCCCGGTTGTAGATTCGGTCGTCCCCGTAGGAATCCAGCAAAGCCCGAATCACATAGTGATGGGGCAGCGCTCCAAAGCACAGGTCCGTCAGCTCCTCCTCAGTCTCAAAGCCAAAAAAGCAAGTTTCCAGCCTGCGGCGCTTCAAAGAAAGCTGGGGCAGCGCCTCCGGGGACAGCACCACACCTCCCCCCTCCCACAGCGCCAACAGGGAGAGATACTCCTCCACAAACCGCCAACGGCCCAGGGACGCCGCCTCCCGCACACAGGGGGGAAGCCCCTCCCGAGAGAGCCAGCCCTCCCCGGGCTCCACCAGCTCCCCCTGGGGGAAGTGGAGCCAAAGCCGCTCCCTCAGGGCATCGGGCAGCTCCCTGCGGCAGTGGGCGCAGATGAAGCGCTCCGGAATCACGGGCTGGTCCAGGAACTCCAAGATCTTGGCAGTCTTTTCATCCTGCTTCCAATAGGGGTTCAAGCGGAAATCCGCCTCGAACTCCCGAAGCAGGGTGATGAAGTCCGGCAGGAACAGGGGCCGGGATTGGGTCATGTTCCACAGCAGCTGGCGTGCCGTGGTGTAGACCGCCTCCTGCCGGTAGGCCGGGTCGCACTGGGCGAGAAAGCTGCGGAAGGCCCGCACCACATCCACCATGGCCCCGGTCTGGGTGGTGGAGATGGTGCCTCCCCGGCGGTAATAGTTGTAAAAGGGCTGGGGCACATAGCCCAGCCTGCGGCAGCGGGTCACCAGGGCGGGGATCAGGGCAATGTCCTCAAAGAGCATCTTCTCATACCGATGCTCCTGCCAGATGGAGCGCTGAAACAGCTTATTCACACTGTAGGTGATGTTGTTGCCCTTGGCGATGTAATCCCCCAGGTTCACCTCCTCCCGCGGGTAGCTTTTGACCACGGTTTCCCGGCCCTCGTCCACATAGAGGATGCGCACGTCGCACATGACCATGTCATAGCCCCCGGAAACCGCTTTCTCATAGAGGGCCTGGTACATCTCCGGCTCCACAGTGTCGTCCGAATCCAAAAAGGCCAGATATTCCCCCCTTGCCGCTGCGGCTCCCGCGTTGCGGGCCATGCCCAGGCCCTGGTTCTCCTGGTGGATCACCCGGACAAGCCCTGGGTATTCCTCAGCATAGCGGTCGCAGATGGCGGGGCAGCCGTCGGGACTGCCGTCGTCCACCAAAATGATCTCCTTTTCCTCCAGGGTTTGCCGGAGAGCGGAATCCACCGCCCGCTCCAAAAAGGCCTCCACCCCGTACACGGGAATGATCACCGATACTTTAGCCATCGCTCTGCCCTCCCAGGTACCGCAGAATTTCCTGCAGCTCGTATTCCGTCTCCGGCACATAGGTGCTCCGCCCCGCATACCGCCGCTGGTACGCCTCCAAAAACCGGGCCAGAACGTCGTTTTCCTTCCACAGCACCTTCCCGGTATACAGCCGGTACAGCAGCACCGTATCCGCATCCAAATCCAGGCACAGTCTGGCGGACAGCGCCCCATTGGAGCAGACCGTCACCACGGTGGGAAGCTGCCCTTCATTGAGAAGGAACAGCTCCCAGGGCGCTGCCAGATCCAGCGGCCGGGACAGCCCCAGGGTCTGGGCCAGGCAATCCTCGTTGCGAGGGTGGGGCTTCACCCCAAACCGCCGGGGCCCCACTGCCTGACGGCACAGCCCCATCAGGTCCAAATCGTTCCCCCGGATGCCCTCTGCCCGGAAGGACTGCTCCAAAAATAGGAACTGGGGCACCCAACGGGGCGGGTGGTAGTCAAACACAAAGTTCAGGGTGCGCCGCAGCTGGGCATCCTCCCGAGAGAGCTTGGGCAGCGGCCGGCTCTCCACCCCATCCCCACGCATGGCCAAGCCCGGCTCATAGAGCAGCACGGCGGCAAGCCTTCTGCGCAGAGCATCCGTCTCCGGCAGACGGTTCACCGCCGCCCGGTCCTCCCGGAGAAAGTCAATGACATAGCTGGAAAAGCCGTCCTCCACCCAAAAGAAGGGGCAATCCAGTTTCAGGGCCAGCAGCCGGGCCAGCCAGTCAAAATTGGAGAAGAACACCTGGTCATATTCCGCCTCCAAATCCTCCCCCAGAATCCACCGCAGGTGGGTGCGCCACTCTCGAAAGCAGGAGCCGGCCTCCCCCCGGTTCATGGGGAATCGCTGGGCAAGCTCCTGGACATTGGCGGTGAGCACCCGGGAAAACAGGCCGCTCTCCCGCAGGCGGGGCGCCAGCGCTTGCAGCCCGGGAGTGGCGTCCGTGAGCACCAGGTCCCCCTCCAAGGGCGGGGACTCCTGCCGGCGCAGATTCACTTCCGTCAGCAGGTGATACACCGAGCTGGCTATATACAGGGATCTTCCCATCACGCATTGCTCCTTTTTCACAAGATTACTTCCCCAGGCGCACCACCTGGAAGCTGCCGCCCAAATTCGCCAGGGCCGCCGAGTTCAGCCCGCACACCCGCCCGGGCTTCCTCCCCCGAAAGGCATAGGGCAGCAGCTCGGCTGGGAAGGGCTGCTCCAGCAGTTGGGCTTCGGGCAGAGCCTTGCGGTAGTCCAGGGGATCGTCCGGGTGCTTTTTCACCAAGAGCCTGGCCCCCCGCAGAGGCCCCTCCCCCAAGGATCGGTACAGCTCCAGCTGCTGCTCCTGGGTCATCAGGCCCAAATTGGAGAGCTGCTGGGTCAACAGGATGGTATCCGCCTGGGTGTGCAGGGAATGGGGCAGGAAAAACCGCACCAGCCTCCTTCGCCAACCGGGAGGAACGCACTGCAATGCCCGCTCCACGGAAAAATCCCACAGGGGGCAGGCCAGGGAGACCGGCCCCGTCTGGGCCTCCCCGCAGCAGAACACCTCCCGAATCAGGGGATTCTGCCCGGAAAAGAGACCACGCTCCTGGGCGATGGCCGCGTGAACCGGAAACCTGGCCGCCAAGATCCCCGCCTCCCGCTGGGGACGGCTGAGGGTCCCGGCTGCGTCCTCAAAAAAGGAGAAGGGCAGGCCCCGCTCCAACAGCACCAGGGAAAAATAGAACTGTGCCCCGGCCACATACCGCTTGGAGAACTCCTCCAAAGGGGGCATCTCCAAGTGGTCGTAGGCGTCACAGGCCTGGGATGCAATGCGCCTCGCCTCCTGGGGGGAATCCCCGTGGGGGATCTGGAGATAAGGGAACAGCCGCACCCTGTCAAAAAAGCCCCGGCGTTCCAACCGCTGCCACTGGGGGTATTTCTCTGCAATGAAATCCGGCAGCAGCAGCACGGCCCAGCTCTCCGGGTGGAATAGCTGCCTGTGCAGCAGGATCTCCAACAGTTGATAGGAGCTGACGCTGTGATACAGCACCTTATCCGATCCCAGGTTCATCCAGCAGCCCCTCCAATCCCCGGCGGTACGGGGCATTTTTCTCCCTCATCAGCTCCAGCATGGGGCCGTAGGCGTCCCTGCCGGAAATGGGCAGCGTCATGCCCAGGGCCTCTTCCAGCTCTGTGAATTCCCGGCAAAAGGCCAAAAGCCCCCGATGGATCTCCCGGATCTGGGCTGCGTGGGGATTCTCCCCCAGCTCCATGCGCCAGCCCTTGCCGCCGTCGGAGTAAATCCCCCGCAGGCTGCCCTCCTCCCCGCCCAGGAGCAGCTCCCAGAACAGGTTATCTCCCCGGCGGGGATTGTGAAAGCGCCACAGATCCCGGTTCTGCCCCTGGGAAAACAGGTAGCTGGCAAGCCGCCCGCTGAGGAGCAGGGGCTCGGCGGCATCCCGCTCGGGGCTGTGGGCAGAGTTGGTGCCCGCCACCAGGCCGTCCACCTGGCAGGGGATGTGCCAGAGCTTTTCCACTGCCGCAGCCAGACTCCAGGCGCCGCTGCCTGCCCAGCCGATATCCACCGCCGCCGCGTGAGAGCTGCCTTCCAGCAGCTGGCGGTAATAGGCGCCGGCTCCCTGGCGCTGAGGCTCATAAAGGGCCAGAACCCGGCCCCAGTTGTCACGAAGATAGTCTTTGACCGCCCCGGTGTTTTTATGCGTCAAAGGAGTTCCCGGCTCCGCGCCCAGGGTGCGGCACAGCTCCGGCAGCAGGGGGGTGAGCTCCATGCTGCCCAGGGCCTTGCCCAGGATGACCCCCTGCCCCGCCCGATGCACCAGGAACCGGCGGAAATAGTCCGCGGGGAACAGCCCGGCAGTGACCTTGGCCGCAGCCAGCCGGGACCAGTAGGCATACACCGGACGGGAATCCTCCGGGTACAGCCGATGGTAAAGTTTGAGCAGCGCCTCCCCATCCCGGGAGAGGAATAGCAGCCGGTCCACTCCGTGGGAATCCGCCCACTGATGGACAAACCGGCAATAGCCCAACGCAAACAGCCCTCCATAGGCATAGCCGTATTCAAACAACCGGGAGCAGGACAAGCCGCAGCGCAGCCGCCGGTTGGTCATGCCCTGCCACAGGCTGCCCACCACTGGGGACAGATCCCCTTGGCGATAGGCAGCTCCCTGGGCGTGAACGTTCTCATAGGGGAAGGGAGTCACGCCGTGCTTGGCAGCCATGTCCCCGTCCGAGTGGGGGTTGTCCCCCACATGGGCAATCCGGGCGGTGGAGGGGAACTCTCTGCGAAGCTGCTCATACAGGCCCCCGTTCCCCTTGGAGACCCCTGCCTCCCCGGAGACCAGCACCCTGTCAAAGCGTCCAAACCCGGCCTTTTCGGCCAACTCCTGCAAAAATTCCCCCGGCAGGTACATATCGCTGAGCAGGCAGAGGGACTTGCCCTCCCGCCGGAGCGCCTGAACCACTGGGATAAAATAGGGGTTTCCCCGGCACAGGGCCCGCTCCACTTGGAGCTCCATCTCCATGCCCTCCTGTGGGGAAAGCCCGGTCAAAACGGACAGCTCCTGCCAGATCTCCCGGAGGGTCACCTCCTCCGTGCCCCAGGCCGCTTTTTTCCGTTGGCGGGCCAAAGCCTCGGCCTCCACCCGCAGCCGCTGAAAATCCGGGAAATACAGCTTTGCTCCCACCAGGGAGAAGGCCGCCTCCGGACGGTTCACCGCCCGCAGCAGCAGGGTGTCGAACAGGTCAAAGGACACCACGTCAAAGGCAGCCAGCCGCCGGACCAACAGCGGGGGAGGCTCCCGCAGGCAATGGGCCGCCTCTCCCCCCTCCGGCAGGGCGAGCAGCCTTTGCCCGGCCCCCAACAGCGCCGGAGCAGCCCGCAGCCGGGACACTCCCTGGCGGCGCAAGGACTCATACCGCTCCCGTCCCTGGGGAGAACGGGCGGCAAGCATCTGGTAGATTCGTTCCTTCATGCGATTTCCTCCCTGGTCACTGGCTTTTCTCATACAGGGTGCAGATCTCCTTGGGGTCCCCCATGGCCCGCAGCTTTCCGTGGTCCAGCCACATGGCCTTGCTGCAGTTCTCCCGGATAACGCCGGGAGAATGGGAAACAATCAGCACGGTGGAGCCTCCATGGATCAGCTCTCGGACACGTGCTTCGCTCTTCTTGCGGAAGAACATATCCCCCACGCTGAGCACCTCGTCCAAAATGAGGATTTCCGGGGCTTCCCCGGCGGCAGCAATGGCAAACCCCAGCCGGGACACCATGCCCGAGGAGTAGTTTTTCACCGGCTGATCCATAAAGTCGGAAAGCTCTGCGAACTCCACAATGCTGTCGTAATGTTCCTGCAAAAAGCGTTTGCTCCTGCCAATGAGGGCCCCGTTGAGAAACAGGTTTTCCCGACCGGTAAGTTCCGGGTCAAACCCCGCCCCCAGGGTCAGAAGCTGCACCCGCTCCCACGGGACGTCCACATGGCCCTGGGTGGGAATCAGCGCCCCGGCGATGATCTTGAGCAGCGTGCTTTTTCCAGAACCATTTGTGCCCACAACTCCCATCACTTCCCCCTGTTCCACGGTAAAGCTCACGTCATCCAAAGCCCGGAACCGGGAGACCTTCCCCCGGCCCCTCACCAGGAGCTCTTTCAAACTGCCGGGGGTGCGGTTTCCTCGGAGAAATTCCATGGTCACATGGCGGGCACGTATCACCGTTGGCATCCGGATCACCTCACAATCGCACCAACATGGGATTTCGCAGGGCTCGGAAGATCCCCCAACCCGCCAGAGCAGTGCCCCCTCCCCACAGAGCCATCACCACCAGCTCCCACAGGGTGGGGGGCAGGCCCTCCATCACCGCGGCCCGGAGACAGCGGATAAACAGATAGATGGGGTTGGCCTCCACCAGGCTCCGAATAGGCCCGCTCAGCTGATCTGCCGGATAAAAAATGGCAGAACAGTACATCCACATGGTAAGCACCACGGAATACAGATGCTTCACATCCCCAAAAAACAGGTACGCCGCCGCCAACACAAAGGAGATCCCCAAGGAGAACAACGCCAACCACAGCACGATCACCGGCAGAAAAAATATGGTCCACTGGATGGTCACCCGGAACACCACCAGCATCACTCCATAGGCAATCAGGGAGTACCCCAGGTTCACCAAAGCCGTACAGCACCTGGTGAACAGGAACACCTCCAGAGGAAGTTTCACCCGCAGCAGCAGGGGACGGTTGTCCGCCAAGGTGGTCATGGCGGTCTGGGTGGCTGTGGTGAAGGTCTGCCACAGCAGGTACCCGGTCAGGTAGTAGATGGGGTAATTTTCAATGGAGCGGCGAAACATCTGGGAAAAGATCAGGGACAGCACCGCCATGGACAGCAGGGGATTCAGCACGCTCCACACCACGCCCAGCACAGAGCGGGCGTACCGCCGCTTCAGCTCCCGCAGGGTGAGCTGTTGGATGACGAACCAATACTGCCGCCGCTTTTCCGCTCTTTCCATGAGGCTCCCTCCTTTCCATTGGCAAAATGACGCCAAGCAAGTCCCAACACCCTGGCCAGGCGCAGCCTGTCCAAGGCGTGAAATTCCCGGCTGGGGCAGGGACTATACAGAGCTGCGCTGCCCGGCATCCAGGGGCTGGGCAGCGGCTGCTGCCGTCCCATCACGCGGGCTCGCAGGCTCACGAAATCCCCCGTCTCCCAGCTGACCCAGGGCGCCAAGGACTGGGCCGTTCCCTCCACAGCCCGGGGTGAAAAGGGCAGCGCTCCCAGCTCCCTGGCCTGGGCCAGCGTGGGATGGGCCATCACCTGGGTCATGGCCCGGATCCGTTGAGGGCTGGTCCTGCCGGGCTCCGGCCCGGACCGTGCCAGCTCCTTGGCATACTGTAGGAACTGCTCCCCCATCCGGGCGGTGCGCCACGCGGTCAGAGGCGGCTGGCCCAGCAAGGGATAAAACTCCCCATCCCGGCAGCTATAGCCCAGGGTCATCCCATGGGGCGCTGCGGAGACAGCCTCCCACAGGCTGGGCTCAAAGCGGGCCTGGACTCTCAGCTCCCGGCCGGGGCGAAAAAAGCAGGTGTCCCAGGCACCCTTTTTGGGAGCCCGGTACAGCCCGGCATACAGGCCGCGCACCTTTCCCGGCCCGCCCAACAGAGAGAGCGCTTCGCTCAAAGTCTCCTGGGTGGTGCCCATCCAGCCGCTGTCCACCAGGGCCCAGGAATCCCCCTCCAGCAAGCCCTCCTGAGAGAGATACCCCAGCAGCAGGGGCAGCGCCCACCGGGACCGGCTGTCCAATAGCTCCCGGAACAGGGAGCATTCCAGCAGGGCCAACGAGAACCCCTCCCGCTGCTCCAAGGGCAAGGGCTCCTCCCCGGAAATCCCCAGGCGGAACAACACCTCCCTGCGCTCCCCCGGGGTCAGGCCCGCACCCTCCAACACAGCAGCGGGGATCACCTCCGGCCCGGCGCAGAGCTGCTGCACCGCCCGCTGGGGCTCCCGATGGTAGAGGGGCAGCCGCCAGGCCCGGCGGGAGCCGTACAGGTACCGGCACTCCAAGGGCAGACGCCACTCCCGGCAAAGAAGGCTTGCCATGCGCCAAGGGGTCCAGCCGTCCCGGGAGAGAAAGTACAGCCGAGAGATCCCTTGGGCCATGGCCCGGTCCAGCACCCACTGGACAAACTCCCCCATGGCGGGAGCCAGCGCCCGAGCCGCCTCATTCACAGGACGCACCCCGGCGCTTGGCCCAATGGAGGACGGCACCCGGCACCAGGCAGGCGGCAACCGGCCGCAGCACTCCCACAGCCCTGGGCAGCGGAGGCAGTCCCAAAAGGGAAAAGCCCCAGGCCCGCACCGCAGCCTCCCGCAGACGGCGGGCAGGGTCCCGGCGGCGGTAGGAATCCCGGTCCTCCCGATAATCCACCAGGGGCGTCCGGAGGTTGTACCCCCGGTTCCCCTCAGCGTGCAGGCGGAAAAACAGCTGGTAATCCTCACAGCCCACATGGCGCGGGGACTGGCTGTAGCCTCCCGTCCCCTCCAGCACCTCCCGCCGGAACATCACCCCAGGATGGACATAGGGGGAGTGGGGCAAAAAATCCCGGGGGCCGGGCTCTTCCGGAACAGTCAGCACTCCCCACACGCCCCAGCGGTCCACCAGCCGGGCAGAGCAGCCCACCCAGCCATAGGCGGGATGGGCTTGGAGGAACTGCACCTGCCGCTCCAGCCGCCGGGGATGGCACCAATCATCGTCATCCAGCCGGGCGAGAAAGGCTCCGCGGCTGCGCTCCCTACAGCGGTTGAGGGCATAGCCCAAGCCGTGATTCTCCCGGCAGCGGTACAGCCGGACCCGGCTGTCCAGGGCGGCGGCCTGTTCCAGCGCCATGGCGCCCTGGGGGCCGGAGCCGTCATCCCACAGCACCAGCTCCCACTGGGTCAGCGTCTGATCCCGCAGGGACTCCACCGCCCGCCGCAGCCTGTCCCACCGGGGATTACAGGACCCCATCAGCACGGTGACAAGGGGCTTTTGTTCCATTGCGTTCCCTCACTTTCCTATCCATCTCCTGATACACTGCCTCCATGGCGGAACGGGCCAGGGTCCTATCAAAGGGCGCCACCGAGGCCGCGCACCGCCGGGAAAGAGCCTCACGGCGGGAATCGTCCATCCCCCGCAGCAGGGCAATCCCCCTGGCAAAGCCTCCGGGGTCGTCCCAGGGGTAGATCAGGCCATTCTTGCCAAACACCATATACTCCCGGACGCCCCGGTTGTCCGCAGCAATCACCGGCACGCCCATGGCCAGGGACTCCAATCCCGCCATGCCCAAGCCCTCCCGGCGGGAGGGAAACACTGTGGCGTCGGCACTGCCCAAGAAGCGCTCTACATCCCGCCGGTACCCGTACAGCTCCACAGTCCCTTCCAAGCCCCGCTGCCGGATTTCCCGCTCCAACTGCGGCCGGGCAAATCCCTCCCCGCAAATGCCATAGCGGAGGTTCTGCAGCGCACCCCGCGCTTTTAGGATGGAAAGGGCCTCCAAAACCACCCGATGATTTTTGTTCAAGTTCAACTCCCCCACAGAGAGGAGGAAAAAATCCGTGGGGGCAATGCCCAGCCTCTGACGCAGCGCGGCCCGGCGCTGGGGGGATCGCGGGAAAAACACCCGCCGGTCCAGCCCCACCCCGGGCAGCCTGCAAACCTGGCCGCCCCGCTTTAGGGGCAGCTTCCGGGCGGCGCGGTAGTCCTCGTCGTTGATGGTGACCAGGATATCCGTGAACCGGGCCAGGCTGTGCTCCACCGGGTAAAAGGCCAGACGGTTGTACAGGGGCGCTCCCCGGTAAAAGTGAAAGCCGTGGGCGGTGTAGACCACCACGGGCTTCTGGGGAGAGAGCTTTCCCGCCAGACGGCCCACCAGGCCTCCCACCGGTGTGTGGCAGTGGATGGCGCAGATATCCCAGCGCTTCAGCAGCTCCAGTACCTGCTCCAGGGCCTGGAAATTGTCCCCCAGCAGATAGGGAGAACGGGCGATGGGGATGTGGTGGGGGATCACCCCCGCCTGGCGAATGGCCTGGACATCGCTGAGGTACTGGGGCTCCCGAAGATTGGCGGCGTAGTGGACCGTGTAGCCCATGGATTGCAGCAGGGCCACATCATCCCGCTCAAACTTCAGGAGAAAATCGTTGGTGGTGGCCAAAATCAGAATATTCTTTTCCAAAGCGCCGCCTCCCACAATCATTGTGGTATCAGTGTCTGCACTGGCCTTGGGATTATGCATTTTGTTTTTTTAGAACAAAAAAAGAGCTGCTGCAAATTGCAGCAGCTCCCCAACTCATACAGCCGTGGGCGGCCTTTCGGCCCACTGTTCTATTAAGAAAAAACCTTTATTGGGTAATGGTGATATGACGGGGTGTGGTCAAAAACCGGATCTCCGCCTGACGGCTCAATTCCCCCAGGGCCTGGCACATCCCTTGATTCATGGCGTCCAGGGTCTGGTTCTTGGCGGTCATGCGCATCTGCTCCTGGACGTAGTTCTCCGCGGGGTCGTGGGAGTAGCCGTCCATACCGGCCAGCCAGATCTCTTTGGCCCCCAGACGGATCAGCAGCTTCACCAGCATCAGGCCGGCGTTGTCCCGAACTGCCTCCGGCTGGCTCAACAAAGAGCCGTACTCCACCCGGTAACGAGCGCCGCCGTCGGGAATGTTGCTGGTGACAATGAGCCGCTGCTCCTTGCCCTCTCCCAGCTCCTTCTGGCGGCGCAGGTTGCTCAGGAAGATAAAGTCCGTGTTCACGGCCTGATAGTCGAAGTTGACCCCCAGGGTGACCACGTCCGGCTCTGCCGCAAAGGCCGCGATCTTCTCCCGCTCCTCCCGGGCGCTCTTGCCCGGAGCGATGACCAGGGCCCTGCGGCCCTCCACAGCTTCCCGCAGGGCAGCCATGGAATCCTCCCCAGCGCCCCGCTCCATGTAGGAGAGGTACAGCTCCTCCATATAGGCCCGGTCAAAGGACACCCGCTTCTCCGGCGCCATCCGGTCGAAGATCTTGTCGATGTCCTCCACGGTGAGGGTGTTCTTCTCCGTGAGGAACAGGGCATAATTGGGATGGGCATTGTGGCTGGCGGACAGGTAATTGGGCAGGGAATATCCCCAGTAATTCTGCTGGTAAAAGCCGTTGAGCACCTGGTCGATGGCCCGCAGCAGGGGCTTGATCTGATAGTGCCCGCCGGCGTTGTCGTTGAGGTAGTCCAAAAACAGCTCGGTGTTCAGGTTTCCGGCGCCCCGGCCCATGCCCATGATGCTGGAATCCAGAATCAAGCTGCGGCTGGACTGGAGGTCCGTCAAGGTCTGGGCATTGGCGTAGGCCAGCTGCAAATTGTTGTGGGAGTGGAACCCCACCCGGATGCCCTCCTCCAGGTTGTGCTCGATCATATAGAAAAACCGCAGCATATCCTTGCGCTTCATGGTGCCGAAGCTGTCCACCAGGTAAAAGGCATAGGGCCGCAGGACATTGGCTTTGGAGATCAGCTCCAGATACTCGGCGTCGGTATAGCTGAGAGCCACCATGGGCTGCAGGAACACCTTATAGCCCTTGTTCTTCACCTGCTCTGCCAGCTCCAGGGCGGGAGCCAGGTCCTTCTTGTGGAAGGTCACCCGGATGCCGTCGATGGAGGAGCCGTCCCAATCGGGCAGCTCCTCCACATTGTAGGAGCCGTAGTCTATCAATGCCACAAACAGCCTGCCCTGACGGTCCTCCGGCAGGACCCGGGCCACCTGCTCCACAGTGTTATAGCGGGAGTAGTCCGGATCATACGGGACCTTTTGGGTGAGGAAACCGCACTCGATGATGTCCACCCCGGCATCCAGGAGGCTCTTTACCAGGTACCGCTCGTTTTCAAAGCCAAAATGGCAGTCGTTGCAATAGCCCCCGTCCCGCAGGGTACAGTCCAGCACATGGATCTCTTTCACAGGGTGTCCCCCTTTCCCAAGCTCCGCTGATAGTTGTAAATGGCGTCTGCAATGAGGAAATCCTCGGGCTCGTCGATGTCCACGCTCTCCACTTCCCCCACGGTGACCAGCTTGGGCTGGTCACCAATGCGGCGGCCCAGCTTGGTCATAACCTCTGCCCGGTAGATGTAAAATCCGCTGGTCTCCTCATAGAGGGGGGGCAGATCCTGGGTGCGGGGGATGGCGTCCAGCTGATAGTTGAAGGGCTTGCCGTCCTTCCACAGGAAGTCCCGCAGCTCCTTGACGGCAAAGGCGGAATCGTACTCCCCGGAAAGCACCGCGTCCAGCCCCTTCTGGATGGTCTCGGCCTGGATGAAGGGCGCTGTGGTGTGGGTCATCACATAGACGTCCGCAGGCACGCCTGCGGCGAACCGCTGAAGCACCTCGTTCATCTTGGTGGTGTCCTGGTCCAGATCCTCCCCACGGCGCAGGTACTTGACCCCCTCCGGCAGGAATTCCTGGATCTCCGGGTTGCTGCAATAGACATAGACCTCTTCCACGCCCTGCACCTTCAGCAGGGTGGAGAGGATATACCAGCACAGGGGCCTGCCATTGGTAAAGGGCTTTGTGTTCTTCTGGGGCAGGCGGCGGTTATTCAGCTTCATGGGCACAACGGCTACAGTCTTCATAGGAGTTCCTCCTTCTTAATTTCCCTGGATGCGCCGGGTTTCTCCCCGGACTCTGCCAGCAGGCGGGGAATCAGCTCTTCGCACTCCTCCCAGGTGCTGGGGAAAAAGAACAGGTCCGGCCTTTCTTGGCAGATCTGCCTTGTTTGGTCCAACACGTCATTGCGCAGCTTTTGGGGCTCCTCCACCAAGCTGCACAGGAACACCGCCTTGGCCGGAATCCCGAACACGCACCAGGGATTGGTGGCCGCCGAGGACCCCACGGTCAAGAACAGCGTCCGCTCAAAGGAGCTGTTCAGGACGATCAGCTCCCAGGGCATGGAGGTGTCCTGGTTGGTGGCGTAGCCCGCCTCTTGGAACCGGTTGACCTGGTTGCGGGGATGGATCTTCACCAGGATGTTCTCCTTGCCCACCAGCCGGGCCACCCGCTCCACCAGGGCCACGTCCCCGATGTCCACCCCGTCGCAGGGGTAGGATTCCTCAAAGAACAGCACCGGCCGGTCATAGCGGTCCGGCAGCTGGTCATAGTGGAAGATCTTGTTCAGGGCTTGAAGCGTCCCGGGCTCATATTTCCCGGGCAGCCGGTACACCGGGCAGGGGGGCTGCCAGGCCAGGGTGTCCGGGTGAAACAGGTAGATCCCCTTTAGCTTCTGCAAGGCGTACAGCTGCATCCGCACCTTGGGGGACCGGGACAGCACCAGATCCCCCACCTGATGAGAGTAGGTGCTGGCCCCGTCCTCAAAAAGCATCCAGGAAAGGCCGGGATTCCGCTTTTTCAGCCCCAGCACCAGGTATTGGTTCATCAGGGACAGATTGGAGAACAAAAACACATCGTAGCTGCCCTCCAGCTGCAAAAAGTCCCCCAAAAGCTTCTCCGGCGCCAGAACCCCCCGGAGGATGTTTTTCAGGTTCTGCCCCCGGTCGAGGCCGTTTAAGTGCTTCTCCTCCAGATAGTACACCCGGCCGAAAACGCCGCAGTCCCTGGCGCCTTCCCACACCTTGCGGGAGGCGCTCATCTGGTCGGTGACAATCAGATCCGCCCGGTCGTTGGGATAGTGGACCGCCAGCACCTGCATGGCTGTCAGCACCTGATAGGGCGTGCAGCAGGTCACCAAAATACGTTTTCCCACAATCACGGCCCCCTTTCTGTTTTTCAAAATTAAATTGAGAGAAAAAAAGAAGCGGCCTTTGAGCCGCCCACATCTCTTGAAGCAGCACACCGTCCAAGGCGTCTCCGCTGTCAATATAAATATCATTCCCGATTTTGATACATCTATCATATAACATACCACAGTCAAAAAAATAAGTCTAGTCTTTTTTTCATTTTCTGTTATACTTTCTATACCGCACAAACTTGAAATTTTTTGTGGAAAAGGAGGCCCAGAATATGGATCAGGAAAAGAACCCTCAACAAAGCGTTCCCGCCGAGGAGCTTCTCCACCTGGCAGACATCCTGCACATGGTGGACGAGGAGCTCATCGATGCCGAGCGCTCCGTGGAGAAGATGGACGAGGAATACCGGGAAGCCCAGCAGTACATGGCGGACAACCGGGGCGAGGGCGACGCCAAGGAGATGTTCCAAAACAGGATGGCCCTGGGACAGTTGGACAACCGGGGCGTTTCTGCGGTGATCTACCGGGACCGGCTGAAAAAGACAAAGCTCTCCCCCTACTTTGCCCGCATCGACTTCCGCCCCCAGGGCGAGCAGGACAGCGCCGCCTATTACATTGGCCTGTACGCCTTCCGGTATCAGAAGCAGCTGTACATCATCGACTGGCGTTCCCCCGTGGCCAGTATGTTCTACGATTTTGAACTGGGCTCCGCCTTTTACACCGCGCCCCAGGGCCGCACCGACGGCGAGCTGACCCGCAAGCGCCAGTTTAAAATCGCCGACGGCCAAATGGAGTACGCCTTTGACTCCTCCCAGAACATCCAGGACGACATCCTCCAGCAGGAGCTGGCCCACACCAGCGATGAGAAGATGAAGTCCATCATCTCCACCATCCAGAAGGAGCAGAACCGGATCATCCGGGACGAAAACGCCAAGGTCATGATTATCCAGGGCGTGGCGGGCTCGGGAAAAACCAGCATCGCCCTGCACCGGGTGGCCTTTCTGCTGTACCGCTACCGCAACACCATCCAGGCCAAAAACGTCACCATCATCTCCCCCAACAAGGTGTTTGGGGACTACATCGCCGGGGTGCTGCCAGAGCTGGGTGAGGAACCCATCTTCGAGGCCAGCCTGGAGGATTTGGCTCTGGTGCAGATCGAGGACGGCGTGGACTTTGTGGGCGACCGGGACCCCCTGGAAGCCGGTGACCCCGCCTGGGAGGAACGAGTGCGGTTCAAGTCCTCTGTGGAATTTGTGCATCTGATGGACGACTTCATCGCCCGGCTGCCGGAGCTTGCCTTCCAGCCCAAGGACTACGAGTACAAGGATTGGAAGGTGCCGGCAGAATGGATTCAGCAGCGGGTGGACGTGTACCAGCGGTTCCCTCTGATGAAGCGGCTGGAAATGGTGGCCGACGACATCCACTCCCGGCTGGAAAACGAGTTCCTCCGGGAGGAGATGCCTCCCCACCGGAACCGGATCTTCCAGGCCCTGCGGAAGATGCTCACCATGAAGACCACCCTCTCGGCTTACCGGGCCTTTTTCCGGCAGCTGGGCAAGGAGCGGGCAAAGCTTTACAAGCCCTTCCAGAAAAACGTGCTGGAATGGAACGACGTCTACCCCTATCTGTATCTGCAGGCAGCGTTCACCGGGCTGCAGCAGAGCCGGCTGATCAAGCACCTGGTCATCGACGAAATGCAGGATTACAGCCCCATTCAATACGCGGTTTTAAACCTGCTGTTCCAATGCCCCAAGACCATCCTGGGGGATTTCAGCCAGTCCATCAACCCCTACTGCGAATACACCCTGGAGGAGCTTCATCAGCTCTATGAGGGCTCCACCCTGATGCGCCTGGAAAAAAGCTACCGCTCCACCTGGGAGATCATCCACTACGCTAAAAAGATCGTCAGCCAGACGGACTTCCAGGCGGTGGAGCGTCACGGCCCTGCTCCGGATTTGAAGGTGTTTTCCACAGAGGAGGAGGAATTGGTGGAAATCTGCCGCAGGGTGGAGGAATTCCATCAGGGCAAGTACAATGCCATGGGCATCGTCACCAGGACCAACACCGCCGCCAAGGAGCTTTACGAAAAGCTCCGGGAGCGGGGCACCGACGTGGCCCTCATCACCCCGGAGAGCAGCGCCTTCCACAACGGGGCCACGGTGCTCTCCGTGCAGATGTCCAAGGGCCTGGAATTCGACCAGGTGCTGCTGCCCCAGGTGACCGAGGAGATCTATCACACCCAATTTGACCGGAGCCTGCTGTACGTGGCCTGCACCCGCGCCATGCACCAGCTCTCCCTGACCTGCACCGGACAGGTCACCCCCCTGCTCCCCGCAGAGGAGCAGGAGGAACCCGCTCCGGAAACCGAATGATAAGGAGGCTTTGCCATGTCCGTCCGAGAAATCACTGAAAATGACCTGCTGCTGGAATGCGGCCGCATCTCCAGCATCTGCTTTTCCTACCCCTGGGACTGGGAGGAGGCGGCACGAGAGCTGGAGGCTCCCCCCGCGGACGCCGGTCCCCGCAACGTGACCCTGGGCCGCTTTGACCAGGAGGGGCGTCTCACCGCCTGCCTGCAGCTCCCGGAATACCAGGTGTGCTGCCAAGGCCAGTCCGTCCCCATGGTGGGTGTGGGAGGCGTGGCCTCCCTGCCCGAGTATCGGAAGGGGGGCGGCATCCGAGAGCTGTTCCAAACGGCTCTGCCCTGGATGCGCCAGCGGGGAGCTGTGTTCTCCAGCCTGTACCCCTTCTCCCACCTGTTCTACCGAAAATTCGGGTATGAGCTGTGCCAGGCTTCCCCCTCCTACAAGCTTCCTGCGGAGGCGCTGGCCGCCTTCTCCTGCGCCTGCCAAGTGCGGATGCTCACCCCAGGGGAAGGCTTGGAAGCAGAGCTTCCCCGGCTGCGCCAGGTGTACCGCGCTTGGCTGGGACAGCACAGCCTGGCAGCGGACCGGGAGGACCGCCGCTGGAAGGCCCTATTTGGCAAGAATCCCACCAAGGAACGGTGCTACGCCTATTTGCTGGAGGAGGACGGCGCACCCTTGGCCTATGTGATCCTCACCACAGAGGACGCACCTGCCCCCCAGGGCAAGACCGGAAAAATCCGGGAGCTGGCCTTCACCAATCCCAGCGCCCTGACCCAGGCCCTGGGCTTCCTGTACCGCCTGGCAGCTCAGTACAACTGCTTCACCCTGTCCCTGCCCGAGGACCTGCCCCTGGCCGCTCTGCTGCCGGAGAGCTATCAGTTAAGCCTCTCCTTGGGAGAGCAGCCCATGGCCCGGATCATCAACGTGGAGAAAGCGCTGGCGCTGAAAGCCCCCGGCTCTGGGGAGAAGTACACTCTGGCAGTGGCCGACGCGCTGCTGCCGGAGAACAGCGGAGTGTTCCAGGTCACCGGCGGCGCAGCTCCCGCTGTGGAGCGGCTGCCCGAAGGCTCCCCAGCAGACCTGTCCCTGGACATCGGCGCCCTGACCCAGCTCTGCCTGGGCTTCCTCTCCCTGGACGAGCTTCTTTTCAAGCCAGGAGTGGTGCTGAACAGCAACCAGGACCTGCTGAAGAAAGCCTTCCCCAAGGGCGCTGTGTTCCTCAACGAGTTTTTTTAAGCAGCCCTTTTCCCAGGGCTGGTCTGAGAAAGGAAAAAGGACATCCCGGCCTTTGTGACTGGGATGTCCTTTTTAAGATGGAGAATCTTTTTGCTCAGTGGTGGCAGCCGTGGCTTCCGCAGCCATGCTCCCCACAGGAATGGCCTTCGCCGTGGCCCTCGCCGTGATGGCTGCAAAGGACATCCGGCTGGAATACCAAATTGCCCGCCAGCAGGGCTTCCACAGCCTGATCCACGCCGCCGGTGACGCCGCCGTACAGAGTGATCCCCGCCTGAGCCAGGGCCGTCTTGGCGCCGCCGCCAATGCCGCCGCAGATCAGGGTGTCCACGCCCTGGGCCTGCAGGAAGCCTGCCAAAGCCCCATGGCCGGAGCCGTTGGTGTCCACCACCTGGGAGGAAACCACCTGGCCGTCCTGGACCTCATAGAGCTTGAACTGAGCTGTATGGCCAAAATGCTGGAACACCTGGCCGTTTTCATAGGTTACCGCGATCTTCATGGAATGATCCGCTCCTTCCGCGTTATTTCGGGAACAGTGGGAACAGCCGCAGCCCGCCTCCGGGCCGGGACAGAGCTGATACTCGCCCCCGTCAATCCGAAGCTCCCGCCCCTGCACCAGGCACAGGGCCAGCTTCTGCCGGGCGCTGTTGTAGATGGTCTGCACCGTGGCCCGGGCTACGCCCATCCGGCCTGCGGCCTGCTCTTGGGTCAGCCCCTCCAAATCCATCAGACGGATGGTCTCGAACTCGTCCACAGCCATTTGCAGCGGCTCGCCGGCGGACTGTCCCTCCAGCCCGCCGAACCGGCGGCACTGGGGCAGCGCGCAAATCCTTCTGCGCTTGCAGGGTCTTGGCATATTCCCACCTCCTTTATTGGCATATGCCAATTATAACACACTCCCGCTGCCAGGTCAAGGGGCGTCAGCGGGGCCAGCGGTCCTCCTTTTCCGGCAGGGGCGGAAACTCCGTCCAGGGCTTGTCCTGATACCAATAGGCCACGGTGGCCACATCGTCCTGGCGCTCGAACAGCCCCCGGTGACATACGCCGATCTGCTGCAGGGTCACCCGGATATCCTGCTCAAAGTGGATGGGGTCCGGAATATGCCAGCGGTAAAAGCCCCGCATGGGCGGGCAGTCGTCGTTGTGGTAATCGTTGTGTACCGTGGCATCGTGGTGGGAGTAGAAGGGATATCCCAAAAACGGCGTGCAGTAGGTCTGCTCCACGGTTTTGCCGTCCTCCTGGCGGGCAAAGCTCCAAGCGCCGCCGAAGTAGTCCTCCGTGCCCGTGCCGCAGATGGTGGGATAGTCCGTGTCCCCGTCCAGGTAGAACTTCATTTCACCCTCGCCCCACCAATAGCGCTCCAAGGTGGTCAGGGCCAGATAGGTACCCAAATACTGTCCCCGGCCCCGGACATTGTCCAGCACCACATAGTCCTTCGCCTTTTCCGTCAGCCGCTGCCGCCGCCACTGAGCATGGAAGTACCCGGCATTTTCCGGCACCTCCTGCAAACAGTAATCGATTTGATAGAAAAAGGCGGGCACCGGGTTTTTGTGCTGGCTTTCCACGGTGATTTTTGCTCCCTTGCGGAAGGGCATGGGGAAATAGCAGTTAAAGCCCCGGTTGGGGTTGACCGCAATGGGCATGGAGTTGACCAGGCAGCCCTGACCAAAGCCGCAGCAGAAGAAATCCCCCAGGGGGACCTCCACGGATGGGCGCTCCTCGCCGTCCCAGTAGATGCGGAAGATCAGGTCCCGCAGCACAAAGCAGTCAGCGTCGCTGGTCTTATCCGTCACGGTGATCCAGATATGCTGAATCACGCCGGGACCTTCGATCTCTCCCAACAGGGCAGTCTCTCCGGGTTTGATCTCCCCCAGGCAGGGCGAGCCCTTCCGGGAGGGCCCCAGGACGCTGGCCGCCATACCGCCCCGGCCCTTCTCTCCCCGGGGATTCTCCCCGTTGATGGCCCGGCTTTGACCGCCGGTAATCAGGGGCAGACTGCCCCAGCTGTTCCAAAACATCGCGCACTCCTCCTTGATACCTGTTTTTCGTTATTATAGCACCCTTTTTCCGGACGCGCCAGTCTTTGTCCTTGACTTTTCCTACCCGTGTGCTATGCTGTAGCTACAGTATTCACGGAAAGGATGAAGACCTTGAAGATCACCGTTCTGGGCAGCTGCTCCGGCACCGAGCCCTATCCCCATCGTCATCAAACCTCCGTGGCCATTGAGACCGGCGGCCGCGTTTACTTTATTGACGCCGGCGAGAATGCCGGATACGCCTCCTATCTGGGGGGCATCCCCCAGCAGGACACTGCCGCCATTTTCATCACCCACACCCACATGGACCACACCGGCGGTCTGCCCCATCTGCTGTGGAATTTCCGGAAGCTCTGCACCATTGACAAGGGCATTGCCGCCCACATGGAGGGCAGGGTGATCCAGGTACACATGCCCGACCTCTCCGTCTTTGAGGGGGCCATGGCCATGCTCCGGGCCAGCGAGGGCAACTATGAGACCGTATTCCATCTGGACCCCCACCTGGTTCGAGATGGGATGCTCTACGATCAGGACGGCTTCCAGCTGACCGCCTTCCACAACTATCACCTGGGCACGCCCAAGCCCGGCCTGCCCTTCAAGAGCTACACCTTCCTGGTGGAGGTCGAGGGCAGGAAGGTACTCTTCTCCGGGGACTTCCGGGACCTCTCCGAGATTGCCCCCCAGATGGAGGGCTGCGACATGGTATTCCTAGAGACGGGCCATCACACTGCCGCAGGTCTGTGCCAGGAGCTGAAGGATTCCGGCATCCAGGTGGGCAAGGTGATATTCTACCATCACGGGCTGGAGATCCTCAACGACTACGATGGGGAGCTGGCTGCTGCCAAGGCTATTCTGGGTAATCAGATGGACTTTGCCGACGACGGGTCGGTGTATCAGCTGTAACAAGTGATTCTCCAAAAAGAAAGGCCGCCCGGGTGGGAGGTCTTTCTTTTTGTGTTGGAAAGGTAAATTTCTGAAAAAGGGCCGCTCGCGGAGCTGCAGCCCTTTGGGCTGGTGCGCTTCTCTCGCTGCTTTTTCTTCGGCCATGGGTACTTTCCTGCTATTGGGCCGGAACCCGGGCCTACAGCGCTTTGCGCTGGTGCGGTCCGGGTTCCTGGTTTTCTTTTCGGCTGCGCCGGTTTTTAAGGTCACGGGTACTTCCTGCAAAAGGGCCGGCCCCGCTGCCTATCGCCCTTTGGGCGCGTGCGGCGGCGGGGCCTACTTCTCTTTTTCCGGCTGCGCCGGTTTTTAAGGTCGTAAGGCTCCGCCTTACCAACCGCAGCCTTTGAAAAGGCTGGCGAAACTTTTTCGTTTTACACCTGGACTTCTCCTGCTAGGATACGCTTATAGTCCTCCAGATTCTGCTGCAGCAGGGTGGGGGTATCCAAGCCATAGGGGCATTTACTCTTACACTGATTGCAATGGAGGCAATCCTCCACCTTCATCATCATGGCCTGGCTCTCGGGGGTGAGCCAGGAGGCCGAGGGGCTGCGGCGAATCAACTGGCTCATCCGGGCGCACTGGTTGATGACGATTCCTGCGGGGCAGGGCATACAATAGCCGCAGGCCCGGCAGAAATTGCCGATAAGCTCCTTACGGTCCTTTTCGATGAGCTCCTTCAGCTCGCCGGTCATGGCGGGGGGATTGTCGATGTAGGAGATGAACTCGTCCAGCTCGCTCTCCTTCTGGACGCCCCAGATGGGCAGCACATTGTCAAACTCTGCCTGCCAAGCATAGGCTGCGGCAGAATTGGTCAGCAGGCCGCCGGACAGGCCCTTCATGGAGATGAAGCCCACGTTATGCTCCTTGCACAGCTTCACCAGGGCGATGTCCCGATCCGTGGCCAAGTAGCAGAAGGGGAACTGCAGCGTATCGTACAGGTCGGAGGCTGCCGCTTCTTCTGCCACCCAGGGCCGGTGATTGGTGATGCCGATAAAGCGGATCTTCCCCTGGGCCTTGGCTTCCAGCATGGCCTCATACAGTCCGGTGCCGTCCCCGGGCTTGGGGCAGAACTCCGGGTTGTGGAACTGGTACACGTCGATATAGTCGGTTCTCAGCAGGCGCAGGCTGGTTTCCAGGTCCTTCCAAAAGCCCTCCACTGTGGTGGACGGGGTCTTGGTGGCAATGAACAGCTTATCCCGCACATCCGACAGGGCCAGGCCTATCTTCTCCTCGCTGTCGGTATAGGAGCGGGCGGTGTCAAAATAGGTGATGCCCGCGTCAAAGGCCTTCCGCAGCAGCATCCCCGCATATTCAGCGGAAACTCGCTGGATGGGCAGGGCGCCGAAGCCGTTCTTGTTCACGGTGATCCCGGTGCGTCCCAAAGTGACTGTTTGCATGGTGACACGTCCTTTCTATGTCTATCAATCAGCTGTGTTTGAGTTGATTATATCACCTAAACGCCACTTCAAGTCAACAAAAAAGCCGTCCTTTTTGGGACGGCCGAACAGCTCTCACAGGTCCAAAACCTCCACGCCGTTCTCGATCTGTTCTCTCACGGTCGCCCCGTCCTGGGGGCGCCACTCTGTGTGATAGTTCAGGCACCGGCACATCCAGTGGATGCCGTCCTGATCCAGGCTTCTGCGGTAGTGGACATGGCCGCAGACCGCTGCCGTCACCGGGTACCGCCGGTACAGCTCCCCCAGTCTCCGGGAGCCTAAAAAGGCGTTGAAATAGGCCCAGTTTGCCATCTCTTCGGGCACGGTAAACTCCTTGATGGGCAGCATGTGGGTCACCAGCACCTGGCGCTTTTCCGGATAGGCCGCCATGCGGGCCTCCAGCCGGGAGAGCATCCACTGGTTCCGGCCCAGATTGTCCTGGGTCCAGGCGTTGCGCAGATGATCCTGCCAGGTGCGCCCAGCCAGGGACATGCGCTCAAACTCTGCAAAGCTGTAGCGCCCGCTGCCAAAGGAGTAGTCGTACCAGCCCACGTCCCCAATGAACACCGTATCCCCCGCCACATAGTCCCTGCCGCACAGACAATGCTCGTCCTGACAGTACCGGTCATAGATGGCGTCCACCTGGCTGGGGTCCCCTGCCGGCCCCCACAGATCGTGATTGCCGGGGACGAACAGCACCTTCGTCCCGGACTCCTGCTCAATCCGGTTCAGGGTGTCCAGGGTTTCCTGCTGGCTCTCGCTGACGTCCCCGGCCACAAGGGCCAGAGGGACGTTTTCCTCCTTGAGGAACCGGGCAAACTCCGCTGCCACGGGGTGATCCCGGTTGATATCCACATGAATATCGGACAATACAGCTGTTTTCATTGAGCTTTCACCTCCAAAGCGTTGGATTCCCCCACAGGCCGCAGCCCGGTGCGCTGCTCCACCAGGTGGCAGGCACAGAACCTGCCGCCCTCAAATTCCCGAAGTTGGGGCTTCTCTTGCCTGCAGCGGTCGGTGCAGGCAAAGCACCGGGTGTGGAAGGGACATCCCGCCGGGGGATGGGCCGGGCTGGGCAGATCCCCTGAGAGGATGATCCGCTCCCGGTCCCCCTCCACATCCATGGACGCGGAGAACAGCGCCTGGGTGTAGGGGTGCAGGGGCATCTGAGAGATGGCCTCGCCGCTGCCCAGCTCCACCAGGCTGCCCAGGTACATCACTCCGATGCGGTCGGACATATAGGACACCACGTTCAAATCGTGAGAGATAAACAGATAGGTCAGGCCAAACTCCCGGCGGAGCTTCAGCAGCAGATTCAGCACCTGGGCCTGCACCGACACATCCAGGGCGGAAACCGGCTCGTCACAGACCACGAAGTCCGGGTCTAAGATCAGCGCGATGGCAATGGCCACCCGCTGCCGCTGGCCGCCGGACAGCTCATTGGGCCAGCGGGTGCGGTAGCTCTCGTCCAGGCCCACGGCCCGAAGCACCTCGTTGACCTTCTCGTCCCGCTCCCTCTGGGTCTTGCCAATGCCGTGGATCTTCAAGGGCTCCTCCACCAGCCAGCCGATGGTCTTGTTGGGGTCAATGGAGGAGTAGGGGTCCTGAAAGACGATCTGCATCCGGCGGCACAGCTCCTTGCGGCGGCTGCGGGCCGGGTGGGTGATGTCCTCCCCGTCCAGCAGGATTTTCCCGCCGCTGGGGTCCACCAGATGCACCAGCATCTGCCCAAAGGTGGACTTTCCGCAGCCGGATTCCCCCACCAGGCCGAACACCTCGCCCCGCTGGATTTCCAAATCCATGCCCTGCACTGCCAGAACCCGGTCCCTGCCCTGGCGAAATTCCTTTGTCAGCCCCCGGACCTGCAGAAGGGGTGCTTGCTGTTCCGGTGTATTCACAGTCCCAACTCCTCCTTTGCGTCCACGCACAGGGCCATGTGGCCCCGATGCTCCACCATGGGGGGCGTTTCCCTTTGACAGATGTCCCGGCGCTTCAGGCACCGGTTGCAGAAGGGACACCCGTGTTCCCTGCGGTCCTCCAGCGCCGGCACGGTCCCCGGTATGGAGGACAGCTCCCTGCCCCGCTTTTCCAGGGAGGGGATGGAGGAGATCAGGCCCTTGGTATAGGGATGCAGGGGATGGGCCAGCACCTCCTCCGTAGCGCCGCTCTCCACCACCCGTCCGGCGTACATGATGTACACCCGGCTGCACATCCGGCGGATGACCCCCAGGTCGTGGGAGATCAGCAGCACCGCTGTGCCAAGCTTTTGGTTCATCTCCCGCAAAAGCTCCATGATCTGCGCTTGGATGGTCACATCCAGGGCCGTGGTGGGCTCGTCGGCGATGAGCAGCTTGGGCTGGTTCACCAGCGCCATGGCGATCATCACCCGCTGCCGCATACCGCCGGACAGCCGGTGGGGATACTCGTTGTACAGCCGCTCCACATCCGGCAGGCCCACCTGCTTCATCACACCCAAGGCCCTCTCCCTGGCCTGCTCCTTGGTGCAGCCGTGAATCCGGGCGTTTTCCGCAATCTGACGGCCCACCTTCATCAGGGGATTCAGGGCGGTCATGGGCTCCTGAAAGATCATGGCGATATCCCGGCCCCGGTACTGGTTCCACTGGTCCTCGAGAAGCCCCCGCAGCTCCGATCCATCAAAGAGAAGCTTTCCCTGGGGGATGCTGGCGTTTCTGGGCTGCAGGCCAATGGCCGACAGGGCCGTCACGGTCTTGCCGCAGCCGGATTCCCCCACCAGCGCCACCATCTCGCCGGGCTCCACCCGGACGCTGGCGTCCCGCACCGCATGGCAGAGCTTGCCGTGAAGCCGAAAGTCCACCGTCAAATTCTCGATGGAAAGCACGGGGATGTTCTTATCTGCCATGCTGGGTCACCTCCTGCAGCGCGTCGCCGATGAGGTTGAAGCCCATCACCAGCAGGGTGATGGCCGCCGCCGGCACCGGCACATACCACCAAGCCTGAAGGATCTCCCCCTGGGCCTCGCTGAGCATCCGCCCAAAGCTGGGGGTGGGCGGCTTGATGCCCAATCCCAGATAGGACAGCCCCGCCTCACTCATAACAGCGCCGGCAAACCCCAGGGAGCTGGTGACAATCAGCTCCGGCACGATGTTGGGCAGGATGTGCCGGAAGATGATCCGGCCGTCCCCCGCGCCCCGGGAGCGGGCCGCCTTGATAAACTCCGCGTCCCGGTACTTGATAAAGCCGGACCGGGTGATTCTGGCAAACCGGGGGATGGACATGATCCCCAGGGCAAAGATCAAATTCTGAATGCTGTTGCCGAACACGGCAATGAGCATCAAGGCCAGCAGCACGCCGGGAAAGGCCATCTGGGTGTCGATGAGCTTCATGATGACATCATCCAGCTTGCCGCCGTAGTACCCTGCCACAGCGCCGATGCTCCCCCCTGCCAGCAGGCCGAACACCACGGTCAGGGCGCCCACCAAAAAGGACACCCGGGTGCCCTCCATGATGCGGCTGAGGATGTCCCGGCCAAACTGGTCGGTGCCCAAGGGGTGGGCGGCAGAGAAAAATTGCAGCTGGTTTTCCGTATCCATGGCGTCGGGGTCGTAGGGCATACAAAAGAACCCCACTGCCATCAGAAGCACCATCAGGCCCACCATGGCCGCTCCCACGATAAAGTTTTTATTGTGCAGGCATTTTTTCAAGATCTCGCTGATTCGCAAACCGCTTCCCTCCCTTTCACTTCAGCCGGATACGGGGGTCGATGACGGAGTAGAGTACATCCACCAGGAAATTGCAGAGGACCACAATCACCGCCAAGTACAGCACCAGCCCCTGGATGAGAGGCAGGTCCCGGGAGTTGATGGAGGAGGCGATCAACCGGCCAATGCCCGGCAGAGAGAACACGTTCTCGATGATGATGCTGCCTCCCAGCACATCGGTGATGGTCATGCCGAAGATGGTCAGCACCGGAATCAGGGAATTGCGCAGCACATGGCCCCGCAGAATCCTCCGGGAGGGCACGCCCTTGCTCTGGGCGGTCTTTACATAGTCCTGGCGCTCCTGCTGGGTGATGCTCACCTTCACATAGCGGATCAGCACCGCCGTAGAGCCAAAGGCTATGGCCACCGCCGGCAGGATCAGGCTTTTCAGCCAGGCCGCAGGGTCCTGAGAAAACGGCGTGAAGCCCATGGAGGGCAGCCACTCCAGCCACACGGAGAAGATGTTCACCAGCAGCACAGAGAAGCAGAACGCCGGCACCGAAAGCCCCAACTGAGACAACAGGGAAACCGGCATGGCATAGACCTTTTTGGAGTGATGGGCCAGCCAAATGCCCACGGGAATCCCCACTGCGGCGGTGATTGCCAGGGCAAGCACCGCCAGCTGCACCGTGACCCCAAAGGCGCTGCCGATAAGCTGGCTGACCGGCTGATGATAGCGATAGGACTGGCCAAGATCGCCCCGAAGCACCCCGCCGATCCAGCTGAAAAACCGCAGGAAAACAGGCTGGTCCGTACCCAGCTCCTCCCGGAGCTGCTGAAGCTGAGCGGGGTCGGCGTCCACCCCCAGGATGACCAGCGCCGGGTCCCCCGGCAGGATCTGGAACACCGCGAAGGTCAACAGGGACACCAGGAACAGGGTGACCACAAACCCTGCGGCCTTTCTCACATAATACATGGCCATGTGCGATTCCTTCCTTTCCCACAGCGGGAGGGCCGCCCGGACTTCCGGCCCGGCGCGGCCCCCTGTTTGCGCGCTGCGCTGTATGCTGCTGCCTGTCAGCCCTCGTAAGAGAGCTTCGTCATGTCGTGGAAAGTGACGGGATAGAAGGTGTACCCCTTCAGGTCCTTCCGGGACGCCACCACCAGGTTGGGATCACAGATATACACACCCACAGCGTCCTCGGTGAGGATCTCCTGGCAGCGCTGGTAGTTCGCGATGCGCTTCTCCTCATCCAGCTCGGTGACGGAATCCGCAATAAGCTGGTCATACTCAGGGTTCTCATAGTTGTAGAAGTTCCGGGCATAGCCGCTGACAAACCGTCCCAGCACATCGTCGGGGTCCAGCTTGCCGCTCAGGCCGATGATGGTGCCCTCATAGTTGGCATTGGTGTACACATCCTCCAGCCAAGCGGCCCACTCCACGGTTTCAATATTCATGGTGACACCGATTTGCTGCAGCTGCTGGGCGATGATCTGGGCGGTGTCCACATGGGGCTGATAGTTGGCGGGCACCTTGCAGGTGAATGCAAAGCCATCGGCATAGCCTGCCTGCTCCATCAGCTCCTTGGCCTTGGCCACGTCCGTGTCATAGGTGCCCTCCAGGCCGCTGTTATAATAATTGCTCATCACAGGGCTGAAATTGGTGTACAGCTTGGTGCCGTAACCGCCAAACACGCTGCTGATGATCTGCTCCTTGTCCACGCAATAGCTGATGGCCTGGCGGACCTCCACCTTGGAGAAGGGCTCAAACTCGTTGTTCAGGGCGAAGATCTGCACCATGTTCTGGGGAGAGCTGTAGATGTCGAAGCTGCCCTCCAGCACGGCGGCGTCATCGGCATTGATGGAGGCAATATCCAGCGCGCCGGACTGCAGAGCGGACACCACAGCGGCGGTATCGGTCATGATGTAGAACTCCACCCGGTCCACCTGGGCCATGCGGCTCTCCTCATAGTAGTCGGGGTTCTTCTCCAGGACAATCCGCTGGGAAGGGGTGTACTCCACAAACCGGAAGGGGCCGGTACCCACAGGGCTGGCCGCCTGATCGTCATAGCCCTCGGGGAGGATGGAGTCGATATTCACCGACAGGAAGGAGGCGGAGGGCTGGGACAGATGCACCACAAAGGTGTGCGCGTCAGGCGCTTCCACGCTCTCCACAATCTTGTAGTCGGAGGAGACGGCCTGGTTGCCGTCCAGACCGGCGAAGTTGTTGTAGGAGTACAGCACGTCGGCGGAATCAAAGGCGTCGCCGTTGTGGAACTTGACCCCCTGCCGCAGATGGAAGGTGTAGGTCAGGCCGTCCTCAGAGATCTCCCAGCTCTCGGCCAGGCCGGGGATGATCTCCCCTTTTTCATTATAAAGGCACAGACCCTCAAAGACATTGTGCATCATGGCTTCGGTGTCAGAGGCGGCGGACTTCCAGGGGTCCAGGCTGTCGGGCTCAGAGCTGATGTTCATACGCACCACAGTCTCACCGTTCTTGGCGTCGGTTTGACTGGTCTCGCTGGTCTGGGCGGAGCTGCCGCCGCTTTCTCCAGAGCTGCCCTCGGTCTGTCCGCAGCCGGCAAAGGCGGTCAGCACCAGCGCCAGGGCCAGCACAAGGCTCAGGATTTTTTTCTGCATGGTCGTTTCTCCTTCCGTCTCTTGACGTTTTCTCAGTTCTTTTTCTTGTTTCCTTTTTCCTTCATTTCCATGGGGGATCACCGGGCGGCGTTAAGCGCGTCCAGGACTTCTCCCACCTGCCGGATATCCGGCACGCACCAGGGGAGGTCCAATTCCTCGATTCCCAGGCGTCCGGGGGGATTTAAAATACAGAACTCCATTCCCACCTGGGCGGCGCCCACGCCGTCGTCGTAGTAGTTGTCCCCCACATAGAGGCATTGCTCCGGGCTGTCCCCAGAAAGCTCCAGGGCTTGGCGAAAGATGCGGGGATCGGGCTTCTCTGCTCCCACCTCGCTGGAAACCACAATGGGGTCCAGATAAGGGGCAAGACCCGTCTCCTTCAGCACACCTCTGCAAGAGGGGTCCCAGTTGGAGATCAGCCCGGTTTTCACACCACGCTCTCTCAGCTGCCGCAGGACCTCCCCCGCAAAGGGAAAGGCGCTCCACTTGGCTGGGAGGGGGTCCTCCAGCGTCAGCCGGAACAGAGCCTCCCCCAGCTGAGGGACCTCCAATTCCATACAGACCCGCTGAAGAAAATCCCGAAGGGTGGTTGGGCCGTGACGTCCCAGCTCTCCGGGACGCTCCCGCATGAAGTACTTGTTGGCCAGATGATAGGCCCGCTGCGCCTGTTCCCCGGTGACAGGGTGCCCCAGCCGGGAAAAGCGCTCCGCATAGCGGCGGGGGACATCGCTTTCCGCCAAGGTCAGGCCCAAGTCAAAAAATACACGTTTGATCATTGCCATGTCTCCTCCGGGGACGTATTATAAGGGCCGTTTGTTTGAAACATACTGCTGTTCTTGTTAAATCCGGGTTCATTATACCACAGAATGGGAAAGGATTGTAAAGTATCTTGCCTGATTTTTCCCGTCAATGTAACGGCAAATTCTGCAAAATGCGCGTCCCCGCGGCAAAAAGGTCCCCCTCGCAGAGATTTTGCAGAATTTTTTCAAAAACCAGTTGACATCCCAGATTCTAAGTGCTATAATAATCGAGCGTTGAGGCACTGAGGAATTCGGTGCAGCAACTACAATTGAAGATGCAGGTGTGGCGGAATTGGCAGACGCGTATGGTTCAGGTCCATATGAGCGCAAGTTCATGCAGGTTCAAGTCCTGTCACCTGCACCATAGTGAATACCCATAAGGGGCATAAGTCCCTGTGGGTATTTTCTTTTATGTAGGCCAAAGCGATTCATGCGCTTTGGCTTTCTTCTTTTTCCCGACCAAAACTGAGCAAGTACGCCTCCTGCTGGGACTTGCTCAGCTGGGGCAGCTCCACATGACCGATGAATCGGTAGTAAATGTCCACCTGCTGGAAGGTTTCCTTTCCCTGCTTCTCCCGGTGGTGTACCACAATCTTGTCGATAAACTCCCGGAGAATTTCCGGGGTCAGCTCCTGAATATCTGTGTACTTCCGTACCGATTGGAGGAAGCCCTCGGCGTTCAGCTCATGTTTTTGCTCTTCCGCCACCACTTTCTTCATGTACTGGATGCGCTGAGTCAGCTCGGTCTGCTCGTTCTCGTACTTCTCAGACAGCTTCTTGAAACGATCCTCAGTAAGATTGCCGAGGATTTTTTCTTCGAACAGCTTCTCATAAAACACATCCACCTCCCGGTTGCGGGCCAGCAAAGTCTGCAGGGCCTCCTGGTTCTTCCTCTGCTGGGTCTGGATTTGCTTGTACTGCTCGTCCATGACGATCTTCACAAACTCGTCCTCAAAGGCTGAGGCAAATCGGACAATCTCGGAAAGATTCCGACGCACCAGCTCGGTGATCACGTCCACCCGGATGTGGTGCGTCTTGCTGCACAAACCATTGTTCGCTCGCTTATTCCGGCAGGAAAAGTAGTGGTTGTCCGGGTTATCGTGGGTGTATTTGTAGTTGAGATTTGCCCCGCAGTCGGAGCACTTAAGGTAGCCGCAGAACATATTTTTCTCAATGTGTTTGGGTTTGCGGTACTTTGTGTCCCCGAAAGTTTTTTGAATCAACTCCCACTCGTCCCGGGGAATGATAGCCTCGTGGACATCCTTGTGGATTTCCCATTTCTCTTCGGGATTGTCCAAGCGTTTTTTCAGCTTGTAGGATTTACTGTACGTACGGAAGTTGAGCACATCTCCCACATAAGCCTGGTTTTGCAGGATTTTCCGCACTAAACTGGTATCCCACAAATATTCCCCACGAACAGCCTGTTTTGTGGGCTTGCGGAACCCTTTCCGCAGAGTGTACACAGAGGGGATCAACAACTTTTCACGTTTCAACTGCTTGGCAATGTCGTTGATGCTGGTACCTTCCTTCCGCAATGTGTAAATATGGCGGACCACCTCCGCGCCTTCCGGATCAATGACCCACCGCTTGCGGTTTTCCGGGTCGTGCATATACCCAAAGGGAGGCTGCCCAATGGCGTACCCCTGTTTGCTTTTCGTCCGCATGCTGGAACGCATTTTCCGGCTCATGTCCTTGGCGTACCACTCGTTCATAATGTTGCGGAAAGGCGTGAAATCGTCCTCCCCTTTGGCGCTGTCCACCCCATCGTTGACGGCGATGAAGTGGACGTTGTGCATGGGAAAAACGGTTTCCGTGAGCTGACCAACCTCCAGATAATTCCTCCCCAGGCGGGACATGTCCTTGACGATCACGGTAGAGACTTTTCCTGCCTCCACCAAGACCATCATCTCCTGGAACCCATTTCGGTTCATGGTGACGCCGGAAACGCCATCATCCACGAAAATACGGACATTTTTGAATTTGTGCCGCCGCGCGTAATCCAACAGAAGGGTCTTTTGGTTGGAAATGGAGTTGCTCTCCCCTTCCAGCTCATCGTCCCGGGAAAGGCGCACATACAGGGCGGTGATGTTGTCCTCCCACTCCTCTACAGAAGTGGGTTTTTTATTTGGCTTAGTCATGGCTCCTCCTTCCTTGCAGCCAAATAAGCAATGTTGCACCTTGATTATACCTCCTTGGGTGGATGCTTTTCAAATGTGCGAAGGGTGCTATTTCGGATATTTTCCAGCAAAGTGCGTTTTACTATCTCTGGCAAAGATTTTCCTTCTTCACAGAAATTAGATTGCACCCGGTAGGTCACGTTCCCAATGGAGTAGGTGGATTCCCGTAGGAACGAAATCCGCTCTTCCCTGTTTGGTAGGCTGCAACCCCGATTCATACATCCTCCCTCCGGCCAAACACCCGGTATTCATACCCATACCGCTGCCCACAGAAGGTACATAAGTCCTTCTCCGGCGAGATAGGGTCCACCCGCTTGAGGGTGTGCTCCCCATCCCAACAGAAAGCGTCCGCACAAGAGGGGCATAAGGTCATGGTCAAAGAAGATTTGTGGACTTTCTCTTTCCTTTTTTTAAAGGGCTTCCGCAGGCCGAAGCTCACAGCCAAAGCGTAGTCCAACTGTTGAATCTCCTTTTGAGTCAACCGTCCTAAATGTTCCCCCAAACGCTGCTTGTCCAAGGTGCGGACCTGCTCACACAGCACTAAAGAGGGTAACTGGGTAAAGCCCTCCAAGGAAAAATGGGTGGGCAGCTTTGCTTTGGAATCCGTCTTGCTAGTCACG
>CAUWLU010000009.1:0-59764 GCA_963559705.1 uncultured Acutalibacter sp.
CGCCTACGACGAGGAAGTGGTGGGCCAGGACAAGAACGGCAAGGACGACGTGCGGGTTGTGCTGCATCTCCATCCGGCGCTGGCACCCTTCAAGGCCGCAGTGCTGCCCCTGTCCAAGAAGCTTGGGCCCAAGGCCCAGGAGGTCCACGAGATGCTTTCCAAGGACTTTTTGGTGGATTACGACGAGGCCGGTTCCATTGGCAAGCGGTATCGCCGTCAGGACGAGATCGGCACGCCTTTGTGCATCACCATCGACTTTGAGACTGTGGGCGATGGGGAGAAGGAGGCTGACAACTGCGTCACCGTCCGGGACCGCGACACCATGGAGCAGGTGCGCCTGCCCATTGAAAAGCTCAAGGATTACATCGCGGAAAAAGTGGCGTTTTAACCGAATCCACAAAGGGAGCGGGGGCGACCCCGTTCCTTTTTTTGTCAGTCTTAGAAACGCCCATTGAACAATTTGCCCCAGCGTGGTATAATAACATGATAAGAAGGTTATTGGAAAATCCCAGCCAGCAGGAGGAACTGCCATGAGAGAAAAGCGCCGATTTGCGGCTCTGCTTACGGCCCTGGCATTGGCTGCCTGCCTCGTCGCAGTGCCGGCCGTGGCCACAGAGGGGACGCCCCCCATGGGTCATACCCAGATGCCCGACCATGCCACCGGCATCACCACCCCACAGGACCCGGAGACGGCCCCTGTTCCCCCGGAGCCTGCCACTCCCCCGCCGGACCCGGTGACGCCGCCTCCTTCCAGCAGCTCCTCTCAGGAACCCCCCAGTTCCACCCCTTCTCAAGAGCCATCGCAAGAGCCGTCGGAGTCCTCCCAGGAGCCCAGCTCTTCTTCCAGCTCCCCTTCGGAGGCCCCCTCGGAGTCCTCTCAGGAGCCGGGGAGCAGTTCCTCCTCCGAGGACCCCGGAAGCAGCTCTTCCCTGGAGTCCTCGGAGAGCGGAGTGGACAGCAGCTCTTCTTCAGAGCCCTCGGAGAGTGAGATCCCTTGGGAGGAGCCCAGCCAGTCTCAGGGGGAGACCGGAGGCACGACCGACCACACGGAGATCCCGGATTATAAGCCCCAGACGATCGCGACCCCCCGCCCTGCGGTGGAGCGTCCCACGGTTTCGCTGAACCTTGGCGGTTCGGCCTCTGCTCAGCCGGAGGAGAGCGGCCCCAACTATGTGACCTTTGCCCGCCTGAACGTCAAAGGGAACTCCATGGCGAGCACGCTGTTCCTTGGCGGCATGGCCTTTGTTGTGGCAGGCGTCGCGGGACTGGTGGCGATTCTGATATTCTATTTGCGGGGCAGACGGCGCTATTCCAGCGCTGAGGGCATTTTGCAGGAGATTCACGAGGCAGAGGTCCGGCAGCAGCCGTTCCAGGGAGGAGCGGACTATGCAGAGCCTTCTGCTCCCGCAGCGCGCAAGGCTTCTCCGGGAGCCTTGATGCCTGAGGAGGCCTCTCTGTACACGGAGGAATTTTCCGTGCCGCAGCAGGAGCCCTACCAGTCCCCTGCCGAGTACGGCCCATACGAAGGGAACGGCGATCACCTGGAGGAAAGCGGGTATGACCCGTACCAGGAGCAGGAAGCCTCCTATGAGGAGTATCCCCAGGAGCCGGAGCCGCCGGTGCAAGCTCCCCTGGACCAAACCCAGCGGTTCGATACGGAGGAGATTCTGCGGGAAGCTCTGCGCTTTACCGGGGATGACCACAAAAATTGAGAAAACGGGGAAAGAGGTTGCCGTCAAAAGCGGCAGCCTCTTTTTGCATCCAGGTTGAGTTTTCCACAGGAACCTGATAGAATGGGGAAAACGAGGGAAGGCGCGGCTCTGCAAATTCCTTTTGCGTTTCAGACAAAAAGGGGAGGCTCCTATGAAAAAAATAGCTTGTGGCGCAATCATCGCCTTTATCGGCGCGATTTATTCGATAGCGCTTATGGCGCTGGCAACGGCCATGGTGTGCATGGCAATGGGGGAGATGGCTTATGGGGATTGCTGCTGGGGTATCATGCGGTACTCCCGCTGCTCCTATCGTTGGGTGTTGTTATCATTGGGACCGCCCTGTGTGTTTGGGGCGCGTTTGAAAAGAAAAAGTAATACAGGTCTGAATTGCGGGGCTGCAATGGCTAAAAAATGCCAAGCAGCCGGGAAGGAGCGTGGAAAAATGAAGCCGACCTCTTTGGGGTGGTTTGACCCCATGGACCAAACTGCCCCCATCATTGAGCCGAGGGCGCTCATTCAAAGCAAATACCCGGGGATGGAGATGCCCACCCTGCCGGAAAAAGCGGTGATGTTTTGCCTTGGAAAAGGCATGGCGGTGCTGGAGGAGCGTTTTTCCGCCCAGACCCGGATGGAGAAGCTGCCGGGATTTATCGTCCACTCCAAGGTGGATATGGTAGCGGACCATCCCGGCGTGTGCTTCCTCCACGGAGGATACGGCGGGCCCCAGGCCGCTTGTACGGTGGAAACGCTCCATGCCCTGGGGGTGCAGGAGCTGCTGCTGGTGGGATTGTGCGGCGGGTTTTCCCCTGCACTTCAGGTGGGGGACGTGCTGATCCCCGAGAGAATCTGGAGCGAAGAGGGGGCTTCTCTCCACTATCGGGAGAAAACAGGATTTGTGGAGCTGCCGTCCCCCCGCGTGGGAGCGCTTACGGCCCATTTGGCAAAAGCGGGGTTTTCTGTGGAAAATCTGCCCACAGTGACCACGGACGCCGTCTATCGCCAAACCTATCATAAGGAGGCCCGCTGGCGGGAGCTGGGCTGTGCCGGGGTGGACATGGAGGCCTCGGCAGCGGCAGTGTGCGCCTATTACGGCATGAGCTGTACGGTGGCGCTGCTGGTCTCGGACAAGCATCCCCAAACCCCGGAGGAGCCCTCTTGGAGGTGGGGGAGCGAACGGTACGGCCAGCAGCTGGAGCAGTACATCACCTCCTGTGTGGAGTTTGCCCTGGAAGAGAATCCCTTTTGTGGAGGTTGAAAGCGGCGGTCCTGAAAAGGGCCGCTGCTTTTGTTTGCTATGGGACATTTTTCCCAAATGCCCTTGCCTTTTGGGAAAGTATTTGCTACAATTTTATCGGAATTTAAACGGAGCGGGTGTGCCCCGCGCCAAAAGAAAGGGAGTTTTTATATGGCAAATCGTTTTGTCTTAAATGAGAGATCTTATCACGGCAAGGGCGCCATTGCCGAAATCGCCGGAGAGGTCACCAGCCGCGGCCTGAAGAAGGCGCTGGTCTGCTCCGACCCCGACCTGCTGAAGTTCGGCGTCACCAAGAAGGTCACCGATGTGCTGGAGGCTGCCGGTATTGCCTATGACATCTACTCCGACATCAAGCCCAACCCCACCATCCAGAACGTTCAGGACGGCGTGGAGGCTTTGAAGAAATCCCAGGCGGACTGCATCATCGCCATTGGCGGCGGCTCTTCCATGGACACCGCCAAGGCCATGGGCATCATTGCCACCAACCCGGAGTTTGCCGATGTCCGCAGCCTGGAAGGCGTGGCTCCCACCAAGAACCCCTGCCTGCCCATCATCGCGGTGCCCACCACTGCCGGTACTGCCGCTGAGGTCACCATCAACTATGTCATCACCGACGTGGAGAAGAACCGCAAGTTCGTCTGTGTGGACCCCCACGACATCCCTGTGGTGGCTGTTGTGGACCCCGATATGATGGCTTCCATGCCCAAGGGGCTCACCGCCGCCACGGGTATGGACGCTTTGACCCACGCCATTGAGGGCTACATCACCCAGGGCGCTTGGGAGCTGTCCGATATGTTCCATCTTAAGGCCATCGAGATCATCTCCAAGTCCCTGCGGGGCGCTGTGGAGAACACTCCCGAGGGCCGCGAGGGCATGGCTCTGGGTCAGTACATCGCCGGCATGGGCTTCTCCAATGTGGGGTTGGGCATTGTCCATTCCATGGCTCACGGCCTGTCCGCTCTGTATGACACTCCCCATGGCGTTGCCTGTGCCATCATTCTTCCCACGGGCCTGGAGTACAACAAGCCCGTAGCAGGAAAGCGCTATCGCGCCATTGCCCAGGCCATGGGCGTGGAGGGTGTTGCCTCCATGACCGACGACCAGGCTGCCGACGCCGCTATCGCCGCTGTGAAGAAGCTGTCCGCAGATGTGGGCATTCCCGCCAACCTCAACGGCATCCTGAAGGAAGAGGATGTGGAGTTCCTGTCCAAGTCCGCCTACGCCGACGCCTGCTGCCCGGGCAATCCTCGGGAAACCAGCGAGGAGGAAATCGCCAAGCTGTACCGCTCCCTGCTGTAAAGCGGCAGCTAGAAGTTTTTATCAATGATGGAAAAGCCCGAGGGTTCCCTTGGGCTTTTCGCATGGAGGAATCTGTATGACATATCGGATAGAAGAACCGGTTTTGCCCGAGAGGAAAGCGCAGCTGGCCAGGGAGATTCTTGGGGCGCTGCCGCAGTGGTTTGGGATTCCCGAATCAACGGCGGAGTATGTGGAGGGTTGCAAGATGCTGCCCTTTGCAGCGCTTTACCATGGGGAAGCCGCAGTGGGATTTTGCGCCTTAAAGCAGACGGCGCCCCAAGCGGGGGAGCTTTATGTGCTGGGGCTCCTGCCGGACTGGCATCGAAAGGGCGGGGGCAGAAGGCTGCTGGCCTGGGCGGAGGACTATGCCCGCAAAGCAGGATGGCGGCTTTTGCAGGTGAAGACCCTGGACGCCTCGGCCCGCAGTGCGGAATATGACCGGACTCGGGAATTCTATCATGCAATGGGCTTTGTGGATTTGGAATGCTTTCCAGCTTTGTGGGATGAGAGAAATCCCTGCCTGGTTTTAGTGAAGCCACTATAGAGCAAAAGGACAGAAAAACGCCTCCTGCTCAGGAGCTTTCCTAAGCGGGAGGCGATTGCGCTTTCTAACCTTAAAATTAAAAAAATTTAAAAAAGACGGACCTTATCCGAAAGCTGCCTGGTTCTGATTGGGGCTGCCGCGCTTTTCCAGGTCCGGGAAGCGATGCTCGATGGCGGCCAGGGAGATCTCCACGTCCTCCTCCACCTCCTGGGCAGAGAAGGCGCCCAGGGTCACCATATCACAGGGGCGGATGGCGTTCCAGGAGAAGGTCAGTCCCACATAGGGGCTGCATCGCCCGGCGGCCATGGATTTGATGGTCATCACCGGCTTTTTGGCGTTTTGGATGATGGAGGCCACGGTCTCGATCTCCACCTGCATCAAAAAGCCCATGCAGTTGAAAATCTGCAGGTAGGTCTCCACATCATAACCGTTTGCATCGGAGTAGACCACCAGCTCCGGCATGTGGGCGGAAAGCCCGGGGATCATCCCCGCGTCCCGGATCATCTTGGTGTAGTCGTCCAGCCGCCGGATCTCGGCCTTGTTCTTGTCCACAAGCTGCTCGGCGCAGGAGTGGTGGAGCAGGCAGAATTTTGCTCCCCGCTTGGCCGATTCCTTCACCGTGGCCTCGGCCTCCTGCCGGGCGAGGGTGTTGTCGTCCACGTTCAGGGTGGGGGTGTCCACCAGGATGATCTCCCGGCCCATTTTCTGCTCGGTTTCTTTGATAGCGGTCATCAGCTCCGGGGAAGCCCCCAGGGGCGCCATCAGGGTGTCCGCCCCGTGGCGGAGATAGGCTTCCAGCACGGGCTTAAAGGCTTCGGCGCTGTCGTAGCGCCGCTTGATCATCTCATCAGCGGAAACACTGGTGTGGCTGTAGCCCAGCATCCAGTTGGTGCCCATAATCATACGGGAGAGGGACACCCCTCCCACCGTGGTGCGGGGAAATTCTTTCATGGTCATAACAACTCCTCCTGCCCCCAAGGGGCGTTTGCGACATTTTTTCGGAAGTCTTCCACAGACTGCTCCGTTTCTCTATATTAGAGCGAAAATTCCCGGCAAAGTCAAGAGGTTTTTGGGAAATGGCTCGTTTTTTTCTGTAAATTATGCTATGATGTTTTCAAAGAGCTTTTGCATCAGGAAAGGATCATGGCTATGAGGGAAGCTTTGGACACGGCTTTGGAGGCCTATGTGGAAGAGCAGGTGCTGCCCCGCTATGGGGCCGGCGACCCGGCCCACGGGATCGCCCATGTGCGCCAGGTGCTGGGGAACAGCCGGGAGCTGGCCGCCCTCCTGGATGTGGAGTGGAGGATGGTCTACGTGATAGCGGCCTATCACGATATTGGAATTCCCGCAAAGGGAAGGGAGGACCACGAAAAGACCTCGGCGCAGATCCTGCGGGAGGACGCGGCCCTGGCCCGGTGGTTCACCCCGGAGGAGGTGGAGGTGATGGCCCAGGCGGTGGAGGACCATCGGGCCTCCACCGGGCGGGAGCCCCGCAGTCTGTACGGCAGGATCGTCAGCGAAGCGGACCGGGACATCGACCCCGAGCGCATTGTCCGGCGGTGCATGGAGTACGGGAAATCCCGCTTCCCGGAGAAGGATACAGCCTGGCAGGTGGGCCGGGCCGTGGAGCACATCCGGGAGAAGTACGGCCCCCAGGGCTATGTGAAGCTGTGGCTTCACAGCTCCAGGAATCAGGAGGGTTTGGATACCCTGCGGCGCTGGCTGGCCACAGGGGAGTTGGAGGAGGTATGCAAGAGATATGCAAGAGATATGCGTGACACCCTGTATGTTTCTGATCTGGACGGCACCCTGCTCACCCCCCAGAAGCAGCTGTCCCCCTTTACCGTCCGGGTGCTCAACCGCCTGGTGGAGCAGGGGGTACACTTCACCTACGCCACGGCCCGGTCCCGGTACTCGGCAGAGGAGGTCACCGCCGGGCTGACCAAAAACCTGCCGGTGATCGTCTACAACGGGGTCTTTGTCATTGACGGCGCCACCGGGGAGCGGCTGGTGGAGTCCACCTTCCCCACAGAGCAGCTTTCCCAGGTTCGGGCCTGGGGGGAGGCCTGCGGCCTGCGGCCTCTGTGCTACGCCTTTGTGGAGGGAAGGGAGCGGGTCTCCTGGCGGGAGGACCTGGTCAACGAGGGCATGGCCTTTTACCTGTCCAACCGGAAGTGGGATTCCCGCCTGCGGCCGGTGGGGGAGGATGACGCCCTCTACCAGGGGGAAGTGTTCTACTTCACCTACATCGGGGAGCGGGAGGAGCTGGAGCCCCTGTGGGAGCTTGCCAGGGAGTGTCCCTGGCTCAACGCCACCTTTCAGCAGGAGCTGTACCGTCAGGAGTACTGGCTGGAGCTGATGCCCCGGGCAGCCACCAAGGCCAACGCCTCCCGGCTGCTGTTGGAGCGGCTGGGGTGCAGCCGGATGGTGGGCTTTGGGGACGCGGTGAACGACCTGCCCTTGCTCCGGGCCGCGGACTGGGGCTGCGCCGTGGAAAACGCCGTGCCCTCCCTGCTGGAGGAGGCTGACGAGGTCCTCCCCGCCAACACCCGGGACGGCGTGGCCAGATTCCTCCTGGCGGACACTGCCCCGGCTCTGGCCCTGGGGGAGCGGGCCGGGGAGTTCCGGCTGCGGCTGTACCGGCCCTCGGACCTGGAGGAGCTGATTCGGCTGTTTTACGAGACGGTCCACAGGGTGAATCTGGGGGATTACTCCCAGCAAGAGGTGGACGCCTGGGTTCCCTCCTTGGAGAGCGTTGACCGGGAGGCCTGGGGGAAAAGCCTTCGGGACCACTACACCCTGGTGGCTGAGAGGGATGGGGCTTTGGTGGGCTTTGGGGACATGGACGACACCGGCTATCTGGACCGGCTGTACGTCCACAAGGACTTCCAAGGCCGGGGCGCCGCCACAGCCCTTGTCCATGCTTTTGAGGGCTATGCCCGGGGGCTGGGTGTTCCCCGGGTGACGGTTCACGCCTCCCGCACGGCCCGCCCCTTTTTTGAGGCCCGGGGCTATGGGGTGGAGTACGCCCAGCAGGTGGAGCGCCGGGGCGTGCTGCTGGAAAATTTCGGGATGGAGCTTTCCCTTGAGGAGCCCCGAGACGGGGAGAGAAGGAGGTAGCGCTATGGGTGCAATCAAGGTGCTGCGGGCGGTGCTGGGGGTGATCCTCTGCGTGCTGCTGGGCGGGAGCATCTGGCTGACAGTGCAGCGTCAGGTCTTTCAAAAGGAGGAGCTGGAGCTTTTGAGCGCGGTGGTGGCCCCGGTGGAGGAAAACACCATGGCTCCGGCTTTGAAGGAGGGGGATCTGGCCGTGGCGGTTTCGGGAGAGGATTGCAGCCTGGGGGATGCAGTACTCTGCCAGGACGGCAGCTTCCAGAGGCTGGTGGGCAGCGTGGACGGCGAGTTCATTGCCCGGGGCGACAGCCAGCCCCAGGAGGCGGAGAGCCTCCTTCCGGCGGGGCAGATTCGGGGCCGGGTAGTCGTGGTGCTGCCGGGAGGTCAAGGGCTGTGGACGTTTTTTGGCTCTGTGTGGGGGCCGTTGACGATTCTGCTGGCGGGGATTCTCCTGCTGGGTCTGCCCGCCCTGCTGGGCTTGGGCCGAGAGCCGGAGGTCTTTGAGGAAGGCGCCGCTTGGGAAGGACGTCCCGCGGACAGCCCGCCCAGGGAAGAACCCCGGCCGCGCCGGCCCAGGAGTGAGAAAGCGGTTCCAAAAGAAACACGGCGGGGCGGCTACCGTCCCCGTCACTGAGAAAAAAGGAGGAGTTCCATGCTTTGGTTGTGGATTCTATTGGGAGTCATTGGGGCTGTTGTGGTGCTGCTTTTGGCGGCGTCCGGTTATTTTTTCTGGTATTCCATTCGCCGCCGCCGTCACGAGCTGACCGACGAGCAGTACAACGATGAGGGGTCCATCTGGAAGCCCTTTGCCCCGCGGATGGCCCAGGCGCAGGAGTACATCCGAACCCATACCGCAGAGCGGGTGAAGCTGCGCTCCTATGACGGCTTGGAGCTGACGGCGTTGTACCTGCCCGCCCAGGGCACAGCAAAGGGCACGGTGATCGCCTTTCACGGCTACCGGTCCCTGGCCACCATTGACTTTGCCCTGGAGGTGGAGTTCCTATGCTCTTTGGGGTACGATGTGCTGCTGCCCTATCAGCGCTCTCACGGAGAGAGCCAGGGGAAGTACATCACCTATGGCGTAAAAGAGCGGTTCGACTGCCGGGATTGGGCCAAGTACGCCGCCGGGCGCTGGGGAGAGCGTCCCCTGTTCCTCATGGGGATTTCCATGGGGTCTGCCACGGTGATGATGGCGTCGGATCTGGAGCTGCCGGAAAGCACCCGGGGAATCGTGGCGGACTGCGGGTTCACCAGCCCCTGGGAGATCATGGCCCATGTGGCAATGCGGGATTTCCACCTGCCCCCCTTCCCGCTGCTGTACCTGCTGGACGGCATCGCCCGGCTGCGGGCGGGATTCTCTTTGAAGGGCGCGGACAGCCGTCAGGCGCTGAGCAGGACCAACCTGCCGGTGTTGTTCCTCCACGGGGAGGAGGACGATTTTGTGCCCGTGTTCATGTCCAAGGAAAACTATGCGGCCTGCCGAAGCGAGAAGTCCCTGCGCCTGGTGCCCAAAGCGGAACACGCGCAAAGCTTTGCCGTGGACACCCAGGGGTGTCAGCAGGCGATTCGGGAATTTTTCGCCCGGTACGGGGACTGATCCCGCAAGCCCGCCAGAACTGAAAAAAAGAGGCTGCTGCGCCGCTGGTTTTGCCCGGCGGCGCGGGCCTTTTTTTGTTAAAAAATTTTTCATTATCCATTGCAAAGCGCTATGGGACATGATAAGATAAACTTGAAAATATACGGCGGCAGCGGAAGCCGGGAATGCCCGGGGAACGCCTTCGTCGTCTTTTTATGCCCCGGAAACGGGAGCTCACGGAGAAAGGGGTCGTTTTATGGCGCAGAGAATTCGCAGTATGACAGAGGGGGCGCCCACCAAGCTTTTGATTTCCTTTGCACTGCCTTTGATGGTGGGCAATGTGTTCCAGCAGCTCTACACAGTGGTGGATACCGCTGTGGTGGGTCAGGTGGTGGGCGTGGGAGCCCTGGCGGCCCTGGGTGCAGCGGATTGGCTCAACTGGATGGTCCTGGGAATCATCCAGGGACTGACGCAGGGGTTTGCCATTTTGATGGCGCAACACTTCGGGGCCAAGGATTATCGGGAGCTTTCCCGCACGGTGGGCGCTTCGGTGACGCTGTGCCTGATCTCCACGGTGCTGCTGATGACGGCAAGCCAGTTGGCGGCCAAGCCGGTGCTGCTGCTGCTCAACACGCCGGAGGACATTCTCCCAGGAGCGCTGCTGTATCTGCGGATTGTGTTCGGCGGGATTCCGGCCATTATGGCCTACAACCTGCTTGCCTCCATTCTTCGGGCGCTGGGGGACAGCAGAACGCCCCTTTACGCGGTGGTCATGGCCGCGCTGCTCAATGTTGGGCTGGATTTCCTGTTTGTCCTGGGCTTTCGCTGGGGCATTGCAGGAGCCGCCATTGCCACGGTGATCTCTCAGGTGGCGTCGGCGGTGTACTGCTTTGTGAACGTGAAAAAGATCACCCTGCTGAAGGTCCATGGAGGGGATCTCCGCCTGGGGCTGGAGCTGACCAAAACGCTGTTGAAATTGGGCTCTCCCGTGGCTTTGCAAAATGCCATCATCTCCATTGGAGGCATGGTGGTCCAGTCGGTGATCAACCGGTTTGGTATGCTGTTTATTGCGGGCTTCACCGCCACCAACAAGCTTTACGGGCTTTTGGAGATCGCCGCCACCTCCTATGGCTTTGCCGTGACCTCCTATGTGGGGCAGAACCTGGGCGCCAGGTTCCTTCGCCGGATCAAAAAGGGGATGCGCTCTGCCGCGCTGATTGCCCTGGTCACCTCGGTGGTGATTGCCGTGGCCATGCTGGCCTTTGGCAAGCTGTTTTTGGGAATGTTCATCTCCGGCACGCCGGAGGAGGTGGAGGCTTCCATGAAGATCGCCTACCGCTATCTGGCCATCATGAGCATCTGCCTGCCTATTTTGTATATGCTCCACATTTACCGGTCCGCCCTGATGGGGCTTGGGGACACGGTGGTTCCCATGTTCTCCGGCTTTGCGGAGATGGTGGTCCGTGTGGGCGTGGCGCTGCTGCTGCCCCTCTGCATGGGCCAGGAGGGCATCTACTACGCCGAGGTGGGCGCCTGGACCGGGGCTGCCATCATCCTGGTGATCGCTTATTACATTCGCATCGGGGCGCTTTCCCGGCGCAAGGGCTTTGCCCTGGATGAATAAAGAGAGGAGGTTTTTTCTGTGGAACGGACTGTCAAAGAGAACAGCATCACAGAAGGCGTCATCTGGAAGCAGCTGCTGACCTTTTTCTTTCCCATTTTGATTGGGACCTTTTTCCAGCAGCTTTACAATACCGTGGATACCATTGTGGTGGGGCAGTATGTGGGCACTCAGGCGCTGGCTGCCGTGGGCACCACCGGCACGCTGATCAACCTGCTGGTGGGCTTCTTCGTGGGTGTTTCCTCCGGCGCCACAGTGATTATCTCTCAGTTCTTCGGCGCCGGGGACGCCAAAAACGTTTCCAAAGCCGTGCATACCTCCATGGCCTTGGCCTTTGCAGGGGGATTGATCGTCATGGCGCTGGGCCTGCTGACAGCCAAGCCCAGTTTGGTGCTTCTGGGCGTGCCGGAGGAGATTTTGGGCGACGCGTTGACCTATGCCGTTGTCTATTACTGCGGCATCATCGCCAGCATGATCTACAATGTGGGCACCGGTATTCTCCGGGCCATTGGCGACGCAAAAATGCCCCTGTATGTCCTCATTGTCTGCTGCCTGGTGAATATTGTGCTGGACTTGCTGTTTGTGCTGGCTTTTCGCTGGGGCGTGTTCGGTGTGGCCATTGCCACAGTGCTGTCCCAGGTGGTCAGCGCCCTGCTGATCCTGGTGCGGCTGATGCTCACCAAGGAGTGCTATCGGGTGGAGCTGAAGCGCATCCGCTTCGACCGGGGCATCCTGAAAAACGTGATCCGCATCGGTCTGCCCGCCGGGATGCAGTCCGTGCTGTATTCCGTGTCCAACCTGGTGGTCCAGGCCAGCATCAACTCCTTTGGCACCGACGCCATTGCCTCCTGGGCTGCCATCGGCAAAATCGACGGCTTTATCTGGATGGTGATGAGCGCTTTCGGCATTGCAGTGACCACCTTTGTGGGGCAGAATTTTGGCGCGCAGAAGTATGCCCGGGTCAAGCGGAGCATCAAGGTGTGTCTTGCCATGGCCCTGGGCACCACCATTGCGCTGAGCGTGCTGCTGCTGCTCTTTATGGAGCCCCTGCTTCGCTTTTTTACTGGGGACGAGACGGTCATCGAGATTGGCCAGCGGTTTTTCTGGGTGCTGGCCCCCAGCTATTTCACCTATGTATTCATTGAGATTCTCTCCGGCGCGATTCGCGGTGCGGGGGAATCCTTCCAGCCCATGCTGATTACCTGCTTCGGTGTGTGCGGCCTGCGGATTCTCTGGCTGACGGTGGTGGTGAATATTTGGCACACCATGGAGGTGGTGGCCATGAATTATCCCGTCACCTGGGTGATCGCCGCCATTATCTTCGTTGTATATTACTGCCGGATGAACTGGCTGCGCCGGTGCATCCAGCGGGCGGGGTTCCCTGTGCCGGAAAAGGTGTGAATCCCCAGGGTTCCCGGCAAAAACATATTGCATTTTCCAAGGGTTTGCGCTACAATAAATCCATAATATGTGCGTACAAGTTACAGCGGCAGACCGTGCCGTAACGCACGTTTTCTTTTGAAATCATGGAAAATGGAGGAATTGACAATGACGAACATTCCTGAGGTCAAGCTGGGCATTGTGGCAGTGTCCCGCGACTGCTTCCCCATTGAGCTCTCTCAGAGCCGCCGGGCTGCGGTGACCGCTGCCTGCGCTCAGAAGGGCCTGGAGGTCTATGAGGCCAAGACCACTGTGGAGAACGAAAAGGATATGCTGAAGGCTGTGGAGGAAGTCACCGCCGCCGGCTGCAACGCCCTGACTGTGTTCCTGGGCAACTTTGGCCCGGAGACCCCCGAGACCTTGATTGCCAAGTATTTTGACGGCCCCTGCATGTTTGTGGCGGCTGCCGAAGGCGACGGCGACCTGATCAACGGCCGCGGCGACGCCTACTGCGGTATGCTCAACTGCTCCTACAACCTGGGCATGCGCGGCTTGAAGGGCTACATCCCCGAGTATCCCGTGGGCGACGCCCAGGAGATCGCCGAAAAGATGGTGGAGTTTGTGCCCATCGCCCGTGCGGTCATCGGCCTGAAGAACCTGAAGATCATCACCTTCGGCCCCCGTCCCCAGGATTTCTTTGCCTGCAACGCTCCCATTCAGGGCCTGTACGATCTGGGCATTGAGATTGAGGAGAACAGCGAGCTGGATCTGCTGGTTTCCTACAAGGAGCATGCGGACGATCCCCGCATCCCCGATGTGTGCGCCGATATGGCCCAGGAGATGGGCGAGGGCAAGTACTATCCCGATATGCTCAGCCGCATGGCTCAGTTTGAGCTGACCCTGCTGGATTGGGCCGAGAACCACAAGGGCAGCCGCAAGTATGTGGCCTTTGCCGACAAGTGCTGGCCTGCCTTCCCCAGCCAGTTCGGCTTTGAGCCCTGCTACGTCAACTCCCGCCTGGCCACCCGCGGCATCCCCGTGGCCTGCGAGGTGGACATCTACGGCGCGCTGTCCGAGTACATTGGTATGTGCATCTCCGGCGACACCGTCACCCTGCTGGACATCAACAACTCTGTGCCCGCCTCCATGTATGAGGCTCAGATCAAGGGCAAGTTTGATTACGACTATAAGCTCACCGACACCTTCATGGGCTTCCACTGCGGCAACACTCCCAGCTGCAAGCTGTGCGCCGACCGCGCTGTGAAGTACCAGCTGATCCAGCATCGTCTGCTGGAGCCCGCCGACAGCGATCCCGATTTCACCCGCGGCACTTTGGAGGGCGACATCGCTCCCGGCGAGATCACCTTCTACCGCCTGCAGAGCACCTCCAACGGCCAGCTGCGCTGCTATGTGGCTGAGGGCGAGGTCCTGCCCGTGCCCACCTGCTCCTTCGGCGGCATCGGCGTCTTTGCCATCCCCGAAATGGGCCGGTTCTATCGCCATGTCCTGGTGGAGAAGCGCTATCCCCACCACGGCGCCGTGGCCTTCGGCCATTACGGCAAGGCCCTCTTCGAGCTGTTCAAGCTGCTGGGCATCCAGGAGATCGGCTTCAACCAGCCCGCCGGTATGCTCTATAAGACCGAGAATCCCTTTGCTTAAAGAGATCAGATCGTAAGCGGAAAATCACCGTTCCAATCGGGGCGGTGATTTTTTATTTACGTCTTAAGAACACAGCGAGAGTTTCCGATATTCCTTATAGAAATCCCTGCGTTTTTGGAAGAGGTGATGGGAATGAATCTGATGTCCATTGGAAACTTAAGCACCTATATGAAAACGGTGAAGCTTCAAACCCAGTGGGATTTGAAGCAGCAGACCGGCAGCTACGCTGCCAAGGGCAAGAGCCTGGATGAGTGGCTGGATTCCTCCATGAAGAAAACCGCAGAGGCGGCCGGAATCCAGGCCCAGGTGGACGCTCAGCGGGAAAATGGGGACGACAAGCTCCGGGAGATCCATCAGAAGCTGGAGGCGGGGGGCAAGCTGACCCCTGAGGAACGGGAATACCTTCAGGCCAAGGACCCCCAGACTTACCAGAACCTGGTTCAGGAGGAGCGCCAGCAGAAGGCCTATGAGCAGGCCCTGCGCCGGTGCAGGACTCAGGAGGAAGTGCAGCGCTTGCAGACGCAGCGCATCAACGCCTCCCTGACGGTGGTGCGCTCTGTTGAGAACAATCCCCATATTTCCAAAGCCAAGAAGCTGGAGATTGTTGTATGGGAAAAGCGAAAGCTGGACGCTATCGCGGAGAGCACCCAGCGCTTTATCGCCAGCGGAGAGTATGCAAAGCTTCCCACAGAGGCGGAGGAGGCCCAGGCCAATCAGGACAAGGAGCCGGTGGAGCGGCCCCAGGAGCTGGAACAGTCCCAGGAGCTTGGTCAGAAAGAGGAAGCGGTCCCACAGGAGGAGCCGGTGGAGGAATCCCAGCAGACTGGGGAGAAAAAGACCGGCATCGAGCTGGAAACCCCGGAGGAGCGGAAGGTCCGGCGGGCCAAGGCCAAGGCTGCCTATGCTGCCATGAAGCTTCCGGACCCCCAGCAGGGGGCGGCTCCGCTCACCTTTGACGAAAAGGGGTGATTTCGTGCAAGTGGGAGGAATCGGAAAGCTGGGCGGGTTGCCCCGGGCAGGAGCATCCAGCCGGGTTCAAGGCGGCGGAGCAAAGGCGTCTAAGCTGCCCTTGGCGGGAGCCGCACCTGGGGGACAGGATCAGCTGACGCTGTCCCTGTCCTATCTGGAGGAGCAGACAAGGCGCACCCAGGAGCTTTCCGCACTGGAACGGCAGATGCAGCGCTCTGGCAGCAGCGACCAGTTGGAGGCTTTGAAGGAAGCCATGGACATCCTGGAGGCCTGCGCCAAGATCGCAGCCAGCATCATGAAGGGGGATCAGGTGCCCCCCAAGGACCTGCAATACCTGATGGAGCATGATATCAAGGGCTATCAGCTGGCCATGGCCATGCGCCGTCCCAAGGAGGACCCGGAGAAGTGCAAGAGCGCTGTCCCGGAGGAGGAGCAGAGGGCCCAGGGCTCCGCAGAGGCGGCGCCGGTGGAAGGGGTCTCGGGCGGCGAGAGCGCTGCCCCGCCAGTGGAGTCCACCGCTTCCGGAGGAGCTGCCGCCGGCGGCGGGCCGGAGGCTTGAATATCCGCAAAGACAGAAAGAGGACCGTCCACAGGGACGGCCCTCTTTTGTTATAGCTTTTATGGGTGTTACAGGGTGAAGGTAACGGGGTTCAAGCCGGCGTTGACAGTCAGCAGCAGGCCCTGCTCCGTATCCCGAGCCGTGGCACCGTCCAGATCCTTCACAGCGTGGACGTTCCGCAGCAGCACCTTCAGGTTCTCGGCGCGGCCCTCAAAGGTGAGGGTGGCCTTGCCGTCCTGGTTCACGGCGCTGGCCTTCAGCATATCCTCGCCGTACATATCCTTGATATCGGCAAAGGCCTTGTCCTTCAAAGCGAACAGGTGCAGGGTCAGATCCTTGCCGTAGTCGTACTCCACCTTCTGATCGTCCGCGCCCACGGGGATCAGGGAGTTCTCCCGGGCCATCAGGGGCAGGCTCATGAAGTCGTGTACCTCATGGCGCCACTTGCCGCCTTCCACCACCTCGCCGGAGAGGAAGTTGGTCCAGGTGCCCTCGGGCAGGTAGTAGTCCACATCGCCGCTCTCAGAGAACACGGGGGCCACCAGCAGATCGCTGCCCAGCATATACTGCCGGTCCAGGTCAGAGCAGGGGATGTCCTCGGGGAATTCCAGGACCATAGCACGCATGGAAGGAACACCGGTCTCGTGGGTCTCCACGGCGGTGGTGTACAGATAGGGCATCAGGGTGCATTTGAGGTTGGTGAACTTCCGCAGCACATCCACGGCCTCATCGCCGAAGAGCCAGGGCACCCGGTAGGAGTTGGAGCCATGGAGCCGGGAGTGGGTGGACAGCAGGCCAAAGGCGGCCCAGCGCTTGTACACATCGGCGGGAGCAGTGCCCTCAAAGCCGGAGATGTCGTGGCTCCAGAAGCCGAAGCCGGACATGCACAGGGACAGACCGCCCCGGAGGGACTCGCTCATGGATAGATAGTTGGAGGAGCAGTCGCCGCCCCAGTGAACGGGGAACTTCTGGCCGCCCACGGTGGCGCTGCGGGCAAACAGGCAAGCCTGGTTTTTGCCCTTGTACTCTTCCAGCAGCTCAAAGACGCACTTGTTGTACAGATAGGTGTAGTAGTTGTGCATCAGCTCCGGATCGCTGCCGTCGTAGTAAACCACATCGGTGGGAATCCGCTCGCCGAAGTCGGTCTTGAAGCAGTCCACGCCCTGATCCAGCAGCACGCGCAGCTTGTCCTGGTACCACTTCCAGGCGTCGGGATTGGTGTAGTCCACCAGGCCCATGCCGGCCTGCCACAGGTCCCACTGCCACACATCGCCGTTGGGGCGCTTGAGCAGATAGCCCTTCTCCATGGCTTCCTTGAACAGGGGGGACTTCTGGCCGATGTAGGAGTTGATCCACACGCAGATCTTCAGCCCGCACTCGTTCTTCATCCGGCTGAGCATCCCGGGCACATCGTCGAACATGGCCTCGTCCCAGGTGAAGTTGCACCACTCGTTTTCCTTCATCCAGTAGCAGTCGAAGTGGAACACATGGAGGGGGATGTTCCGCTCTGCCATGCCGTCCACAAAGCTGCGCACGGTTTTCTCGTCATAGGAGGTGGTGAAGCTGGTGGTCAGCCACAGGCCGAAGCTCCAGGCGGGGGGCAGTGCGGGCCGTCCGGCAAGGGCGGTGTAGTTCTGCAGCACGGTCTTGCCGTCGCCGCCGCCGATGACCATGAAGTCGATCTTTTCGCCGGGCACGGAGAACTGTACCCGCGTCACTGCCTCAGAGCAGATCTCATAGGACACGTTGCCGCTGGTGTTCACCAGCACGCCATAGCCCTTGTTGGTCATGTAGAAGGGGATGCTCTTGTAAGAGATCTCGGTGCAGGTGCCGCCGTCCTCGTTCCAGGTATCCACGATCTGGCCGTTCTTCACAAAGGGAGTGAACCGCTCGCCCAGACCATAGACCTTCTCGCCAATGTCCAGATCCATCTGCACCCGCATGAAGGGGCCGTCGGGGGTCTGCAGGGTGCTGATCATGGAGTGGCCGAACCGGTCGCCGATGTTTGTCAGCTTCTTGCCCTCATAATAGTAGGTGAAGGAGGCGGGGTTCTTGGTGATCTTCAGCTCGGTTTTGCCGCTGCGGATGGTCAGGCCGCCCTCAAACTCCTCCACGTTCAGGGGGAGATCCTCCATATCCATCTCGAACTGGGGCTCCTTCTTGGCGCTGCCCATGAAGTGGAACGCCTGGATGCGGATGATGTCGGCTTTGGGGGAGGAGAGGAACATCTCCAGCACGGGGCCGCCCATGGCCCGCATATCGTGAGCGTAAGGTACGGCGTAGAGGTAGACGCGGTTCTGCTGCACCTTGACCTCACGGATCTGGACGCAGTCGGCGTTTTCCACACCGGGACGGTTCATCCAGTAGCCTTTTGTAAATTTCATGATAACACTTCCTTTTTTGAGATTCAGCGGCCTGGGTGCTTTGGCGCAAAAATCCCTGCCGCAGTTGCAAAATGGGCAAAAATGTTATATAGTATACTTATTCTAACGTTTCTGCTCTGAAAATGCTTGTAGGAAACCGACGTACAACTACAGAATCTTGATATTTTGAAGAAGGGCGGCGGGACCTTGGTCAACAGAAATCTGAAGGAAGAACGTCATCACGGCGACATCGGCCTGCCGGTGAGCTGCTATCGCATGGAGCCCTTTTTTTCCGGCGGCCAGAAGGAATTGGAGTGCCACTGGCACGACGAAATGGAGCTGTTCAAGGTGGAGAAGGGCGCGATGCGGGTCCGCTGCGGCAGCGATTACTTTGAGGCCCAGGCGGGAGAGATGGTGTTTTTTAACAGCGGAGAGCTTCATGCGGCCCAATCCCTGGATGGCCAGGCGCTGGATTATACGGCAGTGGTTTTCAGCCCGGAAATGCTCTGCGGGGACGAAAACGACATTGTCCGGCGGGAGTATGTGGCCCCGGTGGTGGAGGGGAAGCTCCACCTCCGGCGGGTGACCCGGCCCGGCGATGGGGAGAGCGCCCAGGTGCTGGCCGCCTTTGAGCGGGCGATGGAGCTGCTTTTGGAGCGGCCAGCGGCTTACGAGCTGCGGGTGCGTGCCCAGCTTTTGGAGATCTTCGCGGGCCTCACGCAGAGCGGGGAGCGTGCGGCTTCTCAGCGAGAGCGGATGCCGGCCCAGGGAATCAAGGCTGCTATCGACTATATCCGCAGCAATTACCGGCAGTCCATCACCATCAGCCAACTGGCTGAGCTGAGCCACATGAGCGACGGTCACTTCTGCCGCCTCTTTAAAAAGTATACTTTCAAAACCCCGGTGCAGTACATCAACCGGGTGCGGCTGTCCGCTGCCATGGATCTGCTGCTGGAAAGCGACCGGAAGGTGCTGGACATTGCCTTTGACACAGGGTTCAACAGCCTGAGCTATTTTATCGGTGTGTTCAAACAGAGCGTGGGCTGCACACCCACGGAATTCCGCCGGCGGGGCCGGCCTGATATCAATTGGAGGGAAGCGGTATGACAATTGTATGGGTGATCCTGGCTGTTGTGATTGTGGCGGTGCTGCTGTGGCTGTGGGCCATTGCCCCCCAGCTTCCCCGTGCGGATTTTTCCTCCTTTGCCGCCTATGACTACGCCCACCGGGGCCTGCACGACAAGGAAAGGGGCGTGCCGGAGAATTCCCTGAAGGCCTTTGATCTGGCGGTGCGGGGCGGCTTCGGCATGGAGTTCGATCTGCAGCTGACAAAGGACGGCCAGGTGGTGGTCCATCACGACTTGACCATTCAGCGCACCTGCGGCGTGGACCGGAACATCAACGAGATGACCTACGAGGAGCTGTCCGGCTACCGGCTGTTCGGCACCGAGGAGCGGATTCCTCTTTTTGCCGAGGTGCTGAAGCTGGTGAACGGCCGCACCCCCTTGATTATCGAGCTGAAAAGCTATGACCGCCAAGAGGAGCTCTGCCAAAAGACCGTGGACCTGCTGAAGGGGTATTCCGGCCTGTACTGCGTGGAGTCCTTTGATCCCCGGATTGTCCGGTGGTTCCGGGAGCATCGGCCCCAGGTGGTCCGGGGTCAGCTGATGTGCCGCAGGCCCCAGGAGAACATGAGCGCCCTGGCAGATTTTGTGGGCCGCAATCTGATGACCAATTTTTACACCCGCCCCCACTTCGAGGCCTACGATTTCCACACCCGCCGCAACCTGTCCCTGCGGTCGGCCCGCCGGGTCTTTGGGATGCAGGAGGTGAGCTGGACCCTGCGCAGCCTGGAGGATTACCGGGTGGCCAAGGGCGAGGGCTGCCTGTGCATTTTTGAGAACTTCCTGCCCCTGGCGCCCTCGGACCAAAAGAAGGTCACCTTTGCTGACTTGCTGGCCGAGGCTAAAACGGCTGCTGCGTGCCTGTGCTCTCAGGAAGCCCAGGGCAAGGAGAGCGGCTCTTAACACGGCCCCAGGAGAACTGCGGCAGCCTGCGAGAGTGCTATTTTAATTAGAAAAGGCTAAGAGGCTGTCCTGGCTCTGCTACGGGCGGTCTCTTTTTCCCTGTTTGCAGGGGGTGAAAAAACTCAGGAAAAGCCTGAAAAAGCATCCGGAAAAAATTCTGAAAAAATTTTGAAAAATCCTTGCAAAACAGGGAGCGGTATGGTATTATAATCAAGCATGACTGCACAGGCGTTCCAGACAAGGGGACGCCAGATATGCGATGAAGCGGGAGGTTGCGGCCCAGCGAGGCCGGTTTTTCCGTGGAGTATGTCCGATTTGAAACCGGGCGAAGGAATTTGAGAGGAGTGGAACCGCCGGGAGCTTCCCGGAAGGCCGAAATTGTGCCTCTCGAAGGATTGAATGGGTTTGTCCTTGCCCCGGAATCCGCAGGCTGCGGATTTCCGGTTTTTCTATGTCTAGGGTGGAAACACCCGGAGCAGTGTTGAAAAACCCAGCCCGCCTAAAGAAATTTATAGGAGGCGATTTGAGTGGCAGTCAAGGAAAAAATCAGGATCAGAATCAAGGGGTACGATCATCAGCTGGTGGACCAGTCCGCAGAGAAGATCGTCGCCACCGCAAAGCGCACCGGCGCTCGGGTCTCCGGCCCCGTGCCGCTGCCCACCGAGAAGCAGATCATCACCATCCTGCGCGCCGTCCACAAGTATAAGGACAGCCGTGAGCAGTTTGAGATGCGCACCCACAAGAGACTGATCGACATTCTCCGGCCCAGCAACAAGACTGTGGAAGCCATGATGGGTCTGGAGCTCCCCGCCGGCGTAGAGATCGAGATTAAGCTTTAATCTTAAGCTACACCGGAGCAGGAGGGTCATGTTGGAGCAATCCAACCAATAACTCTACAGGAGGAAAAGAAAGATGAAAAAAGGAATCATCGGCAAGAAGATCGGTATGACACAGATCTTCGACGAAAAGGGGAAGGTCATCCCCGTCACGGTTATCGAGGCCGGCCCCTGTGTGGTCACTCAGAAGAAGACCGTGGAAAACGATGGCTATGACGCTGTGCAGGTAGGCTTTGGCGATCAGAAGCCCCAGCGGGTGACGAAGCCCATGGCTGGTCACTTCAAGAAGGGCGACGTCGCCCCCAAGAAGACCCTGCGGGAGCTGCGCCTGGACGACATCAGCGCCCTGAACGTGGGCGACCTGATCAAGGCCGACGCCTTTGAGGCCGGCGAGCGCGTGGACGTCACCGGCACCAGCAAGGGTAAGGGCTACGCCGGCGTGATCAAGCGCTGGAACTTCAGCCGCCTGAAGGAGACCCACGGTTCCGGTCCTGTTGCCCGCCACGGCGGTTCCAACGGTGCCTGCTCCACTCCCTCTCGCGTGTGGAAGGGTCTGAAGATGGCCGGCCATCTGGGCGCTGAGACCGTCACTGTGCAGAATCTGACGGTTGCCAAGGTGGACGCCGAGAACAACCTGATTGCGGTCAAGGGCGCCATCCCCGGCCCCAATGGCGGAATCGTCATTGTCCGCGACAGCGTGAAAGCGTAAGGGAAGGAGGAATAAAGCATGCCTAGTATTGCAGTTTTGAACATGCAGGGCCAGGAAGTCGGCAAGCAGGAGCTCAATGACGCCGTGTTCGGCATCGAGCCCAACGTCTCTGTTATGAACGATATGGTAAAGAATTACCTGGCCAACCAGCGTCAGGGCACCCAGTCCGCCCTCACCCGCAGTGAGGTTTCCGGCGGCGGCAAGAAGCCGTGGCGCCAGAAGGGCACCGGCCGCGCCCGTCAGGGTTCCACCCGGGCTCCCCAGTGGACCCACGGCGGCATCGTGTTCGCTCCCAAGCCCCGGGAGTACCGCTACGCCCTCAACAAGAAGGTGCGGCGCCTGGCTATGAAGTCCGCCCTTTCTTCCAAGGTGCGCGACAACGAGATGATCGTCATCGACCAGATCACTGCCGATTCCTATAAGACCAAGACCATCGCCGATATGCTCAAGGCGGTGGGCTCCGATAAGAAGGCTCTGATCGTCCTCTCCACTCTGGATGAGAAGGTCATTGCTTCCGCTCGGAATATCCCCGGTGTGAAGACCGCTCAGGTCAACACCCTGAACGTCTACGACATCCTGGGCGCCGACAAGTTCATCGTCGTCAAGGATGCAGTCGCTAAGATCGAGGAGGTGTATGCGTAATGGCAGCACAGGACATCATCATCCGCCCCATCATCACCGAAAAGACGATGGCCGGCAACAGCCAGAAGAAGTACACCTTTGAAGTGAGCAAGACTTCCACCAAGATCGACATCAAGCGCGCTGTGGAAGAACTGTTCGGCGTGCAGGTCAGCAAGGTGAACACCCTCCATGTCAGGGGCCGCATGCGCCGCCAGGGCCGGTATGAAGGTTATACCCGCAGCTGGAAGAAGGCCGTTGTCACCCTGACGGAAGACAGCAAGACCATCGAGTTCTTTGAGTCTATGATCTAAACCTCCTTCGGGAGGGCCGCCAAAAGGCGGCGGATCATCGCGAGCCCAAAGATGGGCACGAATGGGGGTTACGCCGCCCCCGCAAAGCCAATATAGGAGAGTGAAAACCAAATGGCAATTAAGAATTATAAGCCGACCACCGCGGCAAGGCGGAACATGTCCGTTACGGACTACACCGGCCTTTCCAAGAATGGTCCTGAGAAGAGCCTGCTGGCTCCTCTGGATAAAAAAGCCGGCCGCAACAGCTACGGCCGCATCACCGTCCGCCATCGCGGTGGCGGAAACCGCAAGAAGTACCGCATCATCGACTTCAAGCGTCAGAAGCATGACGTGGAGGCCACTGTGCTGGGCATCGAGTACGACCCCAACCGTTCCGCCTTCATCGCACTGGTGCAGTACGCCGACGGCGAGAAGCGCTACATCCTGGCTCCCCACGGCCTGAAGGCTGGGGACAAGGTTGTCTCCGGCGCTGGCGCCGACATTAAGCCCGGCAACGCCCTGCCCCTGAAGAACATCCCCGTGGGTACCTTCATCCACAACGTGGAGCTGTATCCCGGCAAGGGCGCCCAGCTGGCCCGCGCCGCCGGCATCATGGCCCAGCTGATGGCTAAGGAAAACGGCATGGCCCTGTTGCGTCTGCCCTCCGGCGAACTGCGCAACGTGCCCGAGAGCTGCATGGCTTCCATCGGCCAGGTTTCCAACATCGACCATGAGAACGTGAAGATCGGCAAAGCCGGCCGGAAGCGTCACATGGGCTGGCGTCCCACCGTGCGCGGTTCTGTTATGAACCCCAATGACCACCCCCACGGCGGTGGTGAGGGCAAGAGCCCTGTGGGCCGTCCTGGACCTGTCACACCTTGGGGCAAGCCTGCCCTGGGTTATAAGACCCGCAAGAAGAAGAACCGCAGCGATAAGTTTATCGTGAAGCGGAGAAATGGCAAGTAAGCCGCACGGGAAAGGAGCAAAGACACTATGAGCAGAAGCTTAAAGAAGGGACCCTTTGTACAGCCCGTGCTGCTGAAAAGGATCCAGGCCATGAACGAGGCCGGCGAGAAGAAGATCGTCAAAACTTGGAGCAGATCCTCCATGATCTTCCCGGATTTCGTTGGTCACACCATCGCGGTCCACGACGGCCGCAAGCATGTGCCGGTGTACGTCACCGAGGACATGGTCGGACACAAGCTGGGCGAGTTTGCTCCCACGCGTACCTTTAAGGGCCACGCGGGCGCAAAGACCTCTAAGTAAGCAGAAAGGAGAGAAGAACCATGGAAGCGAAAGCAACACTGAACTACACCCGTATCTCTCCCCGGAAGGTCGGAATCGTCCTGGATCTTATCCGCAATAAGCCGGTGGACCTTGCCGCCGCTATCTTGAAGCACACCCCCAAGGCCGCCTGCGAGGATCTGCAGAAGCTGCTCAAATCCGCCGTGGCCAACGCGGAGAACAACTTCAGCATGGATCGCAGCAGCCTGTATGTTTCCCAGTGCTATGTCACCCCCGGGCCGATCCTGAAGCGGATTCGTCCCAGCGCCCACGGCCGGGCGTTCCGGGTTTTGAAGAGGACTTCGCACATCACCATTGTGGTGAAGGAAAAAGAGTAAGCGGTAAGGAGGCAAATTATGGGTCAGAAAGTGAATCCCCACGGTCTCCGTGTGGGTGTTATCAAAGACTGGGATTCCCGGTGGTTTGCTGGCGACAGTGAGTTCGGCGACATCCTGGTGGAGGATTACAACCTCCGCAAGACGCTGAAGAAGCAGCTGTATGCCGCCGGCGTCCCGAAGATCGAGATCGAGCGCGACGCCTCTAAGGTGCGCATTCACATCCACTGCGCGAAGCCCGGCATGGTCATCGGCAAGGGCGGCTCCGAAATCGAGAAGCTGCGTCAGCAGTGCGAGAAGATGCTCGGCAAGCCCGTGGTCATCAACATCGTGGAAGTGCGGCAGCCCGACCTGAACGCTCAGCTGGTGGCAGAGAACATCGCCTCTCAGCTGGAGCGCCGGATCTCCTTCCGCCGCGCCATGAAGGGCTGCATCGGCCGCAGCATGAAGCTGGGCGCCAAGGGTATCAAGACCAAGGTTTCCGGCCGTTTGGGCGGCGCTGAAATCGCCCGCAGCGAAGAGTATCACGACGGCACCATTCCGCTGCAGACCATCCGTGCCGACATCGATTATGGCTTTGCCGAAGCCAACACCACTTACGGCCGCATCGGCGTGAAAGTTTGGCTGTATAAGGGCGAGGTGCTCAACGACAACGGCTCCAGCCGCGAGCGTTCCGATCGGGGCGACCGCCGCCGCGATGACCGCCGGGAGCGCCGTGACCGCCGCCCCGATCGCAATAGGGAAGGAGGCCGCAGATAATGTTACTGCCTAAGCGCGTGAAATACCGCAGAGTTCAGAGAGGCCGCATGAAGGGCAAGGCCCTGCGCGGCAACAAGGTGACCTATGGCGATTACGGCCTGCAGGCCCTGGAGCCCGCATGGATCACCTCCAACCAGATCGAGGCCGCCCGTGTGGCCATGACCCGTTACTGCAAGCGTTTCGGCAAGGTCTGGATCAAGATTTTCCCCGACAAGCCCGTTACCCAGAAGCCCGCTGAAACCCGAATGGGTTCCGGTAAAGGCTCTCCCGAATACTGGGTGGCCGTGGTGAAGCCCGGCCGCGTGATGTTCGAGCTGGGCGGCGTGCCCGAGGCCACTGCCCGTGAGGCCCTGCGCCTGGCTGCCAACAAGCTCCCCATCAAGTGCAAATTTGTGACCAAAGAAACGGAGGCTAGTTTGTGATGAAAGCTTCAGAAATCAGAGAAATGACCGCTGACGAGCTGAACAGCAAACTCGCCGACCTGAAGGCGGAGCTTTTCAACCTGCGTTTCCAGCTCGCTATCAATCAGCTTGACAACCCCATGCGCATTTCGGCTGTGAAGAAGGACATCGCTCGGGTGAAGACCGTCATCCGCGAGAACGAGCTTCGCGCCGATAACGCCTAACGGGAAGGGAGGATTCAGAAGTGAGCGAAGAGAGAAACATGAGAAAGACCGCGGTTGGCCGCGTCGTCAGCGATAAGATGGACAAGACCGTGGTGGTCGCTATCCAGGACAGCGTGAAGCACCCCATCTACAACAAGGTCATTAAGCGTACCGTGAAGCGCAAGGCCCATGACGAGAACAACGAGTGCCGTGTGGGCGACCGCGTGCGCATCATGGAGACCCGCCCCCTCTCCAAGGACAAGAGATGGCGCCTGGTGGAGATCATCGAGAAAGCCAAATAAATATTTTGGCAGAGCGCTTTATCCAAAACAAAAAATTCTATTTGGCTTTTAAGCAAAGGAGGAACGCACTGTGATTCAGCAGCAGTCTTACCTCAAAGTGGCCGACAACACCGGCGCCAAGGAGCTTATGTGCATCCGTGTGCTGGGCGGCACTGGCAGGAGGTATGCCAATATCGGCGACGTGGTGGTTGCTTCCGTTAAAAAAGCAGCACCCGGCGGCGTGGTGAAAAAAGGCGACGTGGTGAAGGCGGTTATCGTCCGCACTTCTTCCGGCGTGCGCCGTGAGGACGGCAGCTATATCCGTTTCGACGAGAACGCCGCCGTGATCATCCGTGACGACAAAAACCCCCGTGGTACCCGTATTTTTGGGCCTGTGGCCCGCGAGCTGCGCGACAAGGAATACATGAAGATCCTGTCCCTGGCTCCCGAAGTTCTTTAATGGAGGTGCACTGATAATGAATAACAAGGTTCATGTGAAAACCGGTGACACCGTCGTAATCCTCAGCGGCAAAGACCGCGGCAAGCAGGGCAAAGTGATGCAGGTGAGCCCCAAAGAGGGCAAGGTCATCGTGGAGAACGCCAACTTTGTCCAGAAGCACGTAAAACCCCGCAGAATGGGCGAGGCCGGCGGCATCATCAAGGCCGAAGGCGCCATCTATGCCTGCAAAGTGCAGGTGGTTTGCCCCCGCTGCGGCAAGCCTACCCGTGTCGGCCACAAGATCCTGAAGGACGGCACCAAGGAACGCATTTGCAAAAAATGCGGCGAGTCGCTGTAAGGGAGGAACAGACATGGCTAGAATGAAAGATTTCTATAAAGCAGAAGTGGCCCCCGCCCTGATGAAGAAGTTCGGCTACAAGAGCGTGATGCAGATCCCCAAGCTGGACAAAATTGTCATCAACGTGGGTGCCGGCGAGGCCAAGGACAATGCCAAGGCCATTGACAACATCAGCGGCGACCTGGCCAAGATCACCGGCCAGAAGCCCGTGGTGTGCAAGGCCAAGAAGAGCGTGGCTAACTTCAAGCTGCGTGAGGGCATGCCCATTGGCGTGAAGGTCACCCTGCGCGGCGACCGGATGTATGAGTTTTTGGACCGCCTGTTCAACGTGGCCCTGCCCCGCGTCCGTGACTTCCGGGGCATCAACCCCAATTCCTTTGATGGCCGTGGCAACTACAACATGGGTATCCGTGAGCAGCTGATCTTCCCCGAGATCGACTACGATAAGGTCGACAAGGTTCGGGGCATGGACATCTGCTTTGTCACCACCGCCAACACCGACGAAGAGGCCCGCGAGTTCTTGTCTCTGATGGGCGCACCGTTCACCAAATAAGGAGGGATTATTGTGGCCAAGACTTCGATGAAAATCAAACAAAGTAGACCTCAGAAGTATTCCACCCGGGAATATAACCGCTGCAAGATCTGCGGCCGGCCGCATGCCTACCTTCGGAAATTCGGCATTTGCCGTATCTGCTTTAGGGAGCTTGCATATAAGGGCGAGATCCCCGGCGTGAAGAAGGCAAGCTGGTAAATCATCAAGGAGGTACGAAAACATGCAAGTTACTGATACCATTGCAGATTTGCTGACCCGCATCCGCAATGCCCAGGCTGCCCGCCACGACACTGTGGAGGTGCCCGCCTCCAACATGAAGAAGGCCATTTGCCAGATCCTGGTGGACGAGGGCTATGTGAAGGGTTTTAATGTGACAGAGGACGGCAAGCAGGGGATGATCACCATCACTCTGAAGTACGTTGGCAAGCAGCCCGTGATCAAGGGCCTGAAGAGGGTTTCTAAGCCCGGCCTGCGGATCTACTCCAACGCCCAGGACCTGCCCAAGGTCATGAAGGGCTTGGGTGTGGCCATCATCTCCACTTCCAAGGGGATCATGACCGACCGTGCTGCTAGAAAAGAAAACGTCGGCGGCGAAGTGCTGGCGTTCATTTGGTAAGAGAAGGGGGTGCGAGAGCATGTCGAGAATTGGAAGAAAACCCATCAATATTCCCGCTGGCGTTGAGGTGACTATCAACGGCAACGATGTGACGGTAAAGGGCCCCAAGGGCACCCTGTCCCAGAGCTTCAATCCCAAGATGAACATTGCTGTGGAGGGAAACGAGATTCTGGTGACCCGTCCTGACGACGAAAAGGAGTCCCGTTCGCTCCATGGCCTGACCCGCACGCTCGTCCACAATATGGTGGTTGGCGTGACCGAGGGCTTCTCTAAAACCCTGGATGTTCAGGGTGTGGGCTATCGTGTGCAGAAGCAGGGCAGCAACCTGGTGATGAACCTTGGTTTCTCCCATCAGGTGATCGTGTCTGAGAACGAGGATATCAAGATTGACGCTCCCAACGCCAACACCATCGTCATCTCCGGCATCGACAAGCAGAAGGTCGGCCAGTTTGCCGCCGAAGTCCGCGAGAAGCGGCCTCCGGAGCCCTATAAGGGCAAGGGCATCCGCTATGCCGGCGAGTTTGTCCGCCGCAAGGAAGGCAAGGCCGGCAAGGGCTCTAAGTAAAGGTAGAAGGAGTGAGAAAAAATGGTCAATAAGGCAGATACAAACAAGGCTCGTCTTCGCCGCCACAAGCGCGTGCGCGGCAAGATCAGCGGCACCGCAGAGCGGCCCCGCCTGAACGTGTTCCGCTCCAGCGCCAACATCTACGCCCAGATCATCGACGACACCACGGGCCATACCCTGTGCGCTGCGTCCACTCTGGACAAGAGCTTTACTGGCAACGGCGGCAACAAAGAGGCTGCCCGGGAAGTGGGCAAGATGATCGCCCAGAAGGCAGCAGAAAAAGGCATCACCAATGTGGTCTTCGACCGCGGCGGTTATATCTTCCACGGCCGCGTCAAAGAGCTGGCCGAAGGCGCCCGCGAGGGCGGCCTCAACTTCTAAGCAAGGAGGAAAAGATTTTGGCTAGAAATATTGACGCTTCTACGCTGGACCTGCAGGAGCGGGTTGTGGCGATTAACCGTGTTAGCAAGACTGTCAAAGGCGGCCGCGTGATGAAATTCGCTGCGCTGGTCGTTGTGGGCAACGGCGACGGCATTGTGGGCTTTGGCATTGGCAAGGCTGCTGAGGTGCCGGACGCCATCCGCAAGGGCATTGAGGATGCCAAGAAGCATCTGACCGCCATCGCAATGCGCGGCACCACCATTCCCCATGACATCGTGGGTGAGTTTGGCGCCGGCCGCGTCATCTTGAAGCCCGCCGCCCCCGGTACCGGCGTTATCGCCGGCGGCCCCGTGCGTGCCGTGGTGGAGTGCGCTGGCATTCGGGATATCCGTGCCAAGGCGCTGCGTTCCAACAACCCCTGCAACGTGGTCCGCGCCACCCTGGCCGGCCTGACCCAGCTGCGCACCGCTGAAGAAGTGGCCGCCTTGCGTGGGAAGACCGCCAAAGAGATCCTGTAAGGGAGGGCCAGAGCATGAAAATCACTTTGAAGAAAAGCCTGATCGGCTCCAAGAAGGACCAGATCGCCACCGCTGCCTCTCTGGGCTTGAAAAAGGTGGGCGACGTGACCGAGCAGCCCGACAACGCCCAGACTCAGGGCAAGCTGAAGAAGATCGGCCATCTGATCCAGGTAGAGAAGTAATCTTTTAAGGAGGTGCGTGACAATGAAGCTCAACCAGCTTACAGCTACGCTCGGCGCCACCAAAGAGCGCAAGCGTATCGGCAGAGGGTATGGCGCTGGCACCGGCAAGACTGCCGGTAAGGGCCATAAGGGCCAGAAGGCTCGGGCAGGCCACGGCCAGCAGCCCGGTTTTGAAGGCGGCCAGATGCCCCTGCAGCGGCGGATTCCCAAGCGGGGATTCAACAACATCTTCGCCGAGGAGATCGTTGCTGTGAACGTGGGCAGCCTGAATAAGTTTGAGGACGGTGCCACTGTGGACGCCGCTGCTCTGACCCAGGCAGGCATTGTGAAGAAGGCCTGCGACGGTGTGAAGATCCTTTCCAACGGCAAGCTCGAGAAGAAGCTCACCGTGAAGGCCAACGCTTTCTCTGCGGCTGCCAAGGAGAAGATCGAAGCCGTTGGCGGGAAGGCCGAGGTGATCTAAGTGTTCAACACGATCCGGAACGCATGGCGAATCCCCGACTTGCGGAAGAAGCTGTTGTATACACTTCTGATCATCGTAGTTTTCCGTTTTGGTTCTGTCATTCCCGCGCCGTTCCTGGATGTTTCCGCCCTGTCCGAACTGATGGCGGAAGCCGGTCAGAACTCGGCCCTGGGATATATCAATATGCTGACAGGTGGCGCGTTCTCTTACGCATCCCTGTTTGCAATGGGCATCACACCCTACATCAACAGCTCCATTATTATGCAGCTGTTGACCATCGCCATCCCGCCCCTGGAGCGTCTTGCAAAAGAAGGCGAGGAGGGCCGTAAGAAGATCGCCACCATCACCCGGTATGTCACCGTGGTCTTGGGCTTGATCCAAGGCGTGGCCTTCTACTTCTATCTGCGCGGCGCCGGGATTGTGGAGCACACCGCCGGATTTGCCGGAGTGTTCGTTGCATGCGTCATTGTGCTGACCTTTACCGCCGGCACTGCCTTGATCATGTGGATGGGCGAGCAGATCAACGAAAAGGGTGTGGGCAACGGCATCTCCATCATCCTGTTTGCAGGTATTGTCGCCCGGCTGCCGGTCACGTTCGGCACTGTATGGCAGTACATGCAGCTGGGTATGCAGAGTGCTTCCTCCGCCGGCCACTATTTGGTTTTGGCTCCCCTGTTTGTCGTGCTGTTCCTGGTGGTCATCTGGGTCATCGTTTTCATGAACGAGGCCGAGCGCCGCATTCCGGTACAGTATGCCAAAAAGGTCGTCGGCCGCAAGATGTATGGCGGCCAAAGCACCTTCCTGCCTGTCAAGGTGGCCATGAGCGGCGTTATGCCCGTCATCTTTGCCAGCGCCATTCTGTCCATCCCCCAGTTCATCCAGTTCTTCTGGAATCCCACTGAGGGCTTCGGCCGGGCCGTGCTGGATGCATTCTCCTCCAGCGGATGGCTCTATGTGGTGCTGTACTTCTTCCTCATTTTGCTGTTTGCTTATTTCTATATGTCCATTCAGTATAATCCTCTGGAGATGGCCAACAATCTCCGCCAGTCCAACGGGACTATCCCGGGCATCCGTCCCGGCAAGCCCACGGCGGATTTCATCGCGAAGATCCTCTCCAAAGTCACTTTGATCGGGGCGCTGTTCCTGGCGTTCGTGGCCCTGATCCCCATCATTTATACCAACGTTACCGGTATGTATGGCCTGTCCATGGGCGGCACCTCTGTGATTATCATTGTGGGCGTTGCTCTGGAGACCGTCAAGCAGATGGAATCCCAGATGATGATGCGTCATTACAAAGGCTTTTTGGATTAACAAAAACGGAGGATGAAGGCTATGAAGCTGATTTTGTTAGGCGCGCCCGGTGCTGGTAAAGGCACCCAGGCAGAGAAGATTTGCCAGAAAAACAACATCCCCACCATCTCTACGGGGAACATTCTCCGCGAAGCGCTGAAGAGCGGCACAGAGATGGGCCTGAAGGCCAAGACCTATATGGAGAGCGGCCAGCTGGTGCCCGATGAGATCCTCATCGGCATCGTGAAGGACCGCTTGGCTCAGGATGACTGCGAGAACGGCTTCATCCTGGACGGCTTCCCCAGGACCATCCCCCAGGCCGAGGCTCTGGATAAGATGGGTGTGGAGCTCGATGCCGTGTTGGATATCGAGGTCTCCGACGAGGATATCGTCACCCGTATGTCCGGACGCCGTGTCTGTGAAAGCTGCGGTTCCTCTTACCACACGCTGTACAAACAGCCCAAGGAAGAGGGCAAGTGTGACGTCTGCGGCGGCACCCTCGTTCAGCGCAAGGACGACCACCCAGATACTGTGAAGGAGCGGCTGGAAGTGTATCACACCCAGACCGAGCCCCTGAAAGAGTACTACAGCAAGCAGGGCAAGCTGCTTGTGGTCCATGGCCAGGAAAAGGTGGAGGACACCACCCGCCTGGTGCTGGAAGCCCTGGAGGATCTGACATGATCGTGCTCAAAACGAGCCGAGAGCTTTCCATTATGCGGAAGGCAGGGAGGATCTCCCAAAAGGCACTGAGGCTTGCAGGCGAGGCGGTGGAGCCCGGGGTTTCCACCTGGGAGATCGACAAGATCGTCCGCCAGTATATCGAAAGCGAGGGGGCAACCCCCAGCTTCCTGAATTACAGCGGATATCCCGCCAGCGCCTGTATCTCGGTAAACAACGTGGTCATCCACGGCATACCCTCCAAAAGCATTCTCTTAAAGCACGGCGACATCGTCAGCATTGATATTGGCGCCTGCTATGAAGGTTTCCACGGCGACAACGCCTGGACCTTCCCCTGCGGGGAGGTAAGCGTTGAGGCCAAGGCGCTTTTGGAAGCCACGGAGCGCAGTCTGTTTTTAGGCATTGAGCAGGCGCGTCCCGGCAACCGCTTGGGCGATATCGGCCATGCGGTGCAGGCGTATGTCGAAGCTCGCGGTTACTCGGTGGTACGAGAATTCGTCGGCCACGGAGTAGGTGCGAAGCTCCATGAAGACCCCAGCGTTCCCAATTACGGCACGCCCGGCAGGGGCGTGCGGCTGATGCCCGGCATGGTCATCGCCATCGAGCCCATGGTGAACATGGGCAAGCCCGGGGTGAAGATCCTGGACGACGGCTGGACCACTGTGACAAAAGACAACAGCCTCTCTGCCCACTTTGAACACACTGTGGCAATCACCCCGGACGGGCCGGTCCTGCTGACCGCCCTGGACTGAGGTTGCTATGGAGTGGGTGCGAGGCCGGGTGGCAAGGTCACTTGCCGGCCATGATAAGGACAGTTTCCTCGTTGTGATAGAGGTTGCCCCGCCCTACGGGGTGGTGGCGGACGGAAAGCGCCGCCCTTTGGAGCGCCCAAAGCGGAAGAAGCTCTTCCACCTGGCGCCCACGGGCACGGTTCTTCCCGAAGAAGCCATGAAAACCAATCGAAGCATACGCGCTGCCCTAAGACCCTTTCAAACGGGCGGGACAGAGTGAAGTATGGAGGTTTTTTTCTATGTCAAAGCAGGACGTAATTGAAGTGCAGGGCGTTGTGAAGGAAGCGCTGCCCAATGCCACATTTCAGGTAGAGCTTCCCAACGGGCACACAGTGCTGGCCCACATCTCCGGCAAGCTGCGGATGAACTTCATCCGGATTCTGCCCGGGGATAAGGTCACCATGGAAATGTCACCCTATGATTTGACCAAGGGACGCATCACGTGGCGCTCGAAGTAATTTGAATTTGAACCAATCCCACAGAATACTGACGATCCCACTGAAAAGGAGGGCACACCATGAAAGTCAGACCTTCTGTTAAGAAAATGTGCGAGAAATGCAAGATCATCAAGCGTAAGGGCAAAGTCATGGTCATCTGTGACAACCCCAAGCATAAGCAGCGCCAGGGCTAAGCCCTGCCGCAATACCATGGAGGTGTAAGAATGGCTCGTATTTCCGGTATCGACTTACCCCGTGACAAGCGGATCGAGATTGCCCTTACCTATATTTACGGCATCGGCCGCAAGACTGCGACCAACATCTGCGCCGCTACCGGCGTAGACCCCGACATCCGCGTCCGGGACCTGTCTGAAGATGATACAGCGAAACTGAGAGATTATATTGACAAGAACTGCCATGTGGAGGGCGACCTCCGCCGGGACGTTGCCTTCGATATCAAGCGCCTGATCGAGATCGGCTGCTATCGCGGCGTGCGCCATCGCAAGGGCCTGCCGGTCCGCGGCCAGCGCACCAAGACCAACGCCCGTACCCGTAAAGGCCCCCGCAAGACCATGGCCAACAAGAAGAAGTAAGGAGGGATTTTAAATGGCAGCACAAAAGGGCACAAAGGGCGCTGTGCGCCGCCGCCGCGAGCGTAAGAATATCGAGCGCGGCGCCGCCCATATTCAGTCTACGTTTAACAACACCATCGTCACCATCACCGATACCCAGGGCAACGCTGTCTCCTGGGCAAGCTCTGGCGAGCTGGGCTTCAGAGGCTCTCGGAAATCCACTCCCTTCGCTGCGCAGACGGCCGCTGAGACCGCTGCCCGCCTTGCCATGGAGCATGGCATGAAGTCTGTGGAAGTTTACGTCAAGGGCCCGGGCGCCGGCCGTGAGGCCGCCATCCGCGCTCTGCAGGCCGCCGGCCTGGACGTGAGCATGATTAAGGACGTCACTCCCATCCCCCACAACGGCTGCCGCCCGCCCAAGCGCCGCCGCGTCTAACCCAGAAAGGAGAACAAAGCTATGGCTAAAAATATGCAGCCCATCGCAAAGCGTTGCCACGCGCTGGGGATTTCTCCTGCCGTTATGGGCTATGCGAAGAAGACCACCAACCGCAACCCCGGCAGCCAGATGAGAAGAAAGAAGGGCGAATATGCCCTGCAGCTGCAGGAAAAGCAGAAGGTGAAGTTTGTTTACGGCATCCTGGAGAAGCAGTTCCGCTCCTACTATGAGAAGGCCACCCGTATGGAAGGCCGTCCCGGCGAGAACCTGCTGATCCTGGTGGAGCGCCGCCTGGACAACGTTGTGTACCGTCTGGGCTTTGCCACCACCCGCCGCGATGCCCGTCAGCTGGTCACCCACGGCCATTTCACCGTGAACGGCCAGAAGGTGGATATCCCCTCTTACCTGGTGAAGGTAGGCGACGTGATCGAAGTGAAGGCTTCCAGCCGTTCCTCCGTGAAGTTTAGTAAGCTCACCGGCGAGGACGCTCCCCTGGTGACTGTTCCCCAGTGGCTGGAGCGGGAAAAGGATGCCCTGAAGGGCACTGTGATCCAGATGCCCGTCCGCGAGGATATTGACCTGCCCGTGGAAGAGCACCTCATCGTGGAGTTGTACTCCAAGTAATGCGGGCTCCCGTTTTAGCAGGCACCATCGAGTTTATTGCACTGTGTAAAAGGAGGATCGCGGATGATTGAGATAGAAAGACCCAAGATTGAAATTGCGGAAATTTCCGAAAACGGCACGTATGGAAAGTTCGTGGTGGAACCCCTGGAGCGCGGTTTCGGCACCACCCTGGGCAACAGCCTTCGGCGGGTGCTGCTTTCCAGTCTGCCTGGGGTGGCTGTGAAATCCATTAAGATTGACGGCGTCCTTCATGAGTTTTCCACAATCCCCGGGGTGAAAGAGGATGTCACCGAGATTGTGCTGAACATTAAGGGCTTGGTGGCGAAGCTGCATTGCGACGGCCCCAAAACCGTAGAGATCTCTGCGGAAGGCCCCTGCGAGGTTACGGCAGAGTCCATCAAAAGCGACAGCGAGGTGGAGATTTTAAATCCCCAGCTGCACATTGCCACCCTGGGCGAAGGGGTCAGGCTCTTTATGGAGCTGACCCTGGACAAGGGAAGGGGTTATGTCTCTAACGAACGCAATAAGCAGAATATGCCGGAAGGCGTGATCGGAGAGATTGCGGTCGATTCTATTTACACACCTGTGCTGAAGGTCAATTTCAATGTGGAGAGCACCCGTGTGGGCCAGCGCATTGATTTTGACAAGCTGACCTTGGAGGTGTGGACCAACGGCGTGATTAACGCCCAGGAGGCTGTCTCTTTGGCGGCGAAGGTTCTCACCGACCACCTGAACCTCTTTGTGGATCTGTCTGACAAGGGCAAGAGCACGGAGATCATGGTGGAGAAGGACGAAGGCGGCGAGGAGAAGGCGCTGGAGATGACCATTGAAGAGCTGGATCTCTCTGTGCGTTCCTTCAACTGCCTCAAGCGCGCTGGGATCAACACCGTAAAGGACCTGATCAACCGCTCGGAAGAGGATATGATGAAGGTTCGGAACCTGGGCCGCAAGTCGCTGGAGGAGGTCATCTGGAAGCTGAGCTCCCTGGGCCTCACACTTCGCAAGGACGAGGAATAAAGCAACCTACTTTTGAAATGATAGGAGTGAATATCCATGCCGGGTACGAGAAAGCTGGGTAGAGATACCGCTCACCGCACCGCGATGCTGCGGGGCCTGGTGACGTTCTTCCTGGAGAACGGCAAGATCGAGACCACCGTGACCCGCGCCAAGGAAGTGCGCGCGTTGGCGGAGAAGATGATCACCATTGCCAAGCAGGATAACCTGCAGAGCAAGCGCCTGGTGATGAGCTTCATCACCAAGGAGGCTGTTGTGAACAAGCTGTTCACCGAGATTGCCCCTAAGTATGCCGATCGCAACGGCGGCTATACTCGCATTACCAAGCTGGGGCCCCGTCGCGGCGATGCTGCCGAGATGGCCATTTTGGAGCTGGTTTGATGAATTGGGAGGTGTGCTGAGGCGCACCTCCTTTTGTTTTCCTGGGAAATGAAAAAGGGGGGCGCTTGGCGCCTCCCTTTTCGCGTTCTATAAAGCATCGCAGCAAGCAGCCGGATCACTGCTCCCAATACATCTTGGTTTTGGTGTTCACATCGCCGGATGCCAGGGTCAGCACAGCGGGCGCCGGAGCGCTGCCTGCTAAACCGCCCATTTCCGGGACTGTGAGATCGCTGGTCACAGTGAGCTTGTCACCGGAGAATTCCAAAACCAGGTGAAGTCCCGTGGCCATGCGGGTGTTGCGGACCTCCAGCTCCAGCTTGTTGTGGGCACGCCAACGGCCGTTGCAGCCGAACACATCATCGCCCACCTGGGTGGAGGCAAAGTGGCCGGTCATGCCCAGATGCAGCTCCTGGGTTCCGGTGTCCTGGTGGAAGAGCAGCCGGGCATGATCGCCGTCAAAGCAGAACTCCAGCTTTTGCAGGCTGCTTCCCTCTGGATCAAAGTGTCCGGCTCCGGCCACAAAATCCACCAGGCCGGGCAGGGGCTGGTCGGGCAGATAGACCGCGCCGTTTAAGGAGCTTTCGGCGCCGGGATTGCGCATCCCCAGCATGGGGGGGACCTCCAGGGAGGCCAGGCGCTTTTCCAGCCGGTGGAAGGTGTGGGAGTCCTCCGGGAGGGGACCATCGGCAAAGGCGGGGAGCAGGGTATCCCACACGGCGGTAAGCACTGCCTGAAGCCGCATGGAGGCAGATTGAATCACCACAGCGGCGTCCTGATGAGTGAACACCACGCCATACTGCCCAAAAGCGCCGTCCCCGCGGAAGACGCCCGGTTTGTCGCACATCCAGAATTGGAACCCGTACCCAGAGTGCCAGTCAGGATCTCCGGCCCAATTTCCAACATCCGGGTTGTCGATCTCCTTGACGGCGGCCAGATCAAACCAGTCCGCCCCCAGCAGCTGAGCGCCCTCCCAGCTGCCGCGGTTGACCACAAACTGTACAAAGCGGGCCATGGCGTCCAGGGTCAGGTACATCCCCGCGCCGCCCATTTCCGTGCCGTCGGGCAGAGCATGGCAATGAATCTCTCCCATGCCCAGGGGCTCGAAGAGCCGGGGCTTGAGGAACTGGGTCAAGGTCAGGCCGGTTTTCCGGGTGATAATCGCCGAAAGGAGGTTGGTCCCGGCGGTGTTATAGAGGAAATGGGTGCCGGGCTCGTACACAAAGTCATTTTTCAGGAACAGCGAGATCCAATCCATGGGGCTTTCCGTCCACTGGATTTCCTGAGCGTGGCCGCAGCCCATCATCAGAAGGTGGCGGACGCAGCATTTTTTCAGATTTTCGCTGGGGTTTTCCGGCAGCTTGTCCGGGAAAATATCGCAGAGCCTGTCATCCAGGGAGAGGATGCCCTCCTGCACGGCAAAGCCGATGGCAGTGGAGGTGAGGCTCTTGGAGAAAGAGAACATGATGTGAGGAGTTTGGGGGTTGTAGGGCTTCCAGAAGCCTTGCGCGTACACCTTTCCGTGGCGCAGAAGCAGGATGCTGTGCATATCAATGCCATAGCGATAGAGCTCGTCCAGCAAATCCAGCACAGCCTGAGAGGGCACACCCACGCTTTCCGGGGTGACGTGTTGAAATTCCATAGAGATCCTTCCTTCCAAAAGAGAGTTTAAAATGAGTGTAGCACAGTTTATTTTGTATTGCAATGTGAAATACTAAAGATGTTATCATCCATCATTCTGCGGGAGGACAGTGAAATGATCAAGATCCAGAAGGTGTACGGCTGTGAGATCCTGGATTCCAGGGGCAATCCAACGGTGAGCGCCACGGTCCAGCTGAGCGACGGAAGCATGGGCACTGCGGCGGCGCCCTCGGGGGCGTCCACGGGCAAGTATGAGGCGGTGGAGCTGCGGGACGGGGACCAGCGGCGCTATGGAGGAAAGGGCGTGCTGAAGGCCGTCCGCAATGTGACGGAGATCATCTCTCCGGCCTTGGAAAAGGTCCCGAGCCTGACGGTTCGAGAGATCGACCAGGTGCTGTGCAAGCTGGATGGTACTCCAAACAAGGCGCACCTGGGAGCTAACGCCACCTTGGCGGTTTCCATGGCAGCGGCCAGGGCGATTGCGGCCCATTACCGGATGCCGCTGTTCCGGTTCTTGGGGGGAGCCAATGCCCATCAGATGCCCCGGCCCATGATGAATATTCTCAACGGCGGCGCTCATGCCGGCAATAATATCGACATCCAGGAGTTCATGATCGTCCCCGTGGGAGCGGAGTCCTTCCGGGAGGGCCTGCGCTGGTGTGCGGAGATCACCCATACCCTGGGCGCTCAATTGAAAGCCCGGGGGCTCTCCACCGGTGTGGGGGATGAGGGGGGCTTTGCCCCGGATCTTGAGAGCGACGAGGCGGCTATCGAAGCTGTGTTGGAGGCCATTGACAAGGCGGGGTACAGCGGCAGGGTAAAGCTGGCTCTGGATGCGGCGGGCAGCGAGTGGGTCCAGGGCAGCCGCTACCGCCTGCCCAAGCGGGGCAAGGAGTTCTCCACAGAGGACATGATCGAGTATTGGGAGGGCCTTGTGGAGAAGTACCCCATCCTGTCCATTGAGGACCCCTTGGGCGAGGAGGATTGGCAGGGCTGGGCAGAGCTGACCCGCCGTCTGGGGGACAAGGTGCAGCTGGTGGGCGACGATCTGTTTGTGACAAACGTGGAGCGCCTGCAGCAGGGCTTGGACGAGGGAGCCGGCAATGCCATCCTCATCAAGCCCAACCAGATCGGCACCTTGACGGAGACCATGGACTGCATCGAGCTGGCCAAGCGGGGCGGCTACCGCACGGTGATCTCCCACCGATCCGGGGAGACGGAGGACACCTTCATCGCGGACCTGGCCGTGGCGGCCAATGCAGGGCAGATCAAGACCGGCGCTCCCTGCCGGACGGAGCGTGTGGCAAAATATAACCGGCTGCTGCGCATTGAGGAGTGTTGACAAGAGAGGGAAAACGGGTTAAGATTGGAAAAAAACCGAAAGGAAGATTTCCATGACGCCCATGAAGCGACTGCAAGCCTGTGTTTCTGCCATCCGGAGCAAGACCGATTTTGTGCCCGGTGCCGCTCTGGTCCTAGGCTCCGGCCTGGGGGCCTTTGGGGAGAAGATTCGCCTGGAGGCCGTGGTGGACTATCGGGAGATTCCCGGCTTTCCCGTGTCCACGGTGACGGGACATCAGGGCCGGTTCCTCTTCGGCTATGTGGAGAAGGAGCCGGTGGTGGTGATGCAGGGCCGTGTTCACTACTATGAGGGCTACCCCATGGAGGATGTGGTGCTGCCCATCCGGGTGATGGGCCTTTTGGGGGCCAAGCGGTTGGTGCTGACCAATGCCTCCGGCGGCATCGGCCCCGACCTGGAGGGCGGAGATTTGATGCTGCTCACCGACCAGATCTCTAGCTTTGTGCCCTCGCCGCTGGTGGGGCCAAATCTGGAGGAGCTGGGACCCCGGTTCCCGGACATGACGGAGATTTACAGCACCCGTCTGCGGGAGAAGGCGTTAGCCGCTGCTCAGAAGCTGGGTTTCCCCTTGAAGCAGGGGGTGTATCTCCAAACCACCGGCCCTCAGTATGAGTCCCCGGCGGAGATCCGGATGTTTCAAGCATTGGGTGCCAATGCCGTGGGCATGAGCACCGCCTGTGAAGCCATCGCCGCCCGGCACATGGGGTTGGAGCTCTGCGGCGTTAGCTGCGTGACCAATCTGGCCGCGGGCCTTGGTGGGACGCCCCTGTCCCACGAGGAGGTCCAACAGACCGCAGACCGGGTGGCCCAGCGGTTCCAGAGCCTGGTGTGGGAGCTGATTTCCACCATAGAAGAGTGATCTTGTGCAGAAGGTGCATCTGCCAAAAGGGCTGTGGCAATATGCCACAGCCCTTTTCAGCGCTTTCCTAGCCGTTGACGGAGAAAGCGGATGAGCAGCCTCAGAACGTACCCGCCTAGGGAGATGCCGTAAATCCAGGCACACAAGCTGACAGAGGCCAGCACCAGGGTCAGGGGGGGCAGACCACCGGTATGCTGCCAGGTGACCAGAAACAGCATCAGATTGTACACCACCGCCAATCCAAGAGGCAGCAGCCAAAGCCACCGCAATTTGGATTTTTTCCCCGGTGCTGTCGAAGATTGTGGAAAACTTTCCCCCTGGGGAGGCTCCAACCCAAGGTGGGGGTCCAACAAAGTGTCCACACTGACCTCCAGGGCTGCCTTTAAGGGCAGGAGGTTTTGGGTATCAGGCAGCGTTTCATCCAGCTCCCATCGGGAGATTGCATGCCGGGAGACCCCCAGCTTTTGGGCCAACTGCTCCTGGGTCAGTCCTCTTTGTTTGCGGAGAGCTTGAATTTTTTCACCAATGGTCACAAGGATTCCCCCTCTCCATGGTCTCAGTATACCAAAACTCCCGGTTGCGCGCCACCCATTTAGAGTGGAACCCGCGCAACCGGGAGTTGCATTCTGTTCAGCAGGAGCTGTTACGGCTCAAAGTAGAAGGAGAGGACCTTCTCGCCGCCGTTTAAAAATATCTCGCAGGTGTGGGTGTCCCGCAGGATCTTCACGTCCTTGACAGCGCTGGCGGGGCACTCGAAGAGGATATTCTCCCCATCGGTGACCTTGCACAGCCAAGGTCCCAGCTCCACATGGGGGTCCTCCTCCACCAGCAGGGAGGCGGCCTCCTCCACTGGGAAGAAGCACAGGTTCCCCTTGTCGTTGAGGGTGATCTCCATGGGGATGGTTAGGCAGCCGCAGCGGATCTCATCCTCAGCCAGGGGGCGGTCCCAGGGAGCCATCCAGCCGATGACGATGCGCCGGCCCTTGGGGTCCAAAAAGCTCTGGGGAGCGTAGTAGTTGGGGCCAAGCTCGGGCTTCTGGATGCTTTCGGGAGTGAAGCGCTCCCCGTCAAACTGGCCCACCACATAGCTGACGCTTTGGGGCTTGTCCATCCGGGAGAAGCACAGCGCCCACTTGTCCCCCACCGGGAACAGATCGGGGCATTCCAGCACGGGGCCCATTTCCCGGGTCTCGAAGATGGGGCCCACGTAATCCCAGTGGAACAGGTCCTCAGAGCGGTACAGGTACACAGCGCCAAAGCCGTCCTTGCCAGCGCCCAGCACCATGCGGTAGGAGCCGTCGGTCCACTGGAAAACCTTGGGGTCCCGGAAGTCCCTGCACTCCGGGTCCAGGGGGCTTTCCTTGATGATGGGGTTGCCCTCATACTTGGTGAAGTGCTGGCCGTCGTCGGTCCAGGCGATGCACTGGGTTTGAGCCAGCTTCTTGTCCACAGCGGTGTAGAAGAAGTAGAGCCTGCCGTCCTTTTCCACTGCAGAGCCGGAGAAGCAGCCCAAACCGGCTTCATAGGGCTGGTCGGGATAAAAGGCGATGGGCAGCTCCTGCCAATGCACCAGATCGTCGCTGACAGCGTGGCCCCAGTGCATCACGTCCCACTTGGGCGCCTTGGGATTGTGTTGGAAAAAGGCATGGTATTTGCCTTGAAAAAAGCAGAGTCCGTTGGGATCGTTGATCCAACCCTTGCCGGCCTCAACGTGAACATTCAATTTTGGAAGCATATCGACACTCCTTTGCAAAAAGATGGACCGGATCTCCGGCCAAGTCACTTTCATCATACACCAACCGAGGACGCATTACAAGAGCAAAAGATGACCGCCCAAGGCCTCAGCCTCTGATTTGTCATGTGTCACAAGGATCACTGTTTTTTTTGCGGTTTTCCTCAAAAAATAGTTCATCACCAGGGATTTTGTAGCCTGATCCAGTCCCTTGAAGGGCTCATCGCAGAAGAGCACATCATAGTCGGCAGCCAAGGCCCGCAGAATGGCCACCCGCCGCTTCATGCCGCCGGAGAGGGTCCGCACCGGCTGGCGAAGGCTGTCGGAGAGCCCCAGCTCCCGGAGCATCTCCTCGGCTTCCCCCCTGGTCAAAGCGGGGTTTACCAACCGGATGTTGGACACCGCCCCGGCGTTTTCACACAGACGGTTCTCCTGGAACACGGCGCTTTTTTTCAGCCCCTCCAGCCCCAGGAGCTCGCCCCGGTCCGGAGGCTCCAGCCCCAGCAGCAGGGAGAGCAGCGTGGTTTTTCCACAGCCGGACGGCCCCATGATGCAGGTCAGCTCTCCCAGTGGAAAGCTGTGGGAGAAGCCGTCCAGCACCTGCTTTTCCCCGTAGGACTTGCTCACATTTCGCAGCTCGATCTCCATGGGTCCTCCTTTCAGCTCTGTTCCAGCCGGGCCACCACCCGGTCCAGCAGGAACAGGAAGCACTTTTCAAACACCAGGCTCACCAGCACGATGACCACGGTCCAGGCGAACAGGTCCGAGGTGGCCAGATAGACCTTGGCCTCATACAGCCGCTCGCCGATGGAGCCGTCGGGCAGGCCGATGACTTCGGCGGCAATGCCCGCCTTCCAGCAAAGGCCCAGGCCCACAGCGCAGGCAGACCGGAAGAAGGGAGCCACCTGGGGCAGATAGAGATACCGCAGCCGCCGGGAAAAGGGCACCTGAAAGACGTCCGCCATTTGGGTGAGCTTGTGGTCCATGCTGGAAATCCCCCCCAGCACATTGGCATAAACAATGGGGGTCACCATCAAAAAAGAGATGACCACGGAGAGATTCCGGGAGGGCACCCAGATCAGCACCAGGATGATGAAGGACGCCACTGGGATGGACTTGACCACGCTCATCAAGGGCGCGGTGAGATCCCGCACCGGGGAAAACCGGGAGGACAGCACTGCCAGCACAGTGCCCGCCAGGCAGGCGGCGAGAAAGCCCAGCGTGATGCGCCAGAAGGAGAAGAGGATGGCGCTCCAAAAGTCCCAGTGGGGCAAAAGCTGCCCCAGGCGGAATAAAACAGAAACAGGAGATACCAAAAGGATCTCCTGTCCCAGAGCCATGGCCGCAAGCTGCCAGACGATGACCCAGACAGCCACCGCCCACAGCCGCACGCCGCGGCGTTGCTTCTTCTGTTTTTCTCCCGCGTTAGCCGACGTAGTAGAAGTCGTCACCGGGCAGCTCGCCTCCAATCGCCTTGGGGTTTTGATCCAGCAGGGTCTGCAGGTAAGCGGAGAGCTTTGTCTTCATCTCGTCCCCGGCAAGGAAGGTGATGTTGCACTCCGGCAGAGCCTTCTGCGCCACGGCAGCGGGAACAATCTCGTATTCGCCGATGAGCTTGGCAGCGCCTTCCACATCCTCCTGGGTGTATATGACGGATTTCTCATACAGAGAGAGGAACACGGAAACCAGGTCGGGATTCTGCTCCACAAACTCCTTGCGGGCTACCACAACGCCGGTGATCAGAGTGGCGTCATTGCCGCTCTCAGCAGCCAGCTTTTCCCACTCCTCGGTCATGTCCAGCGCCACCCGCAGATTCTCGTTCTTCGTTTGGGCGGTGGTCACAAAGGGCTGGGGCAGCATGGCAATGGCGTTCTCCGCAGCGGACAGAGCTGCCACGCACTCAGAATGCTCGCTCTTCCACTCGATGGTCACATCGCTCTCCGGGTCAATGCCGTTTTGGGTGAGCATATAGTTCAGGGCATACTCCGGGGTGGCGCCCTTGCCGGAGGCATAGATGGTCTTGCCCTTCAAATCCTCCACGGACTGGACCGTGTCGCCGTTCTCCACAATGTACAAAACACCCAGGGTGTTGACGGCCAGCACCTGTACCTGTCCCTTGGTGTTGTTGTACAGCACGCTTGCCAGGTTGGCGGGCACCGCGGCGATGTCCAGTTCTCCCTGCACCAGCTTGGGAGTGATCTCATCGGCGGAGGCGTAGATGGAGAAATCAAAGGTGGGCTTGTCATTGGCGCTGTCAGCGCTCATCATCTGCACCATGCCCATGGCGGTGGGACCCTTCAAGGCCGCCACTGCAGCAGTGCCCAGGTCAGCGGCTTCCGCCTGGGGGGCCTCGCTCACAGCAGAGGACTCCTCCGCTGCGGAGCTTTCTTCGGAAGCAGCGCTCTCCTCGGAGGCAGCGCCCTCTGCCTGAGAGGACGCGCTGCTCTCAGAAGCGGCGGAGCTGCTGGAATCGATGCCGGAGCAGCCGAACAGGGTCAGGCACAGGGTAAGAGCCAGTGCCAGAGAAATCAATCGCTTCATAATGGTATCAAATCCTTTCTTCCTGGGTTCCTCCAAACTGTGAGGAACCTGGCAGTTAGGATTATACAACTCCCAGAGAGAAATTGCAAGCAGCGGCCTTGACTTTTCTGCCAGGCTCCTGCTAGTCTGAACAGAGCAAAACGCCTCAGGCAGTGTCCCCGTTATGGGAGGAACGGCGGGTCAGACGGAGGATATCCTCGCCGGGCTGCGCGGGACCGGTCTTGAGGATTTCCAGCTCCCAGTCCTCGCCGCAGTTGCAAAAGACAAAGGGCGTGGCCATGGTACAGTGATGCTCCTCCATCACCCTGGGGTCAAAGGAGAGCAGAGGGTCCCCCCGCCGGACCGGATCGTCCACCCGTACCAGCAGCTGAAAGCCCAGGCCGTTCAGCCGGTTGGTGTCCAGTCCCACATGGATGAGAAATTTGATCCCCTGGGGCGTGGAGAAGCCCAGGGCGTGTCCGGTGGGCAAGCAGAATTCCACGGCGCCGTCACAGGGCGCAAAGAGCTGGCAGCCCTGGGGCGCAATGACTACGCCGGGTCCCAGAAGCCCCTGGGAGAAGGTGGGGTCCGGGCATTGGGAGATCGGGGCCACAACGCCGCGGATGGGGCAGCCGAGCAGATAGCCTTGCTCTGAGGATACCGCAGCCATAAGCGCACTCCTTTCAAAGATGTTGTGGAAAAAGCCGGTATGGGAAGGGAAAGTCAACAGAAGTTCTATGGAAAAAAACAGCCCTCTTTTTCTTTATTGTAATGGAAACGGAAAGCCCGTGTCAAGGGAGCTTCCGCAATTTTGCACCGGGTCAAAAAGGAGTAAGAATCTGGGAAGCATTGGCGTCTAATGGGCAAAGAGAAAGGATGTGAACGCAGTGGACAGAGAGCAACGGGCACGGATCAAACGCGCCGTACGTGGGAACCCCAACGCCTTTGGGGAGCTGATCCGGCAGGAGCAGGAATATCTATACCGCATGGCGTACCTTTATACCCGCCAGGAGGCCGATGCCCTGGACGTGGTCCAGGAGAGCATCCTCAAGGCGTACAAGAGCAGAAAGACCCTGCGGGACCCGGAGTATTTCCGGACTTGGCTCACCAGGATTCTCATCAATACAGCCCAGGATCTTCTACGCCGCCGCCGGGAGGAATTCTCAATGGAGGAGGTTTCCCTTCCCGCCCCGGAGGGCCTTCCCCCTGAGGAGCGGATGGACCTGTACCGGGCCTTGGACAAGCTGCCCGAAAAGTACCGGGACGTGGTGAAGCTGAAATACTTTGACGGCTGCACCATCCGGGAGATCAGCAATGCTACCGGTATGCCCCAGGGCACAGTCAGCGTGTACCTGCGCCGGGCAGTCAGCCGGCTGCGCGACCAATTGAAGGAGGAATCCCTATGCGAGAAACCATGACCGAGAACACGATCCCCATTCCCGACGCATTGGACAGCCGGGTGGGAGAATCCCTGCGGCAGGTGCGCCGCCTTCACAGGGACAGGGTGATCCGCCGGGTGGGAGAAACCCTGGGAAGCCTTTTGGTGGTGTGCGGGGTGTTTATCACGCTGGCGGCGGTGAATCCCGCCCTGGCCAGTCAGGTGCCCCTGGTTGGCCGCTGGCTGGGCACCTTGTTCTACGACGCCAACTATGAAAATAAGACGGGCACGCCTGGGGCCTTTCTGGAAACCTACGACGTGTTGGAAACCGTTAGCGCTGCCGCCCAAAGCGGCGATTGGACCATCACCGTGCTGGAGGGTTATACGGACGGCAGCACGGTGGAGCTTTCCCTGAGCCTTACCGGACCCCAGGAGGAGCTGGACAGCTTTTCCGGGGTGGACGTGGGCGGCTATGGCCGCAACGGCGCGGCAGTGGTGACCGTCAACGGGGAGCAGGCCGCAGTGGACGGGGTCAATCCCTTCTATGAGCGGGAGGGCCAGTGGACCGCCACCATGACCGTGGATGTCCCCGAAAGCCAGCAGAGCGCCGACACCCTGGCTCTGGAGATCACCCTCCAGGAGCTGTCCGGCCGGGTGGAGAGCGAGGAGGCCCAGGCCGCTGCGGAAGAATATCAAAAAGCCCCCCAGGAGTGGGCGGCCAACGAGGATACCTCCGGCACCCCCTCCCCAGAAGGGGCGCCGCCCATCATCACCGATCAGCCCATAGAGGGCAGCTTTACCGCCAGTTTCTCCCTGACGGTGGACCGGAAGCATAGCTTCTCCTTTGCCGCCGATGCCGAGAGCAACGGAGCCAAGGTGCTGGCAGTTTCCGGCACCCCCGCCCGGACAGTGGTCACTGTGGAGAAGCCCTTTTGGGGCCTGATGGACAGCATTCTGGAGACGGATATCCCCACCCAGGGAATCCCCTGCCTGGAGCTGGAGGACGGCACTCAGCTCTGGATGGACTTTCATCGCAGCCGCGATTTGGGCGGCTATGACGACAGCCTCCAGGAGCCCCAACAGGCGGACTTCTACTTTGACGGCCTGCCCGCCGGGGTTGACCGGGCAATGCTGGTGTTCTACGATGTCAGCCATGGAGAGACGGTGCTGGCAAGGTTTGCAATCGATTTGGCCGCCCAGACGGTCACCCCCAAGGAGTAAAACAAGGAGCCTCGGATTTCCGAGGCTCCTTTTCTGTGGGGAATTGAAATCGGGGAGGGATAGGCGTACAATAAGGACAGAACTGTGAGAGGAGTTACATTATGGAGCAGAGCAAGCGTGTCCTTTGCCTGAAATTGTTTTTGAAGTTTTTAAAGATCGGGGCCTTTACCTTTGGGGGCGGCTATGCCATGATCCCCCTGATCCGCCGGGAGATCGCCCAACGGGAGGGTTGGATCGATGACCAGGATATCCTGGATATCCTGGCAGTCAGCGAGAGCACCCCGGGCCCCATCGCCGTGAACACCGCCACCTTTGTGGGGTATCGTCTGGCCGGTCCTCTGGGAGCTGCTGCGGCTACCATAGGGGTGGTGCTGCCCTCCTTTGTCATCATCTTTGCCCTGAGCTTCGTGCTGCGGCAGTTTGAGGGCCTGCGGGCAGTGCGCTACGCCTTCTGGGGAATCCGGGTGGCGGTGGTTGCCCTGGTGCTCAGCGCTCTGGTGTCCATGGCAAAGGAGTGTCCCCGGAATGTGATGTCCTACCTGCTGGCCGGAGCGGCCTTTGTATTGGTGGGCCTGTTTGGGGCCAATTCCATTCTGGTGCTTATCGCCTGCGCCCTGGTGGGCCTGGCCGCCTCCAAGCTGAAGATTGGGGGGATGAAGCTGTGATTTATCTGGAAATTTTCCTGATCTTCTTTAAGATCGGAGCCTTCACCTTTGGGGGCGGCTATGCCATGCTGCCCTTGATCCAGCAGGAGGTGCTCTCCCACGGCTGGATGGATATGGAACAGCTTGTGAACTTCGTTGCCGTCAGCGAGAGCACGCCCGGTCCCCTGGCTGTGAACCTCTCCACGTATGTGGGCGCGGAAACCGCCGGCCTTTTGGGAGCGTTCTGCGCCACGCTGGGCGTAGTGCTGCCCTCCTTTTTGATTATCATGCTGGTGGCGAAATTTTACCAGGCCTTCCAGAAAAATCGGATCATTCAGGGCTGTATGAACGGCCTGCGCCCCACGGTGGTGGGGATGATCGCCGCCTCCCTGCTCTCAGTGGCGGGCTCCGCGTTTCCGGCTTCTGCCGGGTGGGTCCAGTGGATTGCAGCCGCTGTGCTGCTGATGGCCAACATCATCGCCCATTGGAAGAAGATCCATCCCATCCTGCTGATTGTGTCCGCTGCGGTGGTGGGCATCGCGGCGGGCTATGCCGGATTGCTCCCCGGCGTGTGAAGCGTTCTGTACAGGTGAGAGGCGAGGGGGTTCTCTCAGCAGACCGCAGGGCGCTGCCCTGCAACCTGCCAGCTTTTTGAAAAAAGCTGGGCAAAAACTTCTGGGTTGTAGCCTAGGGCGGAGGGATTTTTCTCCATCGGCGCCACTTCCCACGCGGACACCAATGTTCCCTTAACCAACCGCGAGCGGGCAAAGCCCGCGCCCCCGCGACGAAAAAACGCGGACACCAATGTTCCCTTAACCAACCGCGAGCGGGCAAGGCCCGCGCCCCCGCGACGAAAAAAAGGACCCGCGCCATCCGCCCATTGCGGAAGGCCGGGTCCTGAAACAAGCTCCCCAAAATTGCAGCGGGAGGCCAAACAGCGTTCCTGTCAGCGTCCCCCTGAGAAAGCCGGGCTTAGATGCCCAGCACGTCCCGCAGATAGATGCGGGAGACTTCAGCAGAATGGAAATTGCACACCTCGGGACGGTCCAGCTCCACGCAGAGCACGCCGTCATAGCCCACCTCTTCCAGGGCGGCCTTCACGCCGGGGAAATCCACAGTGCCGTGGCCCAGCGCCCGGAAGGTGCCCATCTTATCCCGATCCTGGGCCTTGGACAGCGCATAGGTGTCCACATCCTTCAGATGCATATAGGCGATGCGGCTGCCATACTGCCGGATCAAAGCGGCGGGGTCCATGCCGGCCAGGGTGGTGTGGGCGGTGTCGAAGCAGAAGGAGACATACTCGGGATTGGTGTGCTCGGCAAAGTAGTCGATATCGCTCTGCCAGAACACGCAGGTGCCATAGTGGGGATGGAAGCACAGGGTGACGCCCTTTTCCTTGGCATAGGCGCCCACGGTGTTGGCCACATAGCACATCTTGTCCAGCATCTCGGGATTGGTGGGACGCTCGATGGGGCCGTCGTCGCCAAAGCCGGAATTCTGGCAGTTGTACCACTTGGCGCCGATGGCTGCCACAAAGTCAATCTGCTCCTTGGCAATGCGGATGGCCTCCTCCACATCAAAGGTGAAGTGGCCGTAGAGGTTGACCAGCTCCACGCCGCACTCCTTGGTCAGGTCGATCAGCTCCTGAGGGTTTTCGGCGTAGTAATCACGGATGAAGGCGAAATTCTCCACCGTGTCATAGCCCAGGAATTTGCACTCCTGGAAGGACTGCTTCAAAAGCTTTTTGGCGGCTTCGGGTTCCTGCTGGGTGATCCAGGTCCAGCCTGTGTATGCTGCTTTCATGTGATGACCTCCTGTCAAAGATGGTTTAAAATAGGAAAAATCGATAAAAACGGGATGATTCTGTTTAAAGCTGTCCCAAAGGGCAAACTTTGATTCTCAAGCTCAGTCATCCAAAATGCCGTGCATGGGGTTACTGCCCATGGGAGCGGTGCGGGTGTAATGGGAGGTGAGGGGCACAAAGGCGCCGGTCTCGCTGGACTTGGAGAAGCTGGTCATGATCTCCAGCACATGGCGCTGCTGCTGATAGTTGGCCCGGTGATCCCGGCCGGTGCGCAGAGCCTTGCACATATCTGCCAAGCCCAAGGCCCGGCTGTTCTCGTTGTAGTCGTACAGCAGGGGCATCTCCTTGTAGCCGTTGTAGAACTGGGGCGCAGTCTTTCTGTCCAGAGCCGGGTCGGTCTTGGGGGCCGCCGCCTGATCCTCGGGACGCAGCAGCATCACAGGGCCGCCGAAGGTGTTGGGGTCCGGCACAACCAGGGTTCCCTTGGTGCCGTAGACCTCAAACCGGGCCTGCTGGGTGTAATAGACGTCGAAGGTGGTGAAGATCTGGGCAATGGCGCCATTGGAGAACAGGATGTTCCCGGACAGATAGGTGTCCACGTCCACCGTGATGTCCTCGCCGTGATGGGGCTCGGAGGTGATGATGCGATGGGGGAAGGTGGTCTTGGTCATGCCCATGACGCCCTTGGCCTCACCCAGAAGCTGCACCAAGGCGGTGACGTAATAGGGGCCCATGTCCAGCATGGGGCCGCCGCCCCGCTTGTAGTAGAACTCCGGATCGGGATGCCAGGTCTCATGGCCGTGGCAGACCATGGCGCAGCTGGCGCCCACCACATCGCCGATCATGCCGTCGTCAATGAGCCGCCGGGCCGTCTGGATGCCAGCGCCCATAAAGGTGTCCGGCGCGCCGCCCAGCCGCAGGTTTTTCTCCTCTGCTAGGGCGATGAGCTGTTCGGCCTCGTCCATGTCCACGCCCAGGGGCTTTTCCGAGTACACATGCTTCCCGTGGAGCAATGCCTGACGGGTGACCTCAAAGTGCTCGTGGGGGCGGGTCAGATTCAAAATGACTTCCACCTCAGGGTCCTGGAAGGCCTCGTACATATCACTGTAGATTTTGGGCTGGCGCACAGGGATCCCGGCCTCAATCTGCTCCTTCACGTAGGCTGCGCCCTTTTCCGCCCGCTGGGGGATCAAGTCGCAGACGCCCACCAAATCCAGCTCCCGAAAGACATGGGTGATATTCTGTAAGTAAATGCCGCTGATGGCGCCAACGCCGATCATGGCAACGCGGATTTTTTCCATGAATACGTCCTCCAATTTATGGTTTTTATCTGACTTTCGGTTGCATTATATCATTGTTTCTGTTAGAATACGTGCTAAAAGATGATATTTTACTGCCACTTTTTGCGGTTTGCGAGTGTTCCGTGCTGGCCGCTGAGAAAGGAGAGAAGCTATGCATGCCTTCTTTGAGGCTCGTCAGGAGCCGCTGTCCGCCCATGTTTCCACGGATCTCATCTTTCCCCTGCACCTGCATCCCCAGCTGGAGCTGTTCTTGCTGCTGAAGGGCAGCTCTTCCGTGACGGTGCGGGGCCAGACCCGGGTGGTGGAGCCTGGCAGCATGGTGCTGATCTTTCCCAATCAGGTGCATAGCTACACCGCGTTGGAGCCGGGCACCCAGGCAGTCCTGGTGGTGTGCGACCTGGCCTATACCGGGGGCTATGGGGACACGCTGCTGCGCAGCCACCCGGAGGACCCCTTCCTGACGGGGGAGAGGGTTCACCCCAACGCCTCCTATGCCATTCAGGAGGTGGAAAGGGAGCATCGTCGGCAGCGGCAGAGTCCTGTCTTTGCCCCCCTGGTGCAGTTAGCGCTGGCCCGCTGCCTGCCCCTGCTCACCCTGGAGCGCAACCAGGCGGTGGACCACCGGGATTTGACCTATCAGATCTCCCAGTATGTGGGGGAGCATTTCCGGGAGCCTCTCACCTTGGGGGAGCTGGCCCAGTGGTTGGGCATGAACAAGTACCACCTGTCCCACGTATTTTCCGAAAAGATGGGCCAAAGCTTTCCCGCCTACTTGGCCAGAATCCGTCTTTCCTGCGCCTGTTCGGCTCTGGCAGAGACGGATCTCTCCGTCACCCAGATTGCAGAGGAGTGCGGCTTTGAAAGTCAGCGTTCCTTTTTCCGGGTGTTCCACCAGCAGATGGGCAGCACCCCATCGCAGTACCGCCGGGAAGCCCGTTCCGGCCGGGAATAGACCGTGTAAAGAAACATGGAAAAGGGGTTGTTGCAAGCAGCAACAGCCCCTTTTTGATTTGCTGTGATTGTGTGGGAAGGCTTCCCCTTTTGCAGGTCATCCCTGAGGTGTGCAGTCCAGGAAGTCCGGGTCCGGGCACAGGGGGATGGTGAAGGGTTCCTTTCGGTCAGCCAGGGCCAGGAGGTCCACATACTGCACCCGCTGGTTTTCATAGGTGGTCCAGTAGGCCCGGGCGGATTCGGCGCAGTAAATGCTGGTGTACACGGTGAAGTCAAAGGGGAGGACATCCTTGTCCAGCTCCGTCACCGGGCTTTGATGGCTGACCCGCACCATCCCCAGGGGGAAGGCGGCGCTTTGGAACAGGTGGAACATCCGGCTGACGCCCTGGATTTCATTCTCTCCCTTTACAGCGTGCTTTTTGAGGAAGGCCAGCCGCACAAAGCGGGAGGGGGAGCCCCAGTCACCGGGCAGTCCCTGCGCGCCGCTGCCGGAGAAGCACTGCTCCAGCGTCATGTCCTCCAGCTCCACGGTGGGGTAATCCAGATCCCGGATGCCGGCGTAGTTCAAGAGGTTTTGGATGTGCCAGGGATAGCCGGGGCTGTTGGTCATCACCCCCAGGGTGTTGCGGTAGATGTGGAGCCCGTCCCGATCCGGCTCCACAACGATGGTCTCGCCGGTCCTGTCCCGGAAGGACCAGTGCAGGGGAGGCACTGTGCCCAGCATGGGGATGGCCTTTAGCTGGATGTCCTGCTCCAAGCAGCGGACGGCTTCCTCCACAGTGGCGCACTGGGCCAGCAGGTGATAGACCAGGAAGGGCGGCTGCAAGGAGCTGTCCTGGGGCAGACCCTCCGAAAAGCTGGCAAAACCCCGGTAATAGAGCTGACCGCCCATGAGCCCACGCTCGTTGACGCCCTCATAAAGCACCGGGGAGGGGGACAGAGCCAGTCCCACTCCCACGCAGGCGTAGGAAGCGGTGTGGGGAGCAAAGCAGCCCTCCTCACAGACCACGCCATAGTATTGGGTGCCCCGGGGCAGCACCGTCATGCCGGAGCCCTGGGCCAGCCGGTCAAAGTCATAATTGCGCCCCCACAGGTGGCGGTTGTCCTGGGTGTCCCAGGCCAAAGCGCTGCATCCCGCGCCCAAGCCCAGCTTCCTTTCTGCAATTGGTTGCATAGAACTCACTCCTTTTCCATGATTCTGTATTTCATAGTATAACAGAATTGCGGAAGGGTTTCCATGGGTTTGCAAAAAACTCTTGGGGCGGGGAATTCTTGACGAAGAAAGCCATCAAAAAGGATGTTTTTATGAGCAGCTGGGTGTGGATTTCTGCTGCAAGGGCGGGCTTCGCACTTTGAAGTTGCGCGATTTCCAAAAAAGGCACAGGAAAGATGGTTGCGGCTTGCCGGAAAAACTACTATACTGATGATGCTGCGCGGCGTAAAAAAAGGAATGGAGAATCTGTTATGAGCTTCGGAAAAAATTTGCAGTTTTTAAGGCGTTTGAGAGAAAATATGACGCAGGAGGCCCTGGCGGAAAAAATGAATATCAGCCGCCAAACTGTATCAAAATGGGAGTTGGATACGGCTCAGCCCGAAATGGACAAGGCCATTGAGCTTTGCGGGATTTTCCACTGTTCGCTGGACGACCTGTTCTGCAGCGATATGGCTGCTTGCGACGAGGCCTATACCAATCTGCGCGTCGAAACCGTCCCGGCCTTTCGCTATATCAAGCACGCCGTTATCAGTTCCGATCCGGAGGGGGACGCCATTGACCGGGTGCGCTCCATTGCCCGCAGCTGCGGTGTGGACCAGCCCCGCGTGATTGGCTGGGATTTTCCCAAGGTATCGCAGGAGCAGAGCAACGTTTTCAATATGCATGGCTATGAGGCGGCGTGGATTCTGCCCGACGGGATGGTCCCCCCGGACGCTGAGATCTTCGAGCAGGCGGCTCACAAATACGCGGCAATCCGGGTTCAGGCGCCTTTTGACAATCCCTTTGTGACCATTCCCAATGCCTATAAAACGCTGATGGAGTATATGCGTGTAAACGGTCTGGAACAGGTGGAAAAGGACGTGATTCCCTGTTTTGAAACCGATGGGGAGGATATGGACATCTACATTGCCTGCAAATGATGTGCAAAGCGGAGAAAATGGGATTTTTGAGAAAGCAGCAGCAATCATGAAAAAACGGCTTGAGACCTGGAATCCCCAGGAATCAAGCCGTTTTTTGATTTTGTGCAGGTGACAGGACTTGAAAGGTTCAAGTCCTGCGCCAATGACAAAAGAAAACAGAGAACCAACCAAAAGGTCGTTTCTCTGTTTTCCTGGTGCGAATCACCATAAGGGGCCTGGAAAAATCCAGTATTTATGCGGTTTGCAGCCATCGGCAATGTTGTAAAAATGATAAAATAAGCCCATTTGATTCGCACATTGGCAAAAACCTATCTTTTCCTCTATAATGAAACCATCAACAGAGAGGAGGCCTGTCCCATGAAACAAAGCATCCGCCTAAACCTCACCCCCACAGAAACCAACGTCCTGCTCCACGGCCTCAACGAATTGCGAAACAAATGGCTTGCAGAGGGCCGGGATACCTACCTGGTGGATGAGGTGTTCCTGCACGTCATCAAAAAGTCGGAAAAGAAGCTGCGTACATAAGGAAGAAAAAAGCACCCGCCAGGGTGCTTTTTTCTTGCTGTTACATAGCCGTCCCAAGGATGGAGACGGCAAAAGGAAGGAGGTTTTCTATGAATCAACCCAACTGCCGGATTATCGCCCTGGCCAACCAGAAGGGCGGCACCGGCAAAACCACTACCACCGTCAACTTGGGAGTTGGCTTAGCCCGTCAGGGGAAACGCGTCCTTCTGGTGGACGCCGACCCCCAGGGCGGCCTAACCACCTGCCTGGGCTGGCAAAATCAAGACGACCTGACCACCACTCTTGCCACCCTCATGGAGCAGGCCATCCGGGATGACCCTGTGGAGGTGCAAAACGCCTTGCTTCACCACCAGGAAGGCGTGGATCTGCTGCCTTCCAACATTGAGCTTTCCGCCATGGAGATAGCTTTAGTCACCGCCATGAGCCGGGAATTCACCCTGAAAGAGGTGCTGTCCCAGGTGCGGAACCAGTACGATTACATCCTCATCGACTGTATGCCTTCCCTGGGCATGGTCACCATCAACGCCCTGGCTGCCGCCGACAGCGTGATCATTCCCGTCCAGGCCCACTATCTCCCCGCCAAAGGCATGACGCAGCTCCTTCGCACGGTGGGCAGGGTAAAACGGCAGATCAACCCCAACCTGCAGGTGGACGGCGTTTTACTCACCTTGGTGGACAATCGCACGAATCTGGCCCGGCAGACGGCGGAAACTTTGCGGAACAACTATGGAAACGTGCTCCGCATCTACCAAAGTAGGATTCCCCTGGCAGTGAAAGCCGCGGAGGTCAGTGCGGCGGGAAAGAGCATCTATGATTACGACCCCAGCAGCAAAGTGGCCGGGGCTTACGAGTCCTTCACAAAGGAGGTGAGCCGTAGCTGAATAGGTACAAATCCGCAGTGCTTGTTCTGATTATAAAGCAGGTAGCTACTCCTGCAATATAACTTTTCGAGGAAAGGAGAAATAATTAAAACCACCCCTTCCGAGATGGTTTTAATTATACGTGCTGAATGGAGAAAAACAACGGATTCAATCTAAATCTTCCCTCGCTCGATGACCTGTTCACCACCGAGGCGGAGAGAGCGGATGCGAAACTGGAAAAGGTGGTGCAGCTGCCACCGGAGGACATCAGCGAGTTTCCCAATCATCCTTTCCAGGTGCGCATGGATGACTCCATGAAGGAGATGGCCCAAAGCGTCCGGGAGAACGGGGTGTTGGTGCCAGCCCTGGTGCGGCCCAAGGAGGGCGGCGGTTACGAGATGGTGTCGGGCCACCGTCGCAAGCGCGCTGCGGAATTGGCAGGTCTGCGGGAAATCCCCTGCATTGTACGCAATCTCACCTATGACCAGGCCATTGTCATCATGGTGGACAGCAATTTGCAGCGGGAGCAGATCCTGCCCAGCGAAAAGGCGTTTGCTTACAAAATGAAATTGGATGCTATGAAACGGCAGGGACAAAGAACTGATTTAACTTTATTGCCAGTGGCGACAAAGTTAGATTCAGCAGCGCAACTTGGACGACAAAGTGGTGAGAGCAGAGATCAAGTGTTCCGATATATCCGCCTAACCAACCTGATTCCAGAGCTGCTCTCCCTGGTGGATAATTCCATCCTGAAAGAGCCGGGCAAGCCCCAAATGGCATTGCGTCCAGCGGTGGAGCTTTCCTGCCTGCGAAAAGAGGAGCAGCTTGACCTGTTTGATTTGATTGAGGAAATGGACGTAACTCCCTCCCACGCCCAGGCCCTGAAGCTGCGGCGGCTGTCGGAGGAGAAGGGGCCGGGAGAACGCCTGGCCCGAGACGCCATTGTTTCCGTCATGCAAGAGGAAAAGCCCAACCAGGTAGAGCAATTCAAAATACCCAAAGAGCGAATTTCTAAATTCTTCCCGACGGGGACGCCCGCCAAGAAAATGGAGGAGACCATTGTGAAAGCCCTGGAACTGTACCGCAGGCGCCAGCGGGACAGGGAACGGTGAAAAAGAACAATGTCGCCAAGGGGGAAGTGTGACCAAAACCGGGAAATGACAATATTCGCTGTTCCCCCTCTCCACACCTCACCCCCTGTACTGTCAAGACTTCCTAAAAAGAAGAAGTTATCCACAAGAGACAAGAAAGAGAAAATTAGAAAAAATTATCCACTATGAGAAACATGAGAAAGCCTGGATTGTCAAAACATCCGGGCTTTTCTTTTTTCGTTGGTAAAGGAGATGTTTATGGATTTGAAAACGATCATAGCGCTGTGCCTGGTTCTGTTTATTTTGGCGGGACTGGGATTTTTGTTTGTCCGCAGCCGGAAAAAGTGAGAAAGAAAGGAGCCTTGCAGATGAGGGAACGATTTGAGCAACGACTGTTCCGCATATTCGCCCAGGCTGGTTATTCACCGGTGCAGCTTCTCACTGTCACCCCGGAGGAAATGGTGGAAATCCCCGGCATTACCGTCCCCAACATCCGGGCGGTGCTGTGCGTCCAGAACAAGGTGCTGGCGGACCGGAATAAAGTCCGCAGCGGCAGGCTGGTGGAGGAACTGCTGAAAGAAGCCGGAGAAAGCAGGTGTTGCCATGAGTGAAAAGAATCCCGATAACTTTTTTCACGCTGTCTCACTTTCTGGAGGCAAAGACAGCACGGCTATGCTTTTGTTAATGATTGAGCGCAATATGCCAATAGATATTGTGTTGACCGCAGATACTGGAATGGAATTTCCAGAGATGTACGAGCACTTAGCACACGTTGACCAATACCTTTATCAAGAACGAGGAATTCACATCACTGTATTGAGGCACCCAAAAGGGTTTGAATGGATGATGTTTGAGGAACCAAAGAAGAAAAAATCTGTTATTTTAAATCGACAGAGGCTCGGTGTTTGTCTGTACGGGAATGGTTGGCCCGGATGGAAAGTCAGGTGGTGTACAGGACAGCTCAAAACGCACCTTATCAATAAAGAGGTCAACCGCCTAAAAGGGAAATATCATGCTCTGCACTATGTTGGAATAGCTGCGGATGAGAAGAAACGAATGAAAGACGAGCAATACCCGTTAGTGGATTGGAAAATTACCGAGAAGGAGGCTTTGCAGATTTGCTATGACCGTGGCTATGATTGGGGAGGCTTATATGAAATTTATCATCGTTGTTCCTGTTGGTGTTGTCCACTGCAGCGGATCGAGGAATTGCGCAAATTGCGGCATTATCACCCTGAACTATGGAAACGGTTAAGGATTATGGATAAGCGTGCATTGGCGCAGTTTGGAAATACTCCATTAGGTCAATTTAGGAAAGATTGGACAGTTGAAGAATTGGAACAGAGATTTGCTGCTGAAGAAGCACAAGCCTCTGTTTTTTTATTTGAAAAGGAGAGTGGATGATAGAGCTGAAAATCACCAGCATGACCCCGGCGGATTGCCTGTATGCGTACAACCAGAGCAGCCAGCTTGAAGGGCAAACCGGCTGTATCGGCCATCTGCGCGGGGACTTTGGCAGTGGTCAAGAGTTTTACAATTCCTGGTTCGACCACCGGAGTGAATACAAGACGGACGAGTTTAAGGCAGAGTTTGATGAAGTGGTCAACACTCTGCGGGAGAAGGACGGGCTGCTCTGCACTCGTGACAGCATGACCAGGTTTTGCTATCAGCATCCGGAGGCTGTGTTTGAGGGAAACTACTGCGCCGAGTACGGTTTTAAGGTGCAGACGCCGCAGCACACCTATCTGCTCCGGTGCAATCCCAATTATGGAGACTACAACTTTTACCTCTGCGCCTACGTTGCCCGATTCCTGGAACACCACATGGAAAAAGCCAAACAGGGCATCCGGTTTATCACGCCCGGCTACAAAGAGATCTTCCGTATCCCGGACGGCGACCACATCCGCATTTTCACTGGCGGCGGAGAAACCCGCGACCGCACCTGGCGGTTTATCGATGAAACCCATTTTGAAACCAGCGGAGGGTATTCCAGCGCCCTTTACCATATCTGCGAATTTGCAGAGCGTTTGGAGCAATCTCACGGAAGCGTGATCCCGCTGCGTTCTTCTCTGCCGGTGCAGTGCTTTAGTACGCTGCCCTCATCCGGGGGGTTGATTCTTCTGACTAGAGGCGAACAAGGGTACAGCCCGTGCTATGATTTTTCCAGCCCTGAAGCCCAGCAGAATCGGGAGTTTGCAGACGATCACAATGTGAAAAATGGTGTCACCAAAGCACAGGAGGCCGCTATGTTGGCAGGCTCCATGTTTGGCTGGCAGACCCCTGCCGCTGATCCGAAAAATTATGATGAGCAAGGGAAGCCTATCAAGCCCAAGCAGAAAGATCGGGGTGAGGCCCGATGAAAGAAGGGTAGAATTCATGAATACACGATGGGAGCAAATAACCGAGTTATTTAAACAAACCGCCAGTGAGGTGACCTCCTCTCCCTCAAAATGGAGGGCGTTTCTCACTTCGGCCTGCCGTAACTATCGGTTGCCTTTTGACGAACAGCTATTGATCTACGCCCAGCGCCCAGACGCTACCGCCGTCCTGGAGATCGAGCGATGGAACCGGCGGTTTGGGCGGTGGGTCAACCGGGGAGCTAGGGGCATCGCCGTGTTTGACCGAGAGCGTCCTCACTGGCTGCGGTACTATTTTGACGTGGCCGACACCCACGAAACCAGGATGTCCCGGCCGGTTCCCCTGTGGCAGGTGCGTCCCGAGTATGAGCAAGATGTGGCAGAGTCCCTGGAAAACAGCTTTGGGGAGCTGGAACACCGGGAGGATTTTGGTGACGCCCTGCTCTCCGCCGCCCGAAACGCGGTGGAGGACAACATGGGGGACTACTTGGCGGAGCTGGAACTGCTCACCCAGGGCAGTTTGCTGGAAGAACTGGACGAGGACAACCTGACGTTCCAATTCCGCACCCTGGTGGGAAACAGCGTGGCGGCCATGCTGCTGGCTCGCTGTGGGATAGCCCCACTTGACTATTTGGAGGACGAGGATTTTCAGGGGATTGGCAACTTCAACACCCCCGAAACCCGCAACGCCCTGGGCGTGGCCACCGGGGACATCTCCCAGATGTGCCTTTCCTCCATTTCCCGCACGGTCCTTGCCCTGCAAAGACAGCCCCAAAAAGAAAATCGCACATTTGAAACCGCACAGGAAAACCAGTATGCTGTAACTGAACAGGAAAACACACAGCTGGAAAGGAGTTTTGAATATGACCGAGATCACTTACACCAGGCAGGGCGACTACAATCTGCCGAACCTTCTGCCGCCCCAGGAGGGGCCGGTTCTCCATGGGAAATACGCATTGCTTCGGAAGAAGTTCCTCAAGGAACACCGCAGAGTGACGTATACGAATCTGTTGACCAGCGGGAGGCTTTCCAGCCATCTGGCGGAGATTCAGCAGACCGCCCAGCGCCGGATGGAGGAAATCGTAGTGCAGATGGCCAAAACCGAGGGCGTGACGGAGGAACTGAAAGCCCGCGATCCGATGAAGTGGGTGCAGCTCATGAACAACCTTCGGAACGCGGCAGAGGAAACGATCCTCGCGGAACTGATTTACAGCTAACAGAAGAAAGCGCAGGTGGTGAAGAATGATATGTACCCCCTTTACTGGACACCCAGTAGAGGGGGTATTATTATGCGG
>CAUWLU010000010.1:0-58133 GCA_963559705.1 uncultured Acutalibacter sp.
TGATGTTGGGAGTGATGTAGCCCTTGGCGTACAGCTCTGCCACGTCGCCCACCCAGCTGACCGACGCCATTGAGCGGCTTTTGAAGCCCTTGGCCAAGCTGCGGGTGCCGGTGCATGAGTTTGCCATGATGATGACCATTGCTCTGCGGTTTGTTCCCCTGTTGCTGGAGGAAACCGATAAGATCATGTCCGCCCAGAAGGCGCGGGGCGCCGATATGGAAAGCGGCAGCATCCTCCAACGGATTCGCGCTTTGGTACCAGTGCTGATTCCGCTGTTTGTGTCGTCTTTTCGCAGGGCCTTTGATTTGGCCACTGCCATGGAGAGCCGCTGCTATCACGGGGGCGAAGGCCGCACCAAGATGAAGCAGCTCCACTTTTGCGGGGCGGACTGGTCCGTGCTGGCGGCGAGTCTGGCAGTTTTGGCCTTGTTTGTGGTATTAAACATGGTGTTCCCCCCTGTGGGGAGAGTGTGAGGCGGCCATGGAACAGAATTTTCTCATCAAACTCTCCTATGACGGGGCAGCCTATCACGGCTGGCAGATTCAAGAGAACGCCTTGACCGTGCAGCAGGTGTTCCAAGAGGCGCTGCAGAAGATCACCGGCCTCACCGAGGACATCAAGGCCTGCTCCCGCACGGACACCGGGGTCCACGCCAGGGAGTTCTGCGTCAGCCTGAAAACCGAAAGCCCCATTGCGCCGGAACGGCTGTTGGCGGCGCTGAATCACTATTTGCCCGAGGATGTGGCTGTACGCTCTGTAGAGCCGGTCCCCCTGGACTTTCACGCCCGGTACTCCTGCAAGGGGAAGGAGTACGTCTATCAGATTTGGAACCACCCGGTGCGGGACCCCTTTTTGAAGGGCCGGGCCCTACACTACTGGTACCCCATTGACGAGGAATTGCTCAACCGAGCGGCGGTCCACTATTTGGGCGCCCACGATTTTTCCTCCTTCTGCACCCTGGACCGCCGGGAAAAGGGGGACCTGACCCGCACCGTGTTCACTTCTAAGGTAGAGCGGGCGGGGGATCTTGTGACCTTCACCGTGGCAGCGGACGGCTTTCTCTACAATATGGTGCGGATCATGGTGGGGACGCTGCTGCGGGTGCAGCAGGGGAAGTTTTCCCCAGAGGATATCCCAAGCATCCTGGCTGCCAAGGACCGAAAGGCTGCTGGTCCCACTGCCCCGGCCTGTGGACTGTATTTGAACCGCGTGTTTTATGACTGATCGGAAATCCTGAAAGGGGAGTGTGACCCATGGCGAAACACAGAGGCAAACGGGAGGGCCGGAAGGTGATTCAGCTAAAGGATCACCTCCCTGGCAACGCCCCGGAGCAGGAGCCTCAGGCCTCCATCGAATACGAGGGCGGCCCTGCCACTCCAGAGCAGAAGCGGAAAGCGCAGAAGGTCCCCAAGGCCTTTTACCGGGTGGCGGTGGTGCTGCTGGTGTTGGTGCTGGCTTTGGCGCTGTGGGTCAATCGGGAAAACCTGACTCCCCAGAGTATGTGGAATTGGATTCAGACTCAGGTGGCGGGCAGCGGCGGCGGGGACGGGTATCCCGTGGGGATCACAGGCTCCAATGTGACGGCCGGCAATTTTGTGAAGGCGGACAGCGGCGTGGCGGTTCTCAGCGACACCTCCCTGACGGTTTTGGATGCGTCCGGACAGGAGCTGCTGTCCCAGCGCCACAGCTTTAACCAGCCGATTCTCCGGGAGGCTTCGGGGAATTATCTGCTTTACAATCAGAACAGCGCGGGGTATATGGTGGTGTCCGGCACTGAGGTGAAGATTGACAGTTCCACCCAGCGGGACATCCTGGCGGGAGCTGTTGCCGCAGACGGCAGATTTGCCTTGGCCACCCGGGGGAAGGACGGCGCCAGTGATGTGACGTTCTACCTTGCCAGCGGAGAGGTGCAGTACACCTATAATTTCTCCAGCGACTATGTGACAGCCTTGGCGCTCAACGAGGACGGAACCAAGGCCATGGTCTGCACCGTCCGCAGTCAGGGCGGGCAGCTGGTGTCCAAGGTGACGGTGCTGGATTTGAACAGCACCACTCCGGCCGGGGAGTATGAAACTGCGGACAATCTCTTGTTTTCCGCCTATTGGGGGGACAACGGCCTGCTGTACGCGGTTGGGGACAGCGGCCTGCTGCGGGCGCGGTCCTCGGATCTGGCTTTTTCCGAGTACAGCTATCAGGGGAAAACTCCCACAGCTCAGATCTTCTCCGGCGGGAATCTCTACTTGTCCGTTTCCTCCTATGAGCATGCCGGAGCTTGTACTGTGCTGGTGTTCCGAAGCTTGGAGGAGCCGGTGGAGATCCAGACAGAGGAGCGCGTGATCTGTCTGGCGGTTTCCGGCGGCTCCGTAGGGGCGCTGATGGGCCAGGACCTGGCGCTCTACGATGCCTCCACCGGCCAGGAGCTGGCCCGGGCGGACGTGGGCAGTGATGCCAAGAGCATCGCCCTTTCCAGTGAGAGCGTGGCCTACGTGCTGGGGGTCAGTGAGGTCCGCCGGGTACAGATGGGATAATCATAGCAAGCTAAGAAAAAAAGGTGGGCATACAGCCCGCCTTTTTCCGCATTTATTGTCTGGGGAGGAAGTACCTGTTTTCCTTGGGCTCCTTGAGCTTCTCAGAAAAAGCAGCGGCAAACCCCTCGTATTCCGGAGTGAAAACTCCCTTGGCCTGTTTGGGGCAGGATTTGACGCACCGGAAGCAGGCGATGCACTTACCGGCATCCACAGTGACGCAATCCTGGTCAATGGCTGCCATGGGACACTGCTTGACGCACAGCCCGCAGTGCACACAGGAGTCCTTGGTTTGAGGGACAAAGCTGCCCCCCTTGCCGCCTTCGCGATAGGGACGGCTGCCCGGCGGGGAAAATTCCTGCCAGCCGGCATTCCAGTCGTCCCAAGCTTCCAGAGCAAAGGCAGCGTCCTGCTGCAGATCCTCCTGGTTTGGCCGGCCCGGCTGAATGGTGCCGTAGGTGTGCTCGCCGATCAAAGCGGCCCCGGCAAAGGGGAGGAACCCCTGCTCCCTGCAGAAGTCAAAGAGCTCGATCAAGGCGTCGTCATAGTCCCGGTTGCCGTAGGTGACGGTGACGATGCAGGGAGTGCCGTTCCCCCGCAGAGGGGAAAGACGCTCCAAAGCGCCCTGGAATACCCGGCCCCCATAAACCGGCGCGCCAAAGACCACCAGGTCCTGAGAGGTGAACTGGGTGGGCTGCGCCGGGGCGCAGGTCACATCCACAAGAACGGGCTCTCCCAGAGCGGAGGCCATCGCCAAGGCGCCCTTTCGGGAGGTGCCGGTGGGTGAGAAAACAGCGGCGTAAACTGCCATAGAATCCATCCCTTTCTAAATCCCCGCGCCAGAAGCATAGGTGGTTCGCAGGGGGTTAAAATATGTGAAAAGTCGCTAGCGGTATATTCAGATTATAAGCCGTCCTCCGGGAATTTTCAAGAAAAAACAGGTTTAAGTTTTCTGTAAGAAGTGTGGGGCTTGTGGAAATCCGGGGATTGTGCTATATTATCTGATAGCAGGAAAATTCGGAGAGGAGGAGCCTCATGGGAGTTACCTTGGATGTTGCGCTGGCCTTGGTGTGCCTAGTATTTGTGGCAGTGGGCGCCCATCGAGGATTGATCCGCTCGGCAGCGCATTTTCTTGGCGCCGTTGTTGCCGCTTGCCTATCCGCTCTGTTGGGCGGCGCAGTGGCGCAGTGGGTGTTCGACGCGCTGTTTCGTCCCGCCCTGGTGGAACGTGTGGGAGAGTACCTGGCAAGCCTTGGCAGCGCTGATACCTATGCGGCGGTGCAGCAGGTGTTCTCTTCCCTTCCAGAATTCCTCCTCCGAGCGCTGGACCAGGCCGGTGTCAATGCGGCCAGTGTGACAGAGGCCATGGCGGGCCAGTCCGGCCAGGCGGCCGAGCTGATCGCCAACGCCTTAGCGCCTGTCTTTGTAAGCTTTTTGAAGGTCCTGGCGGTGATCGTACTCTTTTGCCTGTTTATGGTGCTGGTACGCATCGCGTCCAATGCGCTGTCCATGGTCTTCCATTTGCCCCTGCTCAATGTCTTGGACGGCCTGTTGGGGGGCGTGTTCGGATTGCTGCTGGCAGTGACCTCCGTTTGGATCGCCTTGGCGGCGGTGCAGGTGTTTATCCCGATGCTGTCTGCGGATGTGCAGGCGCAGGTGGAGAACGCTCTGCGTCAGTCGTATGTGGCGGGTCTTATCGTCAGTTGGAATCCGTTGGAAATCATGTTCCAGTAAGCCTGTAGAGGATTTTTTGATGATTTCCCGTTATTGTAAAGGGGAGCTTGGAAAAGCTTGACACAGAATTGTAAAGAGGAAGGATAGGAATTCCCAATGTCCCAACAAAAAAAGCCCATCAATCAAAATTTGACGATTCCCAACGCCCTTTCGGTGCTGCGGATCTTGATTATCCCCTTTTTCGCCTGGAGCTTTTTGCAGGACAGGCTGGTGCTTGCTGTGGGGCTTTTGGTGTTTTCCGGGCTGAGCGATTGCGTGGACGGCTTTATTGCCCGAAAGCTGAACCAGGTGACAGAGCTGGGAAAGATGCTGGACCCTCTGGCGGATAAGCTGACGCAGGGCGTGGTGGCACTGTGCCTGGCTGTGAAGTTTCCGGTGATCGGCCCGGTGCTGTTGGTGTTTATTGTCAAAGAGCTGGTGATGCTCTGCTGCGCCATCGCCTTGCTGAAAAAGAAAAAGCGTCCTTGCGCCGCGCAGTGGTATGGCAAGGTGGCCACGGTGATGTTCTATGTTTCTGTGGCGCTGATTGTGGTGATGGACGGCTTTTTCCAGATGGAAGGAATGGCATTCCAAGTGATTTCCTATGTGCTGCTGGGCTTGACAGCGGGCATGATGATTTATTCGGCAGTGCGGTACTTTCAGATTTTCCTCACCATCCTGCGCTCTGAGGATAGCCGGTATGAGCTGTCCTTGACGGACGAGATCCGCGCAAAGACGGTGCGGGAGAAGCACACGGGCCGCTGAAGCAGGAACCGTCCGAGCAGGACGGTTTTTTCTTCATCACTTCTTCATGATTCGGCAACGAATCTGTGATATAATAGTTATCCGGGACTGGGAGGAATGGGTCCTCGGCAAAAAGAGGAGGCTGGCGGGACCGGCGATTGCTCCCCGCAGAAGCCTGTAAGGAAAGGATGAATGTACCATGTTGATGTGTACACGTTGCAAAAAACGTCCGGCGGTGGTGTTTATCTCCAACGGCATCAGCGGGCAGGACCCTCAGGGGCTGTGCCTTGTCTGTGCCAAGGAGCTGGGCATCAAGCCGGTGAACGATATTATGGAAAAAATGGGCATCACCGATGAGGAGCTGGAAGCGGCTGCCGACCAGATGACCGAGCTGATGAATATGGCCGGCGGCGATGGCTCGGAAGAGGATGCGCTGTTTACCCTTGGCGGAGCAGCCACTATGCCGGTGGACCAGATGCTGGGGGGGCAGCCCGGCGAGAACGGGGGCCACGGCTCCGATGTTCAGCAGAAGAAGGAGAGCGTCCACAAGAAGAAGCGCAAGCACATCCAGAACTTCTGCACGGATTTGACCGCCAAGGCCCGGGGCGGCCTGTTGGACAACATCATCGGCAGGGAGAAGGAGATCCAGCGGGTGGTGCAGATCCTCTCCCGCCGGACCAAGAATAACCCCTGCCTGATCGGTGAGCCCGGCGTGGGCAAGACCGCTGTGGCAGAGGGCTTGGCGCTGCGGATTGCCCGGGGTGAGGTCCCCGCCCGGCTGCGGGACAAGGAGGTCCAGCTGCTGGACCTGACGGCTTTGGTGGCGGGCACACAGTTCCGGGGCCAGTTTGAGAGCCGCATCAAGGGCCTGGTGGATGAGGTGAAGGCCGACGGCAATGTGATCCTTTTTATTGATGAGATCCACAACCTGGTGGGCACCGGCGATGCCGAGGGCAGCATGAATGCCGCCAATATTCTGAAGCCCGCCCTGAGCCGCGGGGAGATCCAGGTGATTGGCGCCACCACCTTTAATGAGTACCGTAAGTACATTGAGAAGGACGCTGCCTTGGAGCGCCGGTTCCAGCCGGTAACCGTGGCAGAGCCTTCCATTGCAGATGCCACGGAGATCCTTTTGGGCATCAAGGGATATTATGAGGCCTTCCATCGCGTGAAGGTTTCAGAGGCGATATGCCGCCGGATGGTGGTGCTGGCAGAGCGCTATATCAACGACCGCTATTTGCCGGATAAGGCAATCGACTTGTTGGACGAGGCCTGTGCCTGTGCAGCTCTGCGGAATAAAAAGCTGGAGGAGTACGATGATACCCAGCTCACCTTGACCAAGGAGCGCAATCGGGAGCAGGATCTCTCCAATCCCGCCGACGGAAATCAGGTGGATTATGAAGAGCTGGCCAAGACCCATTACCGCATCGCCACCCTGGAGAAGAGCCTGAAGACCCTGGAGGAGGAAGGCGCATTCGCCCAGGTGGAGGAGCAGGACGTGGCCAAGGTCATCGAGCTGTGGACGGGCATCCCGGCCTCTCGGGTGCAGGAAAACGAGCTGGCCAAGCTGGCCAACCTGGAGGAGGTGCTGGAGAAGCACATCATCGGCCAGGATGAGGCTGTAACGGCCATTTCCGCGGCCATTCGCCGCAGCCGGGTGCAGATCAGTCCCCGGCGGCATCCGGCGTCCTTTATCTTTGTGGGGCCCACGGGTACTGGCAAGACCGAGCTGGTGCGGGTGCTCTCTCAAGAGCTGTTCGACACCCCGGAGACCCTGGTGCGGCTGGATATGTCCGAATATATGGAAAAGCACTCCGTGAGCAAGATCATCGGCTCCCCTCCCGGTTATGTGGGCTATGACGAGGCGGGCCAGCTGACGGAAAAGGTGCGGCGCCGGCCCTACTCGGTGCTGCTGTTCGATGAGATTGAGAAGGCCCATCCCGATGTGCTGAACATCCTTCTGCAGATTTTGGATGAGGGGCGCATCACGGACGCCCACGGCAGGACGGTGAACTTTGAGAACACGGTGATCGTGATGACCTCCAATGCGGGCAGTGACAAACGGGAGAATTCCCTGGGCTTTGCCAAGACTGCGGCGGACATGAACCGGGAAAAGGTGATGAAATCCCTCAGCGAGTTCCTGCGGCCGGAATTTTTGGCCCGCATCGACGAGGTGATCGTGTTCCGTCCGCTGGATGTGGAGGATTATGGGAAGATTTCCGCACTGATGCTGGACGAATATGTAAAGACCTTGAAGGAGAAGGGCGTGGAGCTCAGCTATACCCAGGGGGTCTGCGGGTACTTGGCAGAGAAGTCCATCCATGGACAAAGCGGCGCCCGGGACCTGCGGAACAATATCCGCCGGATGGTGGAGGACAAATTGGCCATGCTCTTGGTGGAAAAGGGCGAGGACAGCTTGTCCGGGGTGAGTCTGTCGGTTCAGGATGGAGAGCTGAAACTGGATACGCTTTAAGAAACAGGGGCGCCGCAGGGCGCTCCTTTTTGTTGGCCGGAAAAGTCAGGAGCCCTTTGGAAAAAATTAGCGGAAGGGCTTGACAGGGAGAAGAATTTTAAGTATATTAGTAATACCTTAATTACTTATGATCTGGGAGGAATTTGGATGGCATCTCGGAAGGTGGCCAGTGTGGGCAAGGATTGCGTGGCCTGCGGTTGTTGTGTTCGCGTCTGTCCAAGGGAGGCGGTGCAGATCCCCTGGGGGATTTCTGCCTGCGTGGATTCAGAGAAATGCGTTGGCTGTGGGAAGTGTGCGAAGGTATGTCCTGCGGCAGTGATTGTCATTACAGAAAGGGGGGATGCACAGTGAAAACTGCTGGAAAAAAGCGGTGGTCGGATTACCTCTGGATTGCCGAGCTGAGCTACCTGATTTTAGGATTCTTCAATATCCTGTTTGCGTGGCTGGGAATGCTGTTTTTCTGCATACCGCTTTTCATCGCCATATTCGGCGGCAGCAAGGCCTATTGCGGCCGCTATTGTGGGCGGGGTCAGCTGTTGGGCCTGCTGGGAGAAAAACTGAACTTATCAAGGAACGTTCCTCCCCCCAAATTTTTGCGCAGTCCGTGGTTCCGCTATGGCTTTTTGGCCTTCTTTATGACGATGTTTGGGCTGATGCTGTTCAGCACCTATCGGGTATTTACCGGAGCGCCCCTTTCTCAAACCGTGACGCTGTTATGGGCGTTCAAGCTTCCGTGGCAGTGGGCGGATGTGAGCTTTGTCGCCCCGTGGATTGGGCAATTTGCTTTCGGATTTTTTGGAGTGATGTTGACCTCTACCATTTTGGGGCTTGTGACAATGGTTCTCTTCCGTCCCAGGTCGTGGTGCGTATATTGTCCCATGGGGACCATGACGCAGGGAATCTGCAAAGTGAGGAATGGAAGGAAGGCAAAGGAATATGGAAGAACAGGCAAAGAGGATCGCAGAGCTGCTGAAGATGCTGGCCAATGAACACCGGCTGCTGATTTTGTGCGCGCTGCTGAAAGGCAGGCTGACGGTGGGGGAAATCCACCAGTATATGCCAACTATTACAGCCTCCGCGCTGTCCCAGCATCTGAGCCAGATGAAGCTGGCCGGTATCCTGTCCTCTGAAAAACAGGGGATGAATGTGTTTTATTGGATTCAGGATGAACGGGTGATTACGTTGATCGAGGCCATAAAAAATGAATACTGCCAAGAGGGCGAGACGGCATCGGAAAAATTATTTTGATAATTTCTTGAAAAAGCTTGCTTTTTTCAAAAAATCAAGATATAATAATGTCTGTTCTTATGTGCCGGTGTGATGGAATTGGCAGACGTAGTGGACTCAAAATCCACCGGTAGCGATACCGTGCCGGTTCGAGTCCGGCCACCGGCACCACGATGGAGTGACAAAAAGATGTCACTCCATTTTTTAGTATTCATGCGGGTTTGCGGGCTTTTGAAAGTGAAATCCGAAAAGCGGTTTTATCGTAGATGTCCAAACAGCAAACCGCAGCAAAATCCGTCACAGCGGGGCTTCCGCCTGATTTTTCAGGCCGGAGGCCCCGCTTTTTTGCATTTTCTACTCTTTTTTGAGGAACAGGGAAAAGGTGCTTCCATTTTCATCGGACGCCACCTTGATGTACCCGTTCTGCTTATTTACAATATCACGGGTAAGATAGAGACCGATCCCTACGCCGTCAACCCCCGCCGACTGCTTTCCGCGGTAAAACCTGCGGAAGATCCTTGCCTGTTCTTCCTCGGGGATCCCAATCCCGTTGTCGGATATATCCAGCCGCAGATAGGACGGGTATTCGGTGATGTTTAAGTCCACTATGCCGCCGCTTGGGGTGTATTTCACGGCGTTGTCAAGCACATTGGTGATGGCCTCCGCCGTCCAGTTAAAATCGAGCAGGGCTTCAAAGGTCTGTTCGCAGTCAAAGGTAATGGTGAGGTTTTTCTCCCTTGCCTTGGCGTAAACCGTATTTACCGCCTGCAGAACAAGATCATTCAGACGGTTCCGTTCGGGCTTCAGGCAGATAATGCCGCTTTCCAGACGGGACATTTTAATCAGGCTGTTTGTCAAAAAGGTCAGCTTTTCAAGGGACGTTTGCAGAGTGGCAAGATATTCGTTTCGCTCCTCATCGGATAGCTCCGCATCCCCTAATAGCTGCGCAAAGGTGTTCGCTGCCGCTACCGGGGTTTTGATTTGGCGGGATATATCGGAAATCAAGGTTTTGATATGTTCCTTTTCCTGCGCCAGCATTTGATTCTGCGCTCTTAAAATATTGCGGAGCTTTAGAAGCTGGTGCTGCAGCCGAGCGGTCAGGGTGTCCTCGGCTTCTGAAAAGACCGTCCGTTCCTGCTGCTCCACCAAAGCCTCAATGAGCAGTGTGATCTCCTCCAAGAGGTGATCGTCATAGCGGTTGTGCAGAAAGTCCAGCAGGAACAGCAGGCCGCATAAAAGCACACTGCCGCAAACGGCAAAAAGCATGGGGAAAGTGCTGTCCTCCATAAAAAAGAACGCGCTGGCAGATACCGCCGCTGTGGCAGCGCCTGCAATCAAAATCAGTTTTCTGTAAATTCCAAAATGCTTCATCGTCATTCTCCAAAGGTATAGCCCATGCCAAAGACCGTCACAATGTATTCCTGGTTTTCATCGTTCAGCTTCTGCCGCAGCCGCGTGATATTCACCCGCACGGTATTGTCGTCCACAAAGTTCCCGTCTATATCCCAAAGCTGCTCCAAAAGCATGGCCTTTGTAACAACCCTGCCCCTGTTTTCCATCAGATAAAGGAGCAGTTTGTATTCCGTTGAGGTCAGGTGTGTTTCCTGCCCCTTCATCAGAACAAGACATTTTTCCTTATCCACTTCCAAATCTCGGTATCGGATGCGGGCAGCTCCGCAGCCGGTCCGTTTTAAGACCGCCAGCACCTTTTTCCGCAGAACCTCAATGGGAAAGGGCTTGGAAATATAATCGTCACAGCCCGCTGAAAAGCCGGAAAGCATATCCTCCTCGGTGTCGTTGGCGGTCAGGAACAAAACCGGTGTTTCAGAGGTTTCACGGATTTTTTCGCAAAGGGCAAGACCGCTGCCGTCGGGCAGGTTGATATCCAGCAGGAACAAATCATACGGCTGCTTTTGGTATTGCTGCAGGGCTTCCAGATAGCTATAGACCGCCGTGACCGTATGCTCGTCCTTTTTTAAGGCGATAGAAATGCCCTTGCTCAAAATTTTGTCATCTTCCAGGAGAAAAATAGCTGCCATAGCTGCAAAACACACTCCTTCCTCACCATACAGAATTGCAGGAACAGACGCAGCCAGCGCTGCGTCCGTCCCGCAAACTCACTTAATTCTCGAAATTGTGCAGCCGTTCCATGACGGTTTCATTGGAGGTCACCTTGTAAACAATGGCAGGAACGCTCAGCCAGATCACGAAGATTGCAGCGATCAAACCGATGACAAGGGCAACCGGGTACTCAAACACCGCATAGTTTGCTATGTGGGGAACGGCGTCCGCCACCAGCAGCAGAAACGCATTGCCAAAAGTCATAATCAGCAGTGTAGAGATGAGAGCGTAAATGCCGCCTTCCAGGGTCAGGATCTTCACAATCTGTTTTTTCGTTGTGCCAATGCTTTCCATAATGGCAAATTCATTTTTCCTTGCCACCACGCCGGTCAGCATCACATTGACAAAGTTGATTAGGCCGATGACAATCAGCAGAATCGCCGCGCCATTCCCCAACAGATTGACAGAATAGAACATCTGATTAAATTGTTCTTTCTGATTCACGGCAGATCTCAGCTGCCACTCCGATGTGGTCAAGGTGCTGTTGATGGCCTGCAATTCGCTGTCAATCCGTTCCAAGTCCTTTATATCTTCAATGGTAACACCGATTGCGGAAATGATCGGTTCTTTTGTCAGGCGTTCCATACCCGCTTCGCTGACAAAGAGAACATCGGGCACCATATAAATGTCCTTGCGCCTGCCAATGCTATCGGAAAGATTGTTCGAGTAATCGTCATAGTAAAAAGCCCCGTCGATTTTGAAATCACTTGCCTTGCCGTCGGTGCTGTCAGCGGTCAGCGTCAGGGTTTCCCCCACCAAAGCGGTATTGGGAGCAAGAAATTCGGTGTCTTTTCCTGCAATCGCTGTTTCGCCGCGCTGAAAAGCGGCAATGTCAATGGGAGAATCCGGGTGCTTGGCGTTGTATTCCTCCAGCGCCTTGTCATCGTCCAGGGTTGTAATATAGCAGCCGTAGTCACCGGCATCGGCATACCCTTTCATCGTCTCTATCGTCTGTTCATAGGACTGCCCTTTGGATTTATATTTGCTGTCCTCATATTTGATTTTCAGAAAGCCTTCCAAAGCGGCTTCATCAAAGTAAATGCCCGCCCAAACGGTCTTTTGAACAGCCACCTTTTCAATCCCATGGACTTGCTGAATCTGCTCCACAAAATGGTCGTCAAACTGGGGTGCTTCCTTGTTGGGCTGCTCAGCCTGCTCAAACTGGACATCGTTGTATTCAAAGTGATAATCCATATATGCTTTGATAAAGTTTTCAGCATTCATGCTTCCGATGACTCCGTTCACGCCCAAGATCATTGTGATGCCCATAAACAGGGACAGAAACACAAGAATCGCCCGCTTTTTGTTACGGAATACATTGTGGAACGCCATCACGTGCAGCTTGCCTCCATTGGTGGAATTTCTGCTTTTGGTTTTCTTCGGTGCGAAGTTCTGGAATTTCAGCGCTTCCACAGGAGAAACCTTCGCCGCTGCTTTTGCCGGTGCATTGCAGGCAATCCAGACCGTTACCGCCGAAAAGAGGATGGACAGAAGATAGATGGACGGGTGAAAGAACACCTCGGCATCCATCATCGACTTGCCCTGTTCAAAGCCCTCATTCAAAACAAGGGGGACAATGCCAAAGGAAACAGCGGTGGCTAACAAAATGCCAATGGGAATCCCGATGCAGGCAAATTTGACCGCCTGATTTTTCACCAGCGATTTGATCTGCGCCTGGGTGGTACCCAGCGTTTTCATCAAGCCGTAGAACCGGGTGTCCTTTGAAATGGAGATATACAGCACATTGTAAATGAGCAGATACCCGCTGCCGATGATGAAGAACACCAAAAGGATCACCATGGCGATCACCGAGCCGTTTGAGGATTTCATTGAAACCGAACCGCTGAAAGACTGGTTTTCGTTTAGCTCCACATCGTTTTGAATCCGGTGAAAATCATCGGGCATTTTATTCAGCGACAAAGAGAGAACGCCGTCCTCTGCCATGGTATAGCCCGCGTTTTTGCAATAGCTTTCGGAAACAAAGCCCATTCCCATGCCGGTATAGGAATGAAACCAGCCGCTTAATGTGAAAGTCCTTTCCTGCTGGCCGTTTTTATCATAGTAGGACAGAGGGATTTCCATATTCAGTCTCGGTTCTGTAATACCGAGCTGTGAAAGGGCGTCTTCCGACAGCATGATTTCATTTTCGCTTGCGGGGTATTTGCCCTCCAAATCCTTAATGGCTTCCTGATAGTGTTTTTCCCATTCGGTGGTGTCGTAATACTGGAGCGCAATGGAAAGCTCACGCCCCTCGTCGTTCTCCTCGGCAACCGAACCGACCATATACTGCGTACCGACGGTTTTGACATAATCCAAGCTCCGGATCTGCTGTTCCTGCTCTGCCGTCGGCATCGCAAGGTATACATTCGCGGTTGTACCGGCTGTTCGTACCTGCATTAACTTCATATTTTCCATGTAGTTAATGCCTAAACTGAACACCGTGGTGATCATAAAGGTGGTGAGGACGATTGCAAACACCGCAAACAGGTTCCGGGTGCGGTTTGCTTTCATCATGCCTTTTTCCACCCGCTTGACTGCGCTTTTATTCCGGTTAGCGTGCATACTTCACACCTCCCGAAACAACCTTGCCATCCTCAATGCGGATGGTGCGGTCCGCCATTTGCGCGATTTCCTCATTGTGGGTAATCATAACCGTGGTCTGATGGAATTGTCTGCTGACAGCCTGCATCAGCAGAATCACATCCATACTTGTTTTGGAGTCCAGATTGCCGGTGGGCTCGTCAGCAAGGACAATGGCGGGCTTTGTGGCCAGCGCGCGGGCAATCGCCACTCTCTGCTGCTGGCCGCCGGAGAGATTGTTCGGCATATTTTTGAGCTTTCGCTCCAAGCCGAGGGTGTGGATGATCTCTTTTACAAAGCCTGTATCAGTCTTGCCGCCGTCGATCTCAATGGGATAGACGATGTTCTCATACACATTGAGGACTGGGAGCAGATTGTAGTTCTGAAAGACAAAGCCGATGTTTCTGCGGCGGAAAATAGTTAATTCCTCGTCCTTCATTTTCAAAAGCTCTTTGCCCCGAATTGTGACGCTGCCGGAAGTGGGGCGGTCTAACCCGCCGATCATATTTAAGAGGGTGGATTTACCGCTGCCCGACGTACCGATGATCGCAACAAACTCGCCTTCTTCTACAGAGATAGACACCCCGTCCAACGCATGGACTTCGCTTTCTCCGCTGCCATATATCTTGCGTAAATCTTTTGTTTCAAGAATTGCCATAACTAAAACCTCCAAGTTCTTTTTATGATTTTAGTATAGCGGCCACTTCTTACAATCTCATTACAATCCATGGGAAAAAGAAATGGAGTATCCTGCAAGGGGAGCTTCCCCGAGGATGACAAGGCTTTTTTTCATAGCCGCCCCGCCTGACGTTCCAGCGTCCCTATTGTAGCGCAAAATCTTATCCAGGGAAACACCGGCTGTGAGCTAGTCCAGGCAAGCGGCAAGACGAAACGGGGATTTTACTTTTAGCTTACCGAAAGCTGCGTTTTACCCCAGAGCTGGCAAAAGCTGTGGGAAATTCCCCTTTTATATTGTTTTGAAGAAAAATTTGTGATAAAATCTTTGATACTGTCATCCATGGAGCATGAGGATGGATTCTGGAAAGGGGGGACGGATGTGAAACTATACTGGCGATTTTTGGCGTCCTATCTTTGCGTCTGTCTGATTCCCCTTGTCTTTTCCTTAATGCTGATCGGCAATATGCAGCAGGATATCCAGCAATCCATCGCAAAAGAACAGGAGATCACGCTGCGAAACGCTCAGGATAATTTGGAAAGCACCCTGGCCGACGCCTCCAACACTCTGGAGCTGTTCTCTGAGAACGAGCAGCTGCGGAGCCTGGCTTCCCTAGAAACCGTGGAGGGAGCAGACCTGCACAATATGTTGGGCATCCTTCGGGGGCTGGAGGTTTTCAGCGAACAGCGGCCCTCCTATGTGCGGTGCATCGTATATTTTCCCAAAAACGGCTATCTGATCACTGACAAAAGCACTTATCATCCCGACCTGGCCGGCGTCTCCACCTGGGATTTGGGCATAGAGTATCAAACCGTTCTGGACGCGCTGAAAAGCAGCGGCGTCAGCGTTACCGTTCATACTGTGAATCCGGATGACAAGGGCAACGGCTATCTGCTGGTTACAAAATCCTGCTACGATAAAAGTTACAAAATGCCATACGCCCGCTTGGGTATCCTCATCCAGCTGGAAAAGGAGGAGTCCTTCCTGAACACGGACACCACCAAAATGTTCGTGCTGGAAAATGACGGCACCTTCTTCTGCGGCAGCCCCTACGCCAAGGAGATCCCCCAGCCCTTGGAGGAATTGGAAACTGCGCAGGGAACTGTGCAGGCAGGGGGAGAGAACTGGATCTACTCCGTCCGCTCTGCCCAGAACCTCAGCGGCCTGCGGTATGGACTGCTATTTTTGAGCAGCGCCTATTACGGTCCCCTGCGCACCTCGTGGCTTCAGCTGGCGGCAGAGCTTATTTTCATCGTTGCGATGGGCGTGGGACTGGCTGTGTTCCTCAGCCGGCGCACCTGGACCCCCATTCAAAACGTCCTACCCTTTGTGAAAAAGTCGTCCGGCCAGGAGCAGGAGGACTACCACTCGCTGACAGAGCTGAGCCAGGCCCTCACGGACTTTGCTCAGGACCGGGAACAGATGATGGAGCAGCTAATGGCGTCAGAACAACGGGACAACGATCTGACGCTGTGGCGGTACCTGCTGGGCTTTACCCAGGATGTCTCCTGCCTTTCCCATTATTTGGAGGAGAGCCAACCCTTCCGAATGCTGTCCTTTTCCCCGGTTATGACGGAGAAAGCCTCGGAGGAGGAGCTGTCCGCTCTGATGGAGGAGCTTTACAAAGCGCTGGAGCATGCTTTTCTGGACCGTGAAAACGGTGTTTGCCTCACTGTTGGAACTGCCACCGTGATCGTACTGGTGCAGAACCATGCAGATCTGGAGGAGATCCGGCAAAAGACAGCGCAAGCCCAGCAGGAGACGGGCTGCCTGCTTGTGTGCTATGCCAGCGATGTATGCCTGCGCCTGTCGGACGCCCCGGAGGCCTGGAACCTGGTCAAGCGCGCCTGCGGACAGGACAGCTTTTGGGGGAATTCCCAGAGGTCCGGGGTGTGGCTGGCCCGGGAGCTGCTGGAATACTCCGGCTACTTCAAGGATTTTCCCCAGCACCGCAAGCAGCTCGTGGGCGCTCTTGCCACAGGACGTCTGGAAAAGATCCAAAAATCTTTAGAGACCCTTTTGCAGGAGGATATCCTCAACAGCGCCCTGCCCATCGGGCTGATCCGCCACCGCTGCGGCAGCGTGATCGAAACCTTCTTCCCCTATCTCAGCGAGGAGGACCAGGGCAGGGCCGTGAGGGTGATCTCCTCCGGTACGGCTGAGCAGATGCGCCAGGGTCTGCTGGACCTGTGCCTTTGCCTGGACTTCCCGGATGCCTCGGAAAAGCCGGAGGAAAAAGGGAGCCAGTTGGTGAACCAGGTGCAGGAATTTATTCGGGAAAACTACCAGGACCCCTTCCTCAACGTGTCCCTGATTGCGGATAAATTGAACCGGAATCTTTCCACCCTCAGCCATCAATACAAAGATTTGACCGGACACGGGCTGTTGGAGGAAGTCCACACGGTCCGGTTGGAAGCAGCCAAAAACCTCCTCAAGGAGGGAAAAACCGTCCGAGAAACCGCCGAGCTGACCGGCTATGGGGATTCCCGCGCCTTGATCCGTGCTTTCAAGCGGTACGAAGGCAGTACACCCGGTCAATATGTGGACAAAAAGTGATTTCTTTCTGCAGATTGCCTATTTTTGCCCCGCCCCTATCCAAAAAACCAGACATTTTCTGCCTTTTTGGGAATGTCAAATTTTTGTGAACGGGGGTGGGGCAAAAATTTGGCTGTTTACAATTTGTTCAAGATTTCTGTACAATAGGGTTATGCAAGCCGACGATGGCTTCCGGTCATTTTTGCGGTTATACGGTTCATTGAGCTCGGGAATTTTGAAAGTTTGGAAGTTTTCGCTCTCAAAACGGTAACCAGCTTGAGGAAGAGAGGTTGAAGTGCGTATGCGCAAGACTGAGTTCTATCTTTCGGACCCCGCCTTCGAGGTTCGGAAACCCCGAAAGTACACTTGGGACAACATCAAGAAGAACACCATTCGGAACTGGCCCCTGATTCTCATGGTCCTTCCCGCGCTGGCGTTCTACATCCTATTCCACTACATCCCCATGGGCGGATTGTGGATGGCCTTCGAGAACTTCAAGCCCAAGCTGGGCATCTTTGGTTCTCCTTTTGTGGGCCTGGACAACTTCATGGATTTTTTCAATTCTGCCTATGCCGGGCGCACCATCCGCAATACGCTGATCCTCAGCGGTTTGCAGATCGGCATCGAGTTCCCCATCACAATCATCTTTGCGCTGCTGCTCAACGAGCTGCGCAATAAGCACTATAAGAGATTGGTCCAAACCGTTTCTTATATGCCCTACTTTGTCTCCATGGTTGTTATGGCCGGCATCATCGTGGACTTCTGCTCCACCAGTGGTCCTCTGGCGGCTATGGTGGGGGCTTTCACCGGTACCACCGAGAACCTGTTGGGCAACGACGCCTATTGGCGGCCTATTTACGTTTTGTCGGATCTATGGAAGGACTTGGGCTTCAACGCCATCATCTATGTGGCGGCTCTCTCCGGCATTGACCAGACCCTGTATGAGGCTGCTGAGATCGACGGCGCCACCCGACTGCAGCGCATCCTGCGGGTCACCATTCCCGGCATCATCGATACGATTATGATTATGCTGATTCTGCGGATTGGTCAGATGCTCTCCGTGGGCTATGAAAAGACCATTCTGCTCTACAACCCCCAGGTGTACGAATCTGCCGACATTCTCTCCAGCTTCATCTACCGCAAGGGTATTCAAGAGATGAACTACGGTTATTCCACGGCTGTTTCCCTGTTCAACTCCGTCATCAACTTCGTGCTGCTCCTGCTGGCCAACGCCTTCAGCAAGCGGTACGCGGAAGTCAGCCTGTTCTAAACGTAAAAGGGAAAGGAGAGATCTTCCATGGCAATGGTCAAAAGCAAAAATATTGGCAGCCGGGTATTCAATGTTGCCAACTGCTTGTTCTTCGCGATCATTATGATCGTGTGCATTTTGCCCGTGTGGCATGTGTTTTGCGCGTCCTTCTCCGACGCCGGCTGGGTGATGAACCAGACTGGCCTGATCTGGCACGTGGAGAAGTTCAATCTTACCGGCTATAAACTGGTGTTTGCCGACAACAACATTTGGACCGGCTACCTCAACACCTTTATCTACGTGATCGCCACTACCATTTTGGGAATGTTCCTCACTGTGATGGCGGCCTACGCTCTGTCCCGGAAGGATTTCATCTGGGCCAACCCCCTGATGCTGATCATTTCCTTCACCATGCTGTTTTCCGGTGGTATCGTCACCCTGTACATCCTGGTCACCCAGACCCTGGGGATGTATGACAGCCGCTGGGCTTTGATCCTGCCCAACTGCATGAGCGCCTTCTACCTGATCTTGGTGCGCACCGCCTTGCAGAACGTGCCCGACAGCTTGGAGGAATCCGCGATGCTGGATGGCGCCGGACGGTTCACCATCCTGTTCCAGATCATGCTGCCCTTGATTAAGGCCACCCTGGCCACCATCATCCTGTACTATGTCATCGGCAACTGGAACAGCTGGTTCAACGCCATGATTTATCTGCGCTCCCCCGATAAGAAGCCCTTGCAGCTGATCCTGAAGGAGCTTTTGGTGGATGTGAACAGCAGCAACGCCAACGTGGACGTGAGTATCCTGGCGTCGGGCGAATCGGGCGACGCGGTGCTGTATAAGCAGCTGACCAAATACTGCACCATTATCGTGTCCACGGTTCCCATGTTTATCTTCTACCCCTTCATCCAGAAGTACTTCGAGTCCGGCGTGATGATCGGCGCTATCAAGGGGTAAGCCTTTTCACCCAGTGAGCAACAGCGTGTCTGCGCTTTTGCATAGAGCGCTTCTGCGAGGAGGCGCTCAGATCTAAATTGATTAGGAGGAAACCAAAATGAAAAACGCCAAAAAATTGGTGGCTATGCTGCTGGTTCTGGCTATGGTCCTGTCTCTGGCTGCCTGCGGCAACACTCCCAGCACCAGCTCTGCCACGGACGACGCCAGCTCCGCCACCACCGAAAGCGGCGCTGAGAGCGCGGCTGAAGACGGGGAAACTGCCGAGCCCGGCGAATTCAAGCTCCCCATCGTGGACGAGCCTGTCACTTTGACCTACTTCAATGCCGATGACACCAATGCTGCCATCATCACCAAGGACTGGAACGACAACCAGTTCTATCAGGAGATGGAAGCCCGCACCGGCGTGCATCTGGAATTCGAGACCGTTTCCAGCGCTGACTATCAGACCAACTTCAACCTGATGATCGCTTCCGGCAACCTGGCTGATCTGATCTATGTGGGTGCTTCCTACTACTCCGAAGGTGTGGACGCCGCTATCGACGACGGCTACTTCCTGGATCTGACCGACAAGGTCGAGGAGTATATGCCCAACTACAACGCCATCCGTACCTCCGACGTCCAGTATGAGCTGCTGTCCACCACCGACTCCGGCCGTCTGGGTGCTGTGTACGAGCTGCGTCAGTCCAAGCAGGGTCCCTGGCTGGGCCTGTGGATGCGTCAGGACTGGCTGGACGATTTGGGCATGGAAGTGCCCAAGACCTTCGACCAGTGGCATGACGTTCTGACCGCGTTCAAGAACGAGAAGGGTGCTACCGCTCCTCTGATCCTGAACTTCAGCGGCAGTGACGGCGAGTTCGGCGCTATGTCCGGCGGCTTGAACGTGCTCAACAGCTGGCAGCTGGACGAGACCGGCGCTGTCAACTTTGGGCCTTACATGGACGCTTGGAAAGAGTATGTCACCATCATGCATCAGTGGTACAACGAGGGCCTGATCGACCCCGACTTCATGGCCACTGACGAGCGTACCGCCGATATGGCCAAGGTGGTCACCGGTGCTTCCGGCGCCTTCGCCGCTCTGTACACCATGCCCTCCCTGTATGAGGCTTCCTCTGAGGACCCCAACATGAAGCTGGTCCCCGTCAATCCTCCTCTGAAGAATGAGGGCGACGAGAGCCACATCCGTCTGCGCGACTCTTACACCTCTGGCAACACCGCTATTTCCGCTGACTGCGAGAACTGGGAGGTTGCCCTGCGTTACCTGGATTACCTGTACACCGAGGAAGGCGCTCTGCTGGCCAACTACGGCATTGAGGGAGACACCTTTAACTTCGATGAAAGCGGCGAGCCTGTTTTCACGGATAAGATTGTGAACAATCCCGATGGCTGGACGATGGCTCAGACAGTGGCCAGCTATCTGTGCCCCTCTGCCGGCATCGCCAACTGGTCCGACTGGACCCGTGAGCTGGCCGGTGTGCCCGAGAAGGACCAGGAGTGCTACAATGTCTGGGCCGAGGGTGATGACGCTTGGCGTTTGCCCTCCTCCGTCACCCTCACTCAGGAGGAGTCCACTGAGCGTGCCGCTCTGTATGCTGACATCAGCACCTGCGTGAAGGAGAATACCGCTAAGTTCATCAGCGGCGCTCTGGACATCGAGGAGAACTGGGACGCTTACATTGCTGAGCTGGAGACCAGCGGCATCGAGCGCGCCATCGAGATCACTCAGGCTGCTTACGACCGCTACCTGTCCCGTGTGGATTCTTAATCCCGACTTATCCTGCGATTTGTGAGAACCCTGCCCCAGGCGGGGTTCTTACCTATATAAAAATCTCTTTTTAGGAGGAACTATCATGGAATACGGTTTGCAAATGTACAGTGTGCGTGACCTGACCAAGACCGACTTGCGCAGCGCCCTTCAGCAGGTGGCTGCCATGGGGTATTCCTTTGTGGAGTTTGCCGGCTTCATGGGCAACTCTGCTGAGGACGTGAAGAGCTGGCTGGATGAGTTCGGCCTGCGTGTTTCCAGCACCCACACCCCTCTGGCCGAGCTGGAGGACGATGTTCTGGACGCCACCATTGCCTATCACAAGGCCATTGGCTGCACCAACATCATCATCCCCTACGTGAAGCAGGAGACCAAGGAGCAGATCGACGCTTTTGTTGAGCGCGTCAACGTGCTGATCCCCCGCCTGCAGGCTGAGGGCATTGCCCTGCACTATCACAACCATGACTGCGATTTTGCTCCCACTGCTGAGGGCATGATCCCCGAGATGGAGCTGCTCAACCGCACCAGCATCCTGCTGGAGGTTGACACCTACTGGACCTTTGTGGCCAAAAAGGACCCTGTGGCCTTCATCACCGAGCACAAGGACCGCATCCGCATGATCCACCTGAAGGACGGCATGGGCGACCGCAACGGTAAGTCCCTGGGCCAGGGCGTGGCTCCTGTGGCCAAGGTCCGCAAGGCTGCCATCGAGCTGGGCTTCCCCATGGTCGTGGAGAGCGAGGGCTTGGACCCCACCGGCCTGGAGGAGGTCAAGCGCTGCATCGACTTCCTGCGGGAAGAGGACGCGAAATAAGAACTCCCAACGCGGGAACGCTTCCAATTTGTGCGGCAGTGCAAACAGGACCTCTGAATTAGCAGGTATGCGATTTTAGGCAGGGGATCTGCCGCAAAATGAAATTGGGAACAGGGAACGGCTGGACAGCTCGAAAGGGTTGCCCAGCCGTTCTTTTTTTAGGCGCGGCTATTTTTGGGGGATATATTGTGCGAGATTGCGGGTTGTGTTATTATTTTCTTATCGATATTCTAGGAGCGCAGGAGCAGCGCTTTTTGGCTGACCTGCAGGAGGCCCTCTGAGGGGAATCCAAACGATAAAGAACTGGGAAGTGGCGCGATGCGGCTTTATGATATTCTAAATCCTCAACTGTTTAAGCCCTTAACAGGGCGCTATCAATGGGTGTTCGCAGATTTGCTCATGCTGCTGTGGGATTCCTGCCGGATGTCGGCAGATTATGGCATGGGCAAAAACGAAATGATCCGTTTGACCGAGGATTATCTGGAAGAGGTCGGAGTGGAAGTGGAGGAGCTGGGCTTGGGCGAGCAGGCCGAAGAGGAGAACGAGCTGCCGCCCAGCAGGGATCTGCACAGCAGGGCCCTATGGTGCATTGGGCGCCTGCGGGCCTGCGGCTGGCTGGAGGATTTTGAACCGGGGTATGAAGAAGAGGTGAGAACCGCGATTTGTCCCCAGGTGGTCCCCATTTTGCAGGCGCTCCATTCCATTGTGCATCCGCAGACCGTGACATACAGCGGGAAGCTGAATATGGCCTATCAGCTGTTGGATGGGATTGCCACAGAGGATTCTCCCTATGAGAATATCCTGAAAGAGGTTATCCTCGCAATGGACGAGCTAAACTCTGCGCTGCGGAATCTGAATGCGTCCATTGGGTCCTTCATCGATCAGATGACGCAGCACAAAACCCCCCAGGAAGTGCTGGATCTGTTTGAGAAATATGAGGAAGAAGTGGTGGTTGCAGCCTATCAGAGGTTCAAGACCAGCGACAATTTGTTCAACTACCGCGAGAGCTTGCTGGAAGGCCTGGACAATTGCCAAGACCTGTATCTGGATGCGCTGGCAGAGGACTACTGCAAGGTTGAGCGCTGCGGCAGGGACGAGGCAGCAGGAGCAGTTTTGGGCGTCATCAATAAAATCAGGGACGATCTGGCGCTGATGGGGGAGCTTATTGCGGAAATCGACAGGAACCATATCCTGTACCGGCAGCGTGCAGTGCAGAGAGCGCAGTTTATGCTGCTGACGGACGGCACAGCGCAGGGCAGGATCAACAGTCTGCTGCGCTATTATGCAAAAACCCTGGAGACGGATGCCTCCCTGTTTGAGGTGGACGATGGCCCGCTGAGCAAGCTGTGGAGGATTTATCCTGCTGCGGTACTGGGCAAATCCTACTTGAAGCCCCCGGTGGTCAACCGGAAGCCGACGCCCATCCAGCCGCTGGAGCAGACGGACGATTTGAATGAGCAGGAGCTGCGTGAGGCCCAGCGGGCGCTTTTGGCGTATGCCCGAAGTGCGGTGACGATGGAGAACGTGAACGCCTATGCACAGCAAGTGCTGGACTCTCAAACGGCTGTGCGGGCGTCTCAGCTGGCCAGCGACGCAGGGGATGATTTTGTGAAAATCGTGGCGCTGCATACATACAGCCGTTCGGAAAACCGGTGTTATGAAATCGAATTGCAGGACGCTTGGATTTGTGCCCATGGCTTCCGGTTTCAGGAATTCGTGGTAAAGAGGAAGGTGTGAGTGGAATGGAAATAAAGGATGTGGCCAATTATCTTTTGAATCATTGCTATATCATGGGCGAGGTGGAGGAAACCAGGGAACGCTATTACTATGCGGTCAATCATCTGGACGAGCTGAAGAAATTGTTCATGCAGCTGGGATTTACCCTCTCGTTTCATCCAGCTCCCCTGAAAGTGATTATGCTGGTGAACGAGTTTGAGGGAACGCAGGCAAGGCTGAACAAATACGAAAGCATCCTCCTGTTGATATGCAGGCTTTTGTATCTTCAAAAGCGGGAGAAATTGAGCTCTGATGGAAACCGAGTGATTGTGACCGTGGAGGAAATCCAGACGGAATATCAGAAGATGAATTTGCCCAGAAGGCTGGACCGGGTTGCCTTGGAGAGCATCCTGCGGACGCTGAAAGCGTATAACCTGGCCAAGCAGTTGGAGCGGCTGAACGACGCCGCGTCCCGCATCGAAATCTATCCGTCCGTGATTTTGGCCCTGCCGGACAATGTCCTTCGTGCCGGTCAGGAGGAAACGGAGAGGGAACTGGCCAAGTACAGTGCGGTCGAGGAGGAGAATGAATGATCCAGCTAAGTCGTGTTCGTTTGATCAATTGGCACAATTTTGTGGATGACACCCTGACCTTTGAAAAAATCACCTATTTGATCGGCGTGAACGCTGTGGGAAAGACCACCATCCTGGATGCGATCCGCTACTGTCTTACAACCAATAAGGATTTCAACGCGCTGGGAAACCGCAGGAGCGCCAGAACCTTGCAGGGCTCGGTGCATGGCAAGCAGCGGGGTGAGAATGCCTATACCCGGCACGGCCATACCGTTTCCTACATCGGCGTGGAGTTCCTGGATCAAAAGGCGGAAAAGAAGTTTGTCATCACCGTTCGGGTGGAATCGGAAAGCCCGGAACAGGAGATGCGCCATGTTCGCCAAACCTGGTATATTTCCCCTATGGGCGTGTGCTTGGATGCTCTGCCTTTTCTCGATCATAGCACGCACGCTCCCAGCAGCCGGGAACAGTTCTGTATCCCCACTGGCAGAATGCAGCCCATCGACCGGCAGAGCGAAGCAAAGAATCTGATCTGCCAAAGGCTCGGCATCGGCAAATCGGATTCTCCCCTTGGAAAGAAATTCAGCTCCGTGTTTCCCATGGGCACCAGTTTGGATGAAATCCATGACTTCCGCACGTTTATTTATGAGTACATTCTTCCCCAGCCCGATATGGATTTGGACGCGCTGCAAAAGGACGAGCAGGAGCTTGAGAATTTGCAGGAGACGCTTTCTCTGGCGCAGTGCAGAGCGCAGCAGCTTCAGGAAATCGTTGCGCTGGGCGGCAAAGCTGCCGAGAAAGAACGGGATGTGTGTATTAACAGAGGGGTTATTTTATATGCACAGCATCAAGTTGATGCGGAAACCCAAAGGCGCCTGTTTGAAACTCAGGATAGATTGCAGGATCTTTTGAAGCGGCTTGAAAATCAGTATGATGAGGCGCACCAGCAGTCCGAGATTGCGCTTGGGGCCTATCTTCAAGCCAGGGATGCGGTGAAGGAAAGCGATGAGGGCAAGTTCTTAGAGGTTTTGCGGCAAACAGCAAAGGACGAGGAGCGGGAGCTGGGGAATTTGCGGAAAAAGGTCAGCGAATGCCGGAATACCCAGCAGGAAATAACAGAACTGCTCCAAGCGGCCTCCTCCATCCATGGGGTGAACGAGCAGCTTTATCCCGATGCGATCCGAAAGCAGCCCCAGAGCAGCCACGCCAAATTGCTGGACTGTTTGGAAGCTGAGATCAGAGAGGTCAAGGAGGCGGTGGAACAAACAGAGTTTGAGCTGCGCGATCAAGTGCGGAGCTTGGGCAAGCTGCTGGATGAGCTGCAGGATAAGATCCGCCAGCTGGAAAAGGGGCAATGGGTCTATCCGGATCATGACCGCGCGAATTTTGTAAAGACCGCGATCAACCAGGCACTGTCCGCACAGGGACTGGACCCGGACGCCAAGGTGTTCTGCGAATTGCTGTATATGAATGACGACAGCTGGCAGGATTGTGCGGAAGCGTGCCTGGGGTACCGGCGGTTTGATATTCTGGTCTCGCCGGAGCATTACCCTGTGGCAAAGCAGGTGTTTGAAGGCCTGGGGGAGGACGTTGGAAGGGTGAGCCTGCTGGACAGCCGCTCCCTGCATCGGGACCGGGGCAAGCCGGCAGCGGACAACCGGACATTGGCGTCCAAGGTTTCCAGTGAGAATCTGCTTGCACGGGTCTATGTGGGGGAGCTTCTCGGCGGCATTGTTTGCTGCGAGGATTCCTCCAAGCTGGAGGACCACCCCAACAGCGCGACGCGCGATTTGCTGCGGCACTATCCCTATCGCCTGGCGCGCTTGAAAAGATCGGAGCGCTATATTGGCCTGGATGCGAGAAAGCGGCAGCTGGAGGATGCAAAAGCGCAGCACAGGCAGGCCCAAAAACAGGTAAAGGGACTTGCGGACCGCGCTGAGGCGGTGGAGGCGCTGCGGAATTTGGTACAGGGAATCGTCCATAGAAGGTGTGTGGCAACGGTTCGGGAGTATTGGGACTGCGAGCAGGAGTATCATGAGCTTTCCGAGCGGTACTCTCAGACGCAGCAGGAAATTGCTGAATGGGAAAAGAGTCCGCTGTTTCGGGTGCTTCAGTCCAAGGAAGAACGCATGAAAGCGGAATGGGAGGCCAAAAAGAAACAGTGCGAGGAAATCGTGGGCAATCGAAAAGCTCAGGAGAACGAGCTGATAAGGTGCCGGGAAACCATCGCGCTGTGCCAGAACCGCACGGCGGGTTCCCTGGAAGCTTGGGAGGCCTTTGGCGATGCACACCCATTGCTGCTCAGCGAAGTGGAAGCCAAATATGCGGATGCGCTCAAACGAAGGACACCGGAACAGATTGTAAAAAATCAAACGGACCAGCAGCGGAGATTTGAAAATATCCGAGACGACCTTGTAAACAATCAATTGATACCCGCACAGCGTCAATTCAATCAGGAGTACTCCTGCGATGTGGCCGCAGGCATGGCTGGAATGGAATTGTACCAAGCGCAGTATAATCAGCTGGTTCAGATTGATTTGGAGAGGTATTCTGCAAGCCTGCAAAAAGCAAAGGAGCGATGCCGGGAGAGGTTCCGCAGAGATATTCTCTATCGGATGAAGGATGACATCCGGAATGCGAGAAGGCAGTTCCGAGAGCTGAGCAGGATCATGCAGGAGCTGCTGTACGGTGAAGAAATGTACCAATTCCAAGTGCGGGAAAGCCAGGACCCGGAGAGTGGAAGGCTGTACGCGTTGATTATGAGCGAGCAGAATGACCGGATGACGCAGGAGGACAGCCTATTTAACATAGCGGCGATGAGCGACCGAGCCTATGAAGCTCAGATTGATGAATTTGTAGAGCGGATTCTCAGCGCTGCCAAGGATGCGGCCCAGGCCAGGCAGAGCGGAAAGCGTGTGGACAAGCAGATGATACAGCTGGTGGATTACCGGCAGTATCTTGATTATGATATCATCATCACCAACACAAAAACGGGCGAAACCGTGCCGCTGTCCAAGGTCAGTCAAGACAGCAGCGGCGGCGAAAATCAGGCGCCGTTCTACATTGCGATCTGTGCGTCCTTGCTGCAGATCTATCAGAAGTGCGAAAATGGCATCCGCTTGGTTTTGCTGGATGAAGCCTTCAGCAAAATGACCAGTGATCGAATCAAGCCCATGATGAAGATGTTCCGGCAGATGGAGCTTCAGGTTTTGCTGATTACAACGGTTGAGAAGGCCTCCGCGATTCAGCCGATGTGCGACGTCACCTACTCGATTGTCAAAAGCGGGAGCAGGAACTCCATTGCGCCGTTCTATTTGGAGGTAAACGATGGCGGATTACGAAGTCCAGATCCTCACATGGCTGATTGACAGCTATGAAAAACGGGACCCTGAGAAAGGCAGCGCTCGGAGGATCTCCATTGATCTTGCAAAAAAGCTGCCGGATTACCGAAAAAACCTCAGCGAAGCTCAGGGCCAAATTGAAGAGGCGCTGCTTCACATGCAGAGCTGGGGGTTCCTCCAGTGCAGCAAGGACCTGCAGGGATATTATACGAAACTCTTTTTGGTGGAATCGGCCGTGCCGCAAATCTATCAATTTTTGCACAGAGTCCCAAAGGCGGAGCTATGGGAGCAGCAAAGGGCGCTCCTGCAAGAAACCGCCGCGCAATCGGAGGGCGTTGCAGGAAGATTCTGCGCTGCGATGCTGGAGCGGCTTCTGCAGAGGAAGGATATCCCGTATGGACTGGGCAAGGATAGGAAAGCCCTGGAGGACGTGCTGCTGGCCTTGGTTACGATTGAGAAGCTGAATCGGGAAACCTATATTCGCAATTTTTCTGAGCTGGTGTTTCATGATTCAAAACGCCTGCAAAGCATTTTGAACCCACTCTCACGCATCCTTCTCGATTATGGCGACGGGATTGGCGAAAAGGAGACGATTCTTGCACAGTATAATGTAATCAGCAATCCAGGCTATGTGTATATCAAGGGCGATTGGCAGCTTTGGATGCAGGAACAACAGGTATCGGTAGAAGCCTTTCGCGGTGGGATCGCCATTTCTTCAGACGCTTTGGACGGGATAGAGCGCATCGCAGTTCCAAGTGGGACCGTGATTTCGGTCGAGAACTTGACCACTTATCATGACGCGCAGGAAAGCCAGGGAGCAATTATCTACCTGGGGGGATTTCAGAATACGGTTCGCACGAATTTTCTGAAAAAATTGTATGTGTGCGAACCGGATGCCCGCTATGTCCACAAGGGGGATTTGGACCCGTATGGCTTCTTGATTTTGGAGAACCTGAAAAAGAAAACAGGGATTCCCTTTGAGCCGTTGGAAATGGATTTGGACACATTGCGCCGGTGCCATCGTGCGGGACATTTTAGACCGTTGGATGAAGCTGACAAGAAAGCAATGCTCTCGCCGGACTTGGCAAAGTATCGGCCGATTTTAGACTATATGATCCAGTATAACTGTAAAATCGAACAGGAATGCTTTGAAGCTATGAAATTGGAGCAGGCGGTGGGAGGATAAACCGTACACAATCCGTACCTTCAGGAAGGTCTGTAGGCCCGCCTGGAACAGAAAAAACCGTTCAAAATTAGACGTAGTAAAAAAAGAAAAAGCCTAGCATTTTTGCCGAGTAATGGCATAAATGCTAGGCTTTTTGGTGACCCATCGGGGATTCGAACCCCGGACACCTTGATTAAAAGACAAAAAAATACCAGGAGTGATGAACCATGAAAAAAGGTCGAAGCATACGCTGGAAAGGGAGGTGCTATCTATGAGCCTGCCTTACATTGATCCGCAAAAAGCCCGGCAGTACAGCTATTTTGTCGTTCCAAAGGTGCTGCTTACAGATCCGGCATTTGCCGGTATCGACTGTACGGCTAAGGTCATTTACAGCCTGATGCTCTCACGACTTTCCCTGTCGGCAGAGAACCCTGACCAATATACGGACGAGGAAGGGAGACTGTACATCATCTATTCTGTGGAAGAGATGACAGATACTTTGAACATATCCCGCCCCACTGTCATGAAGATGATAAGTCAGCTCTATAAAGCCGGATTGATCGAGAAAAAACGCCAAGGTCAGGGGAAGCCGACATTGTACTACGTGATGGATTTTACAGCAGCGTTAGAGCAGCCAGCTGATTTTCAGAAGTCAAATAATTTTACTTCTAGAAGTAAAAATTTTGAAACTCAAGAAGTAAAAGATTTTGACCCTAGTAATAATGACCTTAGTAAGCAAGATTGTAGTAAAAACAATCCTTCCTCAATCGCTGATATTGAGCCGGAGGGAGGGAAGGAAAGGTCCACGATGGACCAGGAAGCTCTGAATGAGTTGATCTCGGATGTGAAGGACTCCATTGAGTACGATGTGCTGGAGGAAAAATGGGGGCCTGAGATAGCCTGCAATGTTCTTTCTCTTATCGTGAGCGTGCTTTCACGAACAGGCCCCGTGACCATGGGAGGAAATCAATATCCCGAGGAAGTGGTGAAAAAGCGATATCGAAGTCTGAATTTTGAGGATATCGACCTAGCTTTGGAAAAGCTGTTTTCCACCCCGGACGTCCGGAACCAAAACGCATATCTGACTACGCTGCTCTACAACGCGCCAGGATCCGCCCAGTTACAAGCACACGCGCAGTTTGCTCAATACCGTGCAAAATATCAAGCTGATGAAACCGGAACCAGTTCCGGTTTTTTTTATTCCTAAAATCAAGAGTTGTGAATAGGAGGAAGTTATAATGGCCAGCGAAACCAGGAAAATCACCGTCGAATTGAACTTGACTGAACAGGAACTCACGGGGCTTTTGATAAAATCCGGAATCAGCGGGAAAACAGCCGGGGAGCTGCTTACGTCTTTTGTCTGCGATTTGGTAGGCAGCGAGCGGAGGAACGGATCGGACGAGAGCTTGTATGCTGCCGGCTGGTTGGAACGGTGTGCATTTGAGTATCGAGATCCGAGCTATTTGGGATATCTGCTGGAAGAAGGGCTGCTGGAGTCCTATCAAACCAACAAAGACCATATCGCCTATTTGGAGGACGAGTTGTCCGATGAAGGCATCAGTCAGAGTGAACGGGCTGATCTGGAGGAGGAGCTTCGAGACTTCGAATCGGAACAGCGCGATTTCTGGGAGCAGTACATTTCGGAAGGAAGGAAAATCGGCGCGTGTTATGAGGAGGAAATCCAAAGGCTTCAAAACTGGATGGAGCAAGCTTCAGAAACCGGAACCAGTTCCGGTTTTTGATTTCTTCCAAACGGCACATTCTTCTTGCAGTATGTTATCTTTTATGATAACATTGTGTGAGAAAGAGGTGATGAGATGGACGAACTGCGTCAGCGGCAAAAGATCATCGCCCAGCTTGTAGAAGTCCGGCTGGAACAGGGCGTTTCTCAGGCAGAGCTTGCAAGGCGTGTTGGAACTCAACGTTCTAACATTTGCCGCCTGGAAAGTGGTGCACAAAACCCCACGTTGGATATGATTCTTAAAATTGCGTCCGCACTTGGAAAAGATGTTTCCCTTCTTCTGGATGACAAGGAGGAACCCATGAGCAATATTTACAGTCTCCGCATCTATGACACAGAGCTTATGCGCTTTTCCATGGAAAAGCAGGGCTTGTCGGGTCTAGTGGCTGAAATTCGCTATACCAACGAGGAACAGGCCCATTTGCTGCCCCTGGATATGGAGCGCACCGGAGAGGGTGTTATCCGCTGGCTGGAGCGGCGGGTCATCCCCAAAAACCGGGCCTTCGTGGACGAAATTCTGAAAAACCTGGGCCTCAGCCACAATGACACCAAGGGGATCATCGATGTGTGCAAGGGGCTGTCGCTTAACGACAGCTTCTGGGTAGTGCCGGAAGGCTTTGAGGGAAGATTTTCCCAATATAACCTGTACGAAAATCGATTTTCCGAGATGCTTGCCCTGGTAGCTTATACCGGTGCAGGCGCGAGCCGCCAGGCGTTTACCACGTCTCCGGAGCTTACCACGGGCGGTATGCTGCCCAAAGCGTGGCGCTATGTGGAAAAGGATGGGATTTATCTTTACAAGGGAGGCACCGCCGGAGCTTCCAACGCTGGCCGGGAACCCTACTGCGAATATTACGCTTCCCAGATTGCAGAAACCATGGGCTTGAACGCTGTCCACTACGACTTAGAGAACTGGAAAGGCATTACGGCTTCGAAGTGCGAACTGTTTACAGACATCGATACGGCTTATATCCCCATCGGGCGCCTTGTTCACACGGGAGGAATTGCTGCCTGCCTTGCTTGGTACGGCAAGCTGGGGGCAGAGTTTTCTGAGCAGCTTTGCAGTATGCTGGTGTTCGATGCGCTGATCTACAACGAGGATAGACATTTTGGAAACTTCGGTGTTCTGCGAGATAACCGCAGTGGGAGGATTCTTGCACCTGCTCCTATTTTTGACAACGGACTTTCCCTGTTCTGCTATGCCGGAAAAGAGGATTATGCCCATCTGGACGAATATGCGAAAACCCGCTCCAACCCCTATAACATCTCCTATGAGGATGTGTGTGCGGAGGTTATGGGGGCTAAACAGAAGGAGCAGCTTCGTCGGATGATCGGGTTCCGATTCCACCGTCACGAAAGCCTCAACCTTCCGGAGGAGCACTTGCAGGCTATTGAAAAGCATCTGGAAGGCCGGGTGAGGAAGCTCCTAGCCATTCCTGCCCGCAGCAAAGCGATAAAACGGGCGAAGGACTAGCATCCGAGGCATCCGACAGGCGTTTTCAAAAGAGAATAGGAAATTTGCAGTGAGCAGCTTGTAGAAATACGGGCTGCTCTATTTGTTTAAAACCAAGATTTATTTACCAGGAGGAATGTATCATGACAACCAAGATCGCAATCACAAACGAAAAAGGCGGATGCGGAAAGACCACCACTGCGGTGAATGTGGCGGCCATTATGGCAGAGCAGGGCTTACAGGTGCTGCTGATCGACGCGGACTACCAAAGCTACAGCACAGCTTACTATGGGCTGTACCAGCCGGAAGAGACGTCGCTGTACCATGCGCTGTTCGATAACGTCCTCGCAGCCGAGGCCATCCGTGAGACGGAGTTCGGTGTAGATGTGCTTCGGTCATCGGCGGCGCTGAAACGAGCGGAGGATATGCTGACAGCTAAGAGCCTGGAAGGCACACCTTACACCGGCCTGCTGGAAAAAGCGCTCCGGTCCATTGAGGACTTGTACGACGTGATCTTGATCGACTGCCCGCCCCAAAGCTACCGGTTGCTGGAAGTGATCCAAAGCTATGTAGATTATCTGATCGTCCCCATGATCCCGGACGAATTTGCTCTGCACAGTCTCCGCATCAAGGCAGAAAGCTTGATGGAAGTACGCCGGACACTGAATCCCCGGCTGCAAATTCTGGGTGGTTTGATCGTGATGCAGGAAGCCAACGCCACAAAGAGGGCTTACAGCGAAGCTCTCCAAGGGCAGACTGTGATCCCTTTCTTTCGCACGGCCATCCGCAAGAACATCACCTTGAGCCGGGCAATCAATGCCCATGAGCCGATCAATGTGTACGCAAAGCGCAGCAACGGGAATATCGATTATCAGGCGTTGACCAAGGAGATCATGGGGAGGATTGGAAAATGAAAAAGCTGGATTTTGGGACGATCAGTGCCGGTTTAGACACATTACAGAACACGCTGGAGCGCAACTCCGGTATTGGCTGGAGCGAGCTGGTAGCTGCTGACGCCATCGACTTTGCAGAGAAAAACACCTATGCCGCCGATGATACGGACGAGACCATTCGGGAACTGGCGGATCAGATCGAGGTTGCCGGTTTGCTATCTCCCTTGGGAGTCATCAAGGAAGGGAGCCGTTACAGGCTGTTTTCAGGGGAAAGGCGCTATCGGGCCATCACCACCTATCTCCACTGGGAAAAGATCCCCTGCCAGGTTTTTGAAGGGGTGAGCGCTAACAAGGCTCAGCTGATGCTCCACATGGCCAACGGTGCCAGAGAGTACAGCCCCGCCCGTAAGCTGGAGCTGTATGAGGAATACAACGCTCTGCTGCGGCAGATGAAAGAAAACGGAGAGTTTTCCGGCGGGGTACAGAAAGGAGTGGCAGAGCTGCTGAATGTCTCTGACCGGCAGGTGCGTACCTACCGCACCATGGCAGAACAGCTGACGCCGGAGGAAAAGGAGGCGGTCAAGTCCGGGGAGATCTGTTTCGGAGATGCCAAGCAGGTGGCTGTAGATCGAGCTGCCGAGGAAAAAACCGGAACCAGTTCCGGTTTTAAGAGAGAGCTCATAGGAAAAGAAGGCGATCGGGAGGAAGGTCCCGGGCAAACTGCTGCGGCTCTCTCGGAGGAAAAAGCAGCTCCCTTGGACAAAACCGGAACCAGTTCCGGTTTTGACACTGGAAATCTCACGGAGCAAAATCATGAAGAAGATCTAGCGGAAGAAAGTCGGAGATCAGCGGGATTGACACAAAAGTCTGCCTACGAATGGCTTTCACAGTTTCCTTATGCTTACCTTCGCTATTTGGCGGATATCTTGAATGCAGTTGAGCAACCGTGTGAGGAGCAGAAAGAAGTGATGCTCCGGGAATGGATAGATGCAGTGCAGTACGCTTGCCAGCAGACACGGAATGTATGAGAAAAGGAGGAAGGGTTCGATGACGGTTACAGGTGTGAAAATTCGTCCACTCCTGGACAACTCAGGTTTTTATAAAGCTGTTGCGACGGTTTATATGGGAGAGTATGCGATCAATGGAATCCTGGTGGCGGAGAAAGAGGGAAGGGTAGTTCTGCGTTTTCCCTTTATCTCCGGAGAAAATGAGGATGGAGCACGGACCTTTGCTTTTGCGCCGCTGTCCTCGCAGGCCCGGGCCACTATCGAAAAAGAGGTGGCTCAAGCGTACTGGAAGTACAAGGGAGAGGTTGACCGGTCGGGAAACTAGCATACAGAGAAACAATATGCTTTGCCAGCATACCGGCAAGGGCGCGCTGGGGCGTTGTATGCTGTAAAGCTGCCGCTGCCTTAAATCCAATCAGCTGGTCCGGGGTATCCCCGGTGTATTCTTTGGTTTTCCGTTTCAAGGTATCAGCGCAGAGCCGTACCTGTTCATCAAAAACGGCATTGACTTCATTTTGTGTAATATGGCATCCCTCCTAACTGAAAACAGCCGACTGGATTTCTCCAATCGGCTGTCTGGCCTAATCATTTATTCTGCAATGGTAAGTCTATCATAACCTGCTATTTCTTGTTCATCACGATTCTTCGGAGTGGTTTTTTTCTCAACCAAGTGTTTGATACGAGTATTCGTGGTAACAATTCCTTCAATAGCATTAGAAGCCTCGGTACTTTGAATTTTTGCGATCTCAACCAGTTTCTCCAGTTCGTCCGGTCGTTGCTTCAGATACAATTCCTGTTTGCCCGCTTCTTTATATATGGCAGCGATATATCCGAGAATATCGGAATCCCATTTTTGATCTTTGATAGATGAGTAATTGAATGTTCTCATTCCCTTAATCACCATCCTTTCCCTTAAATGATAGCGTATTTTAAGGGAAAAATCAATTAGCTGTGCGAATATTCCCTTACAATAGCGTTCGAAATAAGGTTACCCGTATCAGATGAATAATATACCTTGCTCATCCTATACTGAAGCGCCGGTGTTTACACCACGGGAGTGGTATACGTATCACCTTGCAAGGGGCCGTTTAGCAGGGGGAGCAGCCACTTTCATGTGTACCCACAAACATACGTTATATCGTAAGCGACTATAGACAAAAAAGATGTACATTTTTGTGATCATAACCCAGCTTTTAGACTTTGTGATAAGTTCTGCGATCAACTCATTGTTTTTTTTCTTGCAAGGTTTTGGGTCAAAATCAGGAACAAACAGAGGTTCCTCTGTCGTCGGCGCAAGGCCTGAAGGAACATTGAAAAAAGAGGTGGCTCAAGCGTACTGGAATTATCAGGAGGTGATTGACGGGAAGCTGAAAAAAGGATACAATGAGACCAGTAGAGGAACACGGTTTGGGAAAGGAAGGCGGAAATAAGATGGTGGATCAGGAACTGCTGGAAGCGCTGCGCGGCGTGATAAAAGAAGAAGTACAGCCAATTCACGAGTGTCTTGACAAGATGGATGAGCGTCTGTCAAAACTGGAAGAGCAGGTGGCGCTTATCAAAGAGGATACAGCCATCACCCGTGAAACCGCCAATGCCCTGGTGGAATGGGCGGAACGGGTCAGCGTCATCACGCGGGTGGAATTCCCCGTGGAACATATCGACAAAGTCCTATAATAAAAAACCGGAACTGGTTCCGGTTTTGGAAAAGGAGCGGAGTAAAATCCGCTCTTTTTTTATATCGTACAGATGAGGAGTGGATAAATTGCCAACCCGACAAGAAAGAATCGAACAGGTATCCCAGCTGGTGGAAAGCACCACCCAAAGCCTCTGCGGAAGCTGGGCAAACTGGACGCAGTTTCTCACAACCGCCTCCCGGTTGTACAAGTACCCGTATGAGGAACAGGTGATGATCTATGCCCAGCGCCCGGATGCTGCCGCCTGTGCTAGCTATGAGATCTGGAACGAGCGAATGCATCGGTACATACTCCGGGGCAGCCGAGGAATCGCCTTGGTGGGCGAGCGTGGCTCTCAGCAGGAGCTGCGTTATGTGTTCGATGTATCGGACACAGGTACCAGGCAGCGTTCCCGTTCTCCCTGGCAATGGCAGCTGGAGGAGCGCTATGAACTCCCGGTGCAGGAGGTGCTTTCTCGGGAGTATGAGCTTTCGGACAGCCCGCTTCCACGGCAATTGGGGGAAATCGCCACCCAATTAGCAGAGAACGCATGGGAAACTTATGGACACGATGTGCTGGAATCGCTTGACGGCTCCCTACTGGAGGGGTATGATGAAGAAAACGTAGAGCTCCGATACCGGGCCGCCGCCACAGTGAGCATCCACTATGTACTGCTTACTAGGTGCGGCTGCGATCCGGAGGAGTGGATGGACCGGGAGGATGCCCGGGTATTTACGGAGTTTACCACTCCCCAGCTCCTTCGGACGCTGGGCAAAGGGGTAAGTGAAAACAGCGAATATGTATTACGGCAGATGGAAACAGCAATCCGGGCAGTGCGGGCCTATGAGCAGTCCCAAACCCGGCAACACGAAAGGAGCGCAAACAATGGCAGAACTGACTTACCGGCAGGAGGGCGACTATTTGATTCCCAACCTGGAGCTGGACGAGCAGCCCACCAGGCCGCTGAACAAGTACGGGAGAATGCGGTACGAGTACATCAAGAAGCACAGACCGGCCCTGTACAGCGAACTCTTTTTGACAGTGAAGCTCAAAGCACACTGCCTGGAGATCGGGGACGCAGCTCAGGAGAGACTGGACGAAATGATGCCCCATCTCATGAAAGCAGCAGGAGCCACCGAGGAGCTGAAACGGGCCGATCCCATGAAGTGGGTGGGCTTGGTGAACAACTGCAAGGCTCAGGCGGAGGAAGTCATTCTGGCAGAGCTGGTGTACAGCTGACGGAAGCCCCTCCGGCTGTGGAACAGCTAAGCCTGTTTCCCGGCGAACAAGAGCAAATCCGAAGAATTGACCAGGCAGAGTATGCACAAGCATCCTCTGCCTTTTCTATTTCTCAGGGGGATCTCGACCATGTGCTGCGGCTGGGCGGCAATACAGAGCGTCAGAGGGAGCGTGTGGCTGCAGCCTTTGAAAAGTAGAAAACCACCGCTGAGATTGCCGAGATACTGAAAACACTGTACCATGGCGGCAACGGCCTTGGCAGTGTGAGCGCCTGGTATGCCGAGGACGGTATCCATCTTTCCCATGGGAAGTCTGTCCGTTATGACAGGTCTGCCCAGGTCATTTCCTGGGAGAGCGCCGCAGAGCGTATCGGGGAGCTTTTGGAGAGCGGCCAGTTTGCCTCCAATGTGGAGCTTGCAGAAGCGGCAGGCTATGAACGCTCCCTCCTTTCAGAAAAGCTCTGGCATCTGTACCACGATTTCAGCGAGGAAGCCAGAGAAGCCGGATATTTGTCCTGCCTGTCAGAGATCAAAGGCAATGGGTTCCCGGAGGAGACCCGCCGCCTGACGGAGCAGCTGAGTGACCCGGCTTTCCGCCAGACCCTCAAGGAAGAATACGCCGCCTTCTGGACCGCCTATCAGCAGGACCGTGACCTGCTGCGCTTTCACTACCATAGACCAAGGGAGATCTGGGAGAACCTGAAGGACCTTGACCTGCCCCGCAGGACTTTTTCTTCAGACCTTTCCCAAGTGCCAACTGTTCAGCATTTCATTACCGAGGATGAGATCGACGCCGCCATGACCGGCGGCAGCAGTTTTGCCGGAGGAAAAGGCCGTATCTATGCGTTCTTCATGGAAAACCATACGGATAAGGAAAAAGTGAGATTCCTCAAAGACGAGTATGGCATTGGCGGACGCTCTCATGCCCTGTCCGGCGCAACACACAGCGGCGAAGATCACGATGGGAAAGGACTGCACTATAAAAAGCAGGACTGCCCGGATGTTCACTTGAACTGGGAAAAGGTTGCCAAGCGCATTACCTCTCTTGTCCAGAAAGGCCGCTATCTTACCGAACAGGAACAGGCGCAGTATGACAAAATCCAGGCTGAAAAGGAACTGGCCGAAGAAGATGCCATCCAAGCCCAGCAGCCGGAGGTGGAGGAAGAAACGCCAAAGCCTACCCTTCGGGAGCAGTTTGAGCAGTATAAGCCTGTGGTGACTGCCGCCATTTCCGAGGATGCCGCATACCGCAATGCCTGCGGTCATTCTGACCGTGAAAATGCTGTCATCGAGGGCAATGCCGCTGTGCGCCGTGCGGTCCTTGGTTCTAAGGATATGGAGCTGATCCGCCTTTATTCTGATATACCGGAGTTCCGCCAGCGTCTGCACCGGGAAGTGATCGACGAAACCTATCCAAAGCTCCATGAGCTGCAGCGCCCCAGCGCGGGTAATTTTCGCATCACCGACGATCACCTGGGCGAAGGCGGTCCCAAGGTCAAGTTCCAAGCGAATATAAATGCCATTCGTTTGCTGAAAGAGCTGGAAGCTGCTGGACAGCAGGCAAGCCCCGAACAGCAGGAAGTTCTTTCCCGTTATGTGGGCTGGGGCGGTCTTTCAGATGCCTTTGACCCGGACAAACCCGGATGGGCCGCGGAGTATTCGGAGCTGAAGGAGCTGCTGACCCCAGAGGAATATGCCGCTGCCAGGGCTTCCACCCTCAACTCCCACTACACTAGTCCCACCGTGATTCGCGCCATCTATGCCACAGTAGAACAGATGGGCTTCCGCACCGGCAATATTTTGGAGCCTGCCTGCGGTGTGGGCAATTTCTTTGGGATGCTGTCGGAGGAAATGAGAAACAGCAGTCTGTACGGCGTGGAGCTGGACGCCATCTCCGGGCGCATTGCAAAGCAGCTCTATCCCATGGCTGAGATCACTGTGGCGGGCTTTGAAACCACTGCCCGACGGGACTTTTACGACCTGGCAGTGGGAAACGTCCCCTTCGGGCAATACCAGGTCAATGACCCAGCTTACAATAAGCTGGGCTTTTCTATTCACAATTACTTTTTCGCCAAAGCACTGGATCAGGTGCGGCCCGGAGGCGTGGTTGCCTTTGTCACCAGCCGGTACACCATGGACGCCAAGGATTCCACCGTGCGGAAGTATCTGGCCCAACGGGCAGAGCTGCTTGGGGCCATTCGTCTGCCTAACAATGCGTTTAAGGCCAATGCCGGGACGGAAGTTGTCTCTGATATCATTTTTCTGCAAAAACGGGAACGGCCCATAGAGGCAGACCCGGACTGGACACAGCTCGGAAGGACGGAGGACGATTTCGCTGTCAATCAGTATTTTGTTGACCATCCAGAGATGGTCCTGGGCCATCAAGAACTGGAAAGCACCGCCCATGGCCCGGGCTACACGGTAGCTCCCATCGAGGACGCTGTGCTGACGGATCAGCTCCGTGACGCTGTGCGGCAGATCCATGGGACATATCACCCCGCAGAGCGAGCGGCGGCCCCTGTAAACGCAGCCCCGCGGGACACGCTTCCAGCAGACCCCACCGTGCGCCAATACTCGTACACCGTGGTGGATGGGACCCTTTACTACCGAGAGGACAGCCAGATGATCCGGGCGGTCCTGAACAGCGCCGCCGAGGCCCGTGTCAAGGGGCTGGTGGAGCTGCGGGACTGTGTGCGGGAACTGATTGACCTACAGTTGGACCCCCATGCCACAGACCAGGACATTCAGGCCGGGCAGAAGGAACTCAACCGCCTGTATGACAACTACACTGGGAGGTTTGGAGCCATCAACGATCGGGCCAACCGCCTGGTCTTTTCCGAAGATTCCTCCTATCCGCTGCTGTGCGCCTTGGAGAAAGTGAATGAGGAGGGCCGTGTCACCGGCAAGAGCGCCATGTTTACCCGGCGCACCATTGCACCCCATCGGGTAGTTGACCATGTGGACACTGCCAGCGATGCCCTCGCGGTTTCCGTTGCTGAGAAGGCTCGGGTGGATATGGCTTACATGGCGCAGCTTTCCGGCAAAAGCGAGGACGAACTCGCCCAGGATTTGCAAGGCGTCATTTTTGCCGTTCCCGGCGAGGTGGAGGATGATGGAAAGCCGCACTACGTCACGGCAGACGAGTATCTTTCTGGAAATGTGCGCGTAAAGCTGCGGCAGGCTCGGACGGCTGCGGAAGCCGATCCCTCCTTTACCGTCAACGTGCAGGCGTTGGAAACGGTGCAGCCCAAGGACCTGGAGGCGTCTGAAATTGAGGTGCGTCTGGGCGCTGACTGGATCGGCAAAGAGTATATCCAGCAATTCATGGTAGAACTGCTGGAGCCATCCAAATTAGCAGAGCAGGGCATGGAGGTGGTGTATTCTTCCCGCATTGCTGAATGGAACATCACTGGAAAAAATCGGATCTCATCCCAAGATGTGACGGCTCACAAAACCTACGGCACGGACCGGATGAGCGCCTACCGCATTTTAGAGGATACCCTCAATCTTCGGGACGTGCGGGTATACGACACCGTGGAGGACCCGGACGGCAAAGTGCGCCGGGTGCTGAACCCCAAAGAAACAGCCATGGCTGCCCAGAAGCAGCAAGCCATTAAGGACGCTTTCCAGAATTGGATATGGAAAGACCCGGACCGCAGGCGCACTTTGGTGGCAAAGTACAACGAGGAGATGAACAGCTTCCGTCCCCGGGAGTACGATGGAAGCCACATTTCCTTTGGCGGTATCAACCCGGAGATCACCCTGCGGGAACACCAGCTGGGAGCCATCGCTCACATCCTGTACGGCGGCAATACCCTGTTAGCCCACGAGGTGGGTGCCGGGAAAACCTTCGAGATGGTGGCTGCTGCCATGGAGAGCAAACGCCTGGGGCTGTGCAGAAAATCCTTGTTTGCGGTGCCGAACCACCTGACGGAGCAATGGGCTGCTGAATTTATGCGGCTCTATCCCGCTGCAAAAATCCTGGTGACCACCAAGAAGGATTTTGAAAAAGCGAACCGCAGGAGGTTCTGTGCCCGTATCGCTACCGGTGATTATGACGCCGTTATCATAGGACACTCCCAGTTTGAGAAAATCCCCATCAGCCGGGAGCGGCAGGAACGTTTGCTCCATGAGCAGATCGATGAAATCACCCAGGGCATTGACGAAGCGAAGCGAAGCCGGGGCGAACACTTCACTGTCAAACAGCTGGAAAGAACGCGGAAGTCTTTGGAAGCCCGGCTGGAAAAGCTGCAAGCCGAGGACCGAAAGGACCATGTAGTGACGTTCGAGGAGCTGGGGGTGGACCGATTGTTTGTGGATGAAGCGCACAATTATAAAAACCTGTTCCTTCATACCAAGATGCGGAATGTGGCGGGTTTATCCACATCGGACGCGCAAAAATCCTCCGATATGTTTGCCAAGTGCCGTTATATGGACGAGATCACGGGCAGCCGAGGTGTGGTTTTTGCCACCGGCACCCCGGTCAGCAACTCCATGACCGAGCTTTACACCATGCAGCGGTATCTCCAATATGACCGGCTGCAAGAGCTGGGCATGGTCCACTTTGACTGCTGGGCCGCTCGGTTTGGGGAGACAGTGGCTGCAATGGAGCTGGATCCGGAGGGGACCGGCTACCGGATGCGTACACGCTTCTCCAAGTTCTTTAATCTGCCGGAGCTGATGAATCTCTTTAAGGAGGTGGCAGATATCAAGACCGCCGACCAGCTGAATCTTCCCACGCCGGAGGTGGAGTACCACACCATCGCGGCCCAGCCCACGGAGCATCAAAAGTCCATGGTAAAAGCCCTCTCAGATCGTGCCTCCCTGGTACACAGCGGAAGTGTGGACCCGTCCCAGGACAATATGCTCAAGATCACCAGCGATGGACGAAAGCTGGGGTTGGACCAGCGGATCATCGACGCAGCTCTTCCGGATGAGCCGGGGACCAAGGTCAACCAGTGCGTGGAAAATGTACTGCGCGTCTATCGTGACGGGGCCGAAGAAAGGCTGACACAGCTCGTTTTCAGCGACATTTCCACCCCCAAGGGACTGCGGACAGCTTCACAGTGTACGAGGATATCCGTCAAAAGCTGGTGGCAGACGGCGTTCCAGAGGACGAGATCGCCTTTATCCATGACGCCAACACAGAGGCGAAAAAGAAAACCCTGTTCGCCAAAGTGCGGACCGGGAAGGTGCGGGTGCTGCTGGGCAGCACAGCCAAGATGGGCGCTGGCACCAACGTCCAGGACCGCCTGGCGGCGCTCCACGACCTGGATTGTCCTTGGCGTCCCGGCGACCTGGAGCAGCGCAAAGGACGCATTGTTCGGCAGGGCAACCGCAACCCAAAGGTGGACATCTATCGCTACGTCACTGAGGGAACCTTTGACGCTTATCTTTGGCAAACCATCGAGAATAAGCAGAAATTTATCAGCCAGATCATGACTTCAAAATCCCCAGTGCGCAGCTGCGATGATGTGGATGAGGCCGCACTTTCCTATGCGGAGATCAAGGCCCTGTGCGCCGGAGATCCCCGTATCAAAGAGCGCATGGAGCTTGATGTGGAGGTGGCCCGGCTCAAGATGCTGGAGACATCGTATAAATCCCAGCAGTTTTCCCTGCAGGATTTCCTCACGCTGAAGGGACCCGGGGAGATCTCTCAAACAAGCCTGGTGCTGGACGGCTTGCGGGCTGATATCGCCACGATGGATGCCCATCCCCAGCCGGATACAGGCTTTGCGGGAATGGTGATTCAAGGCCAATATTTTGAAAAACGTGCGCTGGCGGGAGAAGCTCTGCTGACTGCCTGTAAGCAAATATCTTCCACCGACCCGGTACCCATTGGCGAGTACCGGGGTTTTTCTTTGTTGGGGACCTACGATGCCTTTTCGCAGACAGCAAAGGTAAAGCTGCGGGGAACACTGACCTACACCATTGATCTGAGTGACGATGGACAGGGCGCTGCCATTCGATTGGACAACGGTTTGAAAAGTCTGCCGGACCGGTTGACATCCAACCAGGATTCCCTGAAGGAGCTCCGCCAGCAGATGGATAAAGCCCGGGAAGAGCTGGAAAAGCCCTTCCCCCAGGAGCAGGAGCTGCGGGAAAAAAGCGCCAGATTGGCAGAGCTGAATGCGATTCTCAGTCTGGACAACGAGCAGCGGGCGGGGCCGTCGCTCGAGGATGTGGCAGGGGAAATCTATGATCTTACCCAGTGCTATGCACCGGAAAAGCTGGTTGGCAAGGACCGGGACGAGCAGATCCGTCTGGCGGCGCGGTGTCTGGCCCGGGGAGACACCGAAGGGATTTCCATCCTGCTGATGGAAATCAAGACCTATGGCGGCACGGAAGAAATGTCCCGCAAGGCCGGGGCGCTTCTGGAAAAAGTGGAGTGCTGCGCCGTCAAAAAGGAAAGAGAGCAGGAGGTAGCATTATGACTGAGTTTATCAAAGCAGGGAGGTGATTTTTCTTGGCGCAGGACCAGTACAACGCCCCATTTTATGACCAACACGGAAACCTCAGATGGCCTGCGGAAGTCCCGGAATGGGCGGGCGGGCAGGAGGGAGCCGAGGATTTTTTCAATGTGCTGCGGGCTGCGTGGGTCCAAAGCGATGACTCGCACAAGCGATTGCTGGTGGCAGAAAACGGAGGTCCTGATGAGTGGCAGGCGCTGCTTCACGACGAGGATTTTATGGTTCGAGCTGCGGTGGCCATGTCAGGGGACGCCGCCTGTCACAAAGCTTTAGCCGGGGATTCTTCCCCTTTTGTGCGGGAATATGTCGCTCGTTACGGGGGCCGCGAGGTCTTAGAAACCATAGCAGACACGGAACAGGAACGAGAGGTAATCCTACAGCTTGCACGAAGGAGAATGCCGTCTGTACTCCACAGGCTGGTGGAACAGAACTGGGAGAGGCCGGAGATTTTGTCCGACATCATGCCCTATGCAGGCAACTCTGACCGGGACAGGCTTCTCACCCACAGCGACCCTTCGGTACGGCTGCGAGTGGGAGAGTTTGGCACGCGTAAGCAGATCAGCGCTGTGCTTGCGGACAAGGACATTCCGGACATACGAAAAATTATGGTGGAGTGGAGACTTCAGGACCTGGAGGAAATTGCCGCGGCCCTGGTTCCGGACCGGGTGCGGGAGCACGTTCAGCATCAAGACCTTTCGCGGTAGGACATGAAGCTTCCTCAGCAAATTTTACGCCGGGAGAGGAGGTGATAGCCCGAAAATTTTCAAAATTTCTTGCCCGGATTTTAAAAAAAGGAGGACTTAACTTGCCTAAAAAAGAAAAAAGATTTACGGTTTCCATCTCGTTTCCAGAGGAAAAAATGGAAGCGCTGGAGCTCTACCTAAAGGAAAAGGACAGCGATCTCGAGCTGGAGCTGGAGGACTTTGTGGAGAAACTTTACACGAGGACGGTCCCCGGCTCCATCCGTTCTTTTCTGTCAGCAAAAGAAAAATCGTCAGCAAAAAAGTCCGCGGAGGCCCCGGAGCCGGAGCCTTCTCCCGCAGCCTATGAGGAAGCGGATGAGACCGCGCAGCGGTCCTGTTAAGGGGCCGCAGGCCTTTTTTTCCCTCTGTACCCAGGGCGCTGCCCTGGGTACGTGCCAGCATCGCATTTGTCTACACGTTTGTATACACAAACGTATACACAAACGCCGCTGGTTAGGGGACACCCCTAAGACCCCGTAGTGTTCACGCTTCGCGTGGAAAAAGCTACGCAATTAGGAAAGGAGGATTCTGCTTCGCAGAAAAACTATGTGGTTTAACTTTCGTATCTCCAAAAGAGAACTGGAAAAGCTCACTGCAAACGCACGGAAGTGTGAACTCACGAAGTCCGCCTATATTCGCCATCTGATTAACGGGTACCAGCCAAGGGAAGCTCCCAGCATGGACTATCACAAAATGATCGGCGAGCTGAAAAGCATCGGCAACAACCTAAACCAGTTGGCATACATTGCCAACTCTTTGGGCGTTGTGGATGCGGAGCAATACCATACCAATGTGGAAAGGCTCCGGACGGCGATCCGGGAAATCGAGGACGGGATGTTCCCGGATCAATAAAGTCAAAGGAGGGGAAACCAGTGCAATGGCAACCACAAAAATCTGGCCCGTCAAAGGGCGGTTGGAAAAAACCATTCGCTATGTTATCAACCCAGCCAAGACCCAGGACGGGAAGCTGGTCGGCGGTGTGAACCTCTCTGTGGGGGACAGCGAGAGCATGGCCCGGGAGATGCAGCGCACCAAGCTGCGGTTTGGAAAAACAGATGGGCGCGCTGGCTATCACATGGAACAGTCCTTTAAGCCCGGGGAGGTCACCCCAGAGCTGGCCCATCAGATTGGCGTGGAGTTTGCCCGCCGTCTTTACGGCGATAGCTTTGAGGTGGTGGTGTCCACCCATGTGGACAAAGCCCACATTCACAACCACTTTGTCATGAACTCCGTGTCCTTTGCCAATGGGCATAAATACCACGAACCAAACAGCGAGTACAAAAACCGCATCCGCAGGGTTTCCGATGAAATTTGCGAGCAGTACGGATTGTCCACTGTGAAGAACCCGCAGAAGGGAACGTACCGCGCATACCCGGAAGCACACCGGGAGGATCTGGGGAAGCCGCCGGACCTGCAGGATCATGGGCGCAACCCACCCAATCCCACCGTACACACTTTCATGTACGAGGACATTGATCGGGCCATTGAGTTTTCCAAAGACCTGGACGAGTTCTATTTGATCTTGCAGGGTATGGGCTATCAGGTGAGACGCACGGGCAAGTATCCGTCCATTGCTCCCCAGGGGAGGAAGTTCTTTCGGCTGTACAAATTTGCAAAAGGCTACACCGAGGAAGATATTTCCCGCCGGATCTCCGCCCGGGTGCAGGGCCGGTCCAAGGAGCCGGTGCGGTACGCCCCGGAGGTTCGCTTGGGAAGGCGGGATGTGGGAACCACCTACTACGGCAGCTGGTCCTCTCAGCGGGAGTACCAGCGGTCGGTCCACCGGTTCCAGGTCTACTTCCTGCGGCGGTACTACCGCAACTCCCTGTATCAGGTGTACATCCAGTACCGGTATCTTTTGCGGAGCGTCCAGCGAGAGCGTTACCCCAGGTATCCCGGGGCGGACCTTCGCCGGGAACTGCAAAAGCTGAATCGGTACTCGCAGCAGGCGGTGATCCTCACCCGCAACCAGATCCACACAGAGACCGATCTGCAGGAGCATCTGGAGGACCTTGAGCACCGGGCCCACTCCCTTAACAAGGAAAAGTGGTATGCCAAACGGAAACTGTCAAAGGCCAGCCCTCAGGAAAAGGAGGTGCTGCAAGAAAAAATCGACCAGCTGACAGCCGCCGTCAAGCCCATCACCCGGGAGAAGTTCCTGTGCAGAGATATTTTGCAGCGCAGCGAAGCCGTCCGTTCTCAGGTGGAGTGGGAAAAAGCACAGGCGGCCCGCGAGCTTACGCAACAAAGAGACAAAGGAGGAATCTGTAAATGAACGAGGCATCCATTGCCAGCGAGGAATTCTTTCGCATTACCTTGCAGGGTATCACCTACACCTTCCGCATTGTGGAAGAGCTGGTGAACAGCAGCAGCCGCATGGGTCAGGTCAGCGACCGCAACGCTATGCTGGGTTTCTTGGCGGGGCTGCAAAACCAAGAGAGCCAACAGCCCGCCCATGGACAAGTCAAGGTGGAGGAAATGCTCAAGCGGGGGAAGGGCCTTGCCCAGTTCAACTTGATGGAAAAAGACTTTCCCACCTTCCAGTCAGCAGCCGAAGAAGCCGGGCTGCTCTATGCGGCAGTGTGTATGGACAAGTCCCACCCGGAAGGGGAGCGAATCTACACGCTGTTTTGCGCCAAGGACGATGCATTTACCATCAACAACATCATCGAGCTCAATAATCTGAACGCCGTGCAAGGCTCTGAGCTGATCCTGGAGGACGCTCAGCCCACGCAGGAGGCAGAGCAGGAAGCGCCCTCCATCCCGGAGGACCCCAGTGAGGTGATGTCCAAGGAGGAGCGCATCCATCAAAAGAACGCAGTCTTTATGGAACAGATCTATGGGAAACAGGCGCGGGAGGCTGAGCCTATAAACCCTACCAGCCTGGAGACGGCCAGAAAGGAGGAAGTGCAAGAGAATCAGTCCGCGCCCGTCTCCAAAGCCTTGGACAACACGCAGAAGCCTCCAAAGGATTTTGGAAATAGGCCCTCGATCAAAGATAAGGTGGAGGAAATCAAACGGTCGCAGCAGCCCCTTTCCCAGGAAGAACGGCAGCAGAACCGGGAAGCTGCCATTGGCAGGCTGCTGTCCCAGGAGCAGATTGGAGGTACACGATGAGCTGGAACTACGACGCCCAGGCAAACGCCCGGGAAAACCTGCAGCAAGCGGCCCGCCAAGGGCATTCCCCCAGCAAAAAGAGCTATGGGGAAATCATGAAGGAAAAACGGGCTGCTCTGCGAACCATATCCCAAAAAGCTTTTCAGGAGGTTTGGGGAAGGGAGGACGCCTATAAAGAGCTTCTTGATATTTATGAGCGGTTCACCCTTTCCCCTGTAGACGGCTCCCAGGGAGCTGGGATAAGCAACGCTGCCCTGATCTATTCCCAGCGCCCCAATGCGGTATGTCTGAAGATGTTTGATGAATATAACGCCCAGCATACCAGCATTACGGCGGGACAAAGCGCGATCGACCTGTTGGCCCCATATACCACTGTGCGCAATGGGGAGCCCGTGACTTTTTACAATCCGATCAAGGTGTTTGACGTTTCGCAGACCAACGCGAAGCTCTCCGTGCCGCAGCGTCCGGAGCCGGATCCTTTGAAGATCATTCACGCAATCGCCAATGCCGAACGTTTTTCCATCGACTATGCCGACCTGCCCGATGGCGTTGGGGCGCTGTATATCCCGGAGAACGATGAGGTGCTGGTGCAGGATGGACAAACTCCCCACAGTATGTGTGTATCACTGCTCACGGAGTATAGCCACTATCAGCTTGCCAGGGCAAACGGCTACCAGCGGGACCACACCTCTGTGTTTTTGGCTTGCAGCAGCACCTATGTGCTGGCCCGGCACTACGGTATGGATACCAGTGAAATGAATTTCCCCAAAGAAGCGTTTCCGGAAGCAGAGGGCGTGGGGGCAATCAAGGAACTGCTGTCCACGGTAGCCTCCGTCAGCAAAAGGGTGGCAAAGGATATCGACCAGCAGCTGAGCGCTTTGGAGCAGGGCCGCTCCCATCGGGAGCCGGAGGCCGGTGAGGTCCAGCGATGAAGCAGGCCCAACAGCGCAAGACTTTTCTGATCCTGGGGCTGATCGGCGCAGTGGCGGTGATCTGGTTGGGACTGCAAGTGGCCCCGGCCAGGAGCCATGGGATGAGGGCCATCATGCAGGCAGTGACCGACGCCATGGCGCGGCCCTTTCACCTGCGCCTGGTGCCGGAGAGCTTCAGCACTGTGTGCATCTTTCTTGCCGGGTACAGTATTGCTTTGGGTTTGGCGTACACCTCCTCCCAGGGCTTTCGCCGCGGCGAGGAATACGGCTCTGCCCGATGGGGCAGCCCCCAGGCGCTCAACCGGAAGTACCGGGACGCCAAGCGGCCCTTTCAAAATCAGATCCTCACCCAAAATGTCGCCATGGGCAATTCAGAGGGGGATATTTACCGTCACCAACGCAACACAAACGTGGTGGTGATCGGCGGCAGCGGTGCTGGTAAAACCCGAGGATATGTCATCCCAAACCTTTTGCAGGCTGAAATATCTTATGTGGTCCTGGACCCCAGCGGCGAGATCCTCCGGGCCACGGGCAATTTCTTGCGGGAAAAGAAGGGGTACCGCATCCGGGTGCTCAACCTGGTGGAGCCGGAAGCTTCCAGCCGGTACAATCCCTTTGTCTATCTGCAAAAGGATGACGACGTGGACCAGATGGTGGAGAACTTCTGGAAAGCCACTACCCAGGAGGGTGCGGCCAAGGGGGAGCAGATCTGGGACGATACCGCCAAAGAGCTGCTGTCGGCCTTGGCGTACTACCTGTACTACTTTGCGCCTCCCTCTGAGCAGAATTTCCCCATGATCCAGTACCTGGTGCGGAACATGACGATTGACAGTGAGGATAAATCGCAAAAGAATGCGGTGGATCTGCTTTTTGACGAGCTGGAGCAGCAATATCCGGATCATATTGCCCTAAAGCATTACCGGTCCTACCATTCCGGCGCGGCTAAGACCTTGCAGAGCATCCAGATCACCCTGTTGTCCCGTCTGGGGAAATTCAACCTGGACAGCATCGAACGGCTCTCCACCACCACAAAGGACGAGCTGGGGCTGTTTACAGCGGCTGAGACAAAGACGGTGATTTTTGCCGTGACCCCAGTTGCGGACACCTCTCTCAATTTTTTTGTGAGCCTTCTCTACGGGCAGATGTTCGAGCTGCTCTACAGTTACGGCAACGCCCACGGGAAGCTGAAGGTCCCGCTCCACTTTTTGATGGACGAGTTTGCCAACATTACGCTGCCTCGGGATTTTGACAAACGTCTGGCCACCTTCCGCAAATACTTGATTTCTTCCAGCATCATCTTGCAGGATCAGAGCCAGCTGAAGGCTCTCTACGAAAAGCAGTGGCAGAGCCTTGTAAATAACTGTGACAGCCTGTTATACCTGGGCGGCAATGAGAGCGGGACCCATGAGTACTTATCCAAGCTGCTGGGCAAGGAGACCATCCGGTCCAACTCCTATGGCCACACAAAGGGCCGCAGCGGCAGCTACTCCACCAACGAGCAGCACCTGGGCCGGGAGCTGATGACTCCGGACGAGATCCGGCAGCTCGACAACCGGTACTGCCTGCTGCTCATCCGCGGCGAACCTCCGGTGCTGGATTTTAAATATGACCTGAACCGGCATCCCAACATCCAGTACACTGCCTATGGAAAAGGCGCGCCCTACCGGCATGACGCGCTGACCCATGCGGCAGCGGTGGTGGAAAGCGTCACTGGGCTGACAGAAGCCCAGATCCGGCTCCTCCCTTCTCCCGCTCCTGTGGAGTTTACCTGGGTGGATCCGGAGGACGCCATGCCGTACAAAGAAACGTAATGGCACTTGTTTTGGGGGGCGGAAACCGCCCCCGTTTTTATGCTTTTACCTTAACTGAAAAGGAGTTTTTTAACCATGAAGAAACCTGTGAAAACCCAAAAGAAGCTTGTTCGCATGCTGCTGTTTGTGCTGGCGTTCACCCTGTCTGCGGGGCTGGGCGTCACAGCGTCTGCCCAAGAGGCGGACCCGCCCACGGTTACGGCTGTGGAAAGCCAGTACACCTCCCAGGCGTTGCCCCAGGCGCTCCCTCTGACGATCACTCCCTCCACCGGTATTGACGAGGTGGACACTATGTTCGGCTCTCTGACGGACTTCCTCTTTGGCATTGTGAAGATCGTAGGTGCAGTAGCCACTCTGTTCGGCTTGGTGCAGCTGGGCCTTTCGATCTCCAACCATGATCCCAGCCAGCGTTCCCAGGGCTTCCTCTTTATTGCAGGCGGGGTGATCGTGTTCTTCGCCCCGGAAATCCTCGGCTTCCTGACCGGCGGCATCTAAGGACGGTGTTCCAAATGGAAAGGAGAGGAGGTCTCTTATGCAGTTTGCGCAATCGATTTTAGATTTCTTCGGCTTTGCCATGCAGGTGGCCTACGACTTTTTGACAAAGGACCTGACCCAATTTGCTCCAGCCATCGCCCAGGTGATGGAGACGCTGAACAATGGCTTACAAGCCTTTTCCTATGCGCTGCTGGTGATCCTTACGCTGTGGAACGTGGTGAAAACCACCAGCTCTTATGTGGAGTTGAAACGGCCGGAGGTCTTGGTGAAGCTGCTGGTCCGATTCATTTTGACAAAGTACGTGATCGGTGCTGCATGGTCCTTGGTCAACGGGATTTTTGTGGTGACAGGCGCGCTCATCGAGGCCATTTTCCGCATCAGTGGGTTGATTGCGGGGAATATTTGGGCCGGGATGACGGTTCCGGATTTCGGAGACACAGGGATCATGGGGATTATTTCGGATATCGCCCAGTTCCTGAACCCGCTGTCCCAGATTCCCGGGCTGCTGCTGGGGCTTATCGGTTTTATCATAGCCATTGTGCTTTCTATCACGCTGATCCTCACGGTTTTTGGCCGGTTCTTCAAAATTTATATGTTCGCTGCATTGGCGCCCATCCCGTTGAGCACCTTCGGCTCAGAATCAACCCACGAAATTGGCCGCAATTTTTTGAAGTCCTTTGCGGCAGTGAGCCTGGAGGGATTGGTGATTGGCCTGGCGCTCATTGTCTTTTCTGCCTACTCTCAGAATCCAATTATTACCTTTGATGGAATGGGCATTTTTGATTGGATTGGGAACGCCGCAGAAGAGATTACCTATATCTTTACGCTGATCTTTGATATGTTGCTGCTGCTGGGCATTATCAAAGGCGCGGATCAGATTGTACATAGGATGTTTGGAATGTGAGGGGGGTGACGAATTGCAGATAAAAACCAATAAGGAGGTTCGCAATTACCAGGAGGTGATCTACTTCGGGCTGACCATGCGGCAGCTGGTATGCTCCATTTTGGCGGCTGTGACTGCCGTAGGAATATTTTTTGCAGTCCGCGGCCGGTTGCCCATGGAAGTAGTGAGCTGGCTGTGTATTTTGGACGCCGTCCCATTTGGAGCGTTTGGCTTTATCCGATGGCACGGGATGTACATGGAGGATATCATCCGGGTGTTTATCCGGTCTCGGATCGTATTGGGCAAAACCTTGCATTTCCGACCGGATAATCAAGGGAAAAAGCTGATCGTGCAATACCTCAAAGATAAGGAGCGTGAAGAACTCAATGCTGCAAAGCGAAAAGAACGTAAAAACAAAGCATCGTGACCGCAACTACTACAAAGCCCCCCGATCCACCCAGGACTTGATCCCAGTGGACACGGTGTTTGAGGATGGAATGTTCCTCTCCAACGGCGGGCTGTATTCCAAGAGCTATCGATTTTCGGATATCAATTACACGGTTGCGGAACAAAGCCGCCAGGAATCCCTGATCCGTGATCTGAGGGCCATCAACAAGAGCTGCACTCCGTCGGAGATCTCCCAGATTACGATCATCAACCGGCGCATCAATGAGGAGCTGCTGGCCGCGCTGAAATATCCCCTTACCGGCGGTGAATACGATGTGTTTCGCGGCGAGCTTAACGGTATCCTGGAAAGCCAGATCGGACGGGGCACGGGGATTTTGCAGGAGCGGTATTTTACCATGTCCGTTTCCAAAAAGACCCCCAGGGAGGCCAAGGCCCATTTTGACCGAGTAGGGACTGAAATGGCGATCCGGTTTGCCGGCATGGGCAGCGACTTTTCCTCCATTGAGCTGGGGGATCGGCTGCGCATCCTCCACGATTTTTACCGCCCGGGGGAGGAGGACTACTGGCAGTTCGATTTTGACGAAAAGAAGCAAAAGGGCCACAGCTTCAAGGACAGTATAGCCCCGATAGCTTGGACGCCTTTCCGGGATCATTTCCGCATGGGGGAGCGCTATATGCGCGTGCTGGCCATGACGGAATATGCCAACTGGATTGATGACAGCACGCTTTCCCGGCTGACCAACCTGGATGTGGAGATCGTTCTTTCCGTCTCTTTTTTGCCGGTGCCCACGGATGAGGCCGTCAAGTTCTTCCAGGCCAAGCTGGACACGGTGGAGGCCAACTCCATGCGATATCAGCAAAAGCAGATGGAGCGTACCAAGATTGCCGTCCCAGAGCCGTACAACATCAAAAAGGAGCGGCAGGTGATCACGGACAGCCTCAATGATCTGACTGTGCGGGATTGCGGCCTGGTGATCGCCACTGTGACCATTGCTCACATGGCACCCACCCTGGAAAAGCTGAATTCAGACACGGAGCTGATTCGAACGGTGGCTCGGGACGTCAACTGTGAGTTTCACGTCTGCACAGAGCAGCAGCTGGACGCGCTCAACACAGTGCTGCCCTATGGATTGGACCGTATCTCCATGGATCGCAGCCTGACCACGGAAAGTCTGGCAGCCCTCATGCCTTTTAACGCCCAGGAGATCTGTGACCCCACCGGAGTGCTGTATGGGCAGAACGCCATCACCCGAAATCTTGTGGTGGTGGACCGGCTGGCAAAGTCCTCCGGCAACGGGTTTATCCTGGGAATGACGGGCGGAGGCAAGTCCTTTTTCTGCAAAGACGAGTTGGTGGAGCTGCGCTTTAAGTATCCCCCGGAAAAGGCAGACTTCCTGATTCTGGACCCGGAAAGCGAGTACAACAATTTGACCTTGCAGCTTGGCGGCGAAGTGTTCCACGTTGGCAAGGACAGCATCAATCCCTTTGACCTGGAGCTGGATCTGACGGAACGGAGCCCGCTGGCTTACAAAACGGAATTTATCACAACCTTCTGCGAGAAAGTGATGGAAGGCGATGGCCTGGACGCCCAAACCAAGTCGCTGATCGACCGGGCGGTACGGCAGGTGTACAAAAAATTCATCCGCTCCAAAGGCAAGGAAGCCCCGCCGCTGCTGGGTGACTTCAAAGCCGCCCTGGAGGCTATGAAGCATGAGCGCGCCCGAGAGCTTTCCCTGGCGCTGGAGCGCTTTGTGGAGGGCGCTATGGACAATTTCTCTCAGCCCACCAACATCGATTCTCACAACAGCCTGATCTGTTACTCCTTGGCGGGCCTGCGGGATCAGATGAAGCCCCTGGGCACACTGATCACCCTGGACCAGCTTTTGGGCCGGGTCATGCGCAACTACAAGCAGGGGAAGATCACCTTTGTGTATGCGGACGAGTTCGCACTGCTGTTCCAGGACGAGGATACGGGTAAGTTCTTTGCCAATCTTTGGCGGCGCATCCGCAAGTACAACGGGTTCTGTACGGGGGCTACGCAGAACGTAGAGGAGGTCCTGGCGTCTGAGACAGGACGCGCCATGCTTTCCAACACCGACTTTGTGGTGATGCTCAACCAATCCCCTACCAATGCCGAGCAGCTGGCGGAGCTGTATAAGATTTCTCCCAATCAGATGGTCTATTTCACCAATGTCCAGCCCGGCCATGGGCTGATCAAAGTGGGCGGCGCGCTGGTTCCCTTTGTCAGCTCAATTCCCAAGGAAACGAAGCTCTATGAGCTGCTGACCACCAATCCCAGGGAGGCAAGGTGGGATTGATGAGTATTATTTTTTTCCATCAAAATAACTTCCAAGCAAAAATACCAGGAAAAGTGCAATTAACAGGCAGGCAATAACGATAACTTGGATTGCTTGGGAAACACTTATCAGCAAAAGATATATTTCAAACGCAATGCATAGTCCCAAAAATATGAGGGTGTATGCCCCAATCCTTTGGAATCTTATGGCTAGCATTTCAAAAAAGCTCGTATATGAGTATCCCAATATTTTCCTAACTCGGTTATATTCGCACGATATCATGTTTCTTAGGCTCCAATATAACGCACGCAGTTTTCGTGTACTGTTTGATCCACGAGCGAAACGTTTCTCATGTCTGGCTATATAACCGTTTATTTTTTCCACTTGCTGTAGTATCTCAGGGTGCAAGTACATTTGATATTCTTGTTCCGCTACCATTTCATTGATTTTATCAATCAATTCTTTTGAGCAATATTCCGAGTGTGTAAGATTTCGAATTCTGAAAAGAACTTCCAGGTATTTTTTTGATACCTCTGTTTTTTCAGCCATTCGATCATTCTTGTTTTTTATTATTGCCACAATAATGGAAGAAAAAAGGGCGAGAACCCCTGATATGATCGCCACAATAATGTTTTCCATGCTTAACCTCTGTATTTTTATTTTTAAGGAGAATGTAGATATGAGACTTTTGGATAATATACCATTCCTTATTTTCGTGTGTGTCATCAATTTGATACCCGGAATCTATGGTGCCATAATTGATGCTACCGGGATTGCCAGGGTCATCACAGGCACCAATCTTTGGTTTTTTTTTCTATCCGCTGCCCGGCTGTTATTTATCTGGTATCAGAGAGAGAAGTTTATCAATGAATCCATACGGGCAGAGGAAGCAATGTCCAAAGAGCATGTCCGAGACAGCACTAGTGATGACCCAACAAAAACTTCCTTTAAAAACTAGTATAACTTAAATTTTTGCTGTACGCAAGAAAACCGGAACTGGTTCCGGTTTGGAAAGGAGGTACAGATGCTATCTGTAATCGTATCGTTACTGATGGTTTTGATGTCCCTGTTGGCGGTCGGTGCGATCGGGTGGCACTTTGGGACAAAACGGGGTTACGTCAAGGCCCAGGCAGAGTGCCGGAGGATTCTGGAGGAGCAGCGCGCCGAATGGGATGAGGAAAACAGGCGTCTGCGGGAGACCGCCGCCCAGGAGGTGCAGACCCTCGCCCGAGAGCGGGAGCGTTTTGCACTGGAGTTGGGGCAGAAGCACTTGCAGGAGCGCCAGGGCGGTTTCCAAGCTGGTAGCTGGTGAGGAAAACCGGAACTGGTTCCGGTTTCACCTTGCTGTATGCTGCAGTTTCCTGAATTATTCCTAAAGAAAGGTATGTGATCTCCTATGGAAATGATCTTCCAGTTTGTGCTTGTCCTACAAGTATATTATCTGCTGAAAATCTGCAAACGCTATTCTCTGGTTCCGTCAAAAGCTAACTCTTCAAATATAGAAGGACGGTCTGGGTATATCAAACTCAAGAAAGGGGTGATATTAGTTTTTCTCTACAGTGCGGGTGTTGCTGTTTCGTGGCCCCTCGTTACGCAACTGTGCGGTTGTGAAATGTCCATCAATTCCTTTTATATCCTCTATGGTGTCACCGACCTCACTGACTTCATGGTGATGCTGAATACCTTCGTTTTAGATTTTCCTCTTGCTATGATCCTTACTGCCATAACGCTTCTAAAAATGCTTTGGACAGATTTTGTGGAAGAAGTGAAAACAGCCATGAAAGAAGTATGATGCTTGCAAACAGAATCAATGTCTTTTATCAAAGAAACAGCACCTGGTGAGAGGAAGCACAACGCCAGTCGGAAAGGAACTGTGTTTATGGACGTCGTATATCAGCTTGTTTTCGTGCTGCACATTTACCAGCTTACAAAGATGTGTCGTGCTTATTTTGGCCTCTATCATGCTGAAGAAAATCAAGGCCAAGCATCAGAGGCGAAGGAGGTGAGAATAGATTGCACGCGACTTCTAACGCTTTTTGCCTATACTGCCTCCGTATCATTGCTTTGGCCGATGCTTCCAGAAGTTTTAGGATGTGACGCCAATATGAACCGATTTTTTCTCCTCAACGGCATCGAAAGTCCACCGTACCTAATGGTGTCATTTAATGTATTATCAATCAGCCTGCTCATAATAGCTGTATGGTTCTTAGTGTGGCTAGTAAAAAGCACTCGTAACCTTCTGTCTAAATAATCTTGCCTTTCTCATCCAGCTCATGTAAGCTAGGTAAGAGGTGATCCATTTTGGGTAGGAAGAATATTATAAATTCTGTGGTAGCAGTTCTTTTGTCATTTCACAGAATAGGTTTAAATCTGAAACTCGCCTCAGAGAAAACAGCGGGGAAACTGATAAAGTGGATTTGCATTTGGGGATTCAGCTATATTAGCACTGGCTCCATATTGGTTAAGGAGTATGGAAGTTCCATCCCTCTCCCTGGAGCATGGCTTGTTCTTGTTTTACAAATTTGCTGTATTGCAACATTCTTCTATTACGTACTGCTGCGAGCGAGTTTCTCTGTCAGATGGGGATTTATCCTCTATCTGGTCGCTCTGTTCATACGCTAAGGCCCAGGCAGAGTGCCGGAGGATTCTGGAGGAGCAGCGCGCCGAATGGGATGAGGAAAACAGGCGTCTGCGGGAGACCGCCGCCCAGGAGGTGCAGACCCTCGCCCGAGAGCGGGAGCGTTTTGCACTGGAGTTGGGACAGAAGCACTTGCAGGAGCGCCAGGGCGGTTCCCAAGCTGGTAGCTGGTGAGGAAAACCGGAACTGGTTCCGGTTTTCCGGTGCTTTCCGTTGATCGAGGAGGGACCTGGAAATGTCGGAAAGCTGCAAGCTAAAAAGGCTGCAACTTAGAGAAGTGTGTGATATAATAAAAAGAGAGGCTCCGGGGGAGCAGTACGGTGATGGAACTGGAAACAGCCTTTCACAAGGGATATCCTCCAGTGATAAAAGTTTGGAAAATGCCCGGAGAGCGGAACCAGTTCCGATTTTTGGGAGTGAAAGGAGGAACGGGAGTGTATACCATAGAGCAGATCCGGGACAAGATTATCCCAGTAGCGGAGGAATACGGCCTGCGGCGGGTGTACCTGTTCGGTTCGTATGCCCGCAGGGAGGCCACGGAGGACAGCGATGTGGATTTGCTGGTGGATGCGCCCTACGGCATGGGCTTGTTCAAATCCGAGGCGTTGCGGCAGTCTTTTGAGGAAGCGCTGAATATCCATGTGGATATTTTGACCGAATCAGGAGTTCGCGCTGTAGTCAAAGTAGGAAACAAATATCTGGATGAGAGTCGGGAGCGTTTCCGAAATAATATTGAAAGGGATAAGGTGGTGCTGTATGCGAACAACGAATGAGCAAATCTTAAAGCATATTATCGGCTATTGTGAGCAGGTTGAGAAAGCTGTGAATCGGTTTGGGGAAAACAGCGATATCTTTATGCAAGATGAGGTGTATCAAAATGCTGTTTCTATGCCGATCATGCAGATTGGAGAGCTGACAAAAAGATTCACTCCGGAATTCCGCGCCGCAACAGAGCAAAAATTTCATTGGAAAGCAATTGCTGGGATGCGGGACCGGTATGCCCACGGGTATCTGGAAATGGATGCCGTGAAGATATGGGCGACCGCCACCCAGGATATCCCGGAGCTGCGGCAGCAGTGCGAGGAGCTTTTGAAGCAGATCCTCCAGCTGGAACAGGAGGAAGCCCGGGAGAAAGAGCTGGAGGACGGACCGGAGCTGTAAATCAGGAAGATACTTTTAGGAGGAAGGGAAAGTTATGAAAAAGAGAGGGAGAAGGATTCCGGCCATTTTATTGGCGGCGGCGCTGCTTTGTGCCCCGATGACCGCCCAGGCGCAGCAGCCCATGCCGGAAGCCGCCGCAGAAGATACAGCGCGAAGCGTTTGGCCGGAGCAGCAGAAACCGGAGCTGCTTGTGCAGGATGATTTTTAAGGAAGTGAAAGAGCGGATAGAGGGCGGCACGGGCTATATGACCAAGTATGGTGTGAGCCGTGCCTCCGTTGTCAAAGAGCTGGAAGCCCACGAAAACGACGATTATTACCTGGGGACGCGCTATAAGGGCGGAGATTGGCAATCCCCCAAAGGGGATACCTCATACAATGGGACTGCAGGTCTGAACTGCAGCGGGTTCGTTTCCTACGTGCTTCGCAAGGCGGGTCTGGATGCGCGGCGGGCGATGCAAGTGATCAAAATGGTGCCGGGGAACACGAACCAGTACGGCTCCGGAAAGCCCTATGACATTTTGGCCAATGCGGACAATTTCAAGAACTTAGTGGAAAACGGGAATCTCGTTGCCTATGCGTTTCGGAACAAGCAGGAGCTGCTTGCCAGCGGAAAGGCGGAAAAGGGCGACGTCATCCTGATGTATTGGAGCAAATCCCCCGGCGTGGATGGAGAGGACAACCATATCGGCTTTTTCTGGGGAGATTCCTCCAGTGAGGACAAGATGTGGCACTCCAATCTGGAGCCCGTCAAGGGGAATCAGATCAGCGTGATCACGCCCCCGGCCCCAAGCTCCTATTGTATCCTGATCAAGCTGGAAAAGCAGGCGGCGCAGGAAGTACCCCAGGAGGACCCGGTCCCGGAGACACCGGCACATCATCCCAGCTTCTGGGACGTTCCCTTGAACGCCTGGTACTATGATGCGGTGGATTATGTGCATCAGGAGGGCTTATTCAGCGGCACCTCGGAGACCACGTTCTCGCCGGGAAAGGCCATGACTCGGGG
>CAUWLU010000011.1:0-57231 GCA_963559705.1 uncultured Acutalibacter sp.
CGGTTGCGTTCGCGCTGCTCACTCCCCTTTTTTAAATAGGGAAGGTTGGTGTCCGCGTGGCGGGTGGTGCCGGGGAGGGAAATTCCCTCCTTTTTTCGTCGCGGTTGCGTTCGCGCTGCTCACTCCCCTTTTTTAAATAGGGAAGGTTGGTGTCCGTGTGGCGGGTGATGCCGTGGTGGGGAATTCCCTCCTTTTTTCGTCGCGGTTGCGTTCGCGCTGCTCACTCCCCTTTTTTTAATAGGGAAGGTTGGCGTCCGCGTGGCGGGTGGTGCCGGGGAGGGGGACTCCCTCCTCTCCAGGTAAGAAACCCAAAAGTTTACGAGGTGTGGAGCAGCGCTCCACGTTTTACAGGCGTCCCCCTGCTTCCAGTTTCAGCAAAAACTCCTTAACAGCCAGCCCCCCGGCGTAGCCGGTGAGAGAGCCCTTTGCGCCCACCACCCGATGGCAGGGGATCAAAATGGGGAGGGGATTGCGGTGGTTGGCCCCGCCCACTGCCCGGCAGGCTTTGGGATTTCCCACCATAGCAGCCAGCTCCCCATAGCTGCGGGTCTCTCCGTAAGGAATCCGGAGCAGCGCTTGCCACACCCGAAGCTGAAAATCCGTACCCTTGGGCGCCAGGGGCAGAGAGAACTCTGTGCGCTTCCCGGCGAAGTATTCCTCTAACTGCCGGGCGGTTTCCGCCAGCAGGGGGGTGGGCCCCTCTGCGCCCTGCTGAGGCTGCGTCCCAAAGCGCAGCCCTGTCAGCGCCTGGGCCTCCTGGGTGAGGGTAAGCTGTCCCACAGGGGATTGCACAATCAAAATCCGTTCCATAAAGCCGCCTCCCTTTCTAAAATCAGTATAGCAAAAGCGGGGAAATTTTCAAGTGGGATCTGGGATAGGGACGGCTTGCGTAGAGCGGTTTCTTGCTCTATACTGAAACAGAAAGGGAGGACGACCCATGTACTATGCAGATCTGCACATTCATTCCCGCTATTCCCGGGCCACCAGCCGGGATTGCGACCTGCCCCACCTGGATTTCTGGGCTGGGCGCAAGGGGATCTCCCTGGTGCGTACCGGGGATTTCACCCATCCCGCTTGGCGGCAGGAGCTGAGGGAGCAGCTAGTCCCAGCGGAGGAGGGGCTGTACCGCCTTCGCCAGGACCTGCGCTTGCCCGGCGCCGGAGAGGCTGCCCGTTTTCTGGTCACCGGGGAGATCAGCTGTATCTATAAGCAAGGGGGCAGGACCAGGAAGATTCACAACGTGATCCTGCTGCCCGGCTTGGAGGAGGCAGAGGTTCTTGCCCAGCGGTTGGAGCAGGTGGGCAATCTCCACTCTGACGGCCGGCCGATTTTAGGGCTGTCCGCTCACGACCTGCTGGAGCTGACCCTGGACGCCTGCCCCCGGGCGATGCTTGTGCCCGCCCACATCTGGACGCCCCATTTTTCCCTGTTCGGGGCCTTTTCCGGTTTTGACTCGGTAGAGGAGTGCTTCGGGGATCTGTCCGGCTACATCCGGGCCGTAGAGACGGGACTCTCCTCAGATCCGCCCATGAACCGCCGGGTGCCCCAGTTGGACAGGATGCAGCTTGTGTCCCACTCCGACGCCCACTCCCCCCAGAAGCTGGGGCGGGAGGCGAACATCCTGGACACAGCGCTCACCTACCCGGCGGTGAAGGAGGCTCTGGAAACCGGGAAGGGATTGTGGGGGACCGTGGAGTTCTTTCCGGAGGAGGGCAAATATCATTTGGACGGCCACCGGGCCTGCGGGGTGTGCCTGACCCCGGAGGAGACCGAAGCTCTTTACGGCCGGTGCCCGGTATGCGGAAAGCGGCTCACTGTGGGGGTGGCCCACCGGGTGGAGGAGCTGTCCGGGGGAGCGTCGGGTCAGCTCGGGGGAAAGCCCTTTGTGCAGCTGGTACCCCTGCCCACCTTGGCGTCTGCCTGTCTGGGCAAGGGGGAGCAGACCAAAGCAGTCCAGGGAATGTGCCAGCGGCTGTGGGGCGCTTTGGGTCCGGAGCTTCCCCTGCTGCGGGAAGCTCCATTGGAGGAGATCGCCTCCCTTGCCGGGGAGGAGGTTGCCCGGGGCATTGCCCTGCTGCGGGAGGGGAAGCTCCGGTGGGAGCCTGGCTATGACGGAGTGTTTGGCAGGCTGCGGCTCTCAGAGGAGTGAGCGCCCGCTGAAAGCACAAAAGAAAAGACCGCCCGAGGGCGGCCTTTTCAGGGAGGAAGAATGAAGTTTATCAAAAAGTCTGCTTTCCCGGTACCCGCCGGGAAGGAACTTGTACTCTCAACTGACAGCTACAGTATATCCGGCGGATATGTCCAAGCTGTGAACAGGTGGAAAACAGTTTTTGAAAATTACGCCCGATAGAGCAGGTCCTGCTCTTCGGGGTGGCGCTCAAACCACTGGGCGGCATACCAGCAGGAGGTGCGGGCCTGCTTGCCCTGGGAGCGCAGCTCGTCCACGGCGGCCCGGATCAGCTGTCCTGCCACGCCCTGTCCCCGCAGAGAGTCGTCCACAAAGGTGTGGTTGATGTCCGCCACGCCGTCCTCCCCGGTGGGGAAGGTGACCTCGGCCAGCAGCTTGCCGCTGTCGTCCTGGGTGTAGATGCGGCCCTCGCTTTTTTGAAATTCCATCGCCATCCAGCTCCTTTCCAGATCTCTAGGGTAAAGGCTACTCTATTTTTCCCCAAATGTCAAAGGGAATTGCCAGGCCGGGAAAATCCTGCTACAATGGTCCCAGAAAAATTGGAAAGGATGTGCGTCCTGTGAAATGGATGATCGCTTCGGATATCCACGGTTCTGCTTTTTACTGTGAAAAAATGCTGACCGCCTTCTCGAAGGAGGGAGCGGACCGGCTGCTCTTGTTGGGAGATTTGCTCTATCACGGCCCGCGCAACGACCTGCCCCGGGGGTACGCTCCCAAGGAGGTGATCTCTCAGCTGAGCGCCGTAAAGGACAGGGTGTTCTGCGTGCGGGGCAACTGCGAAGCCGAGGTGGACCAGATGGTGCTGCTCTTCCCGGTTCTGGCGGATTACTGCCTGTTGGAGCAAAGGGGCAGGGTGATCTTCGCCACCCATGGCCACCACTACAATCTGCAGACCCCGCCGCTGCTTCAGCCGGGGGACGTGCTGCTTCACGGCCACACCCATATCCCGGCAAAGGACGATTCCCTGGGATTTTGGTACTTGAATCCGGGCAGCGTGTCCCTGCCCAAGGAGCAGTCCGCTCACAGCTATATGACGTTGGAGGACGGCGTCTTTTTGTGGAAGGACCTGGCGGGCGGCGAGTTTGACTGCCTGGAGCTGCGGTGACGGACTGTGGGAACAGGAAAGGTGGCGTTTGCTGTGAATCCAAAGCCGAAAACACCCCGAGAAGAGGAATGGCTGAGCTTGCTGGAGGAGCTTTTTGGCTTTCTGGCTCCCGATAAAAAAGCCCGGGAAACTGCCCAACGGCTGGTGAATCTCTTCGGCGGGCCGGAGGGACTGTTCCGAGCGCCCCGGCAGGAGCTGGTCCGGGCGGTGGGCGTGGAGACCGCCAAGTATCTTCACTTGACGATGGAGCTGGCAAAGGCCTATATGGAGGATTCCACCCGCGATCTCTATCGGGTGTTCGATACGAGGTCTGCGGTGGAGCTTTTCCAGCCCAAATTCCTGGGGCGCTCTACCGAGGCGGTGGCTCTGATGCTTCTTGACAGCAGGGGCAGACTGCTGTACAACGATTTCCTTGCGGAAGGCTCCGTCAGCTCGGTGCCCATTTACATTCGCAGGCTGCTGCAGCTGTGCATCAGCTATGACGCCCAGAACGTGATGCTGGCGCACAATCATCCCAGCGGCAATCCCTGTGCATCCCGAAACGACGTGGTGGCCACCCGCCAGGTGCAGATGGCCCTGGAATCCATTGACGCAACGCTTCTGGATCACATCATTCTGGCCGGAGCGGATTATCTCTCCTTTGCCGACAGCGGCCTTTTGGAGTCCAACCGGAAGGATTTGGACAATCTCCGGCGGGGTGTGATGGACGCCGCCAGAATCGCGGAAAGTGCATTGCTGAAAAAGGGCGGGCTGTCCTAAGGGATGGAGGCTTGGCCGGCGGGGCTTTTTCACGGATTGGTTGACAAATGGGGTGGAGCGTAGTATGATTTGTTCGAATATATGTTCTTTGCGAGAGCTTGTAGAGAAGGGGGAGCGGCCATGAGCGGCGATGCATTTCAACTGGTGTCCAGCTACCGGCCTACGGGGGATCAGCCCCAGGCCATTGAAAAGCTGGTGGAGGGTTTGCGCTGTGGGAGGAAGGAGCAGACACTGCTGGGCGTCACCGGGTCCGGCAAGACCTTCACCATGGCCAACGTCATTGCGCAGATCAACCGCCCCACCCTGGTGCTGGCCCACAACAAGACCTTGGCGGCCCAGCTCTGCTCGGAGTTCCGGGAGTTTTTTCCCAACAACGCGGTGGAGTACTTTGTGTCCTATTACGACTATTACCAGCCCGAGGCCTATATCCCCCAGACGGATACTTACATTGAAAAGGACTCCGCCATCAACGACGAGATCGACAAGCTGCGCCACAGCGCTACCAGCGCCCTGTCCGAGCGGCGGGATGTGATCATTGTGGCGTCGGTGTCCTGCATCTACAGCTTGGGCGACCCTATTGATTACCGGACCATGGTGATCTCTCTGCGCCCCGGGCAGGAGCGCAACCGGGATGAGCTGCTGAAAAAGCTGGTGGAGCTGCAATACGAGCGCAACGATGTGAACTTCATCCGCAACAAGTTCCGGGTGCGGGGGGACGTGGTGGAGATCTTCCCGGCCAATGCCACGGACAAGGCCGTCCGAGTGGAGTTCTTCGGGGACGAGATCGACCGGCTGACGGAGTTCAACCCCCTCACCGGAGACGCTGTCTCTGAGCTGAAGCATATCGCCATTTACCCGGCCTCCCACTACATTGTGCCCAAGGAGAAGATGGACAAGGCCATTCGGGACATTGAGCAGGAGATGGAGCAGCGGGTGGCCTATTTTAAAGAGGAGGGCAAGCTCATCGAGGCGCAGCGCATTGAGCAGCGCACCCGGTACGACATGGAGATGCTTCAGGAGATCGGCTTCTGCAAGGGCATCGAGAACTATTCCCGGGTGCTCTCAGGCCGGGAGCCCGGCAGCGCGCCCTTTACGCTGATCGACTATTTCCCCAAGGATTTTGTGCTCTTTGTGGACGAGTCCCACGTGACGCTGCCCCAGGTCCGGGGGATGTACGCCGGGGACCGGGCCCGCAAGGAGATGCTGGTCAATTACGGCTTCCGGCTGCCCTCGGCCTTTGACAACCGCCCCCTGAACTTCGACGAGTTCTATTCCCGCGTCAACCAAGCGGTGTTCGTCAGCGCCACCCCGGGAGATTTGGAGCTTCAAAAGTCCTCCCAGGTGGTGGAGCAGGTGATCCGTCCCACGGGGCTTTTGGACCCCAAGATCACAGTAAAGCCCACCGATGGCCAGATCGACGACCTGCTCTCCGAGATCAACGTCCGGGTGGACCGCCGGGAGCGGGTGCTGGTGACCACCCTGACCAAGAAGATGGCCGAGGACCTCACCGGCTATCTGGAGGGCTACGGCGTCCGGGTGCGGTATATGCACCACGACATCGACACCGTGGAGCGCATGGAGATCATCCGAGATCTGCGCTTGGGAGAGTTCGATGTGCTGGTGGGCATCAACCTGCTGCGGGAGGGCTTGGATATCCCCGAGGTGTCCTTGGTGGCCATTCTGGATGCGGATAAGGAAGGCTTCCTCCGCAGCGGCAGAAGCTTGATCCAGACCATCGGCCGCGCGGCTCGAAACGCCCAGGGCCAGGTCATCATGTACGCCGATGAGGTGACGCCCTCCATGGAGCAGGCCATCACCGAGACCGAGCGCCGCCGGGCCATCCAGGAGAAGTACAACGAGGATCACGGCATCACGCCCCGGACCATCAAGAAGGACGTGGCGGATATCATTGAGATCTCCTCTCACAAGGAGGACGGCAAGAAAAAGAAGAAGCGCTACACTGCCGCCGAGCGTCAGGAGCTGATCCAAAAGTACACCAAGGAAATGAAGGCAGCGGCGAAGCTGTTGGAGTTCGAGCATGCTGCCTATTTGCGGGACAAGATCAAGGAGCTGGAGGGGGCCGGTCCCCTGCCGGGGAAAAAGACCCGCCTGCCCAAGCCCTGAGGAGGACGTTATGGAGAACAACATGGTACTTGACACCATCCAGCGCCGCCGCAGCTATCGGGGGATCTATTTGGACACCCCTGTGGCTGCGGAGGACCTGCGGACCATTTTAGAGGCGGGTTTGGCAGCGCCTTCGGGGTGCAACAAGCAGACGGTGAGCCTGGTCGCTGTGGATGACCCGGAAGTCCTGGCCCGGCTGCGGGCGGTCATCGACCCGCCGGTGGGGGAAACCGCTCCCGCCATGATCTGCGTGGTGACCACTCCGGTGGCAGCCTATCGTGACCGGTATTTTCATGTGCAGGATTACGCCGCGGCCATTGAAAATATGCTCTTGGCCATAGAGGCCCTGGGATATGCCAGCTGCTGGGTGGAGGGCCACATCACGGACGAGGACCACATCGGCTGGAAGATGGGGGAGATCCTGGGGGTGCCCCAGGGCAGCGAATTGATCTGCTATCTGCCTCTGGGTCTGCCCGCTGAGGAGGTGAAGGCTCCCCACAAGCGGCTGTTCGATCAGCGCGCCTGGTACAACGGCTACGGCAGGGGCTTCGACCCGGTGACCGTCCGCTGGGCCACCCCCTCTGATCTGCCCCGGATTCAGGAGATGTACACCGCCCTGGTGGCCCGTATGCGCCGGGACGGCTGGGATATTTGGAGCGACCACTATCCCCGGGAGTTTGTGGGGGAGGACATCCGGCTCCGCCGTTTCTTCCTGCTTTATGAGGGGGATGCACTCTGTGGGGCCTTCGCTTTGCAGGAGGAGGACAACGGCGAGGGCGCTGTACCCTGGGCAGAGCCTGCTGCTCCCGCCCGGTACCTGTACCGGTTTGGCTTGGCGGCTGGGTTCGAGGGACGGGGCCTGGGGGTGCAGGCCATGGAGTCTGTGTGCCGCTTGGCCAAAAGACAGGGGGCAGAGTACCTGCGGCTCTACGCCGCCGCCCACAACACCCCGGCCCTGGGGTTCTACGCAAAAGCGGGCTTTACCCGGATGCCCGGGGAGTACGGGGAGGTTTTGGAGGATGGCACTGTCTTAAGGGAATACGCGTTTGAGAAGAAACTGTGAGGGACATGATGAAAGCTGTAGAAACTCTGGCCTGGAAAGCGGTCCTGGATCAGCTGTCGCTGGACTATGGCGTAAGCGCCCAGGCATTCTCTGAAGAGGGCCACACCTTGGTCGTTCCCCAAAAGCTGCCCGGACGGCGGCGGTACACAGAGGAGCCTCCCCTGTTTCAGATGGTCACCACCGGCAGGGGTGCGGTGATCGCTGCCCCGTCCGCTCTCCATGAGGCGCTGAAAAGCTGGGCTGGCGACCAGGAGGGTCACCGGCTGTTTGAGTATCCCAAGCTCCGGCAGTTGGAGAAACTTCTTCTGCCTTGGGGCTGGAAGCCCACGGGGAGCTTCCACATGTGTCTGCCGGGCGGGGAGTTTGTTCCCGCTCTGCCGGAGGGCCTTGCCTACCGCTGGTACGACAGGCATACGATGGGGGAGCTGTATCCCAACCGGAGGTTTTTTAACGCCATTTCCGAAGAGGAAAATCCCTTGCGGCCGGATGTGATCGCCCTGGCCGCTCTGGAAGGGGATCGGATTGTGGCCCTGGCTGGGGCCTCTGCCGATGGGGAACAGCTGTGGCAGGTGGGCATTGACGTGCTGCCGGAATACCGGAGCCGGGGCCTGGGAAAAGGGTTGGTTTCGGCGCTGTGCGCCCGGATCTGGGAGCTGGGCCAGGTGCCCTTTTACGGAACTGCTCCAGCCAACCTCCACTCTCAGAACATCGCTGTGGGGTGCGGCTTTTTCCCAGCTTGGGCGGAGGTTTCCTCCCGTCCGGCGGAAGAGTGAGGAGGTACGGGATTGTGAAACGGGAATTGGGGATAGCCCGCTGCGGACTGGCCTGCTGCCTGTGCAGCGAGAATGGGACCTGCAGCGGCTGCGACTCCGGGGAGTGCCCGGATAGGGACCGATGTGAGAACAGGGCATGCTCCTTGGAAAAGGGGCTGTCTCACTGCTTTGCATGTGAGGAGGACTGCCGGAAGGGACTGCTGGCAAAGAGCAAGCCCTATGGCTTTACGATGTTTGCAAAGCGCTACGGAGTGGAGGAGCTGCTGGACTGCCTGGAGCGCAATGAAATCCGGGGAGTTGTCTATCACCGCCAGGGGATCCTGGGGGATTACGACGAATTTGACAATGTGGAAGCGCTGATTCGCTTTTTGAAAACAGGAGAACGATAACGACGAATTTGGAAGATGGGAAGGTATTTGGCATGAGCTTAGATAAGATCGTGGTGCACGGCGCCCGGGAACACAACCTGAAAGACATTGACGTGACCATCCCCCGGGACAAGCTGGTGGTGCTCACCGGGCTTTCCGGATCGGGAAAGTCCTCCCTGGCCTTTGACACCATTTACGCGGAAGGCCAGCGCCGGTATGTGGAGAGCCTTTCCTCCTACGCCCGGATGTTTTTGGGCCAGATGGAGAAGCCCGATGTGGACATGATCGATGGCCTGTCCCCCGCCATCTCCATTGACCAGAAGACCACCTCCAAGAATCCCCGGTCCACGGTGGGTACGGTGACGGAGATCTACGATTATTTGCGTTTGCTCTACGCCCGCATCGGCATCCCCCACTGCCCCATCTGCGGCAGGGAGATCAAACAGCAGACCATCGACCAGATCGTGGATCGGGTGCTGGCTTTGCCGGAGAAAACCCGCATTCAGGTGCTGGCTCCCGTGGTCCGGGGGAGAAAGGGCGAGCATCAAAAGGAGTTTGAGGCCGCCCGGAAATCCGGCTTTGTCCGCGCCCGGGTGGACGGCTTGGTCTATGACCTCAACGAGAAGATCCAGCTGGAGAAGAATAAAAAGCACAACATTGAGATCATTGTGGACCGTCTGGTGATCAAGGCGGACATCCGCTCCCGCCTAGCGGACTCCATCGAGACTGCCTCGGGACTGACCGGCGGCATTGTGGTCATCAATGTCATCGACGGGGAGGACATCACCTTCTCCCAGAACTACGCCTGCCCGGAGCATGGCGTGTCCGTGGAGGAGCTGACCCCCCGGATGTTCTCCTTCAACAATCCCTTTGGCGCCTGTAAAAAGTGTACCGGCCTGGGGGTGTTTATGAAGATCGACCCGGACCTGATCATCCCGGACAAGCGGCTGTCCATCAAAAAGGGAGGCCTGAAGGCCAGCGGCTGGGCCATGGAGGGCAGCACCATCGCCGCCATGTATATGCAGGGCCTTGCCGAGCATTACCACTTCTCCCTGGACACCCCCATTGGGGAGCTGCCGAAGGAGATTGTGGAGGTGCTGCTGTACGGCACCAAGGGGGAGAAGATCAAGCTGCGCCGGCAGAGCGAGTACGGCAGCGGCACTTACTCCGCCCCCTTTGAGGGGATCATCAACAACCTGGAGCGCCGGTTCCGGGAGACCTCTTCCTCCTGGATCAAGGAGGAGATTGAAACCTATATGAGCGCTGTCCCCTGTGACGAGTGTCACGGCCAGCGGCTCTCCCCGGAGAGCCTAGCAGTGACCGTGGGGGGCATCAACATCAGCGTCCTGTGCGACAAGTCCGTTACGGAGGCTGTGGAGTTTGTGGACTCCCTGGAGCTGACCGACCGGGAGAAGATGATTGCCGCTCCCATTTTAAAGGAGATCAAGTCCCGGCTGGGATTCCTGCAGAGCGTGGGGCTGGAATACCTGACCCTGTCCCGGGCGTCCGGGACCCTGTCCGGCGGCGAGAGCCAGCGGATTCGTTTGGCAACCCAGATCGGCTCCTCCCTGATGGGGGTGCTGTATATTCTGGACGAGCCCTCCATCGGCCTGCACCAGCGGGACAACCACAAGCTGCTGAACACCTTGAAGCGGCTGCGGGACTTGGGCAATACAGTGATCGTGGTGGAGCACGACGAGGACACTATGCGGGAGTCGGACTTCCTGGTGGACATCGGCCCGGGAGCCGGCGTCCACGGGGGAAATGTGGTCTTTGCCGGGCCTCCCAAGGAGATCGAAGCCTGTGAGGAATCCCTCACCGGCCAGTATTTGAGCGGCCGCCGGAAGGTGGAGATCCCGGAAAAGCGCCGTCAAGGCAACGGCAAGTTCCTAGAAGTCCGGGGGGCTCAGCAGAACAACCTGCAGAATGTCAACGTGAAGATCCCTTTGGGGGAATTTGTCTGCGTCACCGGCGTGTCCGGGTCGGGCAAGTCCTCCCTCATCAACGAGATCCTCTATAAAAAGCTGGCCGCCGAGCTGAACCGTGCCCACGCCCATCCCGGCAAGCACAAGGAGATCCTGGGGTTGGAGCATTTGGACAAGGTGATCCAGATTGACCAATCCCCCATTGGGCGGACTCCCCGGTCCAACCCTGCCACCTATACCGGCCTGTTCAACGACATCCGGGAGCTGTTTGCCTCCACTCAGGATGCCAAAATGCGGGGCTTCACCGCCAGCCGGTTCTCCTTCAACGTCAAGGGGGGCCGCTGCGAGGCCTGCCAGGGCGACGGCATCATCCGCATTGAGATGCACTTTCTGCCGGACGTGTACGTCCCCTGCGACGTGTGCAAGGGCCACCGGTACAATCGGGAGACCCTGGAGGTCAAGTACAAGGGCAAGAGCATCTACGATGTGTTGGAGATGACCGTGGAGGAGGCTTTGGACTTCTTCCGGGACATTCCCAAGCTGGCCAGAAAGCTGCAGACCATCTACGATGTGGGCCTGGGCTACGTGAAGGTGGGCCAGCCGGCCACCACCCTGTCCGGCGGCGAGGCCCAGCGGGTGAAGCTGGCCACTGAGCTTTCCAAGCGCTCTACCGGACGGACCATCTATATTCTGGACGAGCCCACCACCGGCCTGCACATTGCCGACGTGCACAAGCTCATTGACGTGCTTCAGCGGCTGGTGGACGGGGGCAACACCGTGGTGGTCATTGAGCACAATCTGGACCTGATCAAGACCGCGGACCACATCATCGACCTGGGGCCGGAGGGCGGCAACCGGGGTGGCACCATTGTGGCCCAAGGCACGCCGGAAGAGGTGGCCCAGGTGGAAGGGTCCTATACCGGGCAGTATTTGAAGCCGTTGTTGGATAAATAAAGAAAACGGTCTCCGTCCTTTCTTGGACGGAGACCGTTTTGCATGTTAGAACATGCTTCCCATTGTGTCGATGATATCGCTGGTTATGTCTTCGGAATACACAACAGTTCCTGAGCCATCTACAAGGCTGACGGTGAACACGGGAGTTTCGATGCCGCAGCGTGTTTGCAGTGTGTTGCGAAGCTCTTCAAAAAGAGGCGCTCCATAGGTTGCCATGGGTAAAATGGTGGCATTTCCATAGCCCTGTGTCAGGGTTTCATTGCCTTCTGCAAACCCAAGGTTCACGTCATAGGTGAAGAGAAAGCCGTTTTCCGTGGGGGTTACCGTTCCGCCGTAAGACGGTCCGATATCATACGTTTCCTTGTTGAGAGTGGAGGGGGGGATGTTTTTTAGGGCGGACAGGGTCCCGTTCAGTGCGCCGGTCTCCATCATTCTCTGAGGAGATGAGAACACAGTTTGAGAAAGACTCAGCTTTTTCCCCTCAAACATGGATACCCAGTCTGCTGCAAAGCTGTTTTCATAAGTTGCGCCCTGAGCGGTTGTGTACTCCAGTACGATGGCTTTGTAGTAGGAGATCCGGTTAGAAGCTCCGCGATAAGTGATCTGATAGCCTGCATCGCTGAAAGTCCCCTGAGGCACCAGATTGATCCCGTTGTAATTGATTATGACGCCATAATCGGTTCCCAAACTGAGATCAACAGGAAGGCCGTTACTGTCCCAGGCTTCAAAAATGACACGGGCGTCCAGGATGTCCTGGTCAGAAGTGTTTTCCAAAGTGGTTTGAAAGGCGTCGTGACTATAGGTTTCCACCCCTAAGATATAGTTGCTGTCGGTAATCCGCAGCGGAAACTGGGCAGCGGCTTCTTCCAGAGCTGTAGGGGTGAGCGGCGTGGGAGTTGGAGCGGGAGTCGGTGTGGGAGTTGGTGTAGGTGTCGGAGTATCCAGAGGGCTTACGGTATGGGACGAAAATGAGCTGGAGGAGGGTTCCTTCTTGGAAGATGGTTTCGCTCCCAGGATTACATTGAATATAAGGAAATTCAAAAGTAAAATTCCCGCCCAAATTGCCAGAATTGTCAATAGGATTTTCCTGCCTCGATGTTTTGGGGCTTGAGGAGGCATATTCATGCTGATTTTCCTTCTTTCTGAGTTTACTTGATAGGATACCATTATTTTAGAGTTTATAACTCTAAAAGTCAAGAGAAAACTAGAATTCTTAGTGTTTATTACTCTGAAACGAAGGCTGTGCCCTTCTTTACGCTACAATGGCGGAAAAAGGGGGATGACCTTGAAATACAAATATTATGAAAAGATACGAGAAATCCGAGAGGACAGAGGGTTCACCCAGCAGCAGATTGCAGAGCTGCTGAATATTGGGCAGCGTACCTATTCGGATTATGAAACGGGCAAGACAAGGATTCCGCTGGAAAGCGTGATCGTACTGGCAAAATTTTATGATTTGGACTTGAACTATCTCACCGGTGTCAGCCAGGAAAAGCGGGGATTTCCCAAAAGATAGGCGGAGGAGGCGGCAGTGGAGGGGAAAATCTCTTTTCGTCCTTCGCAATCCCCGGTTTTTCTTGCCTTTTCCAAAGGCTTCGACTATAATTATTTACAATGTGTTCAACACCTCCTTGCGGGAATGGGATACAATAAATCCCGAAAAAGGATGCGGAACGCAGGTTTGCTGTGGATTTGAGGTGAGGATGAGCGGATGTTCGGCTATGTGCGGCCCTTTAAGTCAGAGCTGCTGGTGCGTCAGTACGACCAGTACAGGGCGGTTTATTGTCAGCTTTGCCGAGCTTTAAAGGAGCATTACGGCAGACTGTCCTCCTTCACCCTCAGCTATGACTGCACCTTCTACGCCCTGCTTTGCCTGTCCGTGAACAAGTCCAAGCTGACGCTGCACCACGGCCGCTGCGTGATGAATCCTCTGAAAAAGTGCGATTTTCTTTGCAGCGACGGGGAAGCCTATCACAGGGCGGCGGCGCTGTCGGTGCTGCTGACCTATCACAAGCTGCGGGACGATGTGGCGGACGAGGGCTTTTTCAAATCCTTGGGAAGCCGGCTGCTGCTGCCGCTGGTATCCCGCAAGGCGGCCAAGGCTGCCAAGGAGTTCCCCTTCCTGGCCGAAGAGGCCCAAAAGGCCATGGAGGGCCAGCGGGAGGCGGAGGACTCCGGCAGTGGGGTGGACGCCTGTGCCGAACCCACAGGCAATCTGCTGGCGGCGCTGTTTAAAGAGCTGTCCTGCGATCCGCTGCAAGGGGCGGCGCTGGAGCGGTTCGGCTATTTTTTGGGCCGGTGGGTCTATTTGATGGACGCTGCCGACGACCTGCCCAAAGACCTGAAAGAGGGCGGGTTCAATCCCTTCATTCCCAGGCTGGGGCTTTCGGGAAAGCAGGAGCTGGCCCCGGAGGAGCGCAATGAGGCGGACCTGGCTATGAATCAGGCGCTGAACGCCACGGCGGCGCAAATGCTGCTGGCCTTTCAGCTGATCGATCTGGAGGACTTTGGCCCGGTGCTGGAGAACGTGGTGGAAAAGGGATTGCCGGAGATCCAGCGGGAGATCCTGTTCCTGCACATCCGCGAGAAGCGCAAGGGCCGGCCTGAGCCGGAGGATCTGCCCTGATCCCGAAAAAAGGTCCCGGTGTTTTATTTGGCAATAAGGCCTGCTGTGGGCGGGCTGTAAAAAGGAGACAGAGTATGCAAGACCCGTATAAAGTCCTGGGAGTATCCTCCTCCGCCACGGACGAGGAAGTGAAGGACGCTTACCGCAAGCTGGCGAAGAAATACCATCCCGACCAGTATGCCGACAGCCCCTTGAAGGATTTGGCTGACGAGAAGATGAAGGAAATCAACGAGGCCTATGACGCCATCACCGCTCAGCGCAAGACTGGGGGGAATCGCGGGTATCAGGGGGCCTATAGCTACAATAATGTGGGGCAGAACAGCGGCTCCGGGTTCAGCGATGTGCGCAGCTTGATTATGTCCGGCCGTATTGCCGATGCCGAGCAGATCCTAAACGGCGTGCCCCCAGAGCGGCGCAACGCCGAGTGGTACTTCCTCAAGGGCTCTGTGCTTTACCGCCGGGGCTGGCTGGAGGAGGCCAAGGATCATTTCTCCCGGGCCTGCCAGATGGACCCGGGCAATCCGGAGTACAGCGCCGCCCTGAATCAGGCGATGAATCAGGGCAGCGGGGTCTATGGAGGCTACCGCCCGAATACCAATATGAATGCAGGGGGCTGCAATTCTTGTGATATGTGTTCCTCACTGGTTTGTGCCGACTGCTGCTGCGAGTGCATGGGCGGCGACTTGATCTCCTGCTGCTGAGCGCTGCTCTGTATCGGGAAAGGAGCGTTTTTTCGTGAAAAGTTCCATGAAGCTGGCTTTTTCTGGGGTGATGGCTGCCCTCTCTGTTGTGGTGCTGTTCCTGACCGGCGTGGCGCCCATGGCCACCGTCGCCCTGCCCGCCTTGGCCGGGTGCCTTTTGATCCCCGTGGTGGCAGAGGCCGGGCTGTCCTGGGGGTTTGGCGTGTATGGAGCAACCGCGGTGCTGGGGGTGTTCCTGGTGCCGGACCGGGAGGCTTTTTTGATATACGTCCTGTTTTTCGGCTATTATCCGGCGCTGTTTGCAATGCTGGGAAGAATTCGGAACCGCGTGCTGCGGTATGCGGCAAAGCTGGGATTGTTCAACGCCGCCGCTGTAGGAGAGGTCCTGCTGTCTGTGTATGTGCTGGGAATCCCCTTTGAAAGCTTTGGGATGCTGGGGCCGGTGGGACCGGTGTTGCTGCTGCTGTTGGCAAACGTGGTATTTGTGGTCTATGACTTTGCCCTGGATGGCCTGATTGCCCAGTATTTCCGCAGACTGCACCCACGGCTGGGGAAGCTGCTGCACAGCAGATGACCGGCAGAGCTTGACACTTCCTTTTCAAGCTCGCTTTTTGCATAGAAAAATAAAAATACTTGCAAATTTAGGGAAAAACCTTTTGAAGTCAAGGTTTTTCCCTTGCTTTTTGCAGGAGAAAGCCGTAAAATGAATGAGCTATAGAAATGCGAGAGGGCAGAGAAAGGAAGAGAGGACATGAACAGTCAGCTTTCCGAGCGCATTCGCCAGCACAGTGCGGGTTTTTCCAAGGGCCAGCGGATGATTGCCCGGTATATTGAGGAACATTCCGACCAGGTCGCCTTCATGACGGCCTCGCGGTTGGGACAGACGGTGGGCGTCAGCGAAAGCACCGTGGTGCGCTTTGCCACTGAGATCGGCTACTCAGGATATCCGGCGCTGCAGCAGGCCATGCAGGAGATGATCCGCAGCAAGATGACCAGCGTTCAGCGCTTGGAGCGTACTTCCCGGAACTTTTCTCCGGACCAGCTTCTGGACGAGGTGCTGGACCAGGATATCGACATCTTAAAGCGGACCAAGGAGAATGTGGATCGGGAGGCCTTTTATCAGGCTGTTGACGCCTTGGTGGGCGCCAAAACCGTCTATGTGCTGGGGGCGGGCAGCTCTTTGGCGCTGGCCACCTTTATGGCCCACTATCTGCGCTTGGTTTTTGATACCGTACATTTGGTGGAGGTCACCAGCGAATCCACCATTTTGCAGCAGATGGTCCACGTTGGGGAAGGGGATGCCGTCATCGCCATCAGCTTCCCCCGTTACTCCAAGAAGGCTGTCAAAACCATGAAGTATGCCTCTTCCCAGAAGGCTACTACAGTGGCCATCACGGACAGCCCCCTGTCGCCCTTGGCCCAGTATGCCTCTCATGTGCTGCTGGCCCGCAGCGATATGGTGTCCTTTGTGGATTCCCTGGTGGGCCCCCTGAGCTTGATCAACGCGCTGATTGTCACCGTGGCCATCCGGAAGAAGGAGCAGGTGGCGGATACCCTGCGGAAGATCGAGGGGATCTGGGACGAATACGGCGTCTACGAAAAAGTGGACGAGAAGGGCAGTTGAGTTTTGAAAAGCTATGACGTTTTGATTGTGGGCGCAGGCGCCGCCGGGCTGATGGCCGCTGGCGCTGCTCTGGAGAGGGGCCTTTCCGTGTGCCTGTTTGATAAGAACCGCCAGTTTGGCAGAAAGGTGCGCATCACCGGCAAGGGCCGCTGCAACGTCACCAACAACTGCTCGGTGGAGGAGGCGGTGGCAGCCTGTCCCCGGGGGGGAAGGTTCCTCTATGGGGCGCTGTCCGCGTTCACTCCCCAGGATACCATGGCCTTTTTTGAGGGCCTGGGGGTCCCCTTAAAGACGGAACGGGGACGCCGGGTGTTCCCTGCGTCCGACAGCGCCCATGACATTGCCGACGCTTTGGAGCGCTGGGCTCAGGGGGCCGTGGTGGTCCGGGAGGCGGTGAAGGAGGTCCTGGTTGAGGAGGGCCGCGCCGCAGGGGTAGTCACCCAGGCCGGGACCTACCGGGGCCGCAGCGTGATCCTCTGCTGCGGCGGGGCCTCCTACCCGGGTACTGGCTCCAACGGGGACGGCTATCGCCTGGCAGAGGCGTTAGGCCACACTGTGGTGGCTCCCACGCCGTCCCTGGTCCCCTTGGTGGAGCAGGGGAATTGGTGTTCCCGGATGATGGGCCTGTCCCTGCGAAACTGCGGTGTCCGGGTGACGGCCAAGGGGAAGAAAAAGCCGGTGTACCAGGACTTTGGCGAGCTGCTGTTCACTCATTTTGGACTGAGCGGCCCCACCATCCTCAGCGCTTCGGCGCACCTCCATCCCATGGAGCCTGGAAAGTACACGGTTCATATCGACTTGAAGCCAGCCCTCACCGAAGCCCAGCTGGACGCCCGGCTGCTGCGGGAGCTGGAATCGCATAAAAACAAATTTTTTGCCAATTCTCTGGAAGAGCTGCTGCCCCAAAAGCTGATTCCCGTGGCGGTGGAGCGCAGCGGGATTCCGGGAGAGACCCGGTGCCACTCGATTGCCAGAGAGCAGCGCCGGAGGCTGTTAGAGCTGCTGAAGGACTTTTCCGTGGAGATCCAGGGGTTCCGGCCCCTTGCCGAGGCCATCGTCACCAGCGGCGGGGTGAGCCTGAAGGAGGTCAGTCCCAAGACCATGGAGTCCAAGCTGGTGGCTGGGCTGTACTTTGCCGGGGAGCTTCTGGACGCCGACGCCTACACTGGAGGCTATAACTTGCAGATCGCCTTTGCAACGGGCCGGTGTGCCGGCAGCCACGCTGGGGAAGCCTGAGAGGGAGCTTCCGCAGGTTTTGCCCAAATCCTTTTAGTAAAGAAACGAGAAGGCTCTGAATTCCATGGTTGCGGCAGCCGTGGAGGACACCCCCGGGAAGCCCCGGCGGGAGGAAGTCCGCAAACAAAAGGGATCAGAGCGAAAGGAGTCGGAATTTATGTTTGCAGTTGCCATTGACGGCCCCGCTGGGGCTGGAAAGAGCAGTGTGGCCAAAGCTGCTGCCAAGGAGCTGGGCTTTGTGTATGTGGACACCGGAGCCATTTACCGCACCATTGCCCTGTATGTGCTGCGCCGGGGGGTAGACCCTCACGACGCCGCCAAAGTGGAGGGGCTGCTGCCGGAGATCCGGGTGGGGATGGAATACACGGACCAGGGGCAGAAGATGCTCCTCAACGGCGAGGACGTCACCGGGCTGATCCGCACCCCGGAAGTGTCCATGGCCACATCGGCCTGTGCGGCGATTCCGGCGGTGCGGGCGTACCTGCTGCAGCTCCAGCGGGACCTTGCCCAGAAGAATCATGTGCTGATGGACGGCCGGGACATCGGCACGGTGGTGCTGCCCAACGCCCAGCTCAAGGTGTTTTTGACTGCCTCCCCGGAGGAGCGGGCGCGGCGGCGGGTGGCGCAGCTGGAAGAATCCGGACAGAAAGCGGATTACGAATCCATCCTGCGGGACATTGAACAGCGGGACTATCAGGACTCCCACCGGGAGACGGCGCCGCTGCGCCCGGCGGAGGATTCCGTGCTGCTGGATACCTCCGAGTTGGATTTTGACGGGTCCGTACAGCGGCTTGTGGAGCTGGTGCGGCAGCGTCTGTGAGGAAGGACGCAGGACTTAAGAATAAGGAAGGGGTTGGCATTGTTGCAGGTTACAGAAGAGAGAGATCGGACGCCGAAGAAAAAAACAGCCATTTATAGGGCGGGGCAGTTTGTCCTGTGGGGATATTTTCACCTGGTGTTCCGCATGAAGGTCATTGGCGCGGAGAATATGCCCAAGGATGGGCCGGTGCTGCTGTGCAGCAATCATTTGGCCAAGCGAGATCCCGTGTTTTTGGGCGTGTGCCAGAAGCGCCAGGTGTTCTATATGGCCAAGGAAGAGCTGTTCCGGAACAAGTTCCTGGGGGGATTGTTCCGAAAGCTGGGGGCCTTCCCAGTGAAGCGTGGGACCGGCGGCGGCGACGCTCTGGAGGACGCCTATGCCCTTTTAAGTCAAAACGGCGTGGTGGGCGTGTTTATCGAGGGGCACCGCTCCAAGGACGGCAAGCTCTTGAAGCCCAAGACGGGCGCTGCGCTGCTGGCCTATAAGACCAAGGCGCCGGTGGTGCCGGTGTGCATCACCGCAGAGGACGGCAAGCATCCCGCTATGTTCAAAACCACGATGATTCGGTTTGGCAAGCCCATTTCCGCCCAGGAGCTGAACATTCAGGATGATTCCAGCATGCAGCTGCGCCGGGCCAGCCGGCTGATTATGTCCAGGATTGCGGAGCTGCGGGAGGAATCCTGCGAGGCTTTGGGGCTGCCCTCCCAGCTGGAGTCGCCCAAAGCTCCCGCACAGCCGGAGGTCCCCCATGAAGGTTGAGCTGGCTGAAACTGCTGGATTCTGCTTTGGCGTCAATCGCGCTGTCAGCACGGTGTACCAGCTGGTGGAGGAGGGCAAGCGCGCCGCCACCCTGGGGGCGATCATCCACAACCCCCAGGTTACCGGCGACCTGGCCGGCCGGGGCGTGGTGACGGTCGCAGACCCGGAGGACACCCCCGAGGGCTGCACCTTGGTGATCCGCTCTCACGGTGTGCCGCGGGAGGTGGAGGAGCGCATCCAGCGGCTAAAGATTCCCTATGTGGACGCCACCTGCCCCTTTGTAAAAAAGATTCACCTGCTGGCCGCTCAGGCCGGAGAGCAGGGCAGGGTGTTCCTGCTGGCCGGAGACCGCTGCCATCCCGAGGTGCAGGGGATCATGGGGTATTGCAAAGGGGAGAATTATGTGGTAAAAAACCACGAGGAATTGGTGGAATTGCTGAAAAAGCATCCGGAATTGACCTCAAAACCCCTGACAATGGCGGCCCAAACGACCTTTCACACCGGAGAATGGGAAAAATGCGCGGAAAGTCTGAAAAACCTATGTACAAACGGCGCAGTTTTTGCTACAATATGTAATGCGACTGCGAGACGGCAGAAAGAAGCAAAAACACTTGCTCAGCGCTGCGACAGGATGATCGTGGTGGGGGGCAGGGACAGTTCGAACACGGCAAAGCTGCGCGATATCTGCGCGGAATACTGCGAGACGTACCTCATCGAAAGGGCGGACGAGCTGCCTGTGTTTTCGGCCGGGCTGAGCGTTGGCATCACAGCGGGGGCATCCACGCCCGCAAGCATTATAAAGGAGGTACTTGCTACCATGGCAGAAGTAGGAAACAACGAACAAAACTTTGAGGAGATGCTTGAGGAATCCCTCAAAAGCTTAAATACAGACGAGAAGGTCCACGGCGTCGTTGTGGGAATCTCCCCCACCGAGGTCTATGTGGACGTGGGCCGCAAGCAGGCAGGCTTCATCCCCGCCAATGAGCTTTCCAACGATCCCAGCGCAAAGCCTGAGGATCTGGTGAAGATCGGCGACGAGATGGATCTGCTCATCATGAAGACCAACGACCAGGAAGGCACCATCATGCTCTCCAAGCGCCGCGTGGACGCCATGAAGGGCTGGGATGAGATCACCCAGGCGATGGAAGGCAACGAGGTCCTGGAGGGCAAGGTCATCGAAGTGGTCAAGGGCGGCGTCATCGTGCTGTACAAGGCCATGCGGATCTTCGTTCCCGCATCCCAGGCCACCGCATCCCGCGGGGAGGACCTGAACGTTTTGCTGAACACCGAGGTGCGCTTCCGCATCATCGAGGTCAACCGCCAGCGCCGCCGCGCTGTGGGCTCCATCCGCAGCGTCCTGCGGGAAGAGCGCAAGGCCGCCCAGGAGAAGTTCTGGGAGCAGGTGGAAGAGGGTCAGGAGTTCACCGGTACGGTCAAGTCCCTGACCAACTTCGGCGCCTTTGTGGATTTGGGCGGTGTGGACGGAATGGTGCACATCTCCGAGCTGAGCTGGAACCGCGTCAAGCATCCCAGCGAGGTGCTGAAGGTGGGCGACACTGTGAACGTGTACGTCAAGGGCCTGGACCGCGAGAACGGCAAGATCTCTCTGGGCTACAAGCGGGCCGAGGACAATCCCTGGGTTAAGCTGGAGCGGGAGTATCCCGTGGGCACTGTGTGCGACGCCAAGATCGTGGGCATGACCCAGTTCGGCGCTTTTGCCAGCGTGATCCCCGGCATCGACGGCCTGATCCACATTTCTCAGATTGCGGATCATCGGATTGAGAAGCCCCAGGATGTGCTGAAGGTGGGCGACGAGGTCCAGGTGAAGATCACCGACATCGACTTTGAGCGCCATCGTGTGTCCCTGTCCATCCGCGCTCTGCTGGAAGAGCAGAAGGCCGCCGAGGATGAGGATGCCGCACAGTCTCCCGCTGAGGAAGTTGTGTACTCTACCGAGGCTCAGCCCGAGGAGCAGGAATAATTCTGTATTGAGGTAAAAAAAGCGGGGTAGCAAAGGGGACGGGCTCCGGAGTTCCGCCCAGGTGCTGCCCTGCTTTGCGTATGTCATTCACAGGCATAAAGCAGGAAAAATCAGGGAAGGGCCGGTGCGGCCTTTCCGACTGGAGGAAAGAAACCCATGAAGCGAGTAAAAAAACCAGTGTTTTTTGTTGTGGCGCTTCTCATCCTCGCCCTGGTGTGCACATCCCTGTTTGGTGTGTACGGACAGAACGGGGACTTTAAGCTGACCTACATAAAAGGCGCGGGGGATATCCGTTGGGGCATTGATATTCGGGGCGGCGTGGAGGCCACCTTCAGCCCTGAGGACGGCGTGGAGGCCACTGCCGAACAGTTGAATGCCGCCAAGGAGATCATCGAGACCCGCATGGTGTCCAACAATATCACGGACTATGAGCTGTACACCGACCCCACCAACAACCGGATCATCGTGCGCTTCCCCTGGAAGAGCGACGAGGAGAACTTTGACCCCGAGGCCGCCATTGACGAGCTGGCCGCAACGGCTCAGCTGACCTTCCGAGAGGGGATGTCCTACGAGACCATGGAAAACGCCGACGACGGCAGCCTTGTTTACAAGACTCCCACCGGCGTCACCGCTGAGAACGTCATCCTGGAGGGCAGCGACGTGGTTGCCGCCGAGCCTGCCATGAATCAGGACCAGCAGACCGGCGAGTACCAGTATATCGTCTCCTTGAAGCTGAGCGAGCAGGGCAAGGAGAAGTTTGCCAAGGCCACTACCGAGCTGGTGGGCAAGACCATCTCCATCTGGATGGATGATGTGATGATCTCCTTCCCCACTGTGAACGAGGCCATCACCAATGGAGAATGCTCCATTACCGGCGACTTCACCAGCGAGGAGGCCACGCAGCTGGCTTCCAAAATCCAGGCGGGCGCTCTGCCCTTTGCCCTGGAGGTTTCCGATTTCAACTCCATGGCGCCCACCCTGGGCACTCAGGCCCTTGACGCCATGATGCTGGCCGGGATCATCGCCTTTGCGATCATCGCAGTGCTGATGATCGTGGTGTTCCGGCTGCCCGGCGTGGTGGCCGCCATCAGCCTGGCCGGTCAGATGGGTCTCGTCTTTGCAGCCATCTCCGGCTTTTTCCCCTTCCTCAACTCCTTCACCATGACGCTGCCCGGTATCGCCGGCATCATCCTGTCCATTGGTATGGGCGTGGATGCCAACGTGATCACCGCCAGCCGCATCCGTGAGGAGCTGAAGAACGGCAAGACTCTGGACGGCGCCCTGCAGAAGGGCTTCCAGAGCAGCTTCTGGGCGATCTTCGACGGCAACATCACCACGGCAATCGTGGCCATCATGCTGATGGGCGTGTTTGGGCCCAGCAACATCCTGTCCATGATCTTCGGCGAGTCCACCACAGGTTCCATCTTCTCCTTTGGCTTTACGCTGTTGGTGGGCATCCTTGCCAACTTTGTCATGGGTGTGCTGGCAACCCGGCTGATGACCAATTCTCTGGCTGGCTTCAAGTGCCTGCATAAAAAATGGCTGTTTGGAGGTGCTCGGGGCGATGAATGAGAAAATGTACCGGTTTGACTTTTATAAGAACAGGAAGATCTTTTTTGGCATCTCCATCGCGCTGATCGTCATTGGAGTTATTTGCAGCATTGTGCTTGGGCCCAAGCTGGATATCCAGTTTGCCGGCGGCGCCATGGTCAAGTATTCCGTGGAGGGCGGCGAAATCGCTTCCGAAGAGGTCCAAAAGACCATCCAGGAACAGTTGGGCAAGGAATGCTCCGTGTCCATCAACCAGGACATCAGCACCGGCGCTCATCAGGTGACGGTTTCCTTCTCCGGCAACCAGAGCATCTCTCCCGACGAGCAGTCTGAGGTGGCCGATGTGCTGACCAATGCGTATGACGCGCTGACCTTCAATCTGTTGGAGTCCAACTCCGTGGAGCCCACCATGGGCGCCCGGTTCTTCCAGAAGTGCTTGGTCTGCCTGGCCATCACCGCGATTTTCCTGCTGGTGTATATCGCTCTGCGGTTCCGTAAGATCGGCGGTTTCTCCGCTGGCGTCACCGCTATCGTGGCGTTGATCCATGACGTGTTGATCGCTTTCTTCCTGTTTGTAATCTGCGGTATGGCCATCAACGATGTGTTCATCGCCGTGATCCTGACCATTTTGGGTTACTCCCTGAACAGCACCATCGTGATCTACGACCGCGTTCGTGAGAATCGCCGGATTCTGGGACCCAAGGCCAGCTATTCCGACCTGATGAACCTGAGCCTGAACCAGACTCTGGGCCGCACCCTGCTCACCTCTGTGACCACCTTCCTGGCACTGCTGGTTGTGCTGGTCGTGGCATTGATCTTCAACATCGACACTGTCGTGTCCTTTGCCCTGCCCATGATGGCTGGCGTGGCAGCCGGCTGCTTCAGCAGCCAGTGCATTGCGCCCAACCTGTTCTGCATGTGGCAGCTGCACAAGCGCGAAAAGCTGGACAGCGCTAAGGCGAAATAAAGAACTCAAGCAAAGAGCTGCAAGGGATTCCTTGCGGCTCTTTTTTTGCGTCAAATGCAGCAGGACATTCCGGGATTGTGGACAGTGGGCGCTGGATGCTGTGTCCGAATGTGCATAGAAAGAGGGAAGCGAGGCACACTAAGCTCGGAAAGGATGAGTGGCATGAAAGAGCGTATCAATTACCACGAGCACGACGTCCTGGAGGAGGTATCCCCTGTGGCCTCTGCCAACGAGTGTACCGGGCTGATGTACACCCCTCCGGAAAACGCCCAGGAGCTGGAATCCTACCAGCAGCTATCGCCCATGGCGATTCCCCGGAAGGAACCGGGAGCAGCGCCCCAGGCCAAGGTCTGTCCTGGGGATGGCAAGCGACCCCAACCTCGCCAGTGAGAAAAGATCCCGGCACAGCGCCGGGATTTTTTCTTTTTTGGGTGTCCACGAGGCGGGAAAACCCGGTGGCAGAGCTGGGGAATTTGTGGTATACTAGCAGTTATAAAAGGACGGTTTCTGGAGAATCCGCCTGGAAAAGGAGTTGCTTTTGTATGGCGATTGAACTGAAATGGTTGGGACATTCCTGCTTTCTGGCGGAGTGCGAAGGATATCGGGTCCTGCTGGACCCCTTTGAGCCGGGCAGTGTTCCCGGCTGCCGGGAGATCCACGAAGTGGCTGACCAGGTTCTGTGCAGCCATGAGCATCACGACCACAATTACCGCGCCGGAGCCGTGCTGCGGGAGGATGGGCCGGAAAATCCCTTCACCATCACTCCCCTGGCGTCCTTCCATGACGATTGCCAGGGCCAGAAGCGCGGCCCGAACACCATCCATCTGCTGGAGGCCCAGGGCCTGCGGGTGGCCCACATGGGTGACGTGGGGCAGATGCCGGCCCCGGAGGTCCTGGAGCAGCTCAAAGGTGTGGATGCTGTGATGCTCCCTGTGGGAGGCTTTTACACCGTGGGCCCCCAGGAGGCCAAGGCCATTGCAGACGCTGTGGAGGCCAAGGTAGTGATCCCCATGCATTACCGCTCGGACAGCTTTGGGTTTGACGTCCTGGGCCCGGTGGAGGAGTACTTAAATCTGGACAGCCATTGGATGCACTACGACACCGACACCATTGAAATCCACAAGAATATGCACCACAGCGTAGCGATGATGACCTACCAGTCCTAAGGACGGGTCAGCCCTCCGGAGCAAAGCCAAAGTAGCCCAGCAGCCCGTTGTAGATTCCCCTGGCAAAGGCAGGCTGCTCGTCCCGGAGCTTCAAGGCGTCCATGCCGTTGGTGAGATAGGCCAGCTCCACCAGGACGGCGGGCATGGAGGTGCGCCGCAGAACATACAGGCTGGGATTCAGCCGCACGCCGTTGTCCCGGGTCCCCACAGCGTCCACCACGCCCCGAAGGATGTGCTGGGCCAGCCAATAGGCCTGGGTGTTCTGCCGGTAGGTGTAGACCTCTGTCCCGTTGACGGCGGGGTTGGTGTTGGCGTTGCAGTGGATGCTGATGAAGTAGTCCGCAGGCCAGGAGTTCGCCAGCTGGACCCGGCGCTGCAGGCTGGTGGAATTGCTGGTGCCAAGGCTCTCGGAGGGTGTGGTCCGAGAGATCCTGGCGGTGAAGCGGGGGTCCTGGTTGAGAAGCCGGGCAAGCTCCAAGCCTACGGCATAGTTGACGTCCTGTTCCCGCAAGCCGAAGCCCTCGGCTCCCGCGTTGACCCCTTGGGGGTTGTGCCCCTGGTCGATGAAAATGCGAATGGGCAAGAGACCGCCTCCTTACAAGGATTCCCTTCATCCTATGCGGGGGCCGGGGAGGGGGTGACAAAAGGAGGATGTTTTGTGAAGGAGATCATGGTTGGAGTGGATCTGGGCGGGACCAACATCAAAGCTGCGGCCTTTTGCGCCCAGAGCCTGGACCGCCTTTGGGAAAACCGCATCCCCACCCAGGCGGACCGGGGGTGGGAGGCTGTGCTGGGAAGAATCGTCCTGGCGCTGGAGCCCCTGTGGGCGCAGGCTTCCAAGGACCGTGTTGCCTGTGTGGGCGTGGGAGTTCCGGGGCTGCTGGACATCGAGGAAGGGATCTCCTATTTTTCGCCCAATTTTCCCCAGTGGAAAGATGTGCCCGTGGCAGCTTGGCTGAAGGAACGGCTGGCGTTGCCGGTGTTCATCGACAACGATGTGCGGGTAAACCTCTACGGCGAGTGGCTGCAGGGAGCGGGCCGTGGAAAGCGCAATGTGGTGCTGCTCACCCTGGGCACGGGCCTGGGGTCGGGGATTGTGATGGATGGTCATGTGCTGTATGGGACCACGTCCAGCGCGGGGGAGATCGGCCACATGAACATGGTCCGGGAGGGCCGCCCCTGCAAGTGCGGCAGCAGCGGATGCTTGGGACGGTATGTTTCGGCCCTGGGGATGCTGCGTACCCTGTGGGAGAAACTCCAGGCCGGACAGCCCAGTGTGATCCTGGATTGGGTTGGAGGCGAGCTGTCGGCGATCACGGCCGATATGGTATCCCGTGCCTACGATCTGGGGGATCCCGCTGCGGTAGAGACCATGAGGGAAACCGGAGAACTGTTGGGCTTTGGCCTGGTGAACGTGATCAACCTCTTTAACCCGGAGGTGGTCATCGTGGGTGGGGGCATGGCTGCTGCCGGGGAGCGGCTCCTGGGTCCTGCCCGGCGGGTGGTGGATACCCATGCCCTGGAGCTCTCCCGGCAAAGCTGCCAGATCGTCACAGCGCAGTTGGGGGATGCCGCCGGGATGCTGGGGGCGGCCCTCTATGGCAGACAGCGGCTGCATACTGGGAGCCGCCTATAAAAAGATTCGCTCTCTCATCTTCCTCTCATCTTCCCATGGTATACTGACAGTACCAAAGGAAAAGGAGGCAGACGTTTATGAAACGGAAAGATTTTCTAAGTAAGCTGGGAGCAGGCTTGGCCGCACTGGTCCTGGCGCTGATGGTCACAAGCTGCGCCGAAGAGGCTGTCACCCAGGCACAGGCTACGGAGATCGCCCTGGACCATGCCGGAGTGACCCAGGAGGAGGCCCAGACCATTGCTCTGAACCACGCCGGGGTCTCCTTAGAGGATGCCGTCATCTACAGGGTCAAGGCGGACGTGGAGGACGGCCGGGCGATCTACGATGTGGAGTTTTCCGTGGGGACCACGGAGTACGACTATGAAATCGCCCAGGATACCGGCGAGGTCCTTTCCCATGACGCGGACATAGAGGGGTGGATTCCCAGGGAAAGCCAGCCGGAGGCTGTGGTCCAGACCTCTGGGGAGATCACCATGGAGCAGGCGGTGCAGCTGGTGCTGGATCGGGTCCCCGGAGCGACGGCGGAGCAGGTGCGTATCGAGGAGGATTACGACGACGGCCAGAAGAAATACGAGGGCGAGGTGTATTACGACCAGGCCGAGTATGAGTTTGAGATCACCTCCAATGGGACCTTCATTGAATGGAGCGCGGACTATGACGACTGAGCCCTCAGGGAGAGAAAGAGAGGCGGGCTATGCGGATTTTGGTGGCGGAGGACGAGAGGGATCTCAATCGGTTGCTGAAAAAGCGGCTGAAGGAGGCCGGTTACAGCGTGGATAGCTGCTTTGACGGGGAGGAGGTCTTTGATTACCTCCTGGGCGCAGAGTACGACGCCCTGGTGCTGGACATCATGATGCCCAAGCTCGACGGTCTGCAGGTGCTTTCCCGCCTGCGCCGGGAGGGAAACCGGGTGCCCGTGCTGCTGCTCACCGCCCGGGACAGCATTGAGGACCGGGTGGCCGGTCTGGACGCAGGCGCCGACGACTACCTTATCAAGCCCTTTGCCTTTGAGGAGCTGCTGGCCCGGCTGCGGGTGCTGCTGCGCAAGCCCCAGGGGGAAAAGACCAGCGTGCTGAAGGTGGGGGAGCTGGAGCTTCATCTGGATACCCGCCAGGCGTTCCGGGGCGGGAGGGCAATCGCCCTATCCTCCAAGGAGTTCTCTCTGCTGCGGTATTTGATGCAGAACGCAGGTGTCGTGCTGAGCCGGGACAAACTGGAGCAGCATGTGTGGGACTATGATTTCTCCGGCGGTTCCAATGTCATTGATGTGTACATCCGCTACCTGCGAAAAAAGCTGGACGAGGGCTATGACATCAAGTACATCCACACAGTGCGGGGCCATGGCTATGTACTCAGGGAGGGCGGTGCATGAGGCGGCTTTCCCTAAAGACGCGGCTGGTGCTGCTGCATACGGGGCTGATGACCCTGGTGGTGTGTCTGATGCTGGGGGTGCTGCTCTCTGCCAGCTCCCAGGAGATTTTGGCCAATGTGGAGAACGCGTTGGAGACGCGGGTCACCCAGGCTGTGGAGGATGTGGAGTACCGCCAGGGCCGCTTGGAGTTTGACTCGGAGTTTTTGGAGCTGGAAAACGGGGTGTACCTCTCCGCCTATCAGCCGGGAAGCTCCTCTTTGCTGTATGGCCGTCTGCCTTACGGCTTTGTATATGACCTGCCCTTCTCCGTCGGGGAGCTTCGCACGGCAGCCGCCGGGGACACCGAGTATCGGGTGCTGGATATGGAGATTCCCGTGGAGGGCTATGGAAATCTGATCCTGCGGGGGATCGTATCCCTGTCCGACGCTGAGCGGGGCTTCCGCTTCACTCTGCGCCTGGTGCTGATTCTGTTGCCCGTGCTGGTGGGATTGACCGCCCTGTGCGGCTACTTGATCTCCCGCAGAGCGCTGCGGCCTGTGGCGCAGATCACCCGGACGGTGAGCAATATCCAGCAGGAGCGGGATCTGTCCAAGCGGGTGCGGCTGGAAAAGGGCTCTGACGAGATCTACACCCTGGGCCAGACCTTTGACGGCCTGCTGGACGAGCTGGAGGACAGCTTCCGCAGAGAAAAGCAGTTCACCAGCGATGTGGCCCATGAGCTGCGCACTCCCCTTGCCGTGGCGCTGATGCAGTGCGAGGATCTGCTTGCCCGGGAGGATCTCTCCCCCGAGGCACGGCGGGAGGCGGAGGTGGTCGGCAGGAAGGTGAAGTCCATGGTGGACATGGTGTCCCAGCTGTTGCTGCTCTCTCGGGCGGACCAGGGCCGGGAACGGCTGACTTTAGAGGAGCTGGACCTGTCGGAGCTGAGCCAGATGGAGGCGGAGACCTTTGCCGAGATCGCCCAGCAGCAGGGGGTGGAGCTCACAGCGAACATTCAGCCGGATGTGTTTGTCACCGCAGACCAGACCCTGCTGCTGCGGCTGTGGGGGAATCTGCTGCAAAATGCCCTGACCTACGGTAGCTCCGGGGGACATATCCGCATGGGGCTGAAAGCCCAGGGGGACAAGGTGCTGCTCACCGTGGCTGACGACGGTGCGGGCATTGCCCCGGAGCATCTGGGGCGGATCTGGGACCGGTTTTACCAGGCAGACCCCTCCCGCAGCGGGGACAGCAACGGGCTGGGGCTTTCCATGGTGAAGTGGATCGCCCAGGCCCATGGAGGAGAGGCGCGCGTGGAGAGCGCTGTGGGGAAGGGGACCACCTTCACCGTGGAGCTGCCCGCTTCAGGACCCCAGGAATCCCCTGGGAAGCGGTAAAAAAAGAGACTGCTGCGGGCTTGCAGCAGTCTCTTTTTGCAGGTTCTCAAAGAACTCAGTGTTGTTTTGCGGCGTCTAGGTGTTTGATTTCCTGGTTATACAGCCGGAAAAGGTACCACAGGCTCACCACGAGGGAGACACATTCGGCAATGGGGAACGCCCACCATACGTAAAAAACCTGTTGGGTGACCTTGGCCAGAAGCCAAGCCACGGGCACCAGTACCACCAGCTGACGCATCAGGGAAACCACCAGGCTGTACACGCCCCGGCCCACAGCCTGGAACAGGGTGGAGGCCACAATGCCCAGGGCGGCGAACAGGAAGCAGGTGCAGATGATCCGCAGAGCGGGGACGCCGATTTCCAGCAGCTCGCCGGAGGCATTGAAGATGCCCAGCAGCACCTGGGGAATGGCCAGGAACACCACCATGCCCGCCGTCATAATGATGAGGGCGATGGCGCAGCCGGACCAAAAGGCGGACATCATGCGGCGCTTGTTGCGGGCGCCGTAGTTGTAGCCCAGGATGGGCAGCAGGCCCTGGTTGAGGCCGAACACCGGCATGAACACAAAGGACTGGAGCTTGAAATACAGGCCGAACACCGTGTAAGCGGCTGTGGAGAAGGAGGAGAGGATCCCGTTGAGAGCCATGGTCATCACCGTGCCGATGGACTGCATGACAATGGAGGGCGCTCCTACGATGTAGATATCCTTGATGATTTGAAAATCCGGCCGGAAGTTTCGGAAGCTGATGTGGATATCGTGGTCCCGGAAGGCCAGCACCAGGGAGGCCGCGGTCATGGCGGCGATCTGCCCGATCACGGTGGCAACGGCCGCGCCGGCCACACCCATGGCGGGAAGCCCCAGCAGTCCGAAGATCATGATGGGGTCCAGGATGATGTTGGTGACGGCGCCGATGAGCTGGAAGATCATGGGCCAAATCATGTTGCCGGTGGCCTGCAGCGTTTTCTCCAGGGTGACCTCCACAAATATGCCGAAGGAGAACACGCAGCAGATGGAAATGTAAGAGCTGCCCATCTGAATGATCTCCTGGTCGGTTTCAAAAAGCTCGAAAAAGGGGGTGGAGAAAAAGGTCCCGTACAGGGCGAATAGCACCCAGGTGCAAAGCGCCAGCACAATGCCATGGGTGGCGGTGGAATCGGCCTCGTCCTGACGTCCCTCGCCCAACCGGCGGGAGATCAGGCTGGTGACGCCCACGGCGGTGCCCACTGCAAAGGCGATGAGCAGGTTTTGCAGGGGAAACGCCAAACTGACCGCAGCCAGTGCCTTCTCGCTGACCTGGGCCACAAAATAGCTGTCCACGATATTGTACAGCGCCTGCACCAGCATGGAGAACATCGCCGGCAGGGCCATGGAGAAGATCAGGGGCAGCATGGGGGCGGAGCCCATTTTGTTTTGCTTGATTTCCTCAGTTTGCATACGACACATCCTATCTCTTTTTTCACATTACGGACTATTATAACAAATTTCGAGAAAGATTAAAAGACCGCAGGACGGGAAACCCCATCAATTTGTAAACAAACTGCGGTGTTCCTTGCATTGGAGTGGGAAGGCGTGTTATAATAAACCCGTATATACGCCGCTTCCTGCGGCGCTTTATCCCTGTGGGAGCGGCTGTGCCGTCCTCCCGGAAGAAAGGCAGGCTTTCTGAAAAATATATGGCGAACAACATTTTGACAAAGCTGTTTGGAAATTACAGCAAACGGGAACTCAAGCGTATCCAGCCCCTGGTGAATAAAGTCCTTGGCCTGGAGGATACCTATAAAAAGCTGACCGATGAGGAGCTGAAGGCCCTCACTCCGCAATTCAAAGAGCGATTGGAAAAGGGCGAGTCCCTGGATGACCTCCTGCCGGAGGCCTTCGCAGCCTGCCGTGAGGCCATGGCTCGGGTGCTTTCCATCCGGCTGTTCCCGGTGCAGGTTCAGGGCGGCATCATCCTGCATCAGGGCCGCATCAGCGAAATGAAGACCGGTGAAGGCAAAACCTTCACCCTGGCTTTGCCCGCGTACTTAAACGCCCTCACCGGAAAGGGCGTACACATCGTCACCGTCAACGAGTACCTGGCCAAATACCAGGGCGAGATGATGGCCCGTGTGTTCAACTTCATGGGGATGACCGTGGGCCTGGCCATGACCGGTATGTCCCCCAAGGAGAAAAAGGCTGCTTACGCCTGTGACATCACCTACGGCACCAACAATGAGATGGGCTTTGACTATCTGCGGGACAACATGGTCATTTACAAGGAGAACAAGGTGCAGCGGGGCCACAACTACGCCATCGTGGACGAGGTGGACTCCATCCTGATCGACGAGGCCAGGACCCCTCTGATCATCTCCGGTCACGGCGCCAAGGCCGGCGACCTCTACGGCCGGGCCAACGCCTTCGCCCGTACCCTGACCCCCATCCGCGTCAAGGAGACGGACGAAAAAGAGGACAACGATGAGCTTTATAAGGATTACGACTACATTGTCAACGAGAAGCTGAAGACCTGCTCTCTGACCCGGCGGGGCGTGAAAAAGGCCGAGGAGTTCTTCGGCGTGGAGAACCTCACCGACCCGGACAACATCAAATTGCAGCACCATGTGAACCAGGCCATCAAGGCTTGGGGCATCATGCACCGGGATCAGGACTATGTGGTCAAGGATGGCCAGGTCATCATCGTGGATGAGTTCACCGGCCGTCTGATGTACGGCCGCCGCTACAACGAGGGCCTGCACCAGGCTATCGAGGCCAAGGAGGGCGTGGAGGTGGCCCGCGAGAGCCGCACCCTGGCCACCATTACCTTCCAGAACTACTTCCGTCTTTACAACAAGCTCTCCGGTATGACGGGCACCGCCATGACCGAGCAGGAGGAGTTCTCCGAGATCTACAAGCTGGACGTGGTGGAGATCCCCACCAACCGGCCCATGATCCGAGAGGACTGCTCCGACGTGGTCTATAAGACCGAGCAGGCCAAGTTCCAGGCTGTCATCGACGATATTGTGGAGCATCATGAAAAGGGCCAGCCCGTGCTGGTGGGCACCATCACCATCGAGAAGAGCGAGCTGCTCTCTAAGCTGCTGAAGGCCCGGGGTGTGAAGCACCAGGTCCTGAACGCCAAGTTCCACGAGCAGGAGGCCCAGATCGTGGCCCAGGCCGGCCGTAAGGGCGCCGTGACCATTGCCACCAACATGGCGGGCCGCGGTACGGATATCCTGCTGGGCGGCAACGCGGAGTTCATGGCCAAGGCCGAAATGCGGAAGATGGGCTATGACGAGGAGATGCTGGTAGAGGCTTCCGCCTTCAGCCACACAGAGGACGAGGCCGTTTTGGAGGCCCGCAAGACCTTCTCCGAGCTGAATCAGAAATACAAGGCAGAGATCGCCCCCGAGGCCGAGGAGGTCCGGCGGCTGGGCGGCCTGTACATCATCGGCACCGAGCGCCACGAGTCCCGCCGGATCGACAACCAGCTGCGGGGCCGTGCCGGCCGTCAGGGAGATCCCGGTAAAAGCCGGTTCTACATCTCCCTGGAGGACGACTTGATGCGCCTGTTTGGCGGCGAGCGTCTGCAGGGGCTGATGGATAAGCTTAAGATCGAGGACGATATGCCCATTGAGGCAGGCATGGTGTCCGGGTCCATCGAAAGCGCTCAGCGCAAGGTGGAAAGCCGCAACTTTGCCATCCGGAAGAACGTGCTGCAGTACGACGAAGTGATGAACAGCCAGCGGCAGATCATCTACAGCCAGCGGGATCAGGTCCTAAACGGCGAGAACATGAAGGAACCCATCCAGAAGATGATCTACAGCGCCATCGAGGCCAATGTCAAGCAGTACCTGCCCGAGAACGTCCCCCACGACGACTGGGATCTGAGAGGCCTGAAAGAACATTATCTGGGCTGGATGATCGGCCCGGAGGACCTGCACTTCACCAAGGGGGAGCTGGAGGATCTGGAGCCGGAGCATGTGGTCACCGAGCTGAAGAACCGCGCCGACGCCATCTATCAGAAGAAGGAGGAGGAATTCACCTCCCCCATCATGCGGGAAGTGGAGCGGGTGGTCCTGCTGCGGAACGTGGACCAGGAGTGGATGGACCACATCGACGCCATGGAGCAGCTGCAGGACGGCATCCGGCTGCGGGCCTATGCCCAGCAGGACCCGGTGGTGGAGTACCGCTTGGAAGGCTTTGAGATGTTTGACGGCATGATCGCCACCATCCGGGAGAACACCGCGAAGATGATACTCACCGTGCGGCTGCGGAAGAAGGAGGAGGCCCCCCAGCGGGAGCAGGTGGCCCAGGAAACGGGCGCTGCGGGAGCCGGCGGCTCCACAGGGGACGGCACTGTGCAGAAGCAGCCGGTGAAAAAGCAGAAAAAGCCCGGCCGGAACGATCCCTGCCCCTGCGGCAGCGGATTGAAGTATAAGAAATGCTGCGGCAGAAACGAATGAGCCGAGGAGGGCATTGCGTGAGAAATCCATGGAAGCGGGCTGCCCTGGCCCTGTGCGCCGGGGTCTGCGCCCTGGCCTTGACCGGCTGCTCCGGGAGCAGCTTCGGGGACTATGACGTTTCGGGCTATTTTCAGGCCCTGCTGGACAGCTCCTATAAAAATCAGAACGAAAACTATATGACAGTGGCGGCCACCACGGAGGAGGACGCCCAGCAGAACAACGTGACCACCGTGAAGAATGCGGCGGTGAACTTCTGCAACACCTACGGCATCAGCCCCAGTGAGGAGCAGCTGGCTCAGCTGGAGAAGGCCATGGGAGAAATGCTGGCCCAGGCCAATTACCTTGTGAAGGATGAGCAGAAGGTGGAGACGGGCTACTACCTGGAGGTGGAGATCGACCCCATCGTCAATTTCAGCGACATTGACGACGCGCTGCAAAAGCTGCGCAGCCAGACCAAGGAGGAGGCCTCCCGGGCCAACGAGGCAAGCAGCAGCTCCCAGGAGGAAGAGGACAGCTATCTCTCCGGGGAGGACTATGATCCCTGGGCCGAGGAGGAATCCTCGGAGGAGGAGTCCCAGCAGGAAAGCTCCCAGCCCAAGGAGAAAGAGGACAGCTATGTGGACGCCAACGAGCTGTTTGTGGAGAAGGTGGTGGAGTTTTGCCGGCAGCAGACCTCTGCGGTTCGCTACAGCGGGCAGTCCGTCACCATTTCCCTGGACATTCGCCAGACGGCGGAGGGCGAGCTGCAGCTGGACACCAATCAGCTGGATACCATTGACAGGACAGTGCTGCAATTCCAAAGCTAAAGGAAGGGGGCGGGAGATCAACCGCCCTCTTTTCCAAATCGGAGCAATGCCATGAAAAGGAGAGTGTCACATGACCGAAGAAACCAAGCTTGCCACAAAAGAGCTTTATGACTTGACCCATACCGCAGCAGCCCCGCTGCTGGCCGGGACCACCTACCCCTGGGAGGCGCTGCCGAAAATCGGCGGGTTTATCCGAGAGCTGGGAGCTGCCCTGTCCGCAGAGGAGTACGACCATCCCCAGGAGGACGTGTGGATTCACAAGAGCGCTAAGATCTATCCGAATAACTTCATTGCTGGACCCTGCATCATCGGCCCGGAAACCGAGGTCCGGCCCGGAGCCTTTATCCGCGGCAATGCGCTGGTGGGGGCAAACTGCGTGGTGGGCAATTCCACCGAGCTGAAAAACGTCATCCTGTTCGACAATGTGCAGGTGCCCCACTACAACTATGTGGGCGATTCCATCCTGGGATACAAGTCCCACATGGGCGCCGGAGCGGTGACCTCCAACGTCAAGCAGGACAAGTCCCCTGTGACGGTGCATTTGGGCTTCCGCAAGCTGGAGACGGGCTTGAAGAAGTTCGGCGCCATGCTGGGCGACCACGTGGAGGTGGGCTGCAACAGCGTTTTAAATCCCGGCACTGTGGTGGGCAGGGGCTCTCGGGTGTATCCCCTTTCTATGATGCGGGGCTTTTTGCCCAGCGGGATGCTCCACAAGAACAATGGGGAGATCATGCCCCTGCAGGAGCGGGAGTAAGCCGCTTCGGAACGGAATACCTTTGGGAAAGGGGATGGCTCCTTGGACATCATACTGGAATTTTTGCAGTCCGGGCTGCTGCCCACAGTACTGCTGATCCTGCGGGCGCTGACGCCCTTGCTTGCGCTGTATGTGGTGTGGCGGTGCTACACCTCCTTTAAAAAGGGCCAGCGCCGCCGGGATCCGGTAATCATGCTGTGGGATCAGGCTTCCGGCACCCGGTTCCCCGTGCTTTACTGGGAGAACTCCATCGGCCGAAGCAAGAGCTGCGACATCTATCTGCCGGACCCCTCTGCCAGCCGGGACCACGCGGTGCTGCTGCGCCGGGACGAGGGCTGGTTCATTTGCGACACGGGGTCGAAATCCGGCGTTTTGGTCAACGGACGGAGGATCGACGGCAAGCGTTTGGTGAACATCGGGGACAGCATGACCATGGGTTCCACCACGCTGACCCTGCGCAACATCGATGAAAAGCCTTTGGAGCGCCGCCGCATTTTCACCGGGTTCTCCCGGGAAGCGGCCTCCCCCTTGAAGCTGATGCTTGTGGCCACCTTTACGCTGCTGCTTATCGCCGTGCAGGGGCTGTTTTTGGACGGGGAATTTCACCCGGAGCAGCTGATCCCCTTCGGCGTGGTGCTGGCAGTGGGCTGGGGCTTGTATGTCTTTTCCATCGGCATCCTTCACAGGGTGAGCTTTGAAGTGGAAACCGTGGCTTTTCTGCTGTCGGGCATAGGCATCCAGCTGCTGGCGGCTTACGACATCGAGGGGATCGTTACGCAGCTGGCGGCTATGCTGTTGGGCGCGATGCTGTTCTGCTTCTTGATTTGGTTCATGAGCGACATGGATCGGGTGGCCAAATGCCGCCCGTGGATTGGCGCAGGAGCCTTGGGGCTGTTGGTTTTGACGCTGCTCATCGGGACAGGCTCCTATGGCTCCAAAAACTGGATTCACCTTGGTCCTTTGAGCGTGCAGCCCTCTGAGTTTGTGAAGATTGCCTTCATCTTTGTGGGCACCTCCACCCTGGACCGGCTGCAGACCAAAAAGAACATCGGCGAATTCCTGATTTTCACCGGCGCCTGCATTGGCTTTTTGGCCCTGATGCCCGACTTCGGCATGGCGGTGATTCTATTTGCCACCTTCTTAATCATTGCTTTCATGCGTTCCGGCAGCGTGCGTACCATTGCGCTGGTGCTGGCGGCTGCGGTGCTGGGAGTCTTTGTGGTGCTGACAGTGAAGCCCTATGTGCTGGACCGGTTCATGGGCTGGGGCCATGTGTGGGAGCATATCAACGATGACTTGGGTTATCAGCAAACCAGGGTTCTCACCTATATGGCCAGCGGCGGATTCTTCGGCGTGGGATTGGGCAAGAGCTATCTGGCAGGTGTGTTTGCCGCGGAGAGCGACCTGGTCTTTGGCCTGCTCTGTGAACAGCAGGGACTGCTGCTGGGCCTGGTGGTGCTGGCGGCTTTTGTGCTGTTTGTGTTCTATGCCCGAAGCGACGTCACCCGCAGCCGCTCCACGTTCTTTTCGATTGCGGCCTGCGCTGCGGCGGGTATGCTGCTGTTCCAAACGGCGCTGAACGTCTACGGCGCCACGGACGTCCTTCCTCTGACCGGCGTGACCCTGCCCTTTATCAGCTCCGGCGGCTCCAGTATGATTTCCGTGTGGGGGATGATGGCCTTTCTGAAGGCTTCGGACGAGCGGACCTATGCCGCGCGCCGGGCCAGCCGCAGAGGTCAGAGGGAGAGCGTCCCGCAGCCCAGCTCCCCCGCCCCCAGGGGCCCTGTTTCCCGAACGGGTCAGCAGCCCCGTCCGCCCGGGCCCCGGCCAGCCGCTCCCAGGACGGGAAGGCCGGCTCCGGCCAGGGGCCGGGTGGGCCGTCACGGCTGAGAAAGGAGATTAGCGATGCGTACAACAGGATTCCGTTCCATGGTGCTGTATCTGCTGCTTGCCGCCTTTTTGGGCGGGCTGGGGTATCTGTTGTTCCAATATGTGACCGATGGCAGCCGTTGGGCCATGCAGCCCTATAACGGCCATGTCTACTCAGAGAATTCCACAGTGAAACTGGGGGACATCTCTGACCGGAACGACAATCTGCTGGCCTCCACAGAGGAGGGACAGCGGTTTTACAGCAGCGATGAGACAGTCCGCCGGGCTTTGCTCCACACAGTGGGCGATCCCTACGGATACATCTCCACCAGCGTGCAGTACACCATGCGCAGCAAGCTTTCCGGCTATAATATTGTCACAGGCCTCAATGATACCATGTTCAATCGCATGGGCAGCGACATTGCCCTCGCAGTGGACCAGTCTGCCTGCGCTGCGGCATACAATGCCCTGGGAGGGAAAAACGGCGGGGTGATCCTCTACAATTACCAGACCGGCGAGGTGCTGGTTAAGGTGAGCGCCCCCACCTTTGACCCTGCCGCCGTCCCGGAGGACTTGGAGACCAACGAAGCCTATGAGGGCGTCTATCTGGACAACACGCTTTCCGGGACCTTCACTCCCGGCTCCATCTTCAAGATCGTCACCGCGGCGGCCGCCATGGAGCGCTGGCCCGACAGTTGGAGCTCCATCACCTACGATTGTCAGGGGGCCGAAGAGTTTACCGGCAGCGACATCACCTGTCTGAATGGCCATGCCCACGGCAGCCAGGACATGACGGCGGCCCTGGGGAACTCCTGCAACGTGTACTTTGCTCATTTGGCAAACGACCTGGGCGCGGAAGCCTTGGAGAAGAAGGCCGAGGAAATGGGCTTTGACGCTTCCTTTCGCCTGGGCTCCGTGAACACTGTGGAGAGTACGATTGACCTGGACGGTGCAAACGCCAATCAGCTTGGCTGGGCCGGCGTGGGTCAGTATACCGTGCTGGCAAATCCCTGCCACATGATGCTGCTCATGGGCGCTGTTGCAGGGAGCGGCACATATACCCAGCCGATGCTCACCCAGGACAGCAGCCTGCTGGATTCCCTGGGCGGGAGCAGCCGTCAGCTGATGAGCTCCACTGAGGCACAGAATCTGAAAACGCTGCTCCGAAGCAATGTGGAGAACTACTACGGGGATTGGCTGTTCCCCAGCGGCATGAACGTCTGCGCCAAGACCGGCACCGGCGAGGTGGGAGAGGGCAAAGGCCCCAACTGCTGGATGGTGGGCTTCTGCGATTCCACCACCTACCCTTACGCGTTTGCCATTGTGGTGGAGGACGGCGTCGGCGGCATCGAAACTGCCGGGTCCGTTGCCAGCGCAATGCTCAGCGCCTTGGCTTGATAAAGGGTTTGCGAAAACGAAAAAGGGCCATGGAGTAATCCATGGCCCTTTTCATGTTTTTTATCTTACACTAGATATTTCATCATTTGAACGTATAACGACCATATTCCCATACCCTGGGGTGCTATAAGTACTTGCTTTAACAGCCACATTTATAGTACTAGCCGTTCCGCCAATAGACCAGGTCGGATTAACTACTCCAAATGCCTGCTCAGGATAAAGATTAATTTTATATCCTAGGGAAGTACCTGATGTAGCGTTGACATATGCAATGTTCACTGTCTCACTACTAGAAAGACTCGACGCATATGTATAAGCACTCAAATGATCCGTGCTGAGAGTGAAATTAAAGAAAGGAGATGCCGGAACATTAGTAGCTTTTCTCAAATAGACAGGGTCATCAAAAATTACGCTTTCACTAGCCAGGGTTGAAGCAACATTCTCTTTCCAAGTTTCAACGGCAGTCGATGTGCTCTGCTCTTTTGGTATTTCCCAATCATCAGGGAAAATATCATGAAACTCAGGAACTGACTCCAAGATTTCTCCGGATTGGACATCAATTACGAAGCCTTCCCAACCGTCCGCAACCCAGCCGTCAGTGCTAAAAATGATTTTTTCTCTGGCCTCTAAAATTTCAGCTTTCATTTCCGGTGAGGCTGTCTTGGTGTCCATATAAGCAATTCTCTGCGTGGACATTTCCGCAGCAGAAGCAGGAATTACTGCCATGGTACCCAGCAACACCGCAGACAGCAATAAACTCATGAACTTTTTCATACACAATCACTCCTCACGTAAGATTATTATTTGACAGGCATTTTGTCTAAAATTTCCCCGCCGGGTAACTCCATATATGGGTCTGGCATAGGCTCGAAAATCTTTCTGTCATATTCCGAACTTTCATCTGTGGCTTCAGATGTTTTTTCCATACCCTCCTCTTTTGGGATTTCCCAATCTTCAGGGAATATCTCATGAAATTCAGGAACTTCTTCCAGAATTTCTCCTGTCCTTACATCCATAACAAAACCATAACACCCATCAGCGACCCATCCATCTGTATGGTAAATGACATATTCTCTTGCTGCAAGAATGGTTTCTCGAAGTTCCTCTGGCGCTGTCTCTAAATCCATATATGCATATTTGTTTGCTTCGGCCTCTGAACAAATTTCTGGTTTTGTAGGTTCATGTATATCTTCTACTGCACCTGGTACATTCGTTAATGACAGTAACCCTGCGCACAACATCGTTGCTATCACTTTTGTAAACATACTTTATCACCTCTTCTATTATCCAACGACACCTCTACTCTTCCATATATAGTATATGTCGTTTATCCATAAAAGTCAATCACAATTTAAAGTATTTTTATTTATTTGTGGTTATCTTAATAACAAATATGTAGAGATTTTATTATAGAACAAGCAGCAGCCCCAGCCATCCTTTTTTTCATAAAGTGCCTCCTCCCCCAATCACAGGGGCAGATAGGTCAGTGCAGCGCCGCCCACGCCCCAGCTGACCAGGTTGGCCGCAGCAGCGTACAAAACGGCCCGGCCCTTGGTCCGCTCTTGGAGAAGCTTGGCAAAGGCGAGCATCTCTGCCAGCAGCACCAGCAGCTCCATGGGTGTGTAGAGCAGCCAGAACAGCAGCCCCCTTCCGCCGGAGCTGTACATGGGCGCACCGTTGGTGAGAATCATCAGGTTGACGGCGAACTGGGTGACCAGGTTTACCAGGAGGAACACCAGCCAGCTGCGGCGCTGCCGGTACCCAAACAGCAGGAACACCAGGCCCTCCAATACCAGGGTCAGCGCCACCCGCAGAGCTACCAGCAGCGGCTGCCGCCACCAGGGAGCTCCCGGGGTCAGGGTCCCGGCGGACAGGTCCAGCACGCAGAGATTGTTGTAGTAAGCGCCGGTGCCTTCGGCGAGGGTGCTGTTGTCTATCGGAATCGAAAGGCAGTTGCCGCCAGTGGAGGCCAGAAGCTCCACGGTCATGTCCTCCGGGGAGCTGTCCCAGTCCCAAAAGTCGGGGAAGGAGGCCGGACGGAACAGGTAGTACCCCTCCCAGGCCAGCTGTTGGGCTTCGGCTTCCACCGGCTCGGCCTCATCCCCCAGAGTGAATACCAGGGAGAGTTCCAAATCCTTTGGCGGGTTTAGAACAATCACCGAAAGCCGGGGCGGTTCGGCAGAGTTGGCCAGAACCGTCACTGGCAGAGTCAGCGCCAGGACCAGTGCGGCAAGGAATGCAAACGCCTTCTTTTTCATGGGGAAGCACCTTCTTTCCGGTACGAAAAAAATTTGCCTTTTTCCTAAAAATAGTATACCATAGAAAAAAGAATTTGTCCCGTGACAGTCTTGTAATATACGGTGACAAAGATGCAAACTTTGGAGGGATTGTCAATGAAAATAGAAAAGCTGACCCCTGCGTTTAAAGATTATCTTTGGGGCGGGACCAAATTGCGCGACGTCTATCATAAGCCCTGCGATTTTGACAAAGTGGCCGAAAGCTGGGAATTGTCCACCCATCCGGCCGGGGAGAGCAGGATTCAAGGCGGGGAATACGACGGCTTGACCTTGAGCCAATACATCCAGCAGGCAGGGAAGGAGGTCCTGGGCAAGCGCGCCGGGGCTTTTGAGAATTTCCCCGTGCTTATCAAGCTCATTGACGCCAAGGACCCCCTGTCCATCCAGGTCCACCCCAGCGACGAGTACGCCCTGAAGGTGGAGGGGGAATACGGCAAGACGGAGATGTGGTACATCGTGGACTGCGAGGAGGGCGCTTTCCTGTACTTTGGGGTCAACCGCTCCATGACCAAGGAGGAGTTCCGCCAGCGCATCCAGGACAACACCATCCTGGAGGTCTTGGGAAAGGTGGAGGTCCACCCCGGTGATGTGTTCTTCATTGAGGCAGGAACCATCCACGCCATTGGCGGGGGCATCCTCATTGCGGAGATCCAGCAGAACTCCAACTGCACCTACCGCGTCTACGACTACGATCGCCGGGGCGCTGACGGCAAGCCCCGGGAGCTGCATCTGGAAAAGGCCCTGGACGTCTGCCGCCTGACCCCCTCGGACACGGGCGCTCACGGAGGACCGGTTCAGGCTCCGGCAGGGGGGACGGTCCAGCAGCTGGGTGCGTGCAAGTATTTCTCCACCCAGAAGCTCCAGGTGGAGGAGGCCATGATGCTCCAGGTTGGGGAGGAAAGCTTCGCGTCCCTGCTCTGCGTGGAGGGCGTGGTCCAGGTCAGCGGGCCGGAGAACAGCCTGGTGATGAATCCCGGGGACAGCGTGTTTGTCCCGGCGGGTACGGGCCGGGTGCGGGTGACCGGTCAGGGAGCGCTGATTGAAACCATCGTGCCTTAAATTTCTCTGTATACGGGAGAGCTTTGCTCTGCAGTTTGTGGTAAAAAGGATGGTTTGGAGGGATCACGATGAAGATAATCTTAATGGGCGAGCCCATGGGCTTGTTTATGGCCAATGAAACCGGACCTCTCAGCGAGGTCAGCGGCTTTACCGCGTCCATTGCGGGCGCAGAGTATAATGTGGCGGTGGGACTGGCCCGGCTGGGCCATACGCCGGCCTATTGCACCCGGCTGGGCTTCGACCCCCTGGGGGAGCGCATTTTGAATGGGATGCGGAAAAACGGCATTGCCACGGACCTGGTGATGCAGACCGAGACGGCTCAGACGGGCTTTATGATGAAGGGGTTCACTCAGCAGGGCGACCCGGATATCGCCTATTACCGCAAGGGCTCGGCAGCGTCCCAGTTGACCACCCACGACATCGACGGCCTGGACCTGTTCGGCTGCCAGCGGCTCCATGTGACGGGGATTTTCCCAGCAGTGTCCGACAGCGCCCTGGCTGCTACCAAGCGCCTGATGCGCCGGGCCGAGGCTTTGGACCTGCCCATCTCCTTTGACCCCAATCTGCGGCCCCAGCTTTGGCCCAGCGAAAAGCAGATGATCGCCACCCTGAACAGCTTGGCCGAGGGCGTGGAGACCGTGCTGCCGGGTATCGGCGAGGGCAGGCTCCTCACTGGGCGGGATACGCCGGAGGGCATTGCGGAATTTTACCATAATATGGGTGTGAAGAATGTGGTGGTGAAAACCGGGAAAGAGGGGGCATACTTCTCAGAGAAGGGCGGGAAGGCAGGGTATTCCCCGGCCTTCCCCGTGAAGGAGAAGGTGGATACCGTGGGCGCTGGGGACGGCTTTGCTGCCGGCGTCATCAGCGCCTTGGCAGAAGGGGAGTCCTTGGGAGAGGCCGCCTTCCGCGGGAACGTCATCGGAGCCATCCAGATCACCCACCGCAGCGACAATGAGGGTTTGCCCACCCGAGAGAAGCTGTCCCAAATCATTTTGGACGGCATTGCCTAAAGGAGGAATACCATGGATTGGAAAGAATTGCTGAACCATGTGGATCACACCCTCTTGAAGCCCGAGGCCCGCTGGGAGGACATCCGTCAAATCGTGGAGGAGGGCGTCCACTACGGGTGCGCCAGTGTGTGCATCCCGGCCTCTTACGTCATCCAGGCGGCTCAGTACGCCCAGGGGCAGGTGCCCATCTGCACAGTGATTGGGTTCCCCAACGGCTACAGTCCCACTGCGGTGAAGTGCTTTGAGGCCCGTAAAGCTGTGGAGAGTGGCGCGGATGAAATCGACATGGTGGTAAATCTGGGCTGGGTGAAGGACGGACTCTATGACCAGATGCTGGAAGAGATCCGCTCTGTCAAGTTCACCTGCGGGGAGCATGTGCTCAAGGTGATCATCGAGACCTGCCTGCTCACCGAGGAGGAGAAAATCCGTATGTGCCAGGTGGTCAGCGAGTCCGGGGCGGATTACATCAAGACTTCCACCGGCTTCTCCACCGGCGGCGCCACGGCCCACGATGTGGCGCTCCTTCGTAAATATACCGCTCCCCAGGTGAAGGTGAAGGCCGCTGGGGGCATCGCATCCAAGGAGGACGCAGAGGAGTTTCTGGCCCTGGGCGCGGACCGGCTGGGTACCAGCCGCCTGGTGAAATTGGCCAAGGAGGCGGGATTGTGATGGAACAGAAGTACGCCCTGCGCCTGGCGCTGCTGGAGCGGGCCAAGGAAGCCCGAAAAAACGCCTATTGCCCCTATTCCGGCTTTGCCGTGGGAGCCGCCCTGCTCTGTGAGGACGGCACCGTCTATGCCGGATGCAATATTGAGAACGCCGGATTCACCGCCACCTGCTGCGCCGAGCGCACCGCCTTTTTCCGAGCGGTGAACGACGGAAAGCGGAAGTTCTCCGCCATCGCCATCGTGGGAGGCAAGGTGGGCCAAGAGCCTCGGGAGCTGTGCGCCCCTTGCGGCGTGTGCCGCCAGGTCATGGCAGAATTCTGCGGCCCGGAGTTTGAAATCCTCCTCACTCAGGAGGGGAATTTGCAGGTAACCACCTTGCAGGAGCTGTTGCCCATGGCCTTCGGCCCGGGGAACCTGCAGCAGTAACGAAAAAGTTTTTGGTGCAGCTTTTTTCAAAAAGCTGCGACCTTGAAACCCGGCGCAGCCGAAAGAAAGGCAGGAAACCGGGCGGGGCGACACGAAGTGTCGTAGACCGGTTTCCGACCTGATTGCAGAAACTGTCTGAGAGGAACGACCCAAAAACGAAAAAAGTTTTTCGGGCGCCTTTTTTCAAAAAGGCGCGACCCTGAAACCCGGCGCAGCCAAAAGAAAGGTAGGAAACCGGGCGGGGCGACATGAAGTGTCGTAGACCGGTTTCCGACCTGATTGCAGAAACTGTCAGAGAGGCACGACCCAAAAATGAAAAAAGTTTTTCGGGCGCCTTTTTTCAAAAAGGCGCGACCTTAAACCGGCGCAGCCGAAAGAAGCAGCAGCTCCACCGGCGCACCAGCCGTCAGGCTGTAGCCAGTGGAGCGGACCTCCCCCAGGAACCAACCTGAGCAGGAGCGCCAAAAGCCGGCGCTCTTGCCCCAACCGGAAAGGAGCATCTCCCGTGAAATTTTTCCCCCAAGAGTTTCCACTGCAGGACGGACGTACCCTCATCCTCCGAGAATCCCAGGGCAGCGACGCCCCCCAGGTCCTAGCGTACTTGAACCGCGTGGGCGGGGAGAGCGATAATCTCCTCTTTGGGGAAAATGAATTCCCCATGTCCGAGGAGCAGGAGACCGCCTTCTTGGACCGTCAGCGGCAGGAGGAGAAGTCCATTCTGCTGGTGGGCTTTGTGGGGGAGGAATTGGTGACCATGGCCTCCTGCGACGCCCTCACCGCTCGGGAGCGGGTGGCTCATCGGGCAGGACTGTCTGTCACTGTGCGGAAGGATTTCTGGGGATTGGGTATCGGCCGGAAAGCCATGGAAGCTCTGATTGCCTTTGCCAAGGACGCCGGTTTGGAGGTGCTGCAGCTGGAGGTCCGGGCGGACAATGAGCGAGCCGTGGCACTCTATGAGCATTTGGGCTTTGAAAAAATGGGCCTTTATAAAAACTTTATGAAGGTGAACGGCCAGCGCTGCGACGCCTGGTATATGAATCTTTACTTGTAAAGGGGGCATACCCATGCGCATGTATGATATCATCCATAAGAAGCGGGAGGGTGGTGAGCTGACCACCAATGAGATTCACTTCTTTGTCCAGGGCTGCACCCGGGGGGAGATCCCGGACTATCAGGCCAGCGCCCTGCTGATGGCGATTTTTTTCCAAGGCATGACCCGCCGGGAGACCGGCGCCCTGACTTTGGAGATGGCCCGGTCCGGGGATATGGTGGACCTTTCCCCCATCCCAGGAGTGAAGGTGGATAAGCACTCCACCGGCGGCGTGGGGGACAAAACCTCCTTGATCCTGGGACCCATTGCCGCCGCCTGCGGGGTGAAGATCGCCAAGATGAGCGGCAGGGGCCTGGGCCACACCGGCGGCACCGTGGATAAGCTGGAAAGCATCCCCGGCCTGCGGACGGATATCCCCCGGCAGGAGTTCTTCGACATTGTGAACAGGACCGGGCTGGCCATCATCGGCCAGTCGGGGAACCTGTGCCCGGCGGATAAGAAGCTGTACGCCCTCCGGGACGTCACCGCCACTGTGGAAAGCCTGCCGCTGATCGCCTCCAGCATCATGTCCAAGAAGATCGCCGCAGGAGCGGATGCCATTCTGCTGGATGTGAAGATGGGTTCCGGCGCCTTTATGAAGACCTTGGAGGACTCCCGGGCGCTGGCCCAGGAAATGGTGCGCATCGGCGAACAGGTGGGCCGCCGCACCGTGGCTCTGATCACCGACATGGATATGCCTTTGGGAAAGAACATCGGCAACGCCCTGGAGGTCCGGGAGGCAGTGCAGGTGCTTTCCGGCACTGGGGACCGGCGGCTGCGGGCGCTGTGTTTGGAGCTTTCTGCCAATATGATCTACCTAGGAGGCCAGGCCCCGGATATGGCAAAGGCCAGAGCTAGAGTGGTGGATGCCGTCCGCTCCGGCAGGGCGCTGGAGAAGCTCCGGCAGATGGTGGAGGCCCAAGGGGGCGACGGAGCTGTTATCACCCACCCGGAGAAGTTGGCCCTGTCCCCGGTCTGCGTGGAGGTGCCCGCACCGGAGACCGGATATCTCACCAGGATGGATGCCGAGGAGTGCGGCCTGGCCGCCGTGGAGCTGGGAGCCGGTCGGGAAACTAAGGAAAGCCCCATTGATTACGGCGCGGGGATCGTCCTGTTGAAGAACAAGGGGGACGCCGTGGAAAAGGGACAGCCCATCGCCCGGCTGTATGCCCAGAGCGAGGAGCTGTGCCTGCGAGGGCAGCAGCGCTTTTTGGAGGCGCTGGAGGTGGGACCCCGGCCTCCGGAGATTGCCCCGATGATCGTGGAGCGGGTGGAAGCGTAAAGCAGCAGAGAAAGAGTCCAACCATGCAAAAAAGGTCAAGGAGAAAGCCTCCTTGACCTTTTGGGGACTATTCAGTTTCTGCTCAACCGGCATCACTCCCCACGCGGACACAAACTCTGCCTCTCCCAAAAAGAGAGTGAGCGCAGCGAACGCCCCCGCGACGAAATCAGCCGTGCTCGGGACCGGTGATGGGTTCGGGGTATTCCTCGCCGAAGGTGTCCACGGTGACCTTCACCATGACCTGATCCTCACGGGGACGGTCGGACCAGTCCCGGGGAGCGCCGACAATGGCCTGAGCAGCCTCCATGCCCTCGATGACCTTGCCGAAAGCAGCGTATTGGCCGTCCAGATGGGGAGCGTCGTCCACCATGATGAAGAACTGGCTGCCTGCGGAATTGGGCCGCTGGGACCGGGCCATGGACAGAACGCCGGTGGTGTGCTTTAAATTGTTCTCAAAGCCGTTCATGGCGAACTCGCCCTTGATGCCGTAGCCCGGGCCGCCCATACCGGAGCCTTCCGGGTCGCCGCCCTGGATCATGAATCCGGGGATCACCCGATGGAAGATGGTGCCGTCATAAAAGCCCTTGCGGATGAGGGAGACGAAGTTGTTCACCGTGTTGGGCGCAATCTCGGGATAGAGCTCCGCCTTGATGACGCCCTGGTTGGTTTCGATGGTGACGATGGGATTTTTCATGAGAAATTCCTCCTGATACTTGCGGAATAAAAGGGCGGGGTGATCCCGCTCTTCCGTCATTATAGCATGGATTGGCCCAAAAGGGGCGGTTTGTCAAAAAAATATGGGAAGAAGGATGTGGCAGTAATGGAACATAAGGAGTGGAAGCTGGTCTCCTGGAACGTCAACGGCCTGCGGGCCTGCATGGGCAAGGGATTTGGGGAGTTTCTGCAGGAGGAATCCCCGGACGTCATCTGCCTGCAGGAGACAAAAATGCAGAAGGAGCAGGCGGATTTCACCTTTGACGGCTATCACGAGTATTGGAACTCTGCTGCGGTGAAAAAGGGCTACTCCGGCACGGCGATCTTTTCCAAGGTGGAGCCCCTGTCCGTCAGCTTCGGCATCGGCTTGGAGGAGGCCGATGGGGAGGGCCGGGTCATCGCAGCGGAGTACCCGGAGTTTACCCTGGTGACTGTCTACACTCCCAATGCCCAGCGTGGCCTGGTGCGCATCGACTTCCGCATGGAGTTTGAGGACGCTTTCCGGGAGTACCTGAAAAAGCTCCGAGAGAAAAAGCCGGTGATCGTCTGCGGGGACATGAACGTGGCCCATCGGCCCATTGACCTGAAAAACGCCAAATCCAACATTGGCAACGCAGGCTTCTCCTATGAGGAGCGGGGAAAATTTGCCGAGCTGCTGGCCTCCGGTTTTGTGGACAGCTTCCGGCACTTCTACCCGGAGCAGGAGGGCGCCTACTCCTGGTGGAGCTATATGTTCAACTCCCGGCAGAACAATACCGGGTGGCGCATTGATTACTTTCTGGCGGACGAGAGACTGGTGTCCCAGCTCTCGGACAGCCGAATCCTTTCCCAGGTTTTGGGCAGCGACCACTGCCCGGTGGAGCTGGTGCTGAAGGGCTTGTCAGAATCGTGAAGCAGCGCGGGGAAATTCTGACAGCCTTTTGGAGCCTTCCATTGGGCTGCGAAAAGGATGCAAAAGGACCATACAGAGAGGCGAATCCAATATGCAGGTGGATCTTTTTCAAGAGCTGAAGCTCCCTGAGGACCGGGCTCAACGGCTGCGAGCCAGGCTGGAGGAGCTAAAGAACAATATTTACACGCACGGGGTCCGGTTTTACCAGGGCCGTCAGGTGGTCACCGGGTATATGTACGAGGAATTGTACGACTGGGACCTGTACTTTGAGTGCCTGTTTCTCTCCTATTTGGGGGATTCCCGCTTTTGCCGCAACAATGTGGAGATGTTCCTGGACGAGCAGGAGGAAAGCGGCTTTATCCCCCGGACCATGGGGATTTGCTATCCCAAGCCCCGGCACCATTTCAAGCCCTTTTTGGCGCAGACGGCCCTGCTGGGCTGCCGGCAGACCGGCGATTTCCGCTGGCTGGAGGGGAAGTACTTTGACCGGCTGAAGCGATACCTTCACTACTGGTTTTGGCATTGCGACGCCGACAGGAACGGCCTGTGCTTCTGGGACGGCTCGGACCACAGCGGCATGGACAACCAAGCGTCCCGCCTGGGCTACATCGGCCGCATGGAGTTTGAGGGGGTGGACCTGAACGTCTATCTGGTTCGGGAGCTGTACGCCATGGAGCAGCTGGCACTGGCCCTTGGCAGAGAGGAGGAGGCCCGCGGTTTTGCGGATCATGGCCGGGAGCTGGAAGCGGCGATCCAGCGGACCTTTTGGGATGAGGAGGCCGGGTTCTACTTTGACCGCAGCGAGATCACCGGCCAGCGGAACCGGCTTCGAACAGTGGCGGGACTGCTCCCGCTGTGGCTGGGGACTGTCCCGGCAGAGCGGGCCAAACGTCTGGTGGAGGAGCATCTGCTGAACCCGGAGGAGTTTTGGCTGAAATACCCGGTGGCAACCTGGGCCAAAAACGAGATGGGCTATTATCAAGAGCGCAGGGGCGGCGAGTGTACCTGGATGGGCGCCACCTGGATTCCCACCAATTACATGGTGTTCCACGGGCTGAAAAATCAGGGCTTTTCCCAGGCGGCCCATGAGCTGGCCGTCCGCACCCTGGAAATGATGCTGGACGAGTCCACCACCCGGGAATACTACAACGGGGAAACCGGCGCGGGTCAGGGGCTTTCCCCCTTCTGGGGCTGGTCCTCCCTAGGGTATGTGATGGCTTTGGAGGACCTTTTGGAGTACGATCCCACCCAGCTGCGCCGGGATGGCGAGATGGTGACCCTGGCAGGCTTTGCGGGAAAAGGGGACGGCTGTTTTTGATGGAGCTGGTTTTGAAAGAGCAAGGAGGGACCTGTGTGAAAATTGAGAATAATCCCATAGAAAAGGCAGCGATGGAGCAGTTCCATCTTGGGAACCGTCAGGAGGGCCTGCGGATTCAGGAGGAATTCGCTGCGGCGTTTCGCCAGGAGTTTGCAGAAAAGGACCACTGCCCCTGTCAAAAGGCTTGCCGTTACCACGGCAATTGCAAGGAGTGTGTGGCGATTCATCGGGCGCATCAGGAGCATGTCCCCAACTGTATGCGCCCCATTTTGAACGCTAAAATCAAGCTGTTGTCTCAGCTGACGGAGCACACCCTTGCCAATGAGATCGAGCCGCCAACAGAGATTTTGCGGAAAGACGCCAAAAATCCGGAGGAGGCATGAAAGGTGGTGCAGGGCTGTGACGGACCTGGAACAGCTAAGACAATGGATTGAAAAAAGCCAGCGCATGATTTTCCTGGGAGGGGCCGGTGTGTCCACTGCCAGCGGGATTCCGGATTTTCGCAGCGCCCACGGCCTGTACCGGCAGGAGCAGGCAGGGCTCTCCTATGAGGAGATGCTCTCCCACTCCTACTTTGTGCGCCACACAGCGGAATTCTATGAGTTCTACCGCAAGGTGATGCTCTACCCCGATGCCAAGCCCAATGGTGCCCATGAGGCCCTGGCCAGGCTCGAGCAGGAGGGCAGGCTGAAAGCCGTCATCACCCAGAATATCGACGGCCTGCACCAGCTGGGCGGGAGTAAAAACGTTTTGGAGCTTCACGGCAGCGAGCTGCGGAACACCTGCCAGTCCTGCGGGAAAAAGTACGGCATGGAGAAGATCCTTGCGTCCGATGGAGTGCCCACCTGTGACTGCGGGGGCGTCATCAAGCCCGACGTGGTGCTCTATGGGGAGAGCCTTAACAAGGGGGACCTGCGCCGGGCCATTCGTTACGCGGAAGAGACGGATTTGATGGTGGTGGCGGGGACGTCCCTGGTGGTGTACCCGGTGGCTGGATTGGTGGAGTACCTGAGCGCCGGGGCCAAGCTGGTGATCCTCAACCGGGACCCCACCCCCTATGACAACAGGGCAGACCTGGTGATCCGGGAGGACCTGGTGCCGGTGCTGGAGGGCTGTGTTCCTTCAGCGGAAAGGTAACGCGCAAAAGAGCAGGGCCTGTCCGTCCTCCGGAAGGGGGCGGCCAGGCCCTTGACTTTTTGGGGAAAATAGAGTATCATCAAAAACAATATCACAAAAAAGGATGTGATCCCCTTTCATGGACAGTTCCAGTAGTCCCAGCGGAGATGATTGTACACCTAGTCACATTTGCATCACCCCATATTTGATTTTGCTTGCTTATGGCATGCCTGCGCCCAATTTGAGGGAATAGGTGTGTTTTTTTGTGCTTTTAGGCTTTTTATCCTGAATAACCATGCAATGAAAATGAAATGTGAGGAGATATTTGATGTTTACCAATGAATTGCCGGGCATCCTGATTATGGTGTTCTGTATTTTAATGTCCGCGTACTTTTCTGCCACGGAAACGGCCTTTTCTTCCTTGAACGCCATCCGCATCAAGGTGCTGGCGGATAACGGGAACCGCCGTGCCCAGCTTGCCTGCCGTCTCTCAAAGGACTATGACAAGCTGATTTCCACCATCCTGGTCGGCAACAATATCGTCAACATTGCGCTGGCGTCCATCGGCACCCTGCTGTTTGTGAAGCTCTATGGCGATATGGGGGCCACAATCTCCACCGTGGTGGTGACGGTGCTGGTGCTGGTTTTCGGAGAGATCACCCCCAAGGGCATTGCCAAGGATTACCCTGAGAAATTCGCCATGTTCAGCGCCCCGTTTATCAACCTGCTGATCCATCTGCTTGCCCCGATAAACTTTATCTTTTCCCAGTGGAAAAAGCTGGTGTCCAAACTGCTGAAAACCCAGGAGGACTCCAAGATGTCCCAGGAGGAGCTGATGATGCTTCTGGAGGAGGCGCAGCGGGACGGCAGCATTGACAAGGACGAGGGAGCGCTGTTAAAGAACGCGGTGGAGTTTCGGGATCTGGAAGCCCAGGATATTCTCACGCCCCGTGTGGACCTGATCGCTGTCAGCGTGGACTCCACCAAGGAGGAGATCGCCCAGAGCTTTACGGAGTCCCACTTCTCCCGGCTGCTGGTGTATGATGATGACATTGACAAGGTGGTGGGCGTAATCCACCAAAAGGATTTTTATACCGGCAACGGAGTGACCCCCAAGACCCTTCAGGAGATCCTCACCCAGCCGATTTTTGTTCATCCCACCGAGAGGGTCAGCGATTTGCTGAAGCTGCTTCAATCAAACCAGTCCCACATGGCCGTGGTGATTGACGAGTACGGCGGGACCTTGGGCATCGTCACCATGGAGGATATTTTGGAGGAACTGGTGGGCGAGATCTGGGACGAGCATGACCAGCAGGAGGAGTCCTTCCAGCAGTTGGATGCTCATACGTATCGGATGGATGGCGACTTGACCTTTGACGATTTCTGCTCGTACTTCCACATTGAGGACGACGCGGACAGCGTGTCCCTGGGCGGCTGGATTATGGAACGGATGGAGAAGGTCCCCGCAGCCGGGGAGTCCTTTGAGTATGGCGGCCTTTCCATCACCGTGGAGGAGATCACCAGCAACCGGATTCAGAAGGTCCGGGTGGTGCAGTCGGAGCAGCCGGAAACGGAAGAGGATTCCAAATAAGAAAGCGAGAGTTTGAATGCGCTCGGGCCTAAGGCTCGGGCGTTTTTTTGCGATCCGGAGGGAGCGGACTGCCGGGGAACAGCAGAAAGGCGCCTGAGCTTGCTCTCTCAGGCGCCTTTCAACTTATTCTGTTTGTCCGGATTCCTTCTTGGGGGGCGTCCAGCGGAGCAAGACGCTTTCAATGCGGTGGTCCTCGATTTTTTCTACATGAAGCTCCACTCCGTTGACCTCCAGATCCAGCTGTTCGCCGTCCTTGGGAATGGCGTTGAGCTGGGTGACGATCATGCCGCCCAGCGTGTCATAGTCATCGCTCTCCGGCAGGGGCAGATCCAGGTCGTCCACCAGGGTGCTGATGGGTACGGAGCCGGTGACCCGCCATTGGTTCTCGCCCATAGGCTCGATCTCAGGCTGCTCGGCCTTGTCGAATTCGTCGTAGATATTGCCCACGATCTCCTCCAGCAGATCCTCCATGGTGATGATGCCCTCGGTGCCGCCGTATTCGTCCACCACAATGGCGATATGTACCTTCTCTTTCTGCATTTCCTTAAAGAGGTTGTCAGCCTTGATGGTCTCCGGCACAAAGTACGCAGAGCGCAGCAGGTCCTTTAAGGGGGTCTTTTTCCCGGTGCCCCGGTCCAGTAGATAGTCCCTGGCGTTTAAAATGCCCAGCACCGTGTCCACGTTTTCTTCATACACAGGGAAGCGGCTGTGCCCGCTCTCCTGAATCATCTCCAGAATTTCCTCGTCCGTGGATTCAATGTTCAGAGCGTCCAAATCGCTGCGGGGGGTCATGGATTCCCGCACGGAGATGTCCCCAAAGTCAAACACATTTTGAATCCACTCCTGCTCGTCCTCATCAATGGCGCCCTTTTCGCCGCCCAGGTCCACCATCATGCGGATCTCGTCCTCGGTGACATTTTCCTCCTCCGTCTCCACCTTCAGCCGAAGCAGCCGCAGGATGGCGTTGACGGAAACGCTCAGCAGCCAGATCACCGGGCGAAGCACAAAAGCCATGACGCGGATGATGCCGCAGGCCGCCTTGGCAAACTCATAGGATTTTTGCAGAGCGATGCGTTTGGGCAGCAGCTCGCCAAAAACCAGGGTGAAATAGGACAGGATGATGGTGATGATGATAATGGCCACATTGTTCAGCGCCGCCTGAGGGAGCACCTGGAAGCCCAGGTCATTGTACAGCCAGCCCGACAGCACAGGAGCAAAGTTCTCGCCAGCGAAAGCGGCGCCCAAATAGCCCGCCAGGGTGATGGCGACCTGGATGGTGGACAGGAACGCAGAGGAATCCTCCACCATTTTCAGAAGCTTCCCGGCGGTTTTGTCGCCTTCCTCCTGCAGCTTTCGCAGTTTGGTGGTGTTTAGGGATACCACAGCCATCTCCGTGCCGGCGAAGAAGGCGTTGACCAGAATCAGTATGATTTGCAGTAAGATCTCCACAAAAAGTGCACTCCTTTTTACTCAATAAAACAAGCGAAGCTTTTCTTCCAAACGTTCTGGAAAGCTAGTTCCGCAAATGAAATCCCGCAGGAAAGCGCAAAAAAGCATAGCCTGCCGCAAGTCTTCGCAGCAAGATATGCTCCCACGTATCGCTGTTCACTTGAAAAATAGTGGCGCTGGCAGGGTGACTGTCGCCGTCGTCCATGTCAGGATGTACCTCTCTTTTCAATCATAATATTATTTTTACTATAGCAAAAAAGGAGTTTTTTGTCAATGGCTTTTATTCCGGAAAGAACGGCAGTGGGCACGCTCTGTTCGCAAAGAGCAGTCCCCCCGGATGCAGTTCTAATTGCCTGCACCAGGGGGGATTCTGTTCGCGGTTGTTCAATCACGGCAAGCGGGACAGCGCCGGGGGATTACTCCTCCACCTCAAAGAGGGCTTCGGTCTCCACGGGCATATTCAGGGGCAGAGCGCTGACGCCCACAGCGGAGCGGCTGGGGGTGCCGGCTTCTTCCCCAAACAGCTGAATCAGCAGCTCGGTGCCGCCGTTGGCCACCTGGGGCTGAGCGTAGAAGTCAGGAGTGGAAGCCACAAAGCAGGTGACCTTCACCACGTTCTTCACCTTATCCAGGTCGCCGATCTCCCGCTTAAGCACTGCCAGCACGTTGAGCATAGAGGCTTTGGCATACTCATAGCCCTGCTCAGCAGTGACGTCCTTGCCCAGGCAGCCGGTGATAGGTTCCCCGGTGGAGGGACCGCAGCCGGAAATGAAATACAAGCCCTGGGCAAATTTCTTCGCTGGCGCATAAGAGCCGGCCTTGGCGGGGGGAGTGGGCAAGCTCAAGCCCAGCTCCTGGAGCTTTTCTTCAATCATACTCATGGGAATCTTCCTTTCTAAAAAGAAGTGTCTGGCTTTTCTGCCATATAGTATAGCAGGTTTTGAAGGAATTTGGTAGGAGGTTTTTTGGGGAGAGAAACCCACAAACAGAAAACCCGGCTGCCGCCTGGGGGCGTAGGAGCCGGGTTTTGCTTGTTTATGGGTGCGCTTCGTGTGTATCTTCGGTGCAGGAGGGCCGCGCCTTGCCCTATGCGCTGCGCGCCGTGCGGGCGGCGGCGCTGGATTTTTTTCGGCTGCGCCGGTTTTAGGGCTTACGGTCGCGCCTTTTTGAAAAAAGGCGCCTAAAAACTTTTTTCGCCGCTGCGCGGGTTCTTTAGCCTTTCAGCTCCACACGGCGGATTTTGCCGGAGATGGTCTTAGGCAGATCGTCCCGGAACTCCACGATACGGGGATACTTATAGGGGGCTGTATTCTTCTTCACGTAGTTCTGGATCTCTTTTTTCAGCGCCTCGCTCTTTTCGGTCCCCTTAGTCAGCACGATGATGGCTTTGACCACCTGGCCGCGGACAGGGTCGGGCGCGCTGGTGACGGCGCACTCCAACACATAGGGCAGCTCCATGATGACGCTTTCGATCTCGAAAGGCCCGATGCGGTAGCCGGAGGACTTGATCACATCGTCAGTGCGGCCCACATACCAAAAATAGCCGTCCTCATCCCGCCAGGCGGTGTCGCCGGTGTGATAAACGCCGCCCTCCAAGGCGTCCTTGGTTTTTTCCTCGTCCCGATAGTAGCCCATAAACAGGCCGCAGGGGATTCCCTTGTCCATACGGACCACGATTTCGCCGGTTTCACCCACAGGGGCGGGAGTGCCGTCTGGCAGAAGGATATCCACATCGTACAGGGGGCTGGGCATACCCATAGAGCCCGTTTTGGGCACGGTGCCCACAGGGTTATAGATGGTCAGGGTGGTTTCCGTCTGGCCAAAGCCCTCCATCAGGGACAGGCCCGTGGCCCGCTTCCACTGCTCGTACACCTCAGGGTTCAGCGCCTCGCCGGCGGTGGTGGAGTACTCGATGGAGGACAGGTCATACTTAGAGAGATCCTCCTTGATAAAGAACCGGTACATGGTGGGCGGGGCACAGAAGGTGGTGATGTGGTACTTTGCGAACATGGGCAGGATGTCGTGGGCGTCGAACTTATCGAAATCATAGGTGAAGATGGCGGCCTCGTTCATCCATTGACCGTAGTATTTGCCCCACAACGCCTTGCCCCATCCGGTGTCGGAGATGGTGAAGTGCAGTCCCTCCGGATTGACGTTGTGCCAATACTTGGCGGTGATGTAGTGGCCCAAGGCGTACTTATAGTTATGTTCGGCGATCTTGGGATAGCCGGTGGTGCCGGAGGTGAAGAACATCAGCATGGGGTCGCTGCCGCAGGGAGCGTCGGGCTTACGCTCATAGGTGTCGGGGAAGGCTTCCATTTCTTTGTCGAAATCGTGCCAGCCCAGGCGGTTCTCGCCCACCATGATTTTCACCTTCACCTCAGGGCATTTTTTGGCGGCTTTTTCCGCCTCATCGGCCACTTGCCCATCCGAGGTGCACAGGATGGCCTTTACCCCGGCAGCCTTGAAGCGGTAATCCAAGTCATGCTCCATCAGCAGGTTGGTGGCGGGGATGATGACTGCGCCCATCTTGTGCAGAGCGGTGATGACAAACCAGAATTGATAGTGGCGCTTCAGGACCACCATCACCCGGTCGCCCCGCCGGATTCCCAGGCTCTCCAAGTAATTGGCGGTCTTGGAGGACCAGCGGCTGATGTCAGAGAAGGTGAAACGGCGCTCTACCTTGTCGCGGGACACATGGAGCATGGCCAGTTTGTTGGGGGACTTCTCTGCCAGCTTATCCACAATGTCGAAGGCAAAGTTGAACTTCTCCTCATTTTGGAATTCGATGCCGTTTAAAATGCCGTTCTCATCCAAACTGGTCTTGACAAAGGGGGAGGAGACCGTCTCCCGGTCCTGGCGGGCCAGCTTGGCGTCGATCAGCTTTTGGAACCGGTCCTGCTCTGGGGCGGCTGTATCAACCCCCTTGAGGACAATGGCATAGATCTGGCACTCCTCCCCCTCGGTGGCGATCATGCCGTGGGGCGTGGCAGAGTTGTAATAGATGGAATCGCCCTCATGGAGTACCTCCACATGGCTGCCCACCTGCATCTTCATGGTGCCCTTGACTACGATGTCGAACTCCTGGCCCACATGGGTGGACAGCTTGATGGCCACATTCTGCTCCGCTTCGGAATAGGGCATGGTGACGAAGAAGGGCTCGGCGGTCTTGTTCTTGAACAGAGGGGCCATGTTCAGGTATTTGAAGCCCTGCCGGCGAGTGATGGGCAATCCGTCGCCCTTGCGGTTGATCGTGAAGGTGGACAGGGTGGGGGATACACCCTTAATCAAGTCGGTGGGATCAATGCCAAAGCGCTGGGCGCACTTGTAAATGAAAGTGAAGCTGAAGTCCTTCTCACCGGCTTCGCACTGCAGGTACTCCTCCTTGGGGACCCCGGTGCATTTGGCCATTTCCTCCTCGGAAAGGCCGGTGATCTCTCGCATGGTGCGGATGCGCTCCGCCACCTCGGCAAGCTGTGTTTTCAAATCGGTTTTTTCCATGGATCTGCTCCTTTCTGGGTAATCCTCCGGCGCTGGGTTCCGAAACTTCACTGTTATGCAGCAAAAAAGTCCGTCTCAAGAAATCTCTTGAGACGGACTTTACAATCCGCGGTACCACTCAAATTGCGCTTTTGCGCCACCTCGTCGGGCTCCAGCAAGCCCTATGCACTAACGCAGCATACACGGGAAGCGCCTACTTTCCCAAAGGGATTTGGGGCTTCCGGCTCAGAAGGGATTGGTTCCAAAGCGGCTTCCACCGGCTTGCAGCAACCGCCGGCTCTCTGCAGGAAGATCCGCTGGACCGTCTTCGTCGCAGCCTTTCCATGGCTTTGCACGCAAAGCCTATTGAGTTATGGTTCGTAAAAAGCATACCCCAATTTTCAGGGATTGTCAAGGCTGCCTGCAATTTTTTATCCAGAGCGCCCTCTGTATTATTAAATGCACAGAGACTCAACTGAGTCGCCTGTGCATTTT
>CAUWLU010000012.1:0-55059 GCA_963559705.1 uncultured Acutalibacter sp.
GCCGTCGCCCATCTCGATGATGGACACGTCGAAGGTGCCGCCGCCCAGGTCGTACACCATAACCTTCTGGTCGTTGTCCTTATCCACGCCATAGGACAGAGCAGCGGCAGTGGGCTCGTTGATGATGCGCTTAACGTCCAGGCCGGCGATCTTGCCCGCATCCTTGGTGGCCTGACGCTGAGCGTCCGTGAAGTAAGCGGGAACCGTGATGACGGCGCTGGTGACGGATTCGCCCAGATATGCCTCGGCATCCGCCTTCAGCTTCTGCAGGATCATAGCGGAAATCTCTTGGGGGGTATAGCTCTTGTCGTCGATGGCCACCTTGTAATTGGAGCCCATCTCACGCTTGATGGAGGAAACTGTCCGCTCGGGGTTGGTGATTGCCTGACGCTTTGCCACCTGGCCCACCATGCGCTCGCCGGTCTTGGAAAACGCCACCACAGAGGGAGTGGTGCGGGCGCCTTCCGCGTTGGGGATAACGACGGGCTCGCCGCCTTCGATAACAGCCACACAGGAGTTTGTAGTACCCAAGTCAATGCCAATTGTCTTTGCCATAATAAACTACCTTCCTTTACTCTCTAAATATCAGAATACAATATACAAGTTATGTCAAAAAGAGCTTCGGCGTTTTCAGTTCGCCACCTGGACCATGGCGTGACGGACCACCCGGTCCCCCAGCAGATAGCCTTTTTGGTAAACAGCGGAGATGACGTTCTCGCCCATGCTCTCGTCCTCGATGTGGGCCACGGCGTTGTGCAGAGTGGGGTCAAAGCTCTCTCCCACCCGGCCCATCTCCGTAAGGCCAAGCTTCTCGAAGCAGGACTGAATCTGGTTTTCAATCATCTCCACGCCTTTGCGCATATCCTCAGCAGAGGCGTTCTCCTGGCTCAAGGCCCGTTCGATATTGTCAGCGATGGGCAGGATGGCCTGCAGCGTCTCGGACACCGCATTGTTATAGATAGCATTCTTTTCATTCTGAGAGCGCTTGCGGAAATTGTCATACTCCGCCAGCACCCGCAGATGCTGCTGCTTATGCTCCTCATACTCCTTCTGGAGCTTCTCCAATTCCGCAGCCTGAGAGGTCCCGTCCTTGGACTCCTCCGCCTGCTGAGTCTGAGCCGCTTCTTCCTTCGGCTCTACCTCAGGGGTTTGCTCCGGCTCTTTTTTCTTATCCTTTGCCATGTCTCCGGCTCCCTTCTGAAATCTATCGAAACGCGGCTGACCGCGCCATAAGCTTGCCTGTTATTGGTCCCGCAGCAGCGTGGTGAGGGTTTTGCCCACTTGCCCGGACACATACTGCAAAACAGCGGCTACCTGCGGATAATCCATCCGCACCGGCCCCAGCACTGCCAAGGCCCCGGCGTCCTGGCCCTCCACCAGGTAGCGGCTGACCGCCAAAGAGGTGTTCGCCAGCTCCGGGCGTCCCAGCTCCCTGCCAATGAGGATTTCCACCTGGCCCGGCCGCTGCCGCAGCAGCTCTGCCAGATGCTCCCGCTCTTCCAGTACATCCAAGATCTGCCGGACATCGGTCTGCTCCAGCTCCGGGTAGAACAGCAGATTCATCTGCCCACCCATCAGCAGGTGTGTGCCGACCGTATCCCGGGCCGCATCCAGAAGCGCCCGCATAGGCGCCCCCATCAGCACATACATCTGGCCCAGCGACACGCCAACGCCCTGCAGAAATGCCGGCGTGATATCCGCCACATTCCTGCCCGCCAGCTTGCCATTGAACACGCGGAAAAACACCCGCAGGATCTCATTGGTCAAGTCAAAGTCGCAGTGGAACACCCGACTTTTCATCGTGCCTGTGGAACTCATTAAAATCAGCATCGCTGTGCGGCGGCTGGTCTGCACAAACTGCACCGCCCGCACCTGAGCGGAATCCCCGCTGGGGGTGGAAACTACCGCCGCGCACCGGGTGGCCCCGGCCAGCAGACGGCACACCCGCTCCAGCAGTCCCTCCGGATCATAGGAGCCCGAGAACAGCACCGCGTCAACAGCTCTGGCGCTTTCCTCCTTCAGCGGAGGAACCTCCATCAAGCGGTCCACGTATTCCCGATATCCCCTTTGGGAGGGCACCCGCCCTGCAGAGGTGTGGGGCTGCTCCAAGAGGCCCAGCTCGATGAGCTCCGCCATTTCGTTGCGGACGGTGGCCGAGGAAACCCCGACCTCTTCCGCCACAGCCTTGCTCCCCACAGGCTCGCCGCTTTTCACATACCCGGTTACCACAGAGGAAAGGATGCGCTCTTTTCTTGGCGTCAACACCAAACCCGCCACCTCCATCCCCACGATTTAGCACTCTTTCGTTTCGAGTGCTAATCCATGTTTATAATGTACCACTTAGGTCAGAAAAAGTCAAGATTCTTTTTTGTAAACAGTTTGTGAAATGGCCAAAGCAGCAAAAAAGCCGCTTGGCAGCGGCTTCCTCAATTTCTGTTCAGTTTTCATCAATCACAATACCCAGCGCAGAAAGCAGGTTCACGGCCTCCGGCAGCGAAAAGCGCGCCCCTGTGATCCGATTGCCCTCCAGGGAAAAATAATAGTCCTCGGCGCCGCGAAAATCCGCTTTGCACAGATTGTTTTGGGCAAAGGTCACTCCCCCCAGCTTGCAGTTCTCAAATTTGGCGCCCTCCAAATTGCAGCCGTCAAAAACGCTGCCCGCCAAATCTGCGCCAGTGAGGTCGATGCCCTTTAAGTCCAGCCCAAAAAACACGCAGTGCCGCAGAGAACACCGCTTCAAACTGTCAAAGGGCAGAAAGCCCATTTCCAGCTTCCGCTGGTCCATCAGCGCGGACCAATCCACCCCCGACAGGTCGCAGTCCTCAAACTCGCAGGCCAGCATTTGAGTACCCTTCAGCTTGGGCGCGGCAATCCGGCAGGAGACAAACCGGCAGCCGGAAAACAAACAATTCGCCACCTCCTGCTGGGTAAGACGGCAGTTTTCAAAATAGCAGTCCTCGAACAGGCACCCTGCCAGAGGCCCCTCTTGTTCCAGCTTGCAGAACTCTTCTCCGCAATATTCCTTCATTTCGCCACCTCAGATTTCCAAACAAAATCCAGATACAAAAAACTCCCTTGTTCATCACAAGGGAGTGGAGCTACTGGTCAGAATCGAACTGACAACCTGCTCATTACGAGTGAGCTGCTCTGCCATTGAGCCACAGTAGCATTTCTATTACAGTTGGGAAAGAACGCCCGCTTTCTTTTTTAGAGCGCTTCGTTATTATACAGGAAAACCGGTGGGTAGTCAAGATGATTTTCCTCTTTTCGTCCCAGGATATCTTCTTGCAAAAGAAATTCTTTGTTCCGGACGCATTCTGTGGTATACTATTTTTCAGATTTGCGCCGGAGCTTTCGGCATGGGAAGGAATGGGAACCTATGGATTACACCTTACAGATCGGTCTGTGGAACAGCGTCTTTGCAGTCCCCACGGCTTTGGTGGACCGTTATTTAAAGCTCGCCGGGAAGGAGCAGCTTCAGGTGCTGCTGTGGATGCTTCGCCATCCAGGGGAGGCTGCCGCTCCACAGGCCTTGGCAGAGTATCTTGGCACGGACCCTGACGCCATCTTGGACGCCTTGGACTATTGGGTCCAGGAGGGGCTGCTCTCCTGCCGGGCCGGGGAGCTCTCCCCCGTCCCCCAGGCGGAACCGATTCAGCCCGCAGCCGCAGCTCCGGCCGCCCCCGCTCCCGGGGAGCCTGCGGTCACCTCCCAGGCCAGCGCTCTCCCCCCAAAAAAGCGGGCGGTCAAGCCCGGCACGCAGCACGTACTGACCCGCATGGCAGAATCCGATGAAATCAAATATCTGATGCAGGAGGCGGAAATGACCTTTGGAAAAACGCTTTCCCCCTCCATGACCGCCACCCTGGTGGCCATGTGCGACGACTACGGCCTGCCGGTGGAGGTGGCTGTCATGATCGTCCACTATGCCAAAAACGCCAACAAGACCACGCCCGCTTACATCGACGCCGTGGCGCGGGATTGGGCGGAAAGCGGGATCACCTCCCTGCAGGCGGCGGAGGAAAAGCTTCAGCAGCTGGACCAGCACCGCCTTGCCTGGGACAGGGTGCAGGCAGCCACTGGGCTGCCCCGCCGGGCGCCCTCCAAGAAGGAGGACGACTGTGCCTACCGCTGGGTGTATCAATGGAAATTCACCAAAGAGATGCTCACCGCCGCTTACGAACGCTGCGTGGACAGGACCTCCCGGTTCCACCTCAGCTACATAGACAAGGTGCTGGAGGACTGGCATAAAAAGGGCATCCAAAACCTCCAGGACCTGGAGCTGAGGGAGGCCGGCTGGAGAGAGGAACAGGGCCGCGCCAAGAGCTACGACACCAGCGAGCTGGAGGAAATGAGTCATTTCGATTTGCCGGAGGAGCTGTAACCCATGGGATACGGAACAAAAATCTATCAGGCAGCCTGCCAAGAGCTGGAAATCCGCCGCCGCCAGGCAGAGGAGACTGCCCAGGACAATTTGGAGCGCTTTTTTGAAAAATGCCCCCGCGCCCGGGAGATCCGCCGGGAAATGGCCAGAAACGGCGCCAACGCCGCCATCGCCGTGCTTTCCGGGGGAAATGTGCGGGAACAGCTTACGCAAATGAAGCAGCAGGGTCTGACTTTAAAAGAAGAATACAACCGGCTGTTGGAGGAGCATCGCGTGACACAGGCCGACGTGACCCCGCAATATCAATGCAGCCGCTGCAAGGACACCGGCTTTGTGGACGGGCGTATGTGCCAATGCCTCAAAAACCTGCAGCGACAGATGGCCTTCCAACGGCTGAGCATGGACGCCCCGTTGGAAAACTCCACCTTTGAGGGGTTCTCCTTGGAGTATTACAAGGATGACGAAAAGGCCTACCGCCAAATGGAGAAGGTTCTGGCTGCCTGCAAGCGCTATGCGGACAATTTCCGCGGGGATTCCCCAAGCTTTCTGTTTTGGGGCGGCACCGGTCTGGGAAAGACCCACCTTTCCCTGGCCATTGCGGGCAAAGCCATTGAAAAAGGCTTTGGCGTGGTGTACGGCTCTGCCCAAAGCTTTGCCGTCGCCCTGGAGCGGGAGCGGTTCCTGCGGGAGCAGGATATGGCCGAGGACGCCGACGTCCAATCCCAGCTGACCGACTGCGATCTGCTGATTCTGGACGACCTTGGCACGGAGGCCTCCTCCAACTATGTAAAGTCCGCGTTCTATGACATCATCAACTCCCGGATGATGAAGAACAAGCCAACCCTTATCAGCACAAACCTGACCATGAAGGATCTTGAAAAGCGATATACCCCCAGATTCACCTCCCGCATTGCGGGCTATTACAGCAAGGTGCAATTCCTCGGGAACGATGTGCGCCTGCAAAAACGGCGGCGCAAGACCTCCGGGTCCTGAAACAGCCAGCAAAACCAGAACCGGCTCTCCCCCTGTTGAGGGAGGGCCGGTTTTCTCAGTTCCTACTCCTTCGGCTTCCCTTCCTGCTCCGAGCCCTTTGGGTCCTCTTTGAAAAATCGCCGGGACAGCCACTTTGACAGAGGTCCGGACAGAAAACAGAACAGCACAAAGGCCACCATCACCAGCATCCCCGGAAGCAGCAAGGGACTGCCGTTTTGCACCACTAGGCCGCCTTTTTCAGAAGCTGCTGAGGTGGTCTGCGCTGGCGCTGGCTCTGGGACCTCCTCTGTGGAGGCATGAGAGACTGGCGGCTCCTCGTCCGGAAGCTCCTCCTGGGAGGGGGCAGCCGCTTCAAAGGAGCTTTCCCCACCTGCTACGCCCGAGGAGTGGGATTCCGCGGCGATAGCGGCAAAGCCGGGCGCTTTTTCCTCACGATGCACCGTGATCTGATACACCCTTTTCGTCTCCCGGTCCGCCGCTGTCACCGTGACGGTAAAGAGCGTATCACTGCCCCCGCCGCCCAGGTTCTTCCGGTTGACGCGATAGGAAGCTCCTTCCGCCGGTTGAGCTTCAAAGGTCATGGAGGCGACCTCATAGGGAACGGTCAGGGTATACTCCAAAACCTCCGGGTCAAAGCCGGGGTCCAGCGTCCCGGTCTCCGGCGTCAAGGACAACAGCCTGGCATCGGCGCTGAGCGGCTCCTCCTTCTTCTCCTCCCGATGCACCGTGACTTGATAGACCCGGCGGGTTTCCCCGCCCTCCGCTGTCACCGTGATGGTGAACCGCGTATCACTGCCCCCGCCGCCCAGGTTCTTGCGGTTGACCCGGTAGGAAGCGCCTTTCACCGGCTGGGCGTCAAAGGTCATGGTGGCGACCTCATAGGGAACGGTCAGGGTATACTCCAAAACCTCCGGGTCAAATGCCGGGCTGAGGGTTCCTGCGGCAGGCTTCAAGGAGAGCAGCCTGGCGTCGCCGCTGAGCGGCTCCACCTTTTTCTCCTCCCGATGCACTGTGACTTGATAGACCCGGCGGGTTTCCCCGTCCTCCGCTGTGACGGTTATGGTGAACAGCGTATCGCTGCCCCCAGGGCCCAGGTTCTTCCGATTGACGCGGCAGCTTGCTCCGGCAGCTGGTTCCGCAGTGAAAAGCACCGCATCCACCTCATAGGGAACCGTCATAGCGTACTGGAACACATCCGGTGAAAAGGCGGGACGCAAAGTTCCATGGTCCGGCACCAGCGACAGCAATCCGGCGTCTTGGCTGGGCGGCGGCAGCACCTGGAATGCAAGGGGCACATCCACATCTCCCCCAAGGGGCGAGGGCTCCGAATCGGACAGCTCAAAAACCGACGCGAAGAAGCGATAGGAGCCGGGCAAAGCGTTTTCCAGCACGCGGAAGCGATAGGTGACGGCCACTTCTTCCGCTGGGTAGGGGCCCTCCCCAGGAGCTGTATAGACGCTGGACACCAGTCCCTCCTCAGCGCGGGTAGTCACGGTCCCCTCCTGCAGGCTTTCCCCATAGGTGGGACGCAGGTACTCAAAGGCCTGGGGATCATACTCCACCTGCGTGCGGAAGGCCGCCGGTTTTTCCAAGCTGCCGTCGTATGGAAAGCATACCTCCACCACAGCTCCGGGCAGCTCCTCAGACACGCTGAGCATGGGCGAAAATCCTGTACCGTGGACCGCCATGCCCCACAAACAGGCAAGAACCGTCCAGATGCAAAGGCACACGATGCGCTGACATACCTTCATGGCGCTTCTCTCCCATCACAGTTTTCCTAGTATTTGTATTATATCACAATTATCCACATTTTCCACAGGGAATGAGGGTGCCTTTTCAGCATCTTTTCTGTCCTTTGCAGAGCTACAGAAGGCCGCGCAAACTTTTATCTGTTTTTCCTCAGAGGACAGTTGACAGATACTGCTCCTTCGTTTACCATAAGCAAAGATAGTGCTTTTCAGGAGATGGTCATTACTTATGGACGGGGAACACAGTGTTTTGGAGCTATCCTTTCAAATGGGAGAAATCCTTCTGCGCAACGGTGCAGAGATCTCTCGCGTGCAGGAGACCATGGAACGGGTAGCTCGCTCTTATCATGTCGAAAACTATAATGTGTACGTGCTCACCAACGGTATTTTTGCCGCAGGGACCGAGCAGGGCAAGGAACGCTCGGTAGCGCTGCGGCATATCGTCAGCACCACCACCCACATGGGGCGCATCTGCGCGGTCAACCAGCTTTCCAGAGAAATCGCCCATGGAGAACATTCTGTGGAAGAGGCCTTTCAAATCTTGCAGGAGATTCGAGAGATCCCCTACCACCCGCTTCCGCTGTCGATCCTCTGCTGTGCAGTGGGCAGCGCCTGCTTCAGCTTCCTCTTCGGCGGGGACGGCTTTGACGCTCTCTGCGCTTTTCTTTGCGGGCTTTTGCTGGAGCCCTACCTCCATTGGGTGGAAAAACACAATCTGTCAAAATTTTTGACCAATCTATCTGCCAGCGCGCTGATGGCGCTGTGCGGAGTCGTGCTGCTGAAGCTGGGCGTGGGCCACAACATGGATAAGGTCATCATCGGGGCCATCATCCGCCTTGTGCCCGGCATCGCCTTGACCAACGCCATCCGGGACCTCTTTCACGGGGATTATCTCAGCGGGGCGATCCGTATGCTGGACGCCGTCCTGGTGGGGGGCTGCATCGCCATCGGAGTGGGCGGCGTGGTCAAGGTGCTTTCTCTGATAACGGGAGGTGTGCTGCTGTGATCGACTTCCCATTGCTCCTTAACTGGCTGTTTCAAAGCGGGGTGGCTTTTCTGGCCACCATCACCTTTGCCATCATCTTTCACACCCAGCGGAGGGAATGGCTGTTCTGCGGCATCACCGGCGGGCTGGGCTGGCTGGTTTATCTGATCTGTATGCACGCCGGCATGGGTGTTGTGGCGTCCTCGTTTTTTGCCACCCTGGCTTTGGCGTGGATTTCCAGGGTCTTTGCCTTTTGCAGGAAGACCCCGGTGACCGTGTTCCTCATCGCCGGGATCTTCCCCTTGGTGCCGGGCGCCGGCATCTATTACACCGGCTACCACATCTTTATGAGCGACAACACCCAGGCCCTGGCCAAGGGGATGGAAACCATCAAAATCGCCGTGGCCATTGCGTTGGGCATCGGCGTTGTGCTGTCGCTGCCGGCATTTTTCTTCACCCTTCGCAGGTCCGGCAAACAATCCGAAAAACGATCCTGAAAGGAGAGCCTCATGCCCAGATTTGAAGTGACCATCGGCAAAAACGACAGCGGGCAGCGGGTGGACAAGTTCCTTACAAAGAATTATCCCAACCTTCCCCAATCCATGCTCTATAAAGCCATTCGCAAAAAAGACATCAAGGTAAACGGCAAACGGTGCGAGATCTCCGCAAAGCTCCAGCAGGGCGACGTTGTTTCCCTCTTTTTGAAGGACGAATTCCTCCAAAAGGAGGAGCGCCCCGAGGACTTTCTGAAAGCCCCCAAAAAGCTCTCCATCGTCTATGAGGATGAAAACATCCTGCTGCTGGATAAAAAGCCGGGACTGATCGTCCATCCGGACGAGAACTACCATTTCGATTCCCTCATCGCCCGGGTGCAGCACTACCTCTATGACAAGGGCGAGTTCGACCCCAAAGCGGAAAATGCCTTTGCTCCCGCTTTGGTCAACCGCATTGACCGCAACACCGGGGGAATCGTCATGGCGGCCAAAAACGCCCAGGCTCTGCGGGTGCTGAATCAGAAGGTGAAGGACCGGGAGCTGCACAAATACTACCTCTGCGTGGTGTGCGGTTATCTGCAGGAGAGGGAGGCGACCCTCACCGGCTATTTGGAGAAAAACGAGGCGCAAAACCGGGTCTATGTTTCCAAGCACCCCAAAGAGGGCGCAAAAACCATCCGCACCCGCTATCGGGTTTTGGAGGAACGCCAGGGCTTCTCCCTGGTAGAGGTGGAGCTGCTCACCGGCCGCACCCATCAAATCCGGGCCCACTTCGCCTCCATCGGCCACCCCTTGGCCGGGGACGGCAAATACGGCAAAAACGCGGTGAACAAAAGCACCGGGTTCCCCTATCAGGCGCTGTACTCCTATAAGCTCCGGTTTGATTTTCAAACGGACGGCGAGGTGCTGCAATACCTGGACCAGAGGGAGTTCGCTGTGGAGGATGTGTGGTTTTTGCCGGAGTTCTACGCCATGACCAAGAAACTCCCAGGCGGAACAGCACTTGCCTGAAAGAGGAAAATCCGGTATACTTATCTTTTAAGGCAGCAATCTGGCATTGCTGCCTAGAATACGTTCCGGTAAGGGACAGGATTTGGAAGTGACCTCATGCGTGTGATCCATCTCATTGGCGGCGGCGATACCGGCGGCGCCAAGACCCACGTTTTAAATTTGTTAAAGGAATTGAACCAGTTTATTGACGCCCAGCTTTTTTGCTTTCGCAAAGGCGATTTTTCAGAGGATGCGGCAAAAATGGGCATCCCCATTGACGTCATTGAGTCCGGGAATCCCGTGGTAGGCCTGCGGGAGCTGAAAAAACGCCTGCAAGGACAAAAGGTGGACATCATCCACTGTCACGGCGCCCGGGGAAACCTCATGGGCAATCTCATCAAGCGATATCTGAACGCCCCTGTGGTCACCACCGTCCACAGCGATTACCGGCTGGACTATCTGGGACGGCCGGTGGCCAGGCTCTCCTATGGCACCACCAATATGCTGGCGCTGCGGCGGGTGAATTTCTACATCGGCGTCTCCGACCCTATGACGGACATCCTCATTGAGCGGGAATTCCCAGCTGACAGGATCTATACCATCTACAATGGCATTGATTTTAAAACCCCCATTCACCCGGTCCCCAAGGAGGAGTTCCTGAAAAGCGTGGGCATGAAGTGGGAACCCGAGGATGTCATCGCCGGGATTGCGGTGCGCCTGTCCCCTGTCAAGGACGTCCCCACCCTGCTTCGGGCCATGAAGATCGCCTGCGAGAAGAATCCCCACCTGAAATTGCTCATTGGCGGCGACGGCGAGGACCGTCAAAAGCTGGAAGCTATGACAAGGGAGCTGGGCCTTGCGGAAAAGGTGTGCTTTGCCGGATGGCTGAACGATATCAACTCCTTTTACAACGCCATCGACATCAACCTGCTCACCTCCATTTCAGAGACCTTCCCCTATTCCCTGACGGAAGGCACCCGGATGCATCGGGCCACCATTGCCTCCAGGGTGGGCGGCGTGCCGGTGCTTATTGACAACGGGGTAAACGGGCTGATCTTTGAACCGGGCGACGCACAGGAGCTGGCGCAACACCTGCTGACCCTCGCCGGGGACAAGGAGCTGCGGGAAACCTTTGGAGAGCGGATCTATGAAAAGGCCTCCAGAGAGTTCTCCATCGACCGGATGGTGGAGCATCAGCTGGAAATCTATGAAAGCATCTTGAAGCGGGACGCCCGGCAAAAATCCAAAAAGCGGGATGGAACGATCATCTGCGGGGCCTATGGCCACGGGAACGCTGGCGACGACGCCATTTTAAAGTCCATCATCCATTCGGTGCAGCAGTTGGACCCCACCATGCCCATCACGGTGCTGGCCAAAAACACCCAAAGCATCAAAAAGCGATATCGGGTAAACTCCATCTACACCTTCAATCTGCCCAAGATGTTCTTCTCCATGAAAAAATCCGTGCTTTACATCAACGGCGGCGGCACCTTGATTCAAAACGCCACCAGTTGGCGAAGCTTATGGTATTACCTGTTCACGCTGAGGCTTGCCAAGCTTTTGGGGAACAAAGTGGATATGTACGGCTGCGGCATTGGTCCGGTAAGCGGAAAGAAAAACATCCGCCTGGTCAAACAGGTGCTGGACCGCTCTGTGGACACCATCACGCTGCGGGAAAAGGACTCTATGGAGGAGCTGAAAAGCTTCGGCGTCCGGCGGCCGGAGATCCTGCTTTGCTCGGACCCCGCCCTGGTGCTGGAACCCCTGCCCGAGGTGGAGGTGGATGCCTATCTGCAGCGCCATGGTTTGCAAGCCGGCAAGCGGTATCTCTGCTTTATGCTGCGGACCTGGTATGGCTTTGACGAAAAAGCCGCTGTGTTCGCCGCCTGCGCGGACCGCGCCTATGAAAAATACGGACTGGAGCCAGTGTTCCTCTCTCTGAACATTTTCCACGATTCTGTGGCGGCGGAGAAGGTCACCCGGCTGATGAAGGCGCCCTCCCTCATTCTGGATGACTGGGCGGAACCGGAGCTGCTCATGGGCGTGCTGGGCAGGATGGACGCGGTGGTTTCCATGCGGCTTCACGGGCTGATCTTCTCCTCTCTCAGTGGAGTGCCCCTGGTGGGCGTCAGCTATGATCCCAAGATTGATTCCTTCCTCAAGTATCTGGACGCGGGCACTTGCATCGACCTGCCCGACCTCACCACAGAAGCCCTTGACAGCGCTGTGGACCAAGCGCTGTCCGCACTTCCCCAACGGGAGGAGCTGCGGGAAAAAGCGCTCAAGCTCCAAAAAGTGGAGCGGCAGAATATCCAAGCGGTGGCAAGGCTTTTGGGTCTGCCCGAACAACTGTAAAAAATAAGGCTGCTGCAGTTTCTTCCTCTGCAGCAGCCTCTTTCATTTTCTATTCTTGGCAATAATCAAAAAGCGATGCTCCAAGGTCGGCACAAAGCCCTGCTTCTCCACCATACCTTGAAGCCGGAACAGCACCTCCCGGCAGCCGTCCACAGAGAAACCCGGGAACTCCCAGGGGGTGACGCTGGCCTGGAACACCAGCGCGCCCACGTCCAAAAAGCGCCCCTCCAAATAAGCCTGGTCGCTGCGCATCACACGGAAGCCCGCATCCCGGAATTTGGGCAGCTCGTTTTCCAGATTGAAGCCCGCATAATTCCCCGAAAAGCCGGAACACAACTGCCGGATCAGGGGAAGATTGTTCTCTCCTCCCACCTGCTGCGTGAGGAAGAACCCATTCTTTTTCAGCACCCGCCGGACCTCGGCCAGGTCATAGCTCTCGTGACGGTTGAGGATCAGGTCAAAGCTGTCGTCGTCAAAGGGCATGGGGGCACCCTGCTCGCTGTCATACTCCCGGACAGTGATGCCCAAGGGCTCCAGCCGCTTTCGGCAAAGCTCCACATTGGGCGCCCAGCCCTCGGTGACCGAGGTCAGCTCGTAGGGATGACGCAGGCTCAGCAGCAGCTCCCCTCCGCCGGTGCCCATATCCAGCAGCCGCACCCCGGGACGCAGGAACTCCCGGACCCGCTCCCGGTAGTCCCAGGGGAGCGGGGACACTGTATAGCGGCCGTCCAAATGGGAAAAGTCCCAGCCGGACATCCCGCGGCGCTCCTCCTCGCGCCATTGGTTCAGCAGCGCTTCCCGGTTCATGAGTTGTGATCCACCTGGTGGAAGGTTTTCAGGTTTCCCTGCTTCTGATGGCGGCGGGCCAGCTCGGCCTCCACATCCTCAAAGGGGATTCCCTCGTTGACCATGAGGACCGTCAGGTGATAGAGCAGGTCGGAAAGCTCCCCCACCGTATCCTCCTTTTTGCCATTCTTGGCGGCGATGATCACCTCGCTGCACTCCTCGCCGCACTTCTTCAAGATCTTATCCAGGCCCTTTTCAAACAGGTAGCAGGTGTAAGAGCCCTCCGCCTTTTCTTGGCGGCGGCTCTCCACAGTCTCATAGAGCTCGTGCAAAATATCCATGGTTATTCCCCCTTGGGAGCTTCCTCGCCCCGCAGTTTTTTGAAGAAACAGCTGTGACTGCCCGTATGGCAGGCAGGGCCCTTCTGCTTCACCCGAATCAGCAGGGTATCGTCGTCGCAATCCGCGTACATACTGACGATCTGCTGGGTATGGCCCGAGGTCTCCCCCTTGTTCCAGAGCTGCTTGCGGCTGCGGCTGTAAAACCAGGTGTATCCCGTCTCCAAGGAACGCCGGAAGGACTCCCGGTTCATATAAGCCAGCATCAGCACCTCCTCAGTGTCGTTGTCCTGAATGATGGCGGGGATCAGCTCAGATTTGCGGAAATAGACGTCCAATTCGTCCTCGGGCAGATGGCCCGCCGCCTTCTTGCCGGAAATCTTACGGCAGGCAGTGATGGCGGCACGGAGGTCCAGCGCGCCGGTATACAGGGATTTCCCCGCAATGGCGCCGTACAGGCCCAAATCGTAAAGGCTGACGATGTCCAGCAGGCTGGACACCCCGCCGCTGGCAATGATCTGGCAGCTTACCGCCCGGTTCAGCCTGTCCAGCATCACCAAATTGGGGCCGTTCATGGTGCCGTCCTGGTGGATGTCCGTGCAGATGAGGTACTGCACGCCCAGGGCCTCCATCTCCTTGGCAAACTGGATGTAGTCCACCTGGCTCTGCTCCAGCCAACCCTCGGCAGCCACCTTGCCGTCCAAGGCGTCGATGCCCACTGCAATGTGCTTGCCGTACTTTGCCACGGCCTCCCGCACAAAGGCAGGGTCCCGCAAAGCGGCAGAGCCCAAAATCACCCGGCTGACCCCTCGGCTCAAATAACATTCCACCGTCTGCATATCCCGAATCCCGCCGCCAACTTCCACGTGCAGGTCGGTTTTTTCCACCACATCAAAAATCAGCTGGGAATTGGCAGGCTTCCCATCCTTGGCGCCGTCCAGATCCACCATGTGGAGCCACTGGGCGCCCTGTTCCTGAAAGCGCCGGGCAGTCTCCAACGGATCTGCCGCCACCACCTCAGCAGTGGCGTAATCCCCACGAAACAGCCGGACGCATTTTCCCTCGTGCAGGTCAATGGCTGGCAGTACGATCATCTCTCCGATCTCCCCTCTACAAGCAATGGACCCTGTTCCCCTGGGAGAACAGAGGCCTCTTTGATTTTAGTATACTACAGTTTTCCTCCCCCGTCCATACCTGTCACAAAACACCTTTGGAGGAGAGCAAAATGTCCCCGTCCTCCTGCGCAACGGCCTCCCGCAAAGCGTGGGCCGCTGCCTTGAACATGGCTTCGATCATGTGGTGGGAGTTTTTCCCATACTCACACTTGAGGTGCAGCGTCACCCCTGCGTTGACGGCAAAGGCCCGGAAAAACTCCTCGGTCATGCAGGTGTCAAAATCACCCACACGCTCCTGGGGGAACTCCCCGTCGAACACCAGGAAGGGCCTGCCGCTGATATCCGCAGCAGCAAAGGCCAACGCTTCGTCCATGGGGATGAACGCATGACCAAACCGCTTGATCCCGCGCTTTGTGGGCAGGGCCTCCGCAAAGGCCTTCCCCAACACGATGCCCGTGTCCTCCACCGTGTGGTGGCAGTCCACCTCCCAATCGCCCACGGTTTTGACCTTCAGTCCAAAACCGCCGTGAACTGCAAAAGCTGTGAGCATGTGGTCAAAAAAGCCCACCCCGGTGGAGGCGCTCCGCTCGCCCCCGTCCAAGCAAAGCTCAATGGAGACCTCCGTCTCTCCGGTTTTTCGATGCATGGATGCATAGCGCTCCATACCCTCACTCCTCCTTCCCTGTGGGTGCTGCGGCAAAATTCTCTGCCAGCGCTTGAAGGACCGCGCGATTTTCCTCCGGCGTACCGCAGGTGATACGCACCAGCCCCCCTGTATAGCGAATGGCAATCCCCCGCTCTCCCAAACGCCGGAACAGCCCTTGACCGTCCGGCAGCTTCAGGGCGGCAAAATTCGTGGCGCTCTCCAGTAGGGTGAACCGTCCGGGGAACTCCCTCAGCAGTGCGCGCAGCCCATTGACCAGCTCCTCCTTGGAGGCCAGGATGGTCTTTAGGGCCTCCCTCACCGCCTGGGGATGCTCCAGCACCAAGGCGCCCAGCTTTTGGGAAAGGACGTTGACGTTGTAGGGGGATTTCACCGCTTTTACAGCGTCCACCAAATTCTGTTTCCCCACGGCGAAGCCCAGGCGCAGGGCCGCCATGCCAAAGGCCTTGGAGCAGGTCCGCAGGATCAGCAGATTGTCATAGTCCTCAAACTCCGAAAGCAGGCTTTGGTCCGAAAAGTCCATGTAAGCCTCGTCCAGCACCACCAGGGCCTCCACCCCGCGGATCAGCCGCCGGACCTCCTCCCTGGGGCAGACAAGGGAGGTGGGATTCCCCGGGTTGCTGAAAATCAGCAGCTTGACCTGCTGCTCCCTGCAAATCCGGATGGTTTCGTCCACATCAACGGCATAGTCCTCCCCCTTGGGGATGGGCACATGGCGGGCCTCCTGCAGATAGCCATTCAAGGCATACATGGAGAAATCCGGCTCCAGGGTGGCAAAGGCGTCGCCCCGCTGCAAAAATCCGGTGAACAACACGGTAATCAGCTCATCGGAGCCATTGCCCGCCGCCACGTTTTCCACAGGCACGCCGTAATACTGTACAAAGACCCGGCAAAGCTCCCGGGCAGCCGGGTCCGGGTAACGGTTGAACTCCACCCGGGTCACAGCCCTCGCCAGCTCCTCCAACAGGGCGGGCGGCAGCGGCAAAAAGGATTCGTTGGCGTCCAAGCGGATGGCATAGCCTCCCTCCAACGAGTCGTATGGCTTTAGGTCCTTGATCTTATCATTCAGCTGATACATGGCTTCCACCTCAGTCCTCCACCCGCACCCGGATGGAATTGGCATGGGCGGTCAGCTCCTCTGCCTCTGCCAAGCGGATGATGTCCGGGGCGGCCTTTTGGATCTCCGCCTGGGGATAGTAGATGAAGCTGGACTTTTTGATGAAATCATCCACGGAAAGGGGCGAGAAGAATCGGGCAGTACCGCCAGTGGGCAGCACATGATTGGGACCGGCAAAGTAATCCCCCAAGGGCTCCGGAGAGTAATGCCCCATAAATACGGAACCCGCATTGTCCAAACGGCCCACATAGTCAAAGGGGTTGTTCACGCAGATCTCCAAATGCTCGGGAGCCAATTCATTGGCAAAGTCCACGGCCTCCTCCATATTCTCGCAGATGATCACGCCGCCAAAACGGTCCAGGGCTTCCCCGATGATCTCCTTGCGGGAAAGGGTCTCCATCTGGCGGTAAACCTCCTGCACGGTCTTTTCGGCAAGCTCCCGGCTGGGCGTGATGAGGATTGCGGAGGCCATCCGGTCATGCTCTGCCTGGCTCATCAAGTCAGCGGCCAGATACCGGGGATGAGCGGACTCGTCTGCCACAATCAGAATCTCGCTGGGACCGGCGATCATGTCGATATCCACCACGCCGTAAAGCTGCTTTTTGGCTGTGGCCACAAAGATGTTGCCCGGCCCCACGATCTTATCCACCTTGGGGACGCTCTCAGTGCCCAGGGCCAGCGCTGCCACAGCCTGGGCCCCGCCCATGAGGAACACCCGGTCCACCCCAGCCACATAGGCTGCCGCCAGGATGTTGGGGTCGGGCCTGCCCGTGCGCCCGGGAGGTGTGGTCATGACGATCTCCCCCACCTCGGCCACCTGGGCGGGGATCACGTTCATCAGCACGGAAGAGGGGTAACCGGCAGTTCCTCCGGGCACATACACGCCCACCCGGTGCAGGCCCCGCACCCGCTGCCCGGTGATAATCCCATTGGACATGGGGTCGATGCGGCTCTGCTGCTTCTGCCGCTGATGGAAAGTGCGGATATTGTCCGCCGCCTTTTTTAAAGAAGCGATAAATTCAGGCTCGCACTCTGCGGCGGCCTGCTCCAGCGCCTCCTTGGGAAGCTCCAAGGTCTCCGGGGTCCAGCCGTCAAACCTCTTGGAGAACTCCTTGACAGCCCCGTCCCCCCCGGTACGGACAGCCTCAATGATATCATGGACGGACTGCTCGATCTCCGGGGAGGTCTGCCCCACACGGCTTTTCAAATCCTCCACAAAGGACTGGCAGGTCTGCCGGCCCCCCTGCACCACTTTGATCATTTTCCTTCCCCCTTTTGAATCTCCCGCTCCAGGCGAGCGGCCAAGTCCTCGATCTCCCCCTTGCGGAGCTTCAAGCTTGCTGCGTTGACAATCAGCCGGGCGGACACCTGGTGAATCCGCTCCACCACCTCCAGGCCGTTTTCCCGCAGTGTGGCGCCGGTCTCCACAATATCCACAATGCCGTCGGATAGGCCCAACAGCGGGGCCAGCTCCACAGAACCCTCAATCTTGATGATCCGCACATCCATGGCCTTGCTCTCAAAAAAGCGCCGGGCCACATTGGGATATTTTGTAGCGATGGTCTTGGCCCGGTAGCCGCCGTAAAAATCCGAGCCCTTTGGCGCTGCTAGGGCAAAGCCGCAGCGCCCGAAGCCCAGGTCTAAAATCTCAAAAAAGTGGCTGCCATTCTCCATGATGGTATCCTTGCCCACCACGCCCATGTCGCACACGCCCTGCTCCACATAGGTGATTACGTCAGCCGCTTTTGCCAACACTGCCTGCAAAGAGCCGTCCCCCACTGGGAGGATCAGCTTTCTGCCCTTTTCCCGCAAAGCGGAACAATCCATGCCCGTCTGCTCAAACAGCTGCACGGTGGACTTCTCCAAACGCCCTTTTGTCAGGGCAATCCGCAAAGGCTGCATCAAAGCTCCCCTCCCTTCAAGTCGATCTCTCGGGTCTGCGCCCCCACCAGGTACACCTTGGAAATCCCCTTCTCTTTGGCATAGCGGAGGGTTTCCCCTTCCGTTTCAAACAGGGAGATTTCACAGGAGGTCCCCCGGTCTGTCAGGGAATCCGCCAAGCACTGGCCCTGGATCTCATGCCCGGCCTCCCCGAACACCAGGGCCTGGGCGGGGACCTCCTCCAAAGAGGAAGCCTGCAAATCTGCCACAGCATCCAGATCCAGAGAAAAGCCCACAGCCGGCATGGGGTCGCCGAACTTTTCACACAGACTGTCATAGCGCCCGCCCAGAAGCACCGCATCGCCCCGCTGGGGAACATAGGCGCTGAACACCACTCCGGTGTAGTAATCGTTGCGCTGGACCAGGCCCAAGTCCACCATGAGCCTGTCTCCCAGCCCCAACTGGCCCAAAGCGTGGTACAGCCGCTTTAAGTAGTCCAAAATCTCCCGGGTCTCCCCGTCCCGGAACCAGCGGCTCGCCTCTTCCAGGGCCTCCTCCCCGCCAAAGAGCCGGGGCAGCTGACGCATCGCCCGTGCAGCGGGAAGCTCCCCAAGGGGGTCCAGCAGCTCGGAAAGGGCGGCGTAGTTTTTGGATTCAATGGTATCCCGCAGCGCCTCCCTGCCCTCCGGGGACAGGGGAAGCTGCTCTGCCAGGACCTGGAAAAACTTGGCGTGGCCCAGCTCCACCCGGAAATCCGGCACACAGTCCGAAAGAGCCGCCACCGCTGTGGAGATCACCTCCAAATCCGCACGGATGCCGCCAGCGCCCATAAGCTCAATGCCCATCTGGGCGGACTCGTCGTTCCGGCCGGACAAATCCGGGCGGTTGCGGTAGATGGTCTGGCCGTAGAAAAACCGCAGGGGCTTTTCCCGCCCCTGAAGCCGGGAGGCCGCCATCCGCGCAATGGGCAGTGTGGAATCCGGCCGGAACACCAGCAGTCTGCCGTGATTGTCCGTGCATTTATACATCTCCTGCTGGGGGATGGCAGAGCCCGGCAGATTGCATACGTCAAAATACTCCAAGCCCGGAGTGATCACTTCCCGATAGCCCCGCAGGCTGAACAGGTGAGAGAGCCTTTCCTGGGCATCCCGGCGGGCACGGCACTCCTCAAAAAGCAGGTCGCGGGTGCCCTCCGGGGTGATTTTGCTGTAGGTCTTCATACAAAAAAGTGGCCCGCCCCATCGCCCTCGGGCAGGCCGCCCCCTTTCCACATCGTTGTCGTTGCTTTAGTGTGATAATATGATAATGTAAGAAATCGGTTTTGTCAAGCCTTAAAACAGACTGGTCTGACTGCTCTCCGGCATCCCGGCAAGAGAGCCTGCCTCACGCAGGGTGTCGATCACCGCGGAGGACACCTTTGCACGGACCTGCAGATCGTCGATGGAGATATAGTCCCCGCCGGAATCCCGGGCCTCCCGCAGGCTGAAGGCAGCGGATTCTCCCACGCCCGCCAAGGAGGAGAAGGGCAGACGGATCTTCCCGTCCTCCATAACGAATCTTTTCGCCTCGGACCGGTACAGGTCCACCGGCAGGAATTGGATGCCCCGGGCCAGCATCTCGTTGACCACCTGAAGGGAATCAAAAACGTTGGCTTCCTTGTCGCTGGCCTCATTGTTCTTGATCTTGGCGTCCAGCTCCCGCATCTTCTGGACCACGGCCTCCTTGCCCAGCACTGCGGTCACACCGTCAAAATCGCCGCTTCGCACCGTGAAATAGGCAGCGTAGTATTCCAGCGGACGATGCACCTTATACCATCCCAGCCGCAAAGCCGCAATCATATACGCGGCAGCATGGGCCTTGGGGAACATGTATTTAATCTTAAAGCAGGAGTCAATGTACCACTGGGGCACATCATGCTCCTTCATGGCCTGGATGTGCTCCTGGGTCAGCAGCTTTTTGGCCTTGCCCTTTCGGACGATCTCCATAATCTTAAAGGCCATTTTCGGCTCCAGCCCCTTGTTCATCAGGTAGGTCATGATGCTGTCACGGGTACCGATCACCTCGGAAATGGTGCAGGTGCCATCGTGGATCAGCTCCTGCGCGTTGCCGATCCACACGTCCGTGCCGTGGGACAGGCCGGAAATCTGCAGCAAGTCCGAAAACCTCTTGGGCTGGGCCTCCTCCAGCATCCCCCGGACAAAGCCCGTGCCCAGCTCCGGCAGGGTCAGGGTGCCGGTTTTGATGCCGCACAGGTCCTCCACGGTAATCCCCAGCGCCGCCGGGGAGGTGAACAGGGACATCACCTGGGGGTCGCTCATGGGCACCTGCATCACGGGGATGCCTGTGTAGTCCTCCAAGTAGCGGTAGGTGGTGGGCACGATGTGGCCCAGCTCGTCCAGCTTGCACACGTTGTCGTGGATGGAGTGGAAATCAAAGTGGGTGGTGATGTTGTCGTTTTTCTGATCGTTGGCAGGGTGCTGCACCGGGCAGAAGTCGTAGACCTCCATGCCCCGGGGAATGACGATCATGCCGCCGGGGTGCTGGCCCGTGGTGCGCTTGATTCCAGAGCATCCGGCGGACAGGCGCTTGACCTCCGCACGGGACAGGGTGACCCCCTTCTTCTCCATGTACTTGAGCACATAGCCCCTAGCGGTCTTATCCGCCACAGTGCCAATGGTGCCGGCCTTGAACACGTTGTCCCGGCCGAACAGCTCTTCTGTGTAGCGGTGAGAGGCGCTCTGCTGCTCGTTGGAGAAGTTCAAGTCGATATCGGGCACCTTGTCGCCGTCAAAGCCCAGGAAGGTCTCAAAGGGAATGGTGTGGCCGTCCTGGTCCATGCGCTCCCCGCAGACAGGGCAGTCCTTGGGGGGCAGGTCAAAGCCGGAATCAATGGTACCGTCGGTGAAGAACTCGCTGTGCTGGCACTTGGGGCAGATATAATGGGGCGCCAGAGGGTTCACCTCAGAGATACCGGACATACTGGCCACCAGGGAGGAACCCACCGATCCCCGGGAGCCCACCAAATAGCCGTGGGCCTCGGAATCGGCCACCAGCTTCTGGGCGGTCATGTACAGCACGGAGAACCCGTGCTTCACAATGGAGTTGAGCTCCTTGTCCAAGCGATCCTTTACAATCTGGGGGAGGGGGTCCCCATAGCGTTTTTTCGCCCGCTCCCAAGTGATGGACACCAGCTGCTCCTCAGCGCCCTCAATATAGGGCGGGAAATTGCCCATGGGCACCGGCCGGATATAGTCGATCTTGTCGGCGATCAAATTGGGGTTGGTCACCACCACTTCAAAGGCCTTCTCTTTGCCCAGATACTCAAACTCCTTGAGCATCTCGGGGGTGGTGCGCAGATAGAGGGGCGCCTGCTGGTCCGCGTCGGAAAATTCCTTGGCAGTCATGATGACCCTGCGGTAATCCGCATCCTTGGGGTCCAGGAAGTGAACGTCGCAGGTAGCCACCACAGGCTTGCCCAGCTTCTCACCGATCTTCACCACGGTGCGGTTGTACTCCCGCAGGCCCTCTAAATCCGTGTCGCCATTGCGCACCATAAACTGATTGTTGCCCAAGGGTTGAATCTCTAAGTAATCGTAATACGAGGCAATGCGGCACAGGTTGTCAAAGCTCTCCCCTTTGACAATGGCCCGGAACAGCTCGCCCGCTTCGCAGGCGCTGCCGATGAGCAGACCCTCCCGGTACTTGTTCAGAAGGCTTTTGGGGATGCGGGGCGTGCGGTAGTAATAGTGCAGGTGGGCCTCTGAAATCAGACGGTACAAATTCTTCAGGCCGGTGTGGTTCTTCACCAGAATAATCATGTGATAGGGCCGCAGCCGCTTGGGGTCCCCGCCGGCCAGGGCGCCGTTGATCTCATCCACCCGCTGGACGCCGTGATCCTGAACCAGCCGTTCCTTGAGATTCAAAAAGATCTCGCCCAAAACAGCGGCGTCGTCCTCCGCCCTGTGGTGATGGAAGGGCTTGAGCTTCAAATATTTCGCCACGGAATCCAAGGTTGCTTTGTTCAGGTCCGGCAGCAGAGAGCGGGCCATGGTCACGGTATCAATGTAGGTGTTGAGGAAGGGCTTCCCCTGCCGCTGCAGGGCTGCCCGGAGGAAGCCAGCGTCAAAGGAAGCATTGTGGGCCACCAGGACGGCATCCTCCCCGCAGAAGTCAAAGAACTGCTGGAGCGCCTCCGCCTCCTTGGGAGCGCCCTGCACCATCTCATTGGTGATGGAGGTCAATTCCGTAATCTTTGGCGGGATGGGCCGCTCCGGGTCCACAAAGATGTCGAACTTCTCCGTAATCTCCCCGTTATGGACCCGCACCGCGCCGATTTCCGTGATGCGGTCATTCTGAGCGCTGAGCCCGGTGGTCTCCAAGTCAAAGCAGATGAAGTCCTCGGAGAGGGACTGCTGGCTTTCTCCGGCCACTGCGGGCACCAGATCGTTGGCAAAATAGGCCTCTGTGCCGTAAAGCACCTTGAACTCCGGGTCCTCCTTGCGGATCTCCTCGGCAGTGTTCATGGCCTCGGGGAAGGCCTGGGCCACACCGTGGTCCGTGATGGCCACCGCCCGCTGGCCCCACTGATGCGCCCGGCGAATCAGCGCCGAAGCAGGCGTCATGCCGTCCATGTCGGACATACTGGTGTGCAGGTGGAGTTCCACCCGCTTTTCCAGGGCGTCATCCACCACCTTCATTTGCTCCACCGTGGCGATGGCCCAAGGCCGCATGATGTTTTCCCTGGCAAAATTGTCGTAGTTCAGCGCCCCGCGCACCAAAATGCTGATCCCGGGCTTGAGCTTGTCCAAGGCTTGGCAGGCCTGGGCGTCTTTGACGTCCTGAATCACGGTGAGGGATACGGCCCCGGTGTAATCGGTGATGTCGATGGAGTAGATCTTCCGGCTCTTGTCCCGGGTCTCCCGGGTCTCGGCGGCGAAGATCTCACCCCACACCACCACATTGCCAAGCTCCACCGACACATCCCGCAGCGGCGTGGGCTTCCCCTTTGGCACAGAGCCCAGCACGGGCCTGGCGGTCTCTGGGATGATGCTGGGCAGCATGTGCTCCTCGTCGCGGATGCTGACCTGTCTGCGGCTGGCCTGTTCCTTCATGGATTCCTCATACTCCTCCATCTCTCGGATCACAGCCTCCCGCTCCCGGCGGACCTGCTCCTTTCGGGCCTTTTCCACCAAGGTCCCGCTGGCCGCCGTCACCGTGCGCTTACCCACAAACTCCACCTGGCAAGAGACGGAAAACCAGCTTTTAATCAGCTCCCGCAGCTTCACATTGGTGTTGCGGGCCGCCAAGAGATCATAGCCTCCATGGGCCAAATGGACGTAAAATTTCCCGTCCCGATACTCAGCCTCCGCCTGGTTGAAGGTGCCGTTGATCGTGGCGTCCTGAGCCTTCAGTGCAGTGGCCAGCATAGGCAGGCAGTCGCCGGAAAGCAGCTCTGCCGGGAAATGGGGCTGCAGCTTTACATCCGTCAATCCAAATGCTGGACCCTTCAGGAGCTTTTCCATGCGCAGAAGCTCACCATAGTCGATGATCTGAGGAAACCCCACCACAATCCGCACGGATTTCTCCTTGCGGTTCACCAGAAGCTGCACCAATTCCCCCTCATAGATCTGCTGGGAAAAATGCTCCCCGGCTATTTCTTTTTGAAAAAAATTGCCCAACGTATTCACTGTACCCTACTCCTCATCCGATTTCCAGTGCCGTTCCTTTTGATGGAGCTGCCTCTCGGCCCGGTCAAAGCTTTTCCACTTCCTCCAGCAGCGCCTGCAGCAGCTGATCCTCCGGCACCTTGCGAAGAATCTTGCCCTTCTTGAACAGAAGGCCCTCCCCTTCGCCCCCGGCCACGCCCAGATCGGCCTCTCTGGCCTCGCCGGGTCCGTTGACCGCGCAGCCCATCACTGCCACTGTGATATCCTTTTGACATCCCTGTAGCGCCTGTTCCACCCGGTTGGCCAGACCGATCAGGTCGATGCGGGTGCGCCCGCAGGTGGGACAGGAGACAAATTTGATCCCGCGCTTCAAATCCAATGTCCGCAAAATGTCGTTCCCGGCGCGGATCTCCTCCACGGGATCTGCGGTGAGGGACACCCGGATGGTGTCGCCGATACCCCGCTGAAGCAGGCTGCCGATCCCCATGGCGGATTTCACCAGCCCCATGCGGGCGGTACCGGCCTCCGTGACCCCCAGATGAAGGGGATAGGAGCAGTGCCGGGCCATAAGCTCATACGCCCGGATGGTGGTGTCCACGGAGGACGCCTTTAAGGAGATCACGATGTCGTCGAAATCAAAGCGCTCCAATAGGGACACATGATAAAGCGCGCTCTCCACCAGGGCTTCCGGCGTGGGAGAGCCATATTTTGCCAAAATATGCCGCTCTAACGAGCCGGAATTGACGCCGATGCGAATGGGAATCCCGTGGGCGCGGCAGGCGTCCGCCACAGCCTTTACACGGCTGTCCTCGCCAATATTGCCCGGGTTGATGCGGATTTTGTCAATGCCCGCAGCAACGGATTCCAGCGCCAGCTTATAGTCAAAGTGAATGTCCGCCACCAAGGGGATGCTCACCCGCTCCTTGATGGCAGGGATCAAGGCCAGGGCCTCCTTGTTGGGGATGGCTGCCCGGAGAATCTGACAGCCTGCACGCTCCAGGGCCTCTGCCTGGGCCACACTGCCCTCTATATCTGTGGAGGGGACATTCAGCATGGACTGCACTGTGATGGGCGCGCCACCCCCAATGGGTACGCTGCCCGCCATGACCTGTTTTGCTTTTCTGCGCTCCATCATCCTTCTCCTTTCCCATGGAAAAAGGAGGCCCGGCATGTGGGACCTCCAGCATCGTTTGTTATCCTTGGACAATTCTGACAATATCATGAAAGGCCACTACAACCATCAATCCTATCAACAGAACAAATCCCACTGCATGGACATAGCCCTCGTATTTGGCAGGTACGGGCCGGCGGGTGACGCCTTCCCAAATCAAGAACAGCAGCCTGCCGCCGTCCAAAGCCGGCAGCGGCAATAGATTGACCACGCCCAGATTCACCGTGAGCATCACCATAATCAGCAGCATATTCAGCACCGCCTGACCAAAGCCAACCGCCAAGCCAGCGCTGGCTGCCTGACCAATGGCCTGCGCCGTGCCAATGGGCCCCGCCACGTCATTGAGGCCAAACCGCCCGGTGAAGAAGCCGCGGAACGTCTCCACCACCATGCGGACCATCGAAGCAGTATCTGTGGCAGAGCGGCGCACCAGGCCGAGGAAGGTGAACGGTTCCGGCTCCACATAAAAATCCAGGGCCACTGTGCGGGTCCCGTCCTCCAAGGTCTGGGAATGCAGCGAAAAGGCGCCAAGGTCCACCCGCTGGCCATCCCGCTGGACCACCATGGAGATGTCATCGGGGTCTGCCAAAGCCAGGGAGAAATTCAAATCCCGGTCCGTATAGACAGCATAGCCGTCCACCTCCACAATCCGGTCGCCCACCTGAGCGCCTGCAGCCTCCAGAGCAGAGTCCTCCGTAAAGCTTGCAATCTGTGTGGTGGCAAACACATCCTGCTGACCCAGCACGATCATCATCATGAAAAAGCCCAGGATCATATTGAACACGCCCCCGGCCGCCACCACCAGGAAGCGCTTCCACACAGGTTTTCTGCCGTAGGAACCTTCCGCGTCGCTCTCCTCGTCCTCACCCTCCATGGCACAGTAACCGCCAATGGGCAGCAGCCGCAGAGAATACTGGGTCTTTCCCCGATGGAACCCGAAAAGCTTCGGCCCCATACCCAGCGAAAACTCATTTACCTGGATTCCCGAAGCCTTCGCCAACAGGAAATGCCCCAGCTCATGGAAAAAGATCAGAAACCCAAAAAGCAGGACTCCAATGACCACCAGAAGCGCTCCCATCAATATCTGCAAAAAACCATCTCCTCTATTTGGTTTCCATCACATCCCCGCCGCAAGCCTGCGGGCTTCCCTGTCCGCAGCCAGTACATTCTCCAAGGTCACTTCCCCCGCTGCCTGACGGTCCATCGCGGACTCCACCAGCCTGGGGATGTCTAAAAAGCCGATCCTGCCCTCTAGGAACAGGGCGACCGCCTGCTCATTGGCGCCGTTTGCAGCAGCCGGGACCAAGCCTCCCCGCCGCAGGGCCTCCCGGCACAGCTCCAAGCAGGGGAAGGCCTCGCCGTCCGGCTGATGGAAGGTGAGCCGGGACAGCTCCCACAGCTTCAGCTCCCCTGCCGGGGAGGGCAGCCGCCGGGGGTAGGTCAACGCGTACTGGATGGGCAGGGCCATATCCGGCACACCCAACTGGGCAATCACCCCATGATCCCGGTATTGAATCATAGAATGGACAATGCTCTCCCGGTGAACCACCACGTCGATCCGGTCCTCCGGCACGCCAAAAAGCCAGGAAGCCTCAATCACCTCCAGGCCCTTATTCATCATGGTGGCGGAATCAATGGTGATCTTCGCCCCCATATCCCAATTGGGATGGCGCAGGGCCTGCTCCCGCGTGACGTGGGCCAGCTCCGCTTTGGTGCGGCCGAAAAACGGGCCGCCGGACGCCGTGAGAATCAGCTTTTCCAGGGCAGCCTCCCCCGGAGAGCCCTGCAGGCACTGGAAAATGGCGGAATGCTCACTGTCCACAGGGAGAATGCTCACCCCGTGCTTTTTTGCCTCCTCCATCACCAGAGCGCCTCCGGCCACCAGGGTCTCCTTGTTGGCCAGGGCCAGGGTCTTTCCCGCCCGAATCGCTGCCAGGGTGGGCTGCAGTCCCACCATGCCCACCACTGCGTTCAGCACCACATCGGCGCTTTCCCAAGAGGCGGCCTGGCACAGACCATCCAATCCGGCCAGCACCGGGATTCCCGTATCTCGCAAGCTCTCCCGCAGGGACAGGGCCGCTGCTTCCTCATAGACCGCCACGGCCTGGGGATGGAATTTCCGCGCCTGCTCCTCCAACAGCTTTACGCTGGAACGAGCGGCCAACACCGGCACTTCCACCTGCTCGCCTTGGGCGCGGAGATTCTCCACCACCTGGAGCGCCTGGGTGCCAATGGAACCCGTGGAGCCCAGCAGAGATAATTTGATCACAGGAACCCCTCCCTATTTAGTATGCGGGAATCAGTGGAAAAAATCCCACCAGGATATAGACGAACGGCACAGTAAAGATCACGCTGTCAAAGCGGTCCAAAATGCCGCCATGACCCGGGATCAGCTGGCCAAAATCCTTGATGTGGCAGCTGCGCTTAATCAGGGAGAAGCTCAGATCCCCCAACATGGACAGCACGGAGCCAAACAGTCCGATCAAAAGCAAAACCAGATAGTTCACTCCCACAGCGCCGCCGTAATACAGCTGGGAAAAGACCACGCCGCACAGCAGCATGACGACGATGTCCACAAGGATGCCTCCCACAGCGCCCTCCACGGTCTTGTTGGGGCTGATGGTGGGGCAGAGCTTGTGCTTTCCGAAAAAGGTCCCGGAAAAATAAGCTCCCACATCGGTCGCCCATGCGGCCAACACCGCGATGAGCACCAGGAACATCCCATGCTTCCCACCCATGGTCCGCAGAGAGACCAAGGTCTGCAGTGCGCTGGGGATCAACACCACCATGCTGTAAAGCACGCCAACCTCTTTGAAGGTCGTCTCCTTGTGGTAAACGATCATCGCAGCAAACACCAGCAGGGTGAACACGCAGAAAACCAAAAATTCCAAATCATTGGTGCAGAAAGGCACCGCTGCGGCCGCAGCTATCGCGGGACCGCACAAAAACCATTTCCGTTCTAAGCCGAGCGCTTTTACCAGCTCCAGCACAGAGGCGGCCGAAATCAAGGCCACCACAATGTTCAACGCCAGCGGGAACGAGTTGTTGAACACGATCACCGCAGCACAAAAGAGAGCCAGTATAGCACCGGATAAAATGCGCTGTTTCATAGCAACATTCCTTTACAGGTTTATCTTCTCAGAATCTCATCAAATTTTCCTCAAAACCTTGAGAAAAAGTTGAAGCCTTTGTCCCATGATGGAATGGGGCAGTGGACGCGCGGCCCTTAAACATTGCCAAAGCGTCTTTGCCGGGCCGAATAAATACGAATGGCCTCATCCAAATCACCGGTTTTGAAATCCGGCCAAAGGATGTCAAAATAGACAAACTCCGCGTAGGCGCCCTGCCACAACAGGAAATTGGACAGCCGCTCCTCGCCGCTTGGCCGAATGATCAAATCCGGGTCCGGCTGCCCCCCAGTATACAGATAGCTGGAGAACAGCTCCTCCGTCAGGTCCTCCGGGCGTCTTTCCCCAGCCGCCACCTCGCGGGCAAAGGCCTGGGCAGCCCGGGTGATCTCTGCCCGGCCGCCATAGTTCATGGCCAGGTTCAGCACCATTCCCGTCTTGGGCGCGGAAGCCTCCTCCACCTCTTGAATCAGCCTGCGGAGGTCCTCCGGAAACGCCGACACGTCCCCGATGAACCGCACACGGATGTTTTCATCCATGAAATCCCGCAGAGCCTCTTCCAGATACTCCTTGAACAGGCCCATCAAAGCGCCCACCTCGTCCGCAGGGCGGCTCCAATTTTCCGTGGAGAAAGCGTACATCGTCAAATATCGAATCCCAATTTTAGAGCAATACCGGGTGATGGTGCGAAAATTGGCCGCCCCCGCCCGGTGCCCGGCAGATCGTGGCAAAAACCGGTTCTTGGCCCATCTGCCGTTGCCGTCCATAATGATGCCGATATGCACAGGAAGGCGGAGGGGCGTCTGCCCCCCCTCCTGTTTTTTTACAAAAGCCATGGCCGCCGCCCTCCTTTCAGGCTCAAATGGCCATGATCTCCTTCTCCTTGAGCTGAGCGCACTCGTCGGCCTTTTTCACATATTTGTCGGTCAGCTCCTGGGTCTTCTTTTCCGCCTGCTTCAGATCGTCCTCTGTAAGCTCGCCGGACTTTTTCATCTCCTTGAGCTTTTCGATGGCGTCCCGGCGAATGGAGCGGATTGCCACCTTCGCCTCCTCGCCCAGCTTGGCGACCTCCTTGGAAAGCTCCTTGCGGCGCTCCTCGTTAAGGGGCGGGAACACCAGGCGGATCACCTTGCCGTCATTTTGGGGATTGACGCCCAGATCGGAAGTCTGGATGGCCTTTTCAATCCCACGCAGCACGCTCATATCCCAGGGCTGAATCGTAAGGACGCGAGCTTCCGAAACAGCCACCGCAGCCAACTGGTTGATGGGGGTGGGAGTGTCATAATAGTTGACCATGATGTGGTCCAGCACAGCGGGATTTGCACGTCCCGCACGGATGGTGTCGAACTCCTCCATCAAGTGGTCGATGGTCTTGCCCATTTTGCTTTCGGCTTTTGCGAAAACATCTTTCATCTCTGCCATGATTGTTACCAGCCTTTCAAAATTGATTGGTTTGGATAGTCCTGGGGATCACTGTACCAGGGTGCCTACCTTTTCGCCGGAAACCGCCCGGACGATGTTCTGAGGATCCTCGATGCTGAACACCAGGAAGGGGATATTGCGGTCCTTGCAGAAAGAGGCGGCCGTCATGTCCATCACACCCAGGTTTTTGTTGAGTACATCCATATAGCTCAAGGTGTCGTACTTCTTTGCGTCCGGATTCTTCTTGGGGTCGCTGTCATAAACGCCGTCCACCATGGTGGCCTTCAGAATCACATCCGCCTCAATTTCCGCAGCGCGAAGAGCAGCGCCGGTATCCGTGGAGAAAAAGGGGTTCCCGGTGCCGCAGCCAAAGACCACGATCCTTCCCTTTTCCAAATGGCGCACTGCGCGATTGCGGATGTAGGGCTCTGCCACCTCCTGCATTGCAATGGCCGTCTGAACACGAACGTCTAAGCCCAACTGCTCCAAGCCGTCCGCCACGCCCAGGGCGTTGATCACCGTGGCAAGCATCCCCATGTGATCCGCCCGGGTGCGGTCCATGCTGCCGCTGCTGCGGCCCCGCCAGAAGTTGCCGCCGCCGACAACAATGGCAACTTCCACACCCATGTCCGCAATCTCCTTCACAGGCTTGCAGATGGCCAAAACCGTGTCAAAATCAATGCCATGGCCAGCTTTGCCAGCCAAGGATTCTCCACTGAGCTTGAGCAATACGCGCTTATATTTCGGTGCCATACTATCTCTCTCCGTTCTACAGAATATATTCGAACTTATTGTACATGAAAACCCTCCGGTTGTAAAGGTTTCCCACCCTCTTTTCCAAAAGCGGGCGCCTTTCCCCTGCTGAAAATCCGGCATGTTACAAAAAATTCACAAAGTTTTCCCGGGAAATCAAGCCTTTGGCCATACAAAAAGTAACGTCGTTTTCTTGGACAGCCTCTCTGTGATACAATGGTGCCGGAAAAGGGGCGATACCATGAAGCAGAAAGTGCAAAACCTCATCCTCCACCCTGTAACCATGGCAGACATCGGCCTTTTTACGGGCTTTTTGGTGAAGCTGCTGGACGTTTACTGCTACGCGCAGTATTTTGGGACATCCCTCAGCGATATTTTCTCTCAGGCGGGGGTGTGGGTGGTGATCGGAATGGCCATCAGTCTTTACAGCCGAACCACCAAGCTGGCCATGCTCAATATTTTCCTGTTCTGCGCGGGAATGCTGCTCACCTATTACATCACAGCCCACATCACAAATTCCGTATATGGCTGGAGCTTCATCAAGGCATGGGCGGCATTTGCGTGCTTTTCCCCTGTGATGGCATGGCTTGCCAGGCTGACGAGAAATCCCGGACCGCTGGCCCTTGTGCTAAAATGCGGGGTATTCGTTGGTTACGCTGGATTGAATTTGATCCTGGGCCACTTCCTCCACTATTACGATCTCCCCTTCCTCGCTGTACTCGTCTATCTGCTGTTTTTGAAAAAGTGGCAGTCAAAAGCTCCCCCAGCGGAAACAGAAAGCCTCGCACACACAAAAAAGGAGACATGAGGGCTTCCCCCATGTCTCCTTTTACTCACTTAATACAAAATTACTTCATCATGCCGGCGACTTCAGCAGCGAAGTCGTCCTGACGCTTCTCCAGGCCTTCGCCCTTCTCAAAGCGGGTGTATGCAGCAATCTTGATGTCGCCGCCCAGTTCCTTGGCAACGGACTCGGTGTACTGCTTCACGGTCATGGAGCTGTCCTGCACATAAACCTGATCCACCAGGCAGATCTCCTTGAAGAACTTGTTCAAACGGCCAGCCACGATCTTCTCGGCAATGTTCTGAGGCTTGCCCTCGTCCATGATCTGCTGGGTGAGGATCTCCTTCTCCTTCTCCACGCGCTCGGCGGGAACGCAGGACTCATCCAGGTACTCAGCGTTCATAGCGGCAATCTGCATCGCCACGTTATGAGCATAGCTCTTGAAAGCATCGGTACCGGCAATCTCGTCGGTGGTATCAAACTTCACGATAACGCCGATACGGCCGCCAGCGTGGACATAGGAGGTGACAGCGCCCTCATAGCGGGCAAAACGGCGGATCTTGATGTTCTCGCCGATGGTCAGGATCTTCTCCTTCAAGAGAGCGTCCACAGTCTCCTCAGAGCCGGACACCTTGCATGCCAGCAGAGCCTCCACATCGGCAGGATTCTGCTCCATCACTGTGTCGGCGCAGGTCTTTACAAAAGCCTGGAAATCAGCGTTCTTGGCAACGAAGTCAGTCTCAGCATTCACTTCGATGACAACGCCAACCTTGCCGTTCTCGCTGACAGTGGCAAACGCAACGCCCTCAGCGGCAATACGGCTGGCCTTCTTCACAGAAGCGGCCAGGCCCTTCTCGCGCAGAAAATCAACGGCCTTCTCCATATCGCCGTCAGAAGCGGCCAGGGCCTTCTTGCAATCCATCATGCCGCAGCCGGTCTTCTCACGAAGGGCGGCAACGTCTTTCGCGGTAAAATTCATTTGCAAACATCCTTTCTGTTCCAGTCCCGCGGGGGACTCTCTGCCATCATTTACAAGCCGAAGCTTATTCCTCTACAGTGATCTCAGCAGCCTCGTCAGCCTCTTCCTCAGCGTCTTCCTTGGCGGCAGCGCCCATCTGGCCCTCACGGCCTTCGATGATGGCGTCAGCCATCGCGCCGGCAATCAGCTTCACAGCGCGGATAGCGTCGTCGTTGCCGGGAATCACGTAGTCGATCTCATCAGGATCGCAGTTGGTGTCCACAATGGCCACAATCGGGATGCCCAGGTTCCGAGCCTCGGAGACGGCGATGCGCTCCTTGCGGGGGTCCACAATAAACAGGGCGCCGGGATAGCTCTTCATATCCTTGATGCCGCCCAGGAACTTCTCCAATTTCTCGATCTCCAGCTGCAGCTTGCTGACTTCCTTCTTGGGCAGCAGATCAAAGGTGCCGTCCTCTTCCATCTTCCGCAGCTGAGCCAAGCGCTGGATGCGGGTACGGATGGTGGTAAAGTTGGTGAGCATTCCGCCCAGCCAACGAGCATTTACATAATAAGCGCCAGCACGGGTGGCCTCTTCCCGGATGGACTCCTGAGCCTGCTTCTTGGTGCCCACAAATAGCACGCTCTTGCCCTCGGTGGACAGGTCGCGCACAAAGTTGTAAGCCTCCTCCAGCTTCTTCACAGTCTTCTGCAGATCGATGATATAGATCCCGTTGCGCTCAGTGAAGATGTAGGGAGCCATCTTGGGGTTCCAACGACGTGTCTGGTGGCCGAAGTGTACGCCGGCCTCCAACAGCTGTTTCATAGATACGACTGCCATTTACAAAATACCTCCTTGGTTTTGAAAAGCCCGTTTGAATTTTGGACCGGGCCTTTGCCGCCGCCGCGCTGTCTTATCGGGGCAAACCCAGTTGTTTTTGGGCACCAATCCGAGACGCGGCGTGTGTTTTGCTGAAGTATTATAGCACAGCTGCCTGGGAGAATCAAGGGCTTTTTCAGCGGTTCTTCGGGGGATTTCGGAAAAGATTTCCCCTTACACCCCTAATTTTTCCAGCAGATTATGAAAGAACCCGGGCTTTTGCGCCTGGGCCGGCCGCTCCGCTTCCACCAGCACGGTATCGTCCCCGATCAGGGAGATCTTCCCCCAAGGGACGACCAAATCCGGCTCTCTACCCAACAGGCCGAACAGCCGCGGCCTGCCCAGCACCACCACGGCGGTAAGCCTCGCCTCCCCCACGTCCACCTCGACATCGCCCACAAAGCCCAAGCGTCCGCCGTCCTTTACATTGATGACCTCCTTATCCCGCAGCGCATCCATTCTGCATATCATGGCGCCACCTCCTCTGCTCATACTATGCGATTGCGGCAGCATCCATGTCTTTCCTTTTTTCCCCCGATGTGCTATACTGACGGCAGAGAATCAGTTGAGACGAGAATTGCATACAGAAAGGATGAGCCCCATGAACATCTGGCACGATATCTCTCCGAAGCGGATCAAGGAAAATGATTTCTTTGCCGTAATCGAAATCACAAAAGGCGGAAAGGCCAAATATGAGATGGACAAGGAAACCGGCCTTCTCCGTTTGGACCGGGTGCTGTACACCTCCACTCACTATCCGGCAAACTATGGGTTTATCCCCCGCACCTATGCCAACGACGGCGATCCCCTGGATGTGCTGGTACTCTGCTCTGAGAACATCATCCCCATGTCCCTGGTGCGGCGCTATCCCATCGGCGTGATCATTATGGACGACGGCGGCAGCGAGGACGAGAAGATCATCGCCATCCCCTTTGACGATCCCACCTACAACTCCTACACGGACATCTCCCAGCTGCCCCAGCACATTTTCGACGAGATGCAGCATTTCTTCACCGTGTACAAGCAGTTGGAGGACTCCACCTCCACCCAGATCGGAGAGGTGCGGGACCGCGAGGCTGCCAAAGAGATCATCGCCTCTTGCCTGGAGAGGTACTTAAACGACTTTTGCAGGTGACCGCAGATAAGACGATAAAGGTCCCCCGGTTTTGACCCGGGGGACCTTTTACTGCTCAGAATAACGGGACAAAAACTGCTTTGTCCGCTGATGACGGGGATTTTCAATCACCTGACGGGCATCGCCCTGCTCCACGATCACTCCGCTGTCCATAAAGACCACCTGGTCCGCCACGTCCCTGGCAAAGGCCATCTCGTGGGTGACGATAATCATGGTGGTCCTCTGCTCTGCCAGAGAACGGATCACCTTCAGCACTTCCCCGGTAAGCTCCGGGTCCAGGGCCGAGGTGGGCTCGTCAAAGCAGAGGATGTCCGGGGACAGGGCCAGCGCCCTGGCAATCGCCACCCGCTGCTGCTGACCTCCGGAAAGCTGATGGGGATAGTGCCCGGCCCGATCTGCCAAACCCATTTTCTCCAGCAGAAGGCGGCCCTCCTCCTCAATCGCAGTGAGGAGCTGCCTTTTGTTCGCCTTATAATCTGAGCGTTCCTTTGCCAGCAGCTTCTTGGCCAAGGTGACGTTTTCCAAAACCGTATACTGAGGAAACAGGTTAAAGGACTGGAACACCATCCCAAAGTGCAGGCGCTTCCTCCGCACCTCGCTCTCCTTTTGGGTGGTGGGATCTTCGGCGTCGAACAGGGTTTCTCCCTGGACCAGGATCTTTCCGTGGGTGGGCGTTTCCAGAAAGTTCAAGCACCGCAGCAGGGTGGTTTTTCCGCTTCCGGACGATCCGATAATGGCCATGGCCTGGCCCTGCTCCAATTCAAAACTAATATCCTTCAGAACCTGGGTTGTGCCAAAATGCTTTTCCAAATTCTGCACTTGCAAAATCGCCATATCACATTCCCCCTTTACCGGAAAAATTCCAGCTTCTTTTCCAGCTTGCCCAGCAGGATGGTGGCCGCGCCGCTGAACACCAAATAGTACACCGCCGTGAAAAACAGCGGCCACACCAAGCCGGAATATCCCTGATTCCCCTTCATGAAGGACTCGCCCATCCAGATCACTTCCTGCAAAGCAATCACACGGGCCAAGGAGGTGTCCTTCACCAGCGTGATGATCTCGTTGGACATGGGCGGGACGATCCGTTTGATCATTTGCAGCAAAGTGACCTTGAAAAAGATTTGGGACTTGGTCATCCCCAGCACCTGCCCTGCCTCCTGCTGGCCCACCGGCACGCCCTGAATCCCGCCCCGGTAGATCTCGGAAAAGTAGCAGGCGTAATTCAGCACAAAGGCCACGGACACTGCTGTAAACCGGGCCGTTTCCCCGCCGCCCCAGGTGAACAGCCCCGCCATGCCGGGAACATAGAACAAAATAATGATTTGCAGCACCAAGGGGGTCCCCCGGACAGCCCACACCACCACGCGGCAGATCAGCCGAATGGGCCGGAATCCGCACAGCGCCTTTGCCACTCTCCCCTTGGGGGTGAATCCAAATTGGGAGGCCAGCAGGCCAAAGGGGCGAAACCGGCTCATGGAGCCAAAGGAGATAATCAGCCCCAGGGGAAGAGCGCCGATCAGGGTGATAAAGAACAGCTCCAGGGTCACTAAAAAGCCGCTGTTCAGCGCGGCAAAGACAGTTTGAAATTGTTTGGAGGCAAAAAACTCCAGCACAGCAGATCGTCCTCTCTAAAATAGGGTCATTGCTCTCTAAGCCGTCCAAAGGCAGAGAGCGGTTCACCCTCTGCCTTGAACAGCGTCCTATCAAGTTGAAAGCACCGGGGTCATTCCAGGATCACAGCGTCCTGAAGCCCGTAAGCGGCGGCGATTTCCTCCACCGTGCCGTCCCCGGCCTTTTCCGTCCAAAATTCATTGAAAGCTTCCACCAGGTCGGAGTCCTTGCGGAAACCAACGCCGTATTCCTCGGACGCAAGGCCCTGCGCCTCATTCAGATTCAGGCTGTAGGACAGGCCATCATAGCTGGTGCCCTCGCCGGTCATCGCCGCTGCCATCAGCACGTCGATCACGGCCGCGTCGGCAGTGCCCGCCGAGACCTCCATCAGCGCATTGGCCTGGGACTGCACCGGCACTGTGGCAGCGCTCAGCGCCTCCGCCGCGTCCTCGCCGGCAGAGCCGGATTCCACTGCGACGCTCAAGCCCTCCAGCGCGGTCAGGCCCTCAAAATCAGCGGCCTTCTCCCCGGGATAAACCAGCACCTGATAGTTGGTGCAGTAGGGTGTGGAAGTGGCCATGGCCGCTTTCACTTCATCGGTGAGGGTCATGCCGTTCCACACTACGTCAATGGATTTGGAATCCAGCTCCTCCACCTTGTAGTCCCAGGTGATCTCGATGAATTCCGCCTCTACTCCCAAGCTCTCCGCAAAGGCCTTAGCCATGTCCGCGTCAAAGCCGATCCACTCGTCGCTGCCCTCTTCCTTATAATCCATGGGATCAAAATAGGTGATGCCAACCACAAGCGTTCCCTTGTCCTTGATATAGGAAAGATCGCTTTCCTCAGCGTCCGTTTCCGAGGTCTGGCTGGACTCCGCAGCTTGGCTGCTGGACTTTCCGGCATCCTGGTTCTCGTCCGTCCCGCTGGCTGCGTCATTTCCGCAGGCCGCCATACTCAGCGCCAGAACCAACGTCAACATCCATGATACGATCCGTTTCTTCATAGTAACTCCTACCTCCATGCTTTCTGTTCGCTTTCGTATTTTAGCACGCTAATGCATCATTGTAAAGAATTGTTTTTCGATTTCCGCGTTTTCCCCGTTTTGTCCAAAAAGCCATCCAATATACTGTCTGTTTTACCCATCCCCCTGCATGGATTTCCCACTCCGCCCCTTTGTTTGAACGCCTCCCGGAAAAGACGGTTGTTTCCTCACAGAGCCGGTGCTATAATGTGGAAAAGCAGGCATTGCTCCATAAAAATACTGGGAAAATCGCTGCAATTTTCCCGCAAATCCGCTTTCAAGGAGGAGAGTCTATGATCAATCACTTTTGCAAAGTGCCGCTGTGGGAAGCCAGTTCCACATTGACCGCAGTGGCTCAGGGCCGTATTCCTGCGGACGTGGTAATCCGAAACGGGACGCTTGTCAACGTCTGCACCCACGAACTATTGGAAGCAACGGATGTGGCCATCAGCAAAGGCCGCATCGCACTGGTTGGAGATGCCTCTCACTGCATTGGCGCAGGCACCCAGGTGATTGACGCTGCCGGAATGTACATTGCTCCCGGCTTTTTGGACGGACACATCCATGTGGAATCCTCCATGGTGTCCGTGGGCGAATACGCGCGGGCGGTGATCCCCCACGGCACGGTGGGGATCTTCATGGACCCCCACGAGATCTGCAATGTGCTGGGATTACAGGGCGTCTCCTGCATGGCGGAGGACGCCAAACGCACCCCGCTGAAAGCCATGATTACCACCCCTTCCTGTGTGCCGGCAGTGCCCGGGTTTGAGGATACCGGCTCCTTTGTCGGACCGGAGGACATCCGGGAAACCATGGACTGGGACAGCGTGGTCGGCCTGGGCGAAATGATGAATTTTCCAGGCATTCTTTCCTCGGACAAGCACGCCCATGACATTGTGGGCGAAACCCTCAAAGCAGGCAAAATCGTCACGGGCCACTACTCCCTGCCGGAAAACGGCGCCGGCCTCAACGCCTATATCGCCTCCGGCATCCGCTGCTGCCATGAGTCCACCCGCGCAGAGGACGCCCTGCAAAAAATGCGCCTGGGGATGTACGCCATGCTCCGGGAAGGCTCCGGCTGGCGGGACCTCCATGAGGTGGTGAAGTCCATCACCCAGCATCAGGTGGACAGCCGCTTCGCCGTGATGATCTCCGATGACAACCATCCCCACACCCTGGCCTCCCAGGGGCACATGGACCACATCCTCCGCCGGGCCTTGGAGGAGGGGGTGGACCCGGTCACTGCCATTCAGATGGTGACCATCAACTGTGCGCAGTGCTTCCAGCTAGACCACGAGCTGGGGTCCGTCACCCCCGGCAAATGCGCCGACATCGTGCTTCTTCGCGATCTGTCCTCCATGGAGCCTGTGCTGGTCCTCATTGACGGCAGCATTGTTGCCAAAGAGGGAAAGCTCTCCATAGAGCTTCCCCCTTACCGCTATCCTGCCTGGGCGACGGACTCCATGCACATCCGCGGCGAGATCACGCCGGAATCCTTCCGCATCCCGGCAGCGGGGCAATCCGCAACCGTGCGGGTCATGGAGATGGCCTCCGGCCGGGTGGACAACCGCGAGGTGAAGGCCACCCTCCCAGTGACTGATGGAGAGCTGAAGTCCGATCCCGCTCAGGACGTATTAAAAGCCGTTGTCTTTGAGCGTCACCACAAGACGGGAAATTGCGGCTTCGGCTTTGTAAAAGGCTTTCAGATCCAAAACGGAGCCATGGCATCCACCGTGGCCCATGACGCCCACAATCTGCTGGTCATCGGGACCAACGATCAGGATATGGCCTTGGCCGCCAATACCTTACTTCATTCCGGGGGCGGCATGACCGTAGTGCGGGACGGGAAAATCCTGGGGCTGGTTCCCCTCCCTATTGCAGGACTGATGAACGACAAGCCTGTCAGCGAAATGAGCGATCTGGTAGAGCAGCTGGAAAATGCCTGGGAACAGATCGGGTGCCGGATGGTCTCTCCCTTTATGACCATGGCTCTGATTCCCCTGGCCTGTCTGCCGGAGCTCCGGCTGACCGACCGCGGCCTGGTAGATTGCACCAAATTCTGCTTTGTGCCGCTGGAGCTGGAGGAATAGGCCTTTCTGCGAAGGTCTTGGCAGCGGTTTTACGGCTCTCTCAGCCCACACCAGAGAACCCTCCCTGACCAAATAGACCGCGGCGCTCCTCGGAGCATCCTCCCCGAAGGGTTTGGAGCTTCCCCCAAAATGTGATATACTAAAGAATAAGCATCCGCGCAGGTCGGCTCTTCAAAAAATCACCGGGAATGGAGGAATTCGTTATGAATGAATACACTCGCATTTTTACACTTGTCATAGACTCTCTGGGCATCGGCGCTATGCCCGACGCCGCTGCCTATGGGGACGGAGACGTGGACACCCTGGGACATCTTTCCCAGGCTGTGGACAGCTTAAAGCTCCCCCATCTGCAAAGCTTGGGCTTGGCAAACCTTCACCCCATCTGCCATGTGCCCCCAGTGGCCCAGCCCCTCGGATACTTTGCAAAACTGCTGGAAAAAAGCAACGGAAAGGACACCATGACCGGTCACTGGGAAATGATGGGCTTAGAGGTCACCACGCCCTTCAAGACCTTCACGGAAACGGGCTTTCCTGCACAGCTGATCCAAGAGCTGGAACAGCGCACCGGGCGCAAGGTTGTGGGCAACAAATCCGCCAGCGGCACGGAAATCCTCCAGGAGCTGGGGGAGCATCAGATCAAGACCGGGGATCTCATCGTGTACACCTCTGCCGATTCCGTGCTGCAGATCTGCGGCCACGAAGAGAACATTGGCCTCGACGAGCTGTACCGCTGCTGCAAAATCGCACGAGAGCTGACCATGCAGGACGATTACAAAGTGGGACGGGTGATCGCGCGGCCCTATACCGGCACCTGCAAAGACGATTTTGTCCGCACCAGCAACCGCCACGATTATGCTCTGAAGCCCTTTGGGCCTACGGTTCTCAACCAGCTCAAGGACGCGGGCTTGGACGTGATCAGCGTGGGAAAGATCAACGATATTTTTGACGGAGAAGGAATCACCCGGGCTTATCCATCCAAAAGCTCTGTTCACGGTATGGAGCAGACCATGGAGCTGGCCCAGGAGAGCTTCCACGGCCTCTGCTTCGTGAACCTGGTGGATTTCGACGCTCTGTGGGGACATCGCCGCAATCCCGCCGGTTACGCGCAAGAATTGGAGCGCTTCGACGAAAAGCTGGGAGGACTTTTGGAGAGCCTAACCTCCAAGGACCTGCTCCTCATCACCGCAGACCATGGCAACGATCCCACGGCTCCCGGCACGGACCACACGCGGGAGACGGTCCCTCTGCTTGCCTGGTCGCCCTCCTTCACCGGGGCCGGTCCTCTGCCCCAGGGAGACAGCTTCGCGGCAGTGGGAGCCACCATTGCGGAAAACTTCCATGTGGAGCCTCCGAAAATTGGAACATCCTATTTAAAGGCGCTGCTATAACGGCTTCCTCTCCCATATTCCACATCCGGCGGTTATGTAGAGGAAAACCAAGACCATCTGCCCGCCATGGGGTGGAGACACGTTTGACTTTCGTATGATTCAGGAGGGAACACATGATTTTATCCGGCAAGGAAATCCGGCGGCACATTGGCAAGGAGATCGTCATTGAGCCCTTTGACGAAAAACGGCTGAATCCCAACAGCTATAACCTCTCCCTCCACGATGAGCTGCTGGTGTACGAGAACCAGCTCTTGGACATGAAAACCCCAAACCCCGTGAAAAAGCTGCACATCCCCAAAGAGGGCCTGGTCTTGGAGCCCCACACCCTCTACTTGGGCAGAACGCAGGAGTTCACCAAAACCGACGGCTTTGTCCCCATGCTGGAGGGTCGCTCCTCCGTGGGAAGATTGGGGCTGTTCATCCACGTCACCGCCGGCTTTGGGGACGTGGGCTTCACTGGGTACTGGACCTTGGAGATCTTCTGCGTCCAGCCCATCCGCATCTATGCCGGTGTGGAGATCTGCCAAATCTACTACCACGACATCAAGGGCGATTACGACCAGTATCAAAGCGGGAAATATCAAAACAACACGGGAATACAGCCCAGCCTGCTGTACCAAGATTTTCAGGAGTGAGCGTATGATATTTACAGATACCATCGAAAACTGGCAGGATTGGGGCAGGCTGTTCCAATCCATCCCCGCCTTCACCCCATTGGCAGAGGAAATCTGCCGCCGGGAGGGTCTGCCCTGGCAGGACCTCTCCCCCCTCACCCCCGGCACCAACGGCGTGTTTCGGTGCGGGGATCTTGTGCTGAAGATCTTCTTCCCCAAGGAATCGGGCCTGGACCCCAAAGCGGATTTCTCCACGGAGCTGGCAGCTTCCCGCCAGGCCATGGAGTGGGGAATCCCCCTGCCCAGAGTGATCGCTCAGGGGATGATCTCCGACAAATACGATTTCTACTACCTTGTCACCGAATATTCCCCCGGGAAAGAGGCGGGGCCCTGGCTGAAACAGGCGAATCCCGCCCAGCGCGAGGCTTTTATCCTGGGACTGCGGGAGCTGCTTGTCCGCTTGAACCGGCCGACCTCCGCGCTGCCCCGCCGGGATCTCAAGCACGCCGCCCGGACCAATGAGCGGCTGAAAGCCCTCGCTCCATCCCTGCGGGAGGAGATGCTGGCCCGGCTGGAAGCCATGGACCTGGGAGAGCCGGTTCTTACCCACGGGGATCTCACCGGAGAGAATCTGCTGGTCCGGGAGGATGGCAGCTTTGTGGTCATCGACTGGGCGGACGCTCATCTGGCGCCCCCCTGGTACGAGCTGGGCCCCATCGCCTTTGAGCTGTTCTCCGGGGACGGGAGCCTGTGGAAGCTTTTCGCCGGACAGGAACAGGAGAGCTTTCTCCAGAGGCTGCTGGACTGCTGCTGCCTTCACGATTTTGGCGGGGATTTTCTCACGCAGCTTGCCCAGCGGGAAAACAGAGCGCCTTTCCGCTCCCTGGCAGAGGTGGCGCAAGTATTGAGAGAGAAGATGAAGTGAGATGTGGATTCTGTTTGCCTTTGGCTCGGCGGCCTTTGCGGGGCTGACTGCGATCCTGGCAAAGCTGGGTTTGAAAGCGGTGGATTCCGACCTGGCCACAGCATTGCGGACCGTCGTTGTTCTGATTTTTGCCTGGCTGATGGTCTTCCTCACCGGGGGCGTGCCCAATCTGGCTGCCATCAGCGGAAGCACCTACTTATTCCTGGCGCTCTCCGGCCTGGCGACCGGCGCTTCCTGGATCTGCTACTTTAAGGCGCTGCAGCTGGGGGACGTGAACAGGGTCGCCCCCATTGACAAAAGCTCCCTCCTGCTGACCATGCTCCTGGGTGTCCTGCTGCTGGGAGAGAGCCTCTCCTGGGGAAAAGCCGGATGCATGGTCCTCATTGCCGCGGGCACCTACCTGATGATTGAGAAAAAGCACGGCGCGGCCCCTCCCAAGGGCAGCGGCAAAGGCTGGTTCTTTTACGCTGCTCTTTCCGCAGTGTTCGCCGCTTTGACCACCATCCTGGGCAAGCTGGGCGTGGAGGGCATTGACTCCAATCTGGGAACAGCTCTGCGGACCGTGGTGGTGCTGGTCATGGCCTGGGTCCTTGTGCTGGCCCAGGGCAGGCAGCGGGGGATCGCCCAAATCGACGGCAAAAGCTGGATCTTCCTGGTGCTTTCCGGCGTGGCGACGGGACTTTCCTGGCTGTGCTATTACCGGGCCTTGCAGACTGGCGAAGCTTCTTTGGTAGCTCCCATTGACAAGCTGAGCCTGCTGTTCACCGTGGCCTTCTCCTGGATTGTGCTGAAGGAAAAGCTCTCCCCAAAGGCCGGGGTTGGGCTAGTGCTTCTGACCAGCGGGACCCTTCTGCTGCTGGTGGTATAAATCCGAAAACGGCCCGCAAAAAGGCCGCCGGTCCCATGAAAGGACCGGCGGCCTGCTTTTTGCTTTTTTAAGAGAGGAAGCCCTCCACGATCTTCTCCTCAGCCTCTTCCTCGGTAAGGCCCAGGGTGCGCAGCTTCATGATCTGCTCTCCGGCAATTTTGCCGATGGCCGCCTCGTGGATCAGCGCGGCATCACCGTTGTTGGCGGACAGCTCGGGGGAGGCGTCCACCCGGCCCTTGTCCGCAATGATGGCGTCACATTCCGAGTGGCCCGCACAGGGGGCGTTGCCGGTGATCTTGGACCGGTACGCCTGGTAGGAGTTCCCCCGCGCCACGGACCGGGACACAATGTCTGCGGACGCACCTTCGCCGTTCATGGTCACGTCAAAATCCGTGTAGGCCTCCTGCTCCAATTCGGTCAGCAGCCGCTCCCGCACCAGGAGCTTGGCCTTGGGCCCCAACACAGCGGAGGTCTTGCGGTTGGTGCGGTCCACGCCGCCGATTTGGGAGGTGTCCATCTCCAGCACGGCGCCCTCCTTCAGTTCGCAGTGAGTCACCGGGTCAATGGAGCGAATCCCTTCTCCCTGGCCAGTGCCCACGTGCTTTTCCAGGTACTTGACCCTGGCGCCCTTCTCCAAAAAGAAGCGGTGGATGCCGTTGTGCCGGGCAGGCTCCCCATTTTCCGTGTGGACGCCGCAGCCTGCCACAATGGTCACATCCGCGTATTCCCCCACGTAAAAATCGTTGTACACCAGGTCATCCACGTCCCCGTGGGTGACACAGGCAGGGATGGACACGGTCTCTCCTTTGGTCCCGGGGAGGATGTGAATGTCCAGCCCGGGGAGATCCTGTTTGGACTCGATCTTGATATGCTCGGTGGACTGGCGGCCTGCACAGCCCCCGTCCTCCCGGATATTAAAGGCGCCTTTAAAATTCCCTTTCCAATCGGACACCAGCTTCAACAATTCTTCCGTGATGCTTTTCATGAGAACACCGCCTCCCTCTTTACACAGGCCTCGCACTGGCCGCTGCCGTCAATCAGCCGGGGCAGTATTTCCGCTCCCGGCCCCATCTCCTGCAAGGAGCCTCCGGAAATCACCACGATTTCGTCGGCGATCTTCAAGATCCGCTCCTGATGAGAGATGATGAGGAGCGTGCCCCGAAGCTTGCCCCGCAAGCTTTGGAACACATCGATCAAATTGGTAAAGCTCCACAGGTCAATGCCCGCCTCAGGCTCGTCGAACAGGGAAAGCTTGGTGTGACGGGCCAGCACAGTGGCGATCTCAATGCGCTTGATCTCGCCGCCGGAGAGGGTGGCGTCCACCTCCCGGTCGATATACTCCCGACCGCAAAGCCCCACCCGGCTGAGCATCCCGCAGAGCTTCTCCGTGGGGAGCTTCTGCCCGGCGGACAGCTCCAGCAGCCGCCGCACCGTGAACCCCTTGAACCGCACGGGCTGCTGAAAGGCAAAGCTGACGCCCTCCCGTGCCCGCTGGGTCACATCCAAGCCGGTGATGTCCTTTCCATCCAAAAAGATTTTTCCGCTGTCCGGGGTTTCCAGCCCGGCGATGATCTTTGCCAAGGTGGTCTTGCCGCCGCCGTTGGGGCCGGTAATCACCGTCAGCTTCCCCTCGGGAATCTTGACGCTGACATCCCGCAGCACCTGGTTCCCTCCAGGAGCTGTCCAAGAAATATGTTGCAATTCCAGCATAACGCTGTCTCCTTTCTTTTTCCACAATGGTCCGGGATTCTGTGAATCCTCCTACTAAGGTTCCCGGAATCTTCCAAATCATTCCCCTCCCATACAGGGGGGAAGGCAGCTATTCCATAATATGCTCCACGCCCTGGTCAAGGATTGCCCGGACATGGCTGTCCGCCAGCGAGTAGAACACCGTCTTCCCCTCCCGGCGGTAGGTGACCAGCTTGCTCTTTTTAAGCACCTGCAGCTGGTGAGAGATGGCGGATTGGGTCATGCCCAGCAGCTGGGCAATATCGCACACGCACATCTCCGATTGGAACAGCACATAGAGGATGCGGATACGGGTGGCGTCCCCAAAGATCTTGAACAGATCCGCCAGCTCGGAAAGCGCCCCTTGACTGGGCATGGCCTGGTTCACTTTGTCCACCAACCCTCGGTGAACGAACAAGTATCCGCATTCCGGCGCGGTTTTGTCCATATCACAACATCCTTTCACATGAGCTATCGTTCAATTATATGATACGCAAAGCCCGGCAGGTTGTCAAGTACCTGCCGGGCTAAATTTAAGAATTGTTCTTATTTTTCTTCAAACAGGGAAAGCAGCTCCTCATCCCTGGTGAATACCGGGATCTCCTCCAAGGGGGCGTCCACGGTCACGGTCTGGCCGCCCTCATAGGTCTTGCCGCTCCACACATGGGTCCACTGCGCCCCGCTGGGCAAATAGACCTGCCGCTGGCGCTGACCGGCCTCCATCACCGGCGCCACCAGCAGACTGGGTCCAAACAGGTAGGCATCCTCGCAGGACCAAGCTGCCCCGTCCTGGGGGAACTCGTAGAACAGGGGCCGCATCACGGGCGTTCCCTTCTCGTGGGCCGCAGCCATCTGCTCTCTGATGTAAGGACGCATCCGCTCCCGGAGGAAGAGGTACTTCTTGCAGATCTCATAGTCCTCCTCCCCAAAGCACCAGACCTCGTTGGGCGCACCGGACAGGCAGGTGGCGCCGCCAGTGGTGCCCTGCTGGGGCTGCTGGGGATACCGGTCCCCGTGGAGACGCATCACCGGGCAGAAAGCGCCGTACTGGAACCAGCGGGCCAGCAGCTCCTGGAAGGCCGGGTCCGTGGGATCGCCCCCATGGAAGCCGCCGATATCCGTGGTCCACCAGGGGATGCCCGCAATGCCCATATTCAGTCCGGCAGCAAACTGGTTCCGGAAGCTCTGGAAGCTGGAGTGGATGTCCCCGGACCAGACCAGGGCACCGTACTTCTGAGAACCCGCCCAAGCACACCGCAGCAGGTTGATGATATTCTCCTGGCCCTGGGCCTTCATGCCGTCAAAAAAGGTCTTGGCGTAGAACACCGGGTAGCTGTTGCCGATTTTCACATTGGGCCCCAGATAGTACCGGTAGTTGTCAAAGTCATAGACGCTGTACTCCGGCTCTGCCTCATCCAGCCAGAAGATCCGCACACCCTTGTCGTAGTAATTCTCCTTGGCAGACTGCCACACAAAGTCCCGGGCGCCGGGGTTGGTGGCGTCATAATGGACCGTGTTCCCCTGACAATCCAGGGCCACACGCAGACCGCGATCCGTGCGGATCAGGTAGCCCTTTTCCAGCATCTCGCTGTAATGGTCCGACCGATAGTCCACCGTGGGCCAGATGGACACCATCAGCTCGATGCCCATGTCCTTAAGCTCCTGGATCATGGCGTCCGGGTCCGGCCAATAGGTGGGGTCAAATTTCCAGTCGCCCTGCAGGGGCCAATGAAAGAAGTCCACCACGATCACAGAGATAGGCAGGCCGCGGCGCTTGTATTCCCGGGCGATGGACAGCAGCTCCTCCTGGGTCTGATAGCGCAGCTTGCACTGCCAGAAGCCCATGGCAAATTCCGGCATCATGGGCACGGTGCCTGCCACGGAGGCATACTGCTCCTCGATCTGGGCGGGGGTGTCCCCGGCAGTGACCCAGTAGTCCAGAATATCCGTGGAAGCCGCCTGGAAGGACATGATATTCTTGCCGAACACCGCCCGTCCCACTGCGGGGTTATTCCACAAAAAGCCGTATCCCCGAGAGGACAGGAAAAACGGCACGCTGGCCTGGGAGTTCCGCTGGGCCATCTCCAGGTCGGTGCCCTTGAGGTTCAAATAGGGCTGCTGGTACTGGCCCATGCCGTAGATGCGCTCCTCCGGGTCCAGGGACTCAAACCGGGCGGTCAGCTCATAGTCGCCGCCAAGCAGCGGCCGGAATTCCCGGGCCTCCACCTCCAGAGCGCTGCAATTTTCTGCAAACAGATCCCGGCGGTTGCGGCTGTACTCCCGCAGCAGCTCTTTTCCTTGCGCGTTGTAGAACTTGACCCAGCCCCGTCTGCTGACCACCGCCCGCAGCCGGCCGTTGACGATCTCACCCCGGTCCTGCTCCACAGTCACCTGCGCGCTGTGAGACACCGGCTGCGTCAAAGCCCACTCCCGCTGGGGCATGGGATGGGTCTTGGACGCGCGCACCCGCAGGCTGTTCTCTCCCCAGGGCTCAATGCGGAGCTCCTCCGCGTCAAAACGAAAGACGAGGGCATTGCCCTCTTGAAGAATTGCCATATAAAGAAACCTCCCGATTCTAAAAGTGGTTCTACCCCATTTTAACACCGGAAGTCCAGGGAAACAATCCAGAAATGCAACAAATCATTGGAGTATTTTGACGCATTTTCCCCAATCCCCAACTCCAAATCCAGAACAGGCTATCGAAAAAAATGTGCCGCGGAAAAAATCCCGCAGCACATACAAAGCCCAGCTTTTATTCAGTTCGAATCCTCAGTCGCCCTCAGATATTTTTCCTCAAACTTTTCCACCGGCATGGGCTTATCGTAAAAGAAGCCCTGGATGCAATGACAGCCCATCTCCACCAGAGCGTCCACCTGGGCCTTGGTTTCCGCGCCCTCTGCCACGCAATTCATCCCGTAGGTCCGGCAGATGTCCACCAGATCCTTCACCAAGGTGCGGTTGATGGGATTCCCGGCCAACCGGGTGATCAAACTGCGGTCCAGCTTCACCGTGTCGAACCATACATTGGCAAACAGCGCCAAATTGGAATATTGAGAGCCAAAATCATCCAGCGCAAAGGACACCCCCAGCTCTCGAAAACGGTCCATCACCTGCTGCAGCCGATACAGGTCCACACTTCCGGCGCTCTCGGTGATCTCCAGCTCCAAGGCGCGGTGGGGCAGATGGGGATACCGGCTTTGAAGCTCCAGCAAAGACCCCAGCGCACCGGGATCGAACAGCGTCACCCGGGAAAAATTCACTGCCAAGGGCACCACGCCCAGGCCCTTTTCCTGCCAGCCGTTCATCAGCGCCAGGGATTTATCCAGCATGAACAGATCCAAATCCCTCACCGAGCCCGCTTTCTCCATGGTCTGGATAAACTGGTTCGGACGGATCAGGGTCCCGTCCTCATCCATCCCGCGCACAAGGGCCTCCGCCCGAACCATGCGGCCTGTTCGCACGTCAATTTGAGGCTGCAGGTACAGGGTGAATCTCCCAAATTCGATCAGGTCCTCTACCACGCTTTTGGGCGGCCTCACTGCCGGAACAGAATCCACGGGAAGGCTGCGCATGGCGACCCGAGCCTTTTCCGTCAATTCCTTGCCGGTAAAGCTCCCCCCGCTCCAAGCCGAGCCCAAGCGGACCTCCCTGGGATACCGCCGCCGGATGGCCGTAATCAACCGGCTGCATCGGCTGGCGAACACCTGCTCTGAGACATTGGGGCAAAAAGCCACAAACTCCGCGTCCCAGGTGCGGAACAGCAGCGAGCTGCCAAACACCTCCGTCAACGCCTTGGCCACGTACCACAGCAGTTGGCTTCCGTAAGTAAAGCCCTTGCTGCTGTTCAGCGCGGAAAAATTGGGCACATCCACGCTTACCGCCCCCAACGAGCGATAGCGGTCCGAGTTGAGGGAGTACGCAACCTCTGTATAGGAGACCAAATTCTCCATATTGTCCAGCATCCCCACGCCGGAACCGCCCTGCCTGTCAGAAAACCGCAGCCGCTCCTGAAGGAGATAGGGCGCCAACTGGGCGATCAGCGCCATGTGAGAACCATGCTCCCGCGGATTTTCCAAGCAGAAAAAACCCAAAAGACTTTCTTCCTGCAGAAAGGGGTGAACCGCAAACCGCCACACCGGGGCTTCCCCCTCCTTTTCCCAGGACTGGGCCGGGCTGGTCCTGGTAAGAAGCACAGGCCCCCGCTCCTTGCAGCAGCGCCGCAGCACTGGGATGCGGCTCGCCTTCATGCCCGTCACCGAGCCGCTGCTGGACTGCTGAGGGTCCGTCCACTGGTAGGGCATTTCCAAACTCCCGTCCTGCAGGGTGAGCAGGTACACACGGTCCGCTTGATAATAGCTTCCCACCTGACTCAAGACCTGGCGGACCGAGCCCTCCAACGACGCAGACCCCAGCATTGCCGTCACGCACTGGAACATCACGTTTTTCTCGTCCTCTGTGAGGGGGCGCTGCAGCTCTGCCTGGGGGACCGGCTGTTCCCGCTGGCCTCTCCGGCGCAGCTGCTGCAAAATAAAGCTGTCCTCGTCCTCTGCCAACGCCACCGTATCCGAGGCAGCGCCGTGCCAAAGCCTGCACTGCCGTCCAGCCTGGAAGGCCATCTCCCGATAGCCTCCCTCCGCAGAGGAGCCCCTCACCACACCTGTTATAAACTGCAGGGCCGCTCCGGGAATGGAATCTCCCAAGCCCAGTCTTACAAAGCCCACGGCCTCCTCCAACTGCTTTCTCAGCTCCCGATTGGAAAAGGGCTCTGGGAAGAACACAACCAGCCTGCTTCTGGAATACTGCCCCACAAAGCATCCGCTGCCCAACGCAGACGGGATCGCCTGAAAAAGAGAGGTCAGCACCCGCTCTTGCTCATTCTTATGGAAAAGGCGCTCCAGCCCCTGGACGCGGATCATGGCCAATGCGGCGGACTTTCCGCCGTGTTTTGCCAGCCACCCCTCCACCAGCCTTTCCATGGACTCCTTCTCATAGAGGGCTGTGCCTGCAATCCGCTGCAAGCCATCCGGCAGCTCCTGCTCCCTTTGACATGGATGGTTCTGGCAAACATCATATTGAAACAAGTACACATGGCCGCTGCAAGGCTCCTTGGCCAAATGGGCGATGTGTCTCACCCAGCGGACGCCGCCCCCGTCCACCCGGCGGTACTCCCCGGAAATCCAGCGCTCCCCGGCCTCATACCGGTTGAGAAGCTCCTCTCGCTGAAACAGGCTGCCCCAGCTCTGCCGGTCGTCCTCCCGGAAGAGCTTGGCCCTTTCCCCCTGGAGAAGCTGATCACAGGCAGCCCCCTGCATCTGCCTGTCCAGATCCTTGCCCTCCATCCAGAGCTGACAGACGCAATTTGCCGTCAAATCCGCCTTGAGGCTCAGCACCAAGCCGGGCACCAATGCCTCCGGCAGCGGGTGCTGCAAAAATTCCAAGGCGCTGCGGTCCGTCAGCTCCCGCGGCGTATTCTCCACGATTCCCACTGCGCGCAGAGGCTTGCCCCCATCGTCAAACAGCATCCGATAGGAAAACGAGGCCCAGCTATAGGTGCCCCGATCCGGGGAGCGCACCACAAAATTGCCATACCCCTGCCCTTGACCCGCCAGCAGCTCTTGTGCGAACCTCTCGAACAAAGCAGTGGAGTCCCGATGAATCCACCCCTCCGAGATCAGCTCCTCCGGAAACTGGAACGTCAAGGTTTGGGGCAGCGGCGCCTCCCCCTGCCTGCCCTCATACAGATGGAACACCCGGCTTTTCACGTCCACTTCCCACATCCCTTGGGGGATCTGATCGAAAGCGGTCTGAAGCCAGCGGTTCGTGCCCTGAAGCTGCAGCATATTCTCCTTATAGCGGGAGATGTCCGTGGTGGTCACCAGCATCACCGGCTGCTTGCTTTCAAAAGGAACCTGCACAGCGCGGATATGCCACCACACCCAATTTTTCCCATCCCGAGAGATGCGGTAGGCGCGGTCCACAGGCTGCTGAGTTTGCAGGCTGTGACGCAGATCTTGATCGAACACAGCAAAATCCACGGGGTGAACGATTTGAGACAGCGGCCGGGGCATGGTGTATTTCAGGGGGTCCACCCCCAAATTGCGGCAAAAGCCCGGACTGACATAGATCAGCTTTGCAGTCTCTCCCATCTCCAGCAAAGCTACTCCGCTCTCCATATACTCCAAAAGGCCGCTGAGGGGAATGGTGTTTACCGGCTGGGCCGTCTCGAGGCTTTCCTCTGCGACCCCGCTGCTGCGCTTGATACAAAAGCGGTGCTTTCCGCTTTTCTTCGCCTTATAAAGGGCCAGGTCGGCCAATTGATACATTCCCTCAAAGCACTGGCCCATTCCCGACGCCAAATAAATCCCCGTACTGGCGCTGAGATTGATCGTTCCCCCCACGACGAACTGCAACGTCTGGGTGATCTCCTGGGCCTTCTTCCGGACCGTCTGTTCGGTGATCTTCCCGGAGAGAAACACGATAAATTCATCCCCGCCCAGACGCCCCACAATATCGTCCTCCCGGAACAGCTGGGAAAGATATTTCCCGGACTGCCGGATGGCCTGGTCCCCCGCCCGGTGGCCCAATGTGTCGTTGACCCGTTTGAAATCATCCAAATCCACAATGAAGAGCGCACAGGCGTCATCGGCCCCCAGCTCTGACAGACGCAGCTTGATGCGCTGCTCCACCGTATCCCTATTTAACAGGCCGGACATGGTGTCCTTCGCCGCCCGCTCCCGAAGCCTCTCAACCTCATGCCGCAAACTGCTTTCAACATGGGAAGTTCTTTTTTTCATCTGTCCATTCTGCATAAAAAACTCCTCTGTCTCGCAGGGTATTTCCGGAATATCGCCTCTCTTTTCGAGAAGCCGAGAATCCTACTTTTCATACATATCGGCTATCCGGCAAAGGACTTAAGTAACGTAATCTGAAAATCCGTTCCGGTCCTTCTCCAACAGCAGCCCTCCGCAGCAAAAAAGGAGAGTCGCACAACTCTCCTTTTCAAAAGGGATCTCACAAATCCCGGTTTAAATCGTCTGATAGCTTTGCAGCAGCTTCCGCGCCAGACGGGAATCCGCCCGGAAAAACCCCGGCGGGTCCACATAATCCAGAGAGCGCAGCACCTCTTGAGATTGGCTGTACACTTCCAATTTTGTGGAATGATACACCGGCTCTGCCTGACGGGGCAAAAACACGGCAAATTCCATCTCTCCGCCGCTGATACGGCTGAAATAGGCGTGAACCCGATTGACCTGATACGTCCGCGTGATGATGGTGCACAGAGCGTTCTTTACCAGTTCCACCGCCACATCGTCAAAACCCGCGTCAAAAATCAGGATTTTCTCCTTCAGCTCGGCCAGATTTTTTACCGTCCGCTTTGTATAGGACTGGACCTCCGGAGTGGGCTCGATGGCCCGGTTCTCTCCAGAGGGGGTGACGCACACCAAATACCCCACCTCCGGGTCCGTATACAAAAACGAATAGACCATGGACGCAAAATAATTGCAGCGCTTGCAGCGCCAATCGAACAGCGTCTCGTCGAGAACCCGCTGTTTCAGCTCGGGGTTCTCTCTGGCGTTGATGCCGGCAAAGAGCCGATATCTTTGAGATTCGCCGCACTGCGGGCAGATGATGTCCTTTTCGATCTCTGTTGACATTCCCTACGCTCCCTCCAAGAATCAGCCCTCAAAAGGCAGGCTGTCGTTGTCCTCCGTCAAAGCAGCCTCTGCGGGGGCTGCCTCCTGGGACGCAGGGGCGGGCTGCGCGGGGGCAGCTTCCTCAGCCGCAGGAGAGGCTTCCACAGGAGGCGCCTCCTCCTCTGCCAGCTCCTCGGGCGCTTTCTCCAAGGGCTCCACACCCTCTAAGGTGACCACTTCCACAGGACCGTCCCCGCCGTAAATGGCATTGAGCTGGTCCAGTGCAGCATCCAGCTCCTTCTCAATCCGATCCAAGGCGGCGCAATGGGGCTCTGTTACAGCATTCTCCTTGTCTCTCAGCGCATGATAATAGTACCGGCCCAACGCCAGGTATTCTTTCTGGGCAGCCTTTTCATGTGCCCGAACAACGGAGCGGATGCGGCTGAGCTGCGCAGCACGGCGGTTCTTCTCGCCCAAACAGCTGGCGGCTTCTCCCAATGCCTTACCGATATTTTTGAAGAATTCCATCTTGCATACCTTCCTTTCCCGATCTGTACTGGAGGGTTCCTCTCAAAGAGGGGCGCAAGGGCCCCTGTTTTTAGCCTATTATACCGCAAATCCCTGAAAAATAACACCCCCTTTTTCCAGAAAATCACAAGCGCAAAAAAAGCGCTTGCAATTTTCCACTCCATCTGATACAGTAGGGGCCGCTATAGAACATACGTTCTTTTTGGAAGGAGTGTTGTACGTTGAATCTCAATGCATGGAGCATGGAATACTGGAAGGAAGCAGCGCGCGTGCGGGCAAGGCTGGAGCATCTCCGTCAAAGTGAACTGCCCGCCAATCAAGAGGAGGATCTCCTGCTGCAGCAGCGGATACGGATTCTCTATGAGATGTACTTAGACTGCGTTCATACCGCCAAATACCTGGAACGGAGAGCATCTCAAAAGGGGGCGCGCTGAAATGCCCAGAACCTTGACCTGGGACGCCATGGACAAGCTGACGGCTCCCCTACCCCAAAAGGCCGCCAACCACGGCCGCCGTCAGGCAGCCTTGAAGCTGCTGCAAACCGCCATGGAGCGGGAGCTGACCCCAAGGCAGCGCCAGTGTGTGGAGCTGTGCGTTCTGAGGGGCTTGAGCCAAGTGGAGGTGGGACGGATGCTGGGGGTGAACAAATCAACCGTGTGCAGGCACCTGAAAAAGGCAACGCGCGTCCTGCGCCGGGCGGCGGACTACGCCGGAATGACCAGGACGCTCTGAGCCTCCCCTTGCGGGGGACTGCAAAAGCTGGTATACTGTGGGCATTGGAAGGAGTGCTCAAGGATGCAGGGAAACGTGGAGAAGCTAAAGCAGGTGCGCATGTTCGTGCTGGACATGGACGGCACCATTTATTTGGGGGACCGCCTGTTCCCCTTCACAAAGAGCTTTTTGGACCAGGTGGCAAGGACCGGCAGGGATTTCTGCTTTTTCACCAACAACAGCTCGAAAAACCGGGAAGCCTATTTGGAGAAGCTCTCCCGCATGGGGATCGAGATCCCCCCGGAGAAAATGCTCATCTCCAATGGGGTGATCCTCCAATGGCTCAAGGAAAACCACCCCGGCGCCAGCTATTACGTGGTGGGCACGCCGCCCCTGTTGGAGGATTTCCGCAAGGAGGGCCTGGTCCCTGACGACGTGGACGCCGATGTGGTGATTTTGGGCTTTGACACCACCCTCACCTATGAGAAGCTGCGGGTTGCCTGCGATTTGATTCGGGCCGGACGTCCGGTGTACGGCGTCAACCCTGACTGGAACTGCCCTGTGGAGGGCGGGTTCATTCCGGACTGCGGCTCCATCGCGGCTTTGGTCAAAGCGTCCACCGGCGTGCAATGCGAGTTTTTCGGCAAGCCATCCCCCCACACCCTGGCCTATATGCTCCGGCAGACGGGATGCCGTCCCGAAGAGCTGGCTGTGGTAGGGGACCGGCTCTACACGGACATTGCCGTGGCTGCCGGGACGGAGGTCACGTCCATTCTGGTGATGAGCGGAGAAACCACTCCGGAGCTTTTGGCCGGCAGCACTACCAAGCCGGATCTGGTGGTTCAGGATCTGGAAGAGCTGGCTGGGCTCCTTTGATTGCATAATTCCCCCAAAGCCGGGCAAACTAACCGGCAGAAAGGGGGACCTCTCATGGAATACGTAAACGCCTTTTGGGTGGGCGGTCTGATCTGCGTGGCAGGACAGCTGCTCATTGACTTGACAAAATTGACCCCGGCAAGAATCATGGTGCTGCTCGTCACGCTGGGAGTGATCCTGGGGGCTGTGGGCCTTTACGGGCCGCTGGTGGAATTCGCAGGCTGCGGGGCCACGGTTCCCCTGGTGGGCTTTGGCTGGGCGCTCTCGGAAGGGGTGCGCAAGGCCGTGCAGGAAGACGGGCTTCTGGGCGCGTTCACCGGGGGCTTTACCGCCGGAGCAGCAGGCACCGCCGCAGCGGTTTTCTTTGGCTATGTGGCCGCTCTGCTGGCCAAGCCCAGGGACAAGGCCTAACCCGGCCCGGCCCGCTCTCCGGCTCGCCATAGCATCTGCCCATCCAGAAAGCGAAATCTGACGAAGGAGGCTGCTTATGGCTGCGCTAAAAGGAGAGCATGAGCTGCAAATTGCAGCTGTGGACGAATTCAATCAGGAGGGGCACTTGATCCATTCCTGCAATTTCATCGGGGCCTATGTCCGCGGAAGAACCAGGGAGGAAGCGCTGAGCAAGTTCCCCTCCGAGATCGAGCAATATTGCCGCTGGCTCGGCCTGCCGGAGGAAAGCAGGCAATACCCCGTTGTGATTGTGCAGGAAAAGCAAAGCAGCCTGCAAATTCACGACGCGGACTCCGATGTGCTTTTTGACAGCGAGCTTCCTCCGCTTACCAGAGAGGAATATGAAAAGCTGCGCGGCCTTGCGTTAAAATCGGCCAGGGACTTTGAAACCCTCTACCGCTCCATTGCCATAAAGGATCGCTCCGTTGCCGCCCCGAGAAAAACCTTTTACGGATTGACGCCGGTCACCATTGATGAGATGTACCTCCACACAAAGAATGTGACCGATTACTATTTTGGCGAGATCAATGTCCCCGCCGACAATGCTTCGGATCTGTATACCTGCCGCCTCCGCGGGTTTGAGCAAGGGGAACGGCAGCCCGATTTCTTGCAGAACGCGGTTTTTGACGGCAGCTACGGCGAGCAGTGGACGCTGCGGAAGGTATGCCGCAGATTTGTCTGGCACGACCGCATCCACGCCAAGGCGATGCTGCGAACCGCAATAAAGCTGTGCGGCAGAGAGAATCCTGCCAATCCCTTCTGCTTCACTGTGTGAGCGTCCTTCCCCATGGAAAAATCCCCTCCGAGCGCGCTTGTGAAATGACCCCAAAAAGTTAGACAATATTTTGCAGTAGAAAAAGTTCAAGCA
>CAUWLU010000013.1:0-53340 GCA_963559705.1 uncultured Acutalibacter sp.
ATAGTGTGCCTGAATTTCTCTTCCCTCCCAAGGCGGGTGTTGGTTTTACGGTTACTTATTAACTTTACTATCTCTTCAATTTTGGTTTGTTCTGTAATCGTGACTTGGGTTCTTTTACTGTCACCATTACTCACTGTGACTGAGATTACTTCCGACGGGTCTATATCAAACAGCTTTCTGGAGAAGTACGTCCGCTTGTGTCCCGCCCTGGGGCACGGGGCCCCCGCAAAAGCCCAGCGATAGCGGGTTTTGTGGGGAGAGGAGGCACGGCGAAGTGAGTGAGCCATTCGCGCTTGCGCGGATGGGAACGAACCGCAGCCCGGGCCGACGAAGGGCGTATTGCAGTTGTTGCAGTAAGCTTTTAGCTGGGTGAGGTTGTTCCCTTGGCGCTTTGCTTAACGTAACATGATTTGTGGGAAAGGGCTGACCTTGTTGGGTCAGCTCTTTTCTTTTGGATTGTGAGGAAAAGGAGAGATCAGGATGGAACCTATCGCATTTGCACGCCGTTTGGCGGAGCTGGGCCAAAAGGAAGAAGCACAAAAGGCCTACACTATGTCAGTGTAATTTTATATTTCTATGGTATAATAAAATTATAGGCTCCCTACAAAAATCGACAAATCACGTCCTATAGGACGTGGTAGACTGCTATGAAAATTGGTAAGATTTTCCTGTTGGCAAAAACGTATATGGTTTTGGTAGGAGGTCTTGCATTTGAGGAAGTATGAGGATTTGTTTCTCACTTTTTGGGTTGCTCAAGTTCGGGAGTTTCGGATCAAAATGAATCTCACGCAAGAGAGGCTGGCAGAGAAGCTGTGTCTGAATACTCGGAACTATCAAAAGCTGGAACAAGGTGTTCATCAACCCTCAGCCATAACGTTGATCCTTTTCCTCCACCAACTCTCCGAACAGGAGATCCATTCCTTTGTCCATGCCTTTGGCCAACAGGTGGAAACAGCTCACTCTCAGGAGGTGGCGTGACTATGCAGACAAAAACACCGTACATACCCACAAGAGAGCGGATAACAGCTGTTCCTCTGGGAAATTTCGACATCTTTGAGGATGAGAACGCCCTGGTCAACCGGCTGTGCTACGCAGCGCCGAGGTTTGAAGAAGGGCGGTTCCGTTGTTCCTTCTATTACGAGGAAAACACCTTCCGCAAAGAGCCGAATGGGAATTTGACATTGGTGAATTCGGAAATTGAGACAGAAAGTGAAAGCCCAGCTTAGGACAAAACCATCGGAAAAGCAGGCTCATTTTTGTTCAGCACAGACAGGGTTTGTGATCAAAAACGAAGCGGACCCCCGTCACAGCGTGACGTTTTGAATGATGTGGAAATCCTCTGCAAGGCTCCAAACAGCCGTAAGCACATTCATAACCGAATAGCACACAGGCCAAAACCGGAATCGAATGAAAATTTCCGACTCCGGCTTTTTTTGCTGCCTTTAGGCTTAATAACCCCCCTGGTTCAACCAGGGGTAAATAAAAAGGCCTTGGCAAATAAAACCTCCATGCTACAATCGAGATGGTTTGGCAACCGCATCACGAAAGAGCAAGGAGGTTTTACGCAAATGAAAAATGAGGTAAAGCACACGGCACATTCCAGCTACCGTTGTGAATACCATGTGGTGTTCGCGCCGAAGTACCGTCGAAAAGTGATTTATAAGGCGATACGTAGGGATATTATCGAAATCATCAAAAAGCTGTGCAAAGAAATGAAAGTGGAAATCATCGAGGGAGAGGCCTGCCCCGATCACATTCATCTCCTGGTGAGTATCCCACCGTACATGAGTATAGCACAGTTCGTAGGGACGCTCAAGAGCAAAAGCGCACTGATGATCTTCGACAGACACGCAAATTTAAAGTATAAATATGGGAGCCGAAACTTCTGGTGCAGAGGGCACTTTGTGGATACAGTAGGGAAGAATGCGAAGATGATCCAGGAGTATATCCAGAACCAGCTGGAAGACGATTTGGCAATGTATCAAATCTCACTCAAAGAATATATGGACCTGTTTACGGGTAGCAAGAAAAAGTAGGCAAAAGAAAACAGCCGCTTTCAGCGGCTGCCTGTAGCAGTAATGCGCTGACAAACCCTCAGACCCCAGAGGGGTCAGCAAGTACTTTGATATCGGATGGCTTCTCATCTTAGAGATAGCATTTTGGAACTGGCCCGATAGGGCTCCAAAGTACTCCCGCTGGATCAAAAAGAGAAGGGGGATGCCGCCGAAGAAATAACAGCGCGGCCGTTTGAAAGAGTTGGTTGGCGTCATGCAGCAGTCCCGCTGTATTTTGGGGATTCGCCCAGGCGTCAGCCGGCTTTTTCAGCAAATTAGGTGGGATTCTTTTTGCGTGCGTGCTGTAATGGACCAAAGTAAAATTTCCCATGGGAGGCTGCGTCAGATGTTTCAGATGATAAAAGAAAGCTTTGTCGTCATTGGCAAAGAAGGCTCCACCGCAGACGGCGAGGGATTTATTCAGGAATTGTGGAAGGAGGCCAATGGCCATTTCAGCGAAATTGCGCATCTGGCAAAGAAGGACGCCGATGGGAATCTCCTGGGAATCTGGGGCGCGATGTCAGATCATTCCCGCTCCTTTCAGCCATGGGAGGACGGCTTTCGGGAAGGCCTGTATCTGGCGGGAGCGGAGTGCATCGACCAGGCAGAAGCGCCCGATGGATGGACGAAATGGACCATACCGGGCTATGAGTATCTCGTAGTGGAAAACCACAGCGGGGCGTTTGAAAAAACAATCGCTCAAATGAAGGAGCAGGGGATTCCTCTGGCCGGAGCTGTTCACGAATACACCGACCCGTCCACGGGAAAGGACCATCTGTATTTTCCCATAAGAAAATTGGATGGGAACGAAAAGCGGTCCAACGAGCCTCCAACGCACCTGGGCGCTCAAGAGGGCGGCGGTATTTGACCTTCCTGGAACTACCGTTGTCTTTTTTTATAAAAAACGGCCAGCAATGCAGCTTGCTGGCCGAATGATGGTTCTTATCTTTATCGCCTTTTTGACGGGGAGCGCAGTACCGGAACGCTCTCCGCTTCTGCGGCTTTGAGGTTACTGCTCCAGGACGTTTTTCAGCACCGCCGCCAATTCCTGCCGGGTGATGGGGCTTTGGGGGCGGAACTTCCCATCCCTGTCGCCGCTCATATAGCCCTGGGCTTTGACAAAATCCACGGCCGCCTGAGCCCAGTCCGAGATGGGCTTGTTGGCCTGTTCCTTCTGATAGCGCTCCAGATAGCCCTTCCATTGCTCGTAAGTGAGCATGAGTTTTTCTTCCGGTTGGCGCATCGCTTGCACAATGGCCGGATAATCCTTGTAGGCGTAGTTGCCGTCAAAGCTTTTGCCGCCGATGACAAGCTTGTCCGTGTACTGCCAGATCCCATAAGCTTTGCCGTAGGTGCAGCTGCTGTTCCACTGGGCTGCCCATTTGTCGTACCGGTCCAGCTGGGGGCTGTCCAGCTTGGTGGTAAGCCAGCTCACGGACGCATAGATCCCCGTGTACAGTCCCGCCGCTTCCAGGGCGTCGCAGAAGGTCCTGCTGGTGGAGATCAGGTCTCCCTGGGCGATCTGGGCGTCCTCCACATCGAACCATACGCCGTAAAGGGGCTTCTTTCCCTCCAGCAGCCGCAGAGCATGCTGGGCCTCGCTTTGGGCCATGGCCGCTGTCCCGGCGTAGGAGTAGAGGTATGCGCCCCAGGGCAGTCCGGCTGCTTCGGCCTTTCTGATATTTTCGGCAAAGCGCTTGTCGTCCTGATTGGCGTAATCCCCGCCATACCCCAGCCGGAGAATGACAAAGGCCACCCCGGCTTTTTTGAGAGCAGGAAAGTCCACGCTGCCGTTGTGCTCGGAAATGTCCACGCCTCTCACTGCCATAAAATCCCTCCCTTTGAAAATTTGGTGTTCCCAAGGAGTATGGTAGCGGCTCCCAGTGCGGAGGGTGCGGAGGACGCGGATTTTCTTTCGGCCCCTTGACGGGGAGGGGAATCTCTTGTAAACTAAAAAATACGCCTCAGGAAGGGGCAGCCCGCCTAGAAGGGTGGGGAGCTTGAGAACATGATTGCTGCAATAAAATACGGTGTGATCGGATAGTGATCCTTTGCAGGAAGCGGATCGGGCGCGCAGCAGCGTGCTGGGTTTGTTTCCTGCTGCTGTTTTAGGAGGAATTTTGTGAATCTGAAGGAGTTTTTTCAGGGCTGCTCCAAGGCTGCCCTGGGCTTTTCAGGCGGAGTGGATTCGGCCTATCTGCTGTATGCCGGGGTGGACGCTGGGGCGGATGTACGGCCCTACTTTGTCAAGACCGCCTTTCAGCCCCGGTTCGAGCTGGAGGACGCCCGCCGCCTGTGCGATCAGCTGGGGGTGGAGCTTACTGTGGTGGAGCTGGATGTGCTGGCGCTTCCCCGGGTGAGGGAGAATCCGGCGGACCGGTGCTACCACTGCAAGCGGACGCTGTTCGGGGCGTTGAAGGAGCGGGCGCTGCAAGACGGCTATTCCGTGCTGTTGGACGGCACCAACGCCTCTGACGACGCCGGGGACCGTCCGGGTATGCGCGCCCTGGGGGAGCTGTCCGTGCGCTCACCGCTGCGGGAGTGCGGCTTGACAAAGGCCCAGGTACGGGCTTTGTCCAAGGAAGCGGGCCTGTTCACCTGGAACAAGCCGGCCTATGCCTGCTTGGCGACCCGGGTGCCCACAGGGGAGCGCATCACTCCCGAGGCCCTGGCCCGGGTGGAGGGCGCGGAGGACGCCCTGTTCCGGCTGGGCTATGGGGATTTGCGGGTGCGGCTGTATCATGGAGCCGCCCGGCTTCAGCTGCCCAGCCAGCAGCTGGAAAGGGCGATCCGAGAGCGGGAGCAGCTGCGAGAGGCCTTGCGTCCCTGGTTTGGGACTGTGCTGCTGGACTTGCAGGAGCGATGAAGGGGAAACTGGAAAGGAGCTGACGGAGATTGGATCAGCAGGAAATCCGTTCGATTTTGGAGCAAGTGGCCGCTGGAAAGCGCACGGTGGAGGAGGCGGTGCTCGACTTAAAGATGGAGCCCTTTAAAGAGCTTGGCTTTGCCAAGGTGGACAATCACCGGGGACTGCGCCAAGGTGCGGCAGAGGTGATTTACGGCGCTGGGAAAACCCCGGAGCAGATTCGGGACATTGCAGCGTCCATGCGTCAGGATGGGGAAAAGGCGGTGCTGATTACCCGGATGTCCCAAGAGGCCGCCCAGGTGGTTGGCCGGTCCCTGCCTTTGACCTATCACGAGATGGGCCGCGTGGGCATTGTGGGGGAGACGCCCCCGCCCACTGGAAAAGGAACCATCGTGGTGGCCACCGGCGGCACCAGCGATATGCCTGTGGCAGAGGAGGCGTCCCTCACCGCGGAGGTGCTGGGCAACCGGGTCACCCGTTTGTACGATGTGGGTGTGGCAGGTCTGCACCGCACCCTCTCCCACATGGAGGACATTATGAGCGCCCGGGTGATCGTCGCCATCGCCGGTATGGAGGGCGCTTTGGCCAGCGTACTGGGCGGTTTGGCAGATTGCCCCGTGATCGCGGTCCCCACCAGCGTGGGGTACGGAGCTGCCTTCGGCGGCTTGGCAGCGTTGCTGTCCATGCTCAACTCCTGCGCCAGCGGCGTCAGCGTGGTGAATATTGACAACGGCTTTGGCGCCGGATATCTGGCAAGCATGATAAACCATCTGTAAAACTGGGCCGAAGCTCCCGGGATTTGGGGCTTCGGTGTTTCAAACGCCATACACAAGGAGGTCATCTTTTTGAAAACGCTTTATTTGGAATGCAATATGGGTGCTGCCGGAGATATGCTCACGGCGGCGCTGTTGGAGCTTCACCCCGATCCGGAGGGCTTTGTCCGGCGGATGAACGGTTTGAACATCCCCGGTGTGGAAGTTTCCGCTCAGCCCGCTGAAAAGTGCGGCATCCAGGGCACTCATGTGACGGTTGCGGTCCACGGAGACGAGGAGGAGAGCCAGGATGTGGCTTTCCACCAGCATTTCCATGACCACGACCACCCCCACGACCATGTCCACCCTCACGATCATGACCATCCCCATGACCATGACCATCCTCACGACCACGCCCACCCTCATGAGCATGACCATCCCCATGACCATGACCATCCTCACGACCACGACCATCCTCACGACCATGACCATCCTCACGGTCACGGCCATCACCATCATGCGGGGATGGGGGAGATCCGCCATATTCTGTCCCATTTGGATGTGCCCCAGCAGGTGCGGCAGGACGCGGAACAGGTGTATGAGCTGATTGCTCAGGCAGAGAGCCATGCCCATGGCCGCCCGGTGGAGGAAGTCCACTTTCACGAGGTGGGCGCCCTGGATGCGGTGGCTGATGTGGTGGCGGTGTGCTGGCTGATCCACGACCTGGCGCCGCAGCGGATCTGTGCCTCCCCGGTCCACGTGGGCAGCGGGCAGGTGCGGTGCGCCCATGGGATTTTGCCGGTGCCGGCTCCGGCCACGGCTCATATTCTGCAGGGAGTGCCCACCTATGGCGGGGCGGTCCAGGGGGAGCTGTGCACCCCCACGGGAGCGGCGCTGCTGAAGCACTTCGTCCAGAGTTTTGGACCGGCTCCGGTGATGGCTGTGGAAAAAATCGGGTACGGCATGGGCAAAAAGGACTTTGAGGCGGCCAACTGCGTCCGGGCCATGGTGGGAGAAACTCAGCAGACCGGGGAAACCGTGGCAGAGCTGCGGTGCAATCTGGACGACATGACTGCCGAGGCCATCGGCTTTGCCCAAGAGCGTCTGCGGGACGCCGGGGCGCTGGAGGTCTACACCACCGCCGTCTCCATGAAGAAGGACCGGCCCGGTGTGGTGCTGACGGTGCTGTGCCGGGAGGAGGACCGGGAGAAGCTGGTCCGGCTGCTGTTTGCCCACACCACCACCCTGGGAGTGCGGGAAAGCCTGTGCGCCCGGTACACGTTGGAGCGCTCTCAGCGGACGGTGGAGACGGAGTACGGCCCGGTGCGGGTAAAGATCTCCTACGGCTGGGGCGTCCAGCGGGAGAAGGCCGAGTATGACGACTTGGCCCGCATCGCTTTGGAGCAGGGCATGACGCTGGAACAGCTCCGGCAGAAGCTGATCGAAGGAAGATAAAAAAGGATACCATCCGGAAAGTTCCCGCTGGCAACCGGCGGGAACTTCTGCTATAATGGTGCGGATATTGGATTTATGGATGGAGGAGGAATTCCCATGCCCCAGCAAAAGACCTATACGCAGAAGCAGTGGCAGCACACTCAGTACGCCAGCTATTTTGGGTACATCACCCAGGCGATTGTCAACAATTTTGCCCCGCTGCTGTTTTTGATCTTTCAAGATGTGTATCAAATTCCCTTGGAGCAGATCACCCTGTTGGTGACGGTGAACTTCTGCTTCCAGCTGCTCACGGACATCGTGGCTGCCCGCTTTGTGGACAGGATCGGCTATCGCCCCTGTGTTGTGGCGGCCCATTTGTTTGCGGCCGCGGGCTTGGTGGGACTGGGCGTGTTCCCCCGGCTGACGCCCGCGCCCTTTTGGGGTTTGCTCTGTGCGGTGCTGCTCTATGCTGTGGGAGGGGGCTTGATCGAGGTGCTGATCAGCCCCATTGTGGAGGTCTGCCCCACGGACAACAAGGCGTCCGTGATGAGCCTGCTTCATTCCTTTTATTGTTGGGGCAGTGTGGGTGTGGTGCTGATTTCCACCCTGTTCCTCCAGGTGTTCGGCAAGGGGAGCTGGGTCCTCTTGACCCTGTTCTGGGCGCTGGTGCCGCTGTGCAATGCCTTTGCGTTCACGCGGGTCCCCATTGCCAGCCTGACGGAAGAGGGGGAGAGCCTGCCCATGGGGAAGCTTTTTCGCAGTAAGCTGTTCTGGATTCTGGCGGTGCTGATGTTTGCCTCAGGCGCCAGCGAGCTTTCCATGAGCCAGTGGGCTTCCGCCTTTGCAGAAAGCGGCTTAGGCGTCTCCAAGACAGTGGGGGACCTGGCCGGACCCTGCTTCTTTGCCGTGCTGATGGGCTGCGCCCGGGTGGTGTATGCCAAGTTCGGCGACCGCTTGAACCTGCTGAATGTGGAGATCCTCAGCAGCCTGCTCTGTGTGGGGGCCTATCTGCTGGCAGCGCTGTCCCCGGTGCCCGCCCTGGCGCTGCTGGGCTGCGGTCTGTGCGGCTTCTCCGTGGGCGTGATGTGGCCCGGCACCATCAGCGTGGCGGCCCGCTATCTGCCCAGGGGTGGAACGGCAATGTTCGCGCTGTTGGCGCTGTTTGGGGACCTGGGCTGTTCCGGCGGCCCCACGCTGGTGGGGATGGTCTCCGGCGCTATGGGCGGCGCGCTGAAATCCGGCCTGCTTTTTGCCATTGTATTCCCAGCGCTGCTGATTGCCGCTGCTTTGGTCTGCAAGAAGGCCCTCAAAAGAAGGGCGGTGCAGCGGGAGGATGCAGCTGATTAGTCCTCTCTAACTTTTTTCACAAAAGCCCTTGACAAATGCGCCGGAAAGCGATAAACTTAGACTCGTTCCAAAGAGGTTAGAACTTCCTAACCTCTTTTCGTAACTCGGATAGTTAGGTAACTCTAACTAATCAAGCAAGGGGGAAGCGCACATGATGCCGTTGGCAATGACAAAACCGGGAGAGACCTTGACCATCCGCAAGGTGACCGGCAAGGATGTGGTGCGGCAGCACCTGGCAGAGCTGGGCTTTGTGGTGGACGGCGAGGTCACTGTAATCAGCGAATTGGGCGGCAGCTTGATCCTTCAGGTAAAAGAGAGCCGGATTGCTCTGGACAAGGGCATGGCAAGCCGTATTCTGGTGTGAGGCAGCGAAGGAAAGGAGAGAGAAGATGAAGACTCTGCGAGAGGCAAGGGTGGGCGACACGGTCAAGGTGGTGAAGCTCCACGGAGAGGGCGCCACAAAACGCCGGATCATGGACATGGGCATTACAAAGGGCGTGGAGATCCACGTTCGCAAGGTGGCTCCTTTGGGAGATCCCCTGGAGCTGAACCTGCGGGGGTATGAGCTTTCCATGCGGAAGGCTGACGCCGAAATGATCGAGATCGGATAAGCCCGGACGGCCGGGGGGCCGCTTTTTTCGGCGGCTGAGTTAGCTTTTTCTAATCAATGGAAGGGAGCTTGAAAATGGAACTGAAAATCGCCCTGGCGGGCAACCCGAACTGCGGCAAAACCACGCTGTTCAATGCCCTTACCGGGTCCAATCAATATGTGGGCAACTGGCCCGGTGTCACAGTGGAAAAGAAGGAGGGACGCCTCAAGGGGAACAAGGACGTCATCATCCAGGATCTGCCCGGCATCTATTCCCTTTCCCCCTACACGCTGGAGGAAGTGGTGGCCAGAAGCTACCTGGTGGGGGAGAAGCCGGATACGATTTTGAACATCGTGGACGGCACCAATATCGAGCGCAATCTATACCTGACCACCCAGCTGATCGAGCTGGGGATTCCGGTGGTGATTGCGGTGAACATGATCGACCTGGTGCGTAAGAACGGGGATACCATTGACCGGAAAAAGCTGGCGGAAGCTCTGGGCTGCCAGGTTGTGGAGATGAGCGCCCTGAAAGGGGAGGGCGGCATGGAGGCTGCCCAAAGCTGCATCCAGGCGGCAAAGGCGGCAAAGGCCGTGGCCGCGGAGGAGCTGCCCCATGTGTTCACAGGCAGTGTGGAGCATGCCGTGGCCCACATCGAGGAGTCCATCTGTGGCAGGGTGGACGCCAGGAACCTGCGCTGGTATGCCATCAAGGTGTTCGAGCGGGATGAGAAGGTCCTGGAGGAGCTGGGCTTGGACAGCTCCCTGAAAAAGCACCTGGAGGAACATATCCAGGACTGCGAAAAGGAGCTGGACGACGATGCGGAGAGCATCATCACCAACCAGCGGTACGCTTATATCAATCAGGTGGTGTCCAAGGCGGTCCGGAAGAAAGCGGCTCTCCACAGCCTGTCCGCCTCGGATAAGATCGACCGGATCGTCACCAATCGGGTTTTGGCATTGCCCATTTTCGCCTTGGTGATGGTGGCTGTGTACTGGATTGCCATGGGTCCCTTTGGCACATTCCTGACAGACTGGACCAACGATGTATTGGGGGGCGCGTGGCTGATAGAAGGCTCTCGGGCGCTGCTGACCAGTTGGGGCACTGCTGACTGGCTTATCAGCTTGGTGGCCGATGGCATTGTGGCCGGTGTGGGCGCGGTGCTGGGGTTTGTGCCCCAGATGCTGGTGCTGTTTTTGATGCTCTCCATTTTGGAGGAGATCGGCTATATGGCCCGTGTGGCCTTTATCATGGACCGGATTTTCCGGAAGTTCGGCCTGTCCGGCAAAAGCTTCATCCCCATGCTCATCGGCTCCGGCTGCGGAGTGCCCGGCGTGATGGCCTCCCGCACCATCGAGAATGAGCGTGACCGCCGCATGACCGTCATGACCACCACCTTCGTGCCCTGCGGCGCGAAAATGCCCATTGTGGCCCTGTTCGCCGGAGCCCTGTTCGGCGGTTCCGGGTGGGTGGCGGTGTCCGCCTACTTTGTGGGGATCGCCGCCATCATCCTCTCCGGTATCATTCTGAAAAAGACCAGGCTGTTTGCCGGAGACCCCGCTCCCTTTGTCATGGAGCTGCCCGCTTACCATGTGCCTGCTGCGGCCAATGTGTTCCGCGCCACTTGGGAGCGCGGCTGGTCCTTTATCAAGCGGGCCGGCACCATCATTCTGGCCTCCTCCATCATCCTGTGGTTCCTGCAGGGCTTCGGCTTTGTGGACGGCGTTTTTACCATGGTGGAGGACAACAATTCCTCTTTGTTGGCCGCAATCGGCAGCGCGATCTGCATCATCTTTGCCCCGCTGGGCTTTGGCGACTGGCAGTCCACCGTGGCGGTGTTTACGGGACTCCTTGCCAAGGAAAATGTGGTTTCCACCTTTGGCGTGCTGTTCGGCCTGGGCGCCGAGGTTGCCGAGGACGATCCCAGCCTGTGGGCTGCCGTGGCAGGCCATTATACAGCGCTGTCCGCATACAGCTTCATGATCTTCAATCTGCTGTGCGCCCCCTGCTTTGCGGCCATGGGCGCCATCAAGCGGGAGATGAACAGCTGGAAGTGGACCCTGGGCGCGATTGGCTATATGTGCGGCCTGGCCTATGCGGCGTCCTTCATCGTGTACCAGATCGGCTCCCTGTTTGTGGGAGGCAGCTTTGGCATTGGCACGGCGCTTGCGCTGGCGGCTGTGGCGGCGATTGTCTACCTGCTGGTTCGCCGGAACCGCTATGACGGGGACCGTCCTGTCACAGTCAGCGCGGTGAGAGCCTCCGGCAACTGAAAAGACCGGGATTCTATTCCATAAAATTTACAGAAAGGCGGTGGGAACCTTGCTTCCAACCATTCTTCTATCCATTTTGATTGCGGCGCTCTTTTTTGCCATTGTGGGCAAGGGCATCTATAATCGCAGGCATCACAAATCCGGCTGCGGCAGCTGCGGGGGCTGCGGCGGATGTTCCGGGGGCTGCTGCGGGGCCGCGGTGACCCGCCCGTCAAACCGTGGGCAGCGCGATTCCTGAGCCCTTTTCGGGGCCGGCTCTGCGGTGAGCCGCCGCCGGTCCCAAGTCCCGGGGCAGCTTTTGGACTTTCCCTCTTTTTATAAAACGTAGGAAACGCCCCCTGATGCGGGAAAACAGACTGCATCAGGGGGCGTTTTTTTCGATTGTCCGTGTTTGTGCCGGGCCGTTTTCGGGAGGGGCTGCCTTTGCCTGCCGGAGGCTTGGGGATCAGCCGTCCTTTTTGCTGTTGATGATTTTAGAAAGCTCCTCCATAAAGCTGTTGATATCCTTGAATTGGCGATAGACAGAGGCAAACCGCACGTAGGCGATCTCGTCCACGTTTTTCAGCTTTTCCATGGCGTAGGTGCCGATGCGCTGGGAGGAAACCTCCCGGTCCAGGGAGTTTTGCAGCAGGTTTTCGATCTCGTCCACAATGCGCTCCAAGGTGTCCATCGAGACGGGCCGCTTTTCACAGGCCCGCAGCAGGCCGTTTAAGAGCTTGTTCCGGTCAAAGGTCTCCCGTGATTTGTCTTTTTTGATGACCACGATGGGCACGTTTTCAATGATCTCATAGGTGGTGAAGCGCTTGGCGCACTTCATACATTCCCGGCGGCGGCGGATACGCTCCCCCTCGTCCGTGGGGCGGGAATCAATGACGCGGCTTTCGATGAAGCCGCAATAAGGGCATTTCAAAGCAGAGCACCTCCTGATGTAGTTGGCGGTCTGCCCTGGCACGGGCAAAACCTATTTAAAGCATTACATCTATTATACCTCAAAAGAAGGTGAAAAAGCAAGAAAATTGTCAGGAAACAGGGATTTCGAAGAAATTTTTTGTAAAGTACAGAGAATTTTTGAGCTGAGAAAGCTCTTGGAAGTTCTCCCGGTACACCTCCGTGATCACTGCCCCGCTGTAGTTCCGCTGTTCCAGCGCCCGGCGCAGCGGAAGGAAGCCGCCCTTTCCCGCTCCCGGAAGCAAGCAGGGATGCTCCTCGTCCCAATCGCTGAGGTGGACATGAACCAGCCTCTGTCCCATAGCGCGGACCATGTCCTGCCAAGGGGTCCCCACCATGCGGCACTGCTTTACATCCAGGACAAAGGCGCATTGGTCCCCCAGGGATTCCCTCATGCCCGCCACAAAGGCCGTATCCGCAGCACGGAAGCGGCGCACGCACTCCTGGGCAGGATAGGCGCCCTCCAGGCCGCCCAGGCGGTAAAGCTCCCCAAAGCGCTGCCAGTAGCCCTGGTCGGAGAGCTTTCCGTGGCCCTGGGGCTGGCCGTGGATCACCACCCACTTGGCCCCCAAATAGGCTGCGGCGGCAAAGTAGCGGCGGTAGAGGTCGAAGCCCTCCTCTGTGCGGCGGGGGTAGTCCCCAAAGAGCAGGGAGGATTCCACCGCCGAGGTGAAGGGATGCACGGACACGAATTCCGCTCCCACCCCATCGGCCCGGCGTTTCAGCTCTCGGAGGAAGGGGGGCTGCAGCTCCTCCATGCAGTTGAGGAACACCTCAAACCGGCGGTACCCCAGGTCCAACAGGATTTGCAGGGCCTGCTCGGTCTCCATGGGATACAGGCAGGCAGTGCTGATGCCGGTGTTCAATGGGTTCCCTCCTTTCCCTTGGCAGAGGGGTTGCTTTTTGCCAGCTCCCAGAGGATGCGCTGGGCGGCGGCCCGCTTGGCGTTGGCCTCGGCAGCCAGCAGCAGAGCCGCCTGCTTCAAATCCGCGCCGGTCTGGCAGGTCTGCTGCAGAGAGCGGCAGGTCTCCTGGATGGCGTTGCAGTGAGCCTGCCGGAACAGTTCATAGGTGTCCGCGCTCATCTCGGTGCCGTCGAAGAGCGTCTTGATGTCCTGGATGGACAGCACCTGTTTGAGCATACATACGGCCATCAGACCGGCCAGATGCTCTTTGGCGTACTTCTTTTTCTCGGGGTGGGGGATCAGCCCGTGCTTGACGTAGTTGTTAATCATGGAGCTGGTCAGCAGTCCGCTGCCCTCCTCCGGCTGAAAAAGCCGCAGGCTCTCTCCCAGATAGAGGATCACCTGGTCCATGTACAGGGGGATTCCGGGCAGCTCCTCCCAGGCGGGGGGCGCGGATTCTGCTCCTTCTTTTGCCCAGCCTGCCACGGCCTGGGCGGCGGTTTTCTCTTCCATTGGGATCGGCTCCTTTGCGAGAATTTAAAGCTTGTTCCTTTTCAGTTTACAGGGAAAATCGGCGGTTGTCAAATCCGGGCGTTGCTTTCCTTGGCAAGATACGGTACAATAGCAGGGAAGATCAGAGCGAACGTGCCCGGATTTGCCGGGAAGGAAAGGTACTATATACTATGAGCGCAACGAAACAGGAGATCCAAAAACTGAGAATGCGGGTGCTGGAAAAGGACTTCTCCCGCTTAAACGACCGTCAGCAGGAGGCGGTTTTTTCCACGGAAGGTCCGCTGTTGGTGCTGGCGGGCGCCGGCAGCGGCAAGACCACCGTGCTGGTCAACCGCATTGCCAATATCGTTCGGTATGGGCAGGCGTATTACAGCTCTCTGGTCAGTGACAAGCTGACCCGGGAGGACTTGCAAGCTTGTAAAGCTTACACGCTTGACAGCGAACTCTCGGATTCAGTGAGAGAGCGGCTTGCAGTGTCCCCGTGCCCGGCGTGGCGTGTAATGGCAATCACCTTTACAAACAAAGCTGCCGGGGAATTGAAGGAGCGCCTGGTCCGGATGCTGGGGGACTCTGGGGGAGAGGTGTGGGCCTCCACGTTCCATGCCAGCTGCGCCAGGATGCTCCGGCGGGACGGGGACCGGCTGGGGTTCACCTCTCACTTTACCATCTACGATACGGATGACAGCCGCCGCCTGATGAAGGAGGTCCTGCGGGACCTGGACATTTCCGAAAAGGTGTTGTCCCCCAAGGGGGCGCTGGCGGAGATCTCCCGGGCCAAGGACCAGCTGACCTCCCCCCAGGAGTACGAGGAGAACGCCGGGGACGATTACCGCCTGAAAAAGGTGGCCAAGGCCTACCGGCTGTACCAGGCTCGGCTGGCGGACGCCGATGCCATGGATTTTGACGATCTGATCGTCAACACGGTGCGTTTGTTTGAAACCTGCCCCGATGTGCTGGAATACTATCAGAACCGTTTCCGCTACCTGATGGTGGACGAATACCAGGACACCAACCACGCGCAGTATCGATTTGTCAGCCTGTTGGCTCAGCGCAGCGGGAACCTGTGCGTGGTGGGCGACGATGACCAGAGCATCTACAAGTTCCGCGGGGCAACCATTGAGAATATCCTGAATTTCGAGGAGGATTTCCCCGGGGCCAAGGTGATCCGTCTGGAGGAGAATTACCGTTCCACCCAGAACATCCTGGACGCGGCCAACGCCGTCATCCAGAACAACCAGGCCCGCAAGGGCAAGACCCTGTGGACCTCCGCAGGGCCGGGGGAAAAGCTGGCGCTGCACCTGTCCTCGGACGAGCGCGACGAGGCCGATTACATTGCCAAGGCCATCTTGGACGGGGTGGAGCAGGGGCGCAAATTCTCGGACTTTGCCGTGCTGTACCGGATGAACTCCCAGTCCCAGGCGTTGGAGCGGATGTTCGCCCGCCAGGGGATTCCCCACAGGATCATCGGCGGCACCCGGTTCTTCGACCGCAAGGAGGTCCGGGACATGATCGCCTATTTGAACGTCATCAGCAATCCCTCCGACGAGGTGCGGCTGCGGAGAATCGTCAATGTCCCCCGCCGGGGCATCGGCGACCGGACCGTGGAGCTGGCCTCTCAGATCGGCCGGCAGGTGGAGGAGAGCCTTTACTCGGTGTTCACCCACCCGGGGGATTTCCCAGCCATTGCCCGGTCTGCCAAGAAGCTGGGGAGCTTTGTGAATATGCTGGATGAGTTCATCGCCAAAAACCGGGAGGGCACGCCGCCCAGTCAGCTGTATGGCGAGCTGGTGGAGCGGCTGCAGTATAAGGCCTATTTGCAGGAGGACGATCCGGATAAGGCTGAGGAGCGTTTGGAGAACGTGGCAGAGCTTTCCACCATGCTGCAGCGTTATGAGGAGGAAGCCGGGGAAAGCGCCAGCCTGTCCGGCTTTTTGGAGGAAGTGGCCCTCTATACGGATATTGACAACTATGACCAGGGCGCCGACAGCACGGTGATGATGACGGTGCATTCTGCCAAGGGTTTGGAATTCCCGGTGGTGTTCCTGCCCGGCTGGGAAGAGGGCGTTTTCCCCGGGATGTCGGTGCTCTATAACCCGGAGGAGATCGAGGAGGAGCGGCGGCTGGCTTACGTGGCCATCACCCGGGCCAGGGAAAAGCTGTATATCTGCCATGCTGAGAGCCGGATGCTCTTTGGCACCACCACTCACAACCGGCTGTCCCGATTTGCCGGGGAGATCCCCCAGGAGCTGGTTGAACAGAGCCGCTCCGGCGGGTGGATGCGCACCAGCGTCCCCGGCGGAGCGCCTCTGGGGAGTATGCCCCGGGGTGGGAGTCAGACGGCCCCGATGCCCCAGGGGGGTCAGCCGCCTAAGACCCCGGCGGCAAAGCCGGTGTTCACGCCGCAGCCGGTCAAGCCGGTGCCTGCGGGGACCTATCAGGTGGGGGACACTGTGCGGCACAAGACCTTTGGCCAGGGGCTGATCCTCTCTGCCACCAAGATGGCCAACGATACGCTGCTGGAGATCGCCTTTGACAAGGTGGGCACCAAAAAACTCTTTGCCAATTACGGCCGTTTGGAAAAGCTGTAAACGATCCAAAAGCGAAAGGAGCGTTTTCTATGAAGCAATGTCCGATTTGCGGTATGTATGCAGAGGATCACACGGCGTTCTGCCCCCGCTGCTCAGCGGATCTGACCCATGTGCCGCCGGTGCCGCCCCAGGCAGCGCCGCTGATCTCGCAGCAGCCTCCCACACCCACCTTTATGCCGCAGATGCCTGCTCCCAGCCGGAAGCTCTTCACGTGGGCGGACGTAGCCACCTTTTTGGGATTCTGCGCCTCCATTGTGGGCTATTTTGGGGCCAGTCTGCTGTTTTTCCCTTTGGGAATCCTTGCCTCGGTGCTGGGATTCCGGGGGAACCGGACCAGAGGCTTGGCGGTGGCGGGCATTGTGATTGCCACTTTGGGGCTGCTGTTAAAGCTGATGCTGGTGCTGCAGCAGTGGGATTTTCTGCCCCAATGGTTTACCAGCGGCGTGTGGTGAGGTCCTTCCCGGCTTGACTGCCGGGGCAACCTGGCACCAAATCCTTTTGGGCTCATACAATGAGAAGGAGAAACCCAAAAGGAGGAGATCACATGGCCGAAAACGAGTGTGTTCCTGACTATGATTGCCGGGAATACTTCAAAGAGGCGGTCTGCATCGACGCGCAGCGGGTGTACGACAGTTGTTCTGATAAAGATTGCGTGGAAGACATAAGGGTGCTGTTCCCCGCGGCGCGGCAGCCCTTGGTGGACAGCGCCACAAATGTGCGCGTTCGGGACGTGAGCGTCATCACGGTGTACATCGATTTGCAGCCCATTCCGTTTAACAAGGGCTTCTACTCGGTGGACATGACCTTTTTCTTCAACGTCTGCTTGGACCTCTTTGGAGGGACGGCATCCTGTCCCGTGCCGGTGGACGGCGTGGCCATCTTCAACAAGAAGGTGGTGCTGTACGGCAGCGAGGGCAATGTGAAGCTGTTCACCTCCGGACGCTCCATGGAGGAGCTGCAGGCGGAGGACGCCCGTGTGCTGCCCAAGGCAACCGTGCAGGTGGCCCAGCCGGTGGCCCTTTCCGCGCGGCTGTGCGAGCAGAACGCTTGCGGCTGCGAGCCTTACTGCCGGATTCCAGAGAGCATCTGCCAGCGGTATGGCGGCGATTTTGACGGCTGCCCGCAGAAAAACGTGGTGTATGTTACCATTGGGCTGTTCATCATCGTGCAGATCGTGCGGAATGTGCAAATGCTGATTCCCGCTTACGATTTCTGCGTTCCGGAAAAGGAGTGCGTGGCTTCCAGCGACAATCCCTGCGAGCTGTTCCGGCGCATCGACTTTCCCACAAGCGAGTTTTTCCCGCCCAAGGCAACGGATTCGGGCGGCGGCTGCAAGTAAACCGCTCCGGCTGTTGGGGGCTCCTGCCATCTGGCGGGGGCCCTTTCCCATTGACAATCGGGGGAAAATCAGGTATCATATTAGCAGCCTAACAGTTCGGAAGTGAGAGTATGATGGAGTATCGTGAGGATATTGGTTTTCAAATCCGCGTCCTGTCCCACCTGGTGAAGCGGGTGGTGGATCAAAACGCCTTTCCGGGGGAATCCGCTCACCCCACTGGCGTGCAGGGATGGATCATTGGCTATCTCTACGATCATCGGGGAGAAGACGTTTTCCAGCGGGATATTCAGGAGCAGTTCTCCATACGCCGCTCCACGGTAACCGGCATATTGCAGCTGATGGAGAAAAACGGGCTGATTACCCGCAGCTCTGTGGAACAGGACGCCCGGTTGAAAAAGCTGGAGCTGACGCCCAAAGCCATTGAGCTGCACGAGCGCGTCGGACGGAGCGTGCGCCAGGTGGAGGACCACATTGCCCACTGTCTCACGCCGGAGGAAAAGCAGGAGTTCATCCGTCTTTGCGAGAAGATCCGTGAGAATTTGTCCTGAAGGCTTTGAAAGAATGCGAAAAGCCCCTGATATCCCTCTTGGATATCAGGGGCCTGTTTGTTTGCAGATAAAATGAGAAAGGCGGACGCACCAGAATTACTCGCCCTTGTTCAGCGCAGCGATGGCGTTTTTCATCGCGGTGATCACTGTGGCATCCTTCTCGCGCTCCAGATAGTAACGAAGATGGGCGCTGGCATGCTCGTTTTCCATTTCGCCAAGGGCAGAGGCAGCGGCGGCGCGGATCTTAGGATCGTCGCTGGTGAGCATATCGGGAACGATGAAGTTGAAGGAGTCGTCCTTGCCGATTTTTCCCATGCCGGCAATGGCTGCCAAACGGGTTTCCTCGTCCTTATCCTGTGCCAATTTGATCAATGCGTTTTCTTTTCCCTTTGCGATTGCCTTTTCGACCTTTTCCAGCTTACTCATGGTATGTGAGACCTCCTATAATATGGGAGCAAACAAAAGAAAAATCGTTCTCTTGTTAGCTTGCTAACAATCAATATACCGCGCTGGTTTTAAGGAAGTATGGTATCATTGTGAATAAAGTTTGAATTTAGGTAGTATCCCTAAAATTCAGAGGAATCCTGCCGTTTTTTCACAGTGATTTTACCGCCCCGAAAGGAGCTTACAGCAGGGCGGCGGCCCATTCCGTCTCACGGAAGCCCACAAGGACCTTGCCGTCTGCCACCAGAATCGGCCGTTTGACCAGCATACCATCGGTGGACAGCAGGGAGAGCTGCTCCTCCTCCGTCATGGAGGGGAGCCTGTCCTTGAGGGCAAGCGCCCGATATTGCTGGCCGCTGGTGTTGAAAAATCTCTTTAAGGGCAGGCCGCTGAGAGTGTGCCACTGGCGCAGCTCCTCCAACGTGGGATTTTGGGCTTTGATGTCCCGGACCGTATAGCCAATCCCCTGCGCGTCCAGCCAAGCCTGGGCTTTTTTGCAGGTGGAGCATTTGGGGTAACAGACAAATAACATAAGGGCGGCTCCTTTCAAGAAGATGGCGAGTTTATGTCGCTGCTTTCAGATTTCAGCGGACCAGGTTTTGAGCAGTTCCTTTTCAAAAAAAGCGGAAAGGGGCTGGCAGTTCTTCTCTTGGTCATAGGCGGTCAGGCACTGGAGGTATTCCTCCCGGTCCTCGCTGAAAATGACCAGGGGAGGATGGTCCCGGGTCAAGAGGAAGTAGTTGACCAGCACCCGCCCGGTAGCTCCGTTGCCCGCGGCAAAGGGGTGGATGTTCTCGAACCGGCAGTGGAAGTAAGCCGCTGCCTGTAAAAGGTCGGAGCCGCAGTAGCCGCTGACCTCTTCCATAAGGCCGTCCAGCTCCTGGCCCACGTCCCTGGCAGAGGCGCCCACAGCGTTGACGGCGGTGACGAAATCTTGCTTTTTCAATTCTCCGGGGCGTTCGCCCTGAGAGAGGTAGTAGGCGTCGGTGTAGATGCCGCTGTTGAGCACGCGGTGGATTTCCAAAACCAGGGAGGTGTCCAGGTCGTCCCTGGCCAGGACCCGCTCCCGAAGATATTCATAACAGCGCTTGTGGCTGTACAGCTGAACCAGCTCCATAGGGTCGCCGGAAAACTGGGAAACGGCGCCGGTGCGGAAAAATTCCGTCACTATGGATTGGGAAAGCTGTCTCTCTTCCAAAAGGCTGGAATGGTAAGCAAAGGTTGGGTTGAATTCCTGAAAGAGCTTATCCAAGTCCCCGGGACGGCGAATCCGATGGGAACGCCACCAGGTCAAAATCTTTTCATATACGTCCATTGAGTCTCTCCTTTGATATGACGGGCAGTTGAGTTGTAAAGAATTTGAAAAAATCCTGAAAAAACAAAAAGAAAATTATGGAAACTACTCTATTATAGCGTGATTTTTGTTCTGGCGCAAGCATTTTAAAGCCTCTTTTGACTTTTTTTGTGAGAAGGGGCCTGCTGCCGCTTGGAACAGGAGGAAGAAGGGCAGCAGTTTTGCTGTGCGGGCGATTGTGGGGAAGGATGGGCGCTGGTTATGTATTATATGAAAAGCAACGGCTCCCTTATGTTGGCGAGCCTGGAACCACCCCCCATCCCCGATAAGGAAGCGGCATCCCCCAGGAAAATGGAAAAATCAGTTTTCTCATGCACAGAAAAGAGGCTTTGATTTTTGTACTTTTTGACGATGCTTTTGCGATGGGGATGGAAGGGAGTGTCCGGCAGCGCTGTGAGGGGCCGGGTCAAAGAGGTGCTTAAGCAAAGAAAACTATACTATTTGTATATCCCGACTTGGTTATGGAATGGATTTTTGTCGAAAAGCTCTTGCTCCTTCCAGAAGGGGGGATTTGAGTTTTAATGTCAATATATATATAAGAATTTGGAAATTTGCACCATTTTGCTATTATATAATGCGCGAACTGTGTCGAATATAATAATAAGGATGGAGCTCACTGCTCCCAAAGGAGGAAGAAACATGAAAACCATAAAGCAAAAATTGCTGGTTAGCTTCTTGTCGTTGGTTGCTGCCGCCGCCTTGATCTGTGGAGGAGTCGGGATCGCGTTCAACTACACTAGCGCAAACTCGCTGCTTCAACAGACGTTAACTGTGGCCGCATCCGTCGCCGCGGAGCGCGTTTCGTTTGAGCTGGCATCCTATCGCAATGCAATCGCGGCTTTAGGAATGAACCCCGCCTTAACGGATGAAAGGGTCCCCGATGCGGAAAAGGGAGAGATCGTTTCCGTTTGGGCGGATTACTACGGCATGGAGCGGGGCAACCTGCTGGACGCCGAAGGCACCAGCCTGATGGACGGGAACAACTATTCGGACCGGGCATACTTCCAAAGCGCGGTGAAGGGCGAGGTTTCCGTTTCGGTGCCGACGATCAGCAAAGTGACCGGCGACCTGACCATCATGGTGGCAGCGCCCCTGTGGAAGGACGGCCGGGAGGGCGGCGAGATCGCCGGAGTGGTGTACTTCGTGCCCAGAGAGACCTTCCTAAACGATATCATGACCTCCATCAATGTCAGCGAGCACAGCGGCGCCTATATGATTGATAAGACCGGCGTCACCATTGCGGACACCACCTTGGAGACCGTGTCCGTGGAGAATATCGAGGAGCAGGCGAAAAGCGATCCTTCCCTGGAATTGCTGGCCGATATGCACAAGGATATGCGGGCCGGAAATACGGGCTATCGCTTGTACACCATCAACGGCGTGGAGAAAAACGCCGCCTATGCCCCTGTGGACAACACGGACGGATGGAGCATCGCCATCACTGCCGTGCCCTCGGACTTCCTCAGCGCCACATATATGAGCACCATTGCCATTGCCATTTTCATGGCGGTGGTCCTGATGGCGTCCGTGCTGATCGCCATTCGCATTGCCAACAGCATTGGCAAGCCCATCAACGCTTACGCCAACCGGCTGCGCCAGCTGCAGGAAGGCGATTTGACCACCCCCATCCCCGCGTTCCGCAACCGGAAGGATGAGATCGGCACCCTTTCTCAGGCGATGGATTCCATTGTGGCCACTCTGCGGGAGTTGATCGGGGACGAGGATCACCTGCTGGGCGAGATGGCCAAGGGCAATTTCGATATCCGGACGAAGGACGAGAAGATCTATTGCGGGGATTTCAGCAACATTTTGGTTGCGCTGCGGAACATCAACCGCACGCTCAGCGGAACGCTGCAGCAGATCAACCTTGCTGCCGACCAGGTATCCCTGGGGGCCGACCAGGTGTCCTCCGGAGCGCAGGCCCTTGCCCAGGGCGCTACCGAGCAGGCCAGCTCTGTGCAGGAGCTGTCCGCCACGGCCCTTGAGATCGACAATGGCGCCAAGGCAAATGCCGATTCTGCACGCCGCGCCAAGGATCGTGCCGATCAGACGGGTGATCAGGTCCGCCTGAGCTACGAGAACATGGAGGCCCTGCAGGACGCCATGAACGCCATTTTGAAGGGGCATAAGGAGATCGCGCAGATCATCGGCACCATTGAGGATATCGCGTTCCAGACCAATATCCTGGCTCTCAACGCCGCGGTGGAGGCTGCCCGCGCAGGAGCCAGCGGCAAGGGCTTTGCTGTGGTGGCGGATGAGGTCCGCAGCCTTGCTTCCAAGTCGGACCAGGCCGCCAAGCAGACGAAGGAGATCATCGAGCGCTCTACCCAGGATATTCAGCGCGGCAGCGACCTCAGCAAAACTGTGGGGTCCATGCTGATGAGCGCCTCTGAATTTACCGAGGAGACAGTGGCGTTTATCAAAAATGTGGCCGACAGCATGATTTCTGAGGCGGGCACCATTGCTCAGATGACCGAGGGTCTCGAGCAGATCTCCGGCGTGGTGCAGACAAACTCCGCCACGGCAGAGCAGAGCGCTGCTGCCAGCGAGGAGCTTTCCAGTCAGGCACAGCTGCTGAAGGATCTGACCGCCCACTTCATCTTCCGGGATGATGAGTCCTCCGGCGATTTCAATCACGAGTACAACCATTGATTATATACTTTTTTCCTTCAGACCCGCCCGGTTCCTGCACGCTTAGGACCCGGGCGGGTCGCTTTTCGGCAGCAAAAAAAGGAGGGCGCTAAACCCTCCTTTTTTCATCTTCTTTTTGCGAGAATCACATGCTTTCCGGCGCGGTCACTTTGAAGAGCTCCAGGCCGTTTTCCAGCACCGTGCGGGTGGCGGTGCACAGGTACAGGCGAGCTGCCTGCAAAGCTTCATCGCTGCCCTTGACACGGCAGGCGTTATAGAACTTGTGGAACAGTGTGCTGAGGTTCATCACGTACTTGGTGATCTTAGCGGGGTCCAATGCCTTGGCCGCGCTCTGAACCTCCCCAGTGTAGGAGGACAGGTGACGGATCAGCTCCAGCTCCTCGGGAGAGGTGAGCAGGGCCAGGTCCTCAGCCGTACACTCTCTGGGCTGGATGCCGTCGGCTGCCAGGTTCTTCAGGATGCTGCAGATGCGGGCATGGGCGTACTGCACATAGTATACCGGGTTTTGAGAGTCCTGCTGGACGGCCAAATCCAGGTCGAAGTCGATGCGGGTGTTGGCCTCGTAGGAGTTGAACAGGAACCGGGCGGCGTCTACGGGGACCTCCTCCAGCAGGGTCACCAGGGTGATGGCCTTGCCGCTGCGCTTGGAGGCCTTGACAATCTCTCCGTCCCGCACCAAGCGGACCATCTGCATCAGCACCACCTGCAGCCGGGAGGCGTCCACGCCCAGGGCTGTAAGAGCGGCCTTCAGACGGGGCACGTAGCCGTGGTGGTCAGCGCCCAGCACGTCGATGGCCAGGTCGAAATTACGGGTGACCAGCTTGCCGTAATGATAGGCGATGTCCGGCACCACATAGGTGGGCACGCCGTTGGAGCGCACCAGCACAAAGTCCTCGCTGCCGTACTCCTCGCCGTGGAACCACACTGCGCCGTCCTTCTCATAGGTGGCGCCCTTCTCCTTGAGCAGCTCCACCACCTTTTCCACAGAGCCGTTTTCGTGGAGCCCGGACTCCTTAAACCAGTTGTCGTACTCCACCCGGTAGCGCATCAGGTCGTCGTGAAGCCCCTGGATGTTCTTGGGCAAAGCGTAGCTCACCAGGGCAGCGCGGCGCTCCTCCTGGCTGGCGTTGACGTACTTGTCGCCCTGCTCCTTGGCAAAGTTCTCCGCGTGGGCGATGATGTCCGCGCCCTTGTAGCCGTCCTCGGGGAAGGGAACGGCTTCCTCGCCCTGGTAGATCTGCAAATACCGGGCCTCCAAGGAAGCGCCGAACTTGTTCACCTGATTGCCGGCGTCGTTGATGTAGAATTCGCGCTCCACCTGATAGCCGGCAGCGTCCAGCACCGAGGCCAAGGCGTCGCCCAGCACGCCGCCCCGGGCGTTTCCAATGTGCATGGGGCCTGTGGGGTTGGCAGAGACGAATTCCACCAGCACCCGCTTGCCCTGGCCGTAATCAGAGCGGCCGTAAGCTCCGCCCAGCCGGTGGACCTCCTGGAGCACCTCGCCATAGAACCGGTGGTCATAGGTGAAATTGAGGAATCCCGGTCCGGCGATCTCGCATTTTTCAAAGTAGGTGCCTTCCAGGTCCAGATTCTCCTGAATGGCCTGGGCGATCTTCTGGGGCGCCATGCGGAAGCTTCTGGCCCCGGCCATAGCGGCGTTGCAGGACCAGTCCCCGTGGGAGCGGTCAGCGGGCACCTCCAAGGCGATCTCCGGCAGGGAGGCCTGGGGCAGCTGGCCCTTCTCCATGGCCTGCTCCATAGCGGCCCGCAGCGCCTGGCGGAGCTGATCGGTAGCGGTGGCGACTAACTGAGACATAGTGTTCATCCTTTCCTTTGCTCATATCCGAATTCCGGCAGTGGAATGGGGCTTGACCTCCACTGTGATTTCATTGCTGCTGGTCAAATTGGAATCCACATCCAGCGTGTATTTGATGTCCAGCCGGCCGCCCGTTTCTTCCAGGGAGGAATCCAGCTGGCTGGTAAAGATCCCCACGGTCAGCGTGCAGTAGCCCGTGTCGTACATACACCGGTGGCGGCAACCCTTTTCCAGGATCAGGCGAGTGGCCGTGCCGGAGCGCATCATGGTGACCTTATCGGGCTCCACCTTCAGCACAGAGGTGAAGGAGACCTTGGGGTTTTCCGCGTCATATTCCTTGTAGGCGATAAACCGCGTGCCGCCCCTGGCCGTGTAGGAGCCCGTGGTGTTCAGGGTGATCTCGCTGGGCTCATCCAAGCCGTCGTAGTCCTGGCGGCCGATGATGTTGATGCTGCAATTTTCTTTTAACATTCCGTTCCCCTCTTTCCGGGTTCTGTGGGGTAGCTTTCGATATCAATGCGCTGGGTGCGGCCCTCTACGCTGTGGCCCAAAAACAGCTCTGCCACATTGAGGAAGTTCTGGGGGGTGTCCGTGACGTAATAGCTGGCCTGGCGCTGAGCGGCCCCCTGGCACAGCAGGTCCTGCTGAGAAAGCGCCGACGCCATGGCCAGGGCGGCTTCCTTTCCGCTGTCGATGAGGGTCACTCCCTTGCCCATCACCCCGGCAATGGTGGGGGCGATGATGGGATAATGGGTGCAGCCCAGAATCAGGGTGTCCACCCCGGCAGCCCGCACAGGGGCCAGATAGCGCTCTGCCACCAGCGGGGTCACCTCGTCCTGGGGAGAGACAAAGCCGCTCTCCACCAAAGGGACGAACAGCGGGCAGGCCTGGGGGAACACCTGGAACTGGTGGTCGATGCGCAGCAGGGCGCGGCGGTAGGAGTCGCTGGCGATGGTGGCCGCCGTGCCGATGACGCCGATCCTGCCGTTTTTGGTGGCGGCCGCAGCGGCCCGGGCGCTGGGCTCGATGACGTCGAGGTAAGGGACGCCCAAAGCTTCGCCCACGCTGCGGGCCACTGAGCTGACCGTGCCGCAGGCAGCCAGCACTGCCTTGACGTTTTGCGAGAGCAGGAATGCCATGTCCTGCTTGGCATAGCGGAGGATGGTGTCCGTGCTTCGGGAGCCATAGGGCACCCGGCCGGTATCTCCAAAGTAGACGATGCTTTCCCCGGGCAGGATCTTCTCCAGCTGCTTGACAGCGGTCAGCCCGCCCAGGCCGGAGTCGAATACGCCGATGGGTCGGTTATCCATAGGGTTCCAGCCTCCCTCACAGCGAGGCCTGGGCCAGCTCAATCAGCCGGTCCAGCAGCTGGCTGTAGGTCATCCCCATGCTCATCCACAGCTTGGGATACATACTGATGGAGGTGAAGCCCGGCAGGGTGTTGATCTCGTTGAGGATCACCCGGTGGTCGCCCTTGGTGACAAAGAAATCCACCCGGGCCAGGCCGGAGCAGCCCAGCAGCCGGAAGGCCCGCACCGCTGTCTTGCGGATTTTTTCAGAGGTCTCCTCCGGGATGCGCGCCGGGATGTAGAGCTGGCTGGTGCCGTTGATGTACTTGTCATCGTAGTCGTAGAACTGAGCGGAAGCGCCGATCTCTCCCACCAAAGAGGCCTCGCAGTCCCGGTTCCCCAGCACAGCGCACTCCACCTCTTGGCCGTCGATGCCCTCTTCCACCACCACTTTTTTGTCCTCCTTGGCGGCCTTGCGGATGGCCTCGTCCAGGTCCTCGGCACGCTCCACCTTGCTGACGCCCACGGAGGAGCCGGCATTGGCGGGCTTTACAAATACGGGGAAATCAAACCGGGCTTGGATTTTCTGCTTGATGGTGTCGGGGGCGGCGTCAAAGCGGTCGGAGTAGAACCACAGGTAATGGGCCTGCTCAATGTCCGCCGCAGACAGCAGGGAGTGGGTCACAGCCTTGTCCATGCAGATGGCGGAGGATTCCGCGTCGCAGCCCACAAAGGGGATGCCGGAGAGCTGGAACAGCCCCTGGATGGTGCCGTCCTCGCCGTTTTTTCCGTGAAGGGCGGGGAAGATCACATCCACCGGGATGATTTGCGCGCTTCCATCCCGCAGGCAGACCAGGCCGTGGACGAAAGGGTCGGGGGAGAGGAAGGCGGGGGCAACCGGCCCCTGCTCCCAGGCGCCGGAGGCGATCTCCTGGAGCTCTCCGGTGTAGAGGAGCCACTGGCCCTCTTTGGTGATGCCTACCATGTGGACGTCATATTTATCCGGATCCAGATTTTCTAAAATGGAAGTGACCGACATCCGGGAGACCTCATGCTCTGAGGAGACGCCGCCGAAGATCACTGCCAGACTTAATTTGCCGCTATTGTTCATTGCGATCACACCCTAAAATGTTGTATTTCCGGAAGCGGGGGAAGCCGTTCCCGGCAGCAGACGGCCTCGAGCCGGGAGGAAGTGCCTCCCGGCGAGGACGCATTCGATTTCCTATTATACTATGCCCGCTGTGATTTCGCAACTCCGCAGGCGGGAAAAAAAGATAGACTTTTCCGCAGACCCATGCTATACTGATACCCAAATGAAAATTAGCGCTACGCTGTTTTGGAGTGAATGATTTTGGATTTGAAAGCCTTTGAATTGATAGAGACCGGCCTGCAGGAGGAGCTTTTGAAGCAGGGCTTCAGCGAAGCACAGCCCCTGGAAGACCCCCATGGCAAGCTGGTGATGTTCACCACGGCGGATGTGGCATACGGACTGATGTACGATGTGAAGCAGCAGCGGTTCGAGCTGCGCTCCACCACCCTCACCAGCGAGGGGAAGCCCGGCAACTGGCGCAGCCTGTCCCTGTGGATGTTTGATGAAAAGGAAGGCTCTAAGGCCGACGCCGAGAGCATCCTCAACGACTTTTTGGAGGTCGTCCGCGGGCCGAAGCGGGTGGCGGTGGTGCAGCAGAAGCGCCGCACCAAGGACGGCGAGCGTTCGGTGGACCCGCTGTTTTTCGTCAACCGCCTGGTGCATATCTTCCCGGAGCTGCGAGAGCCCCTGAATCAGGAGAAGATCACCTACGGTCAAGTGCGCTACTTCACGTTTATCAAGGAGCATACGGTGCCCCTGTGCCGGGATCTGGCGGCGAAGTATCCCGACAGCGACCCCATGAAGAAGCTCTGCGCGCTGCTGGACGACATGTATAAAAACGGGGACCTGGACACGCGCTCCATGGTGACGATCAGCCTGTTGAACGAGCTGCCCGACGAGGCGTTCCAGGTGTTTTTGGAGCGTGTGGGAGAAGGGCTGCAAAAGGATTTGAAATTTACCCGCAAGCTCAAGGGGAAGAAGATCAAGCCCGAGAAGAGCAAGAAAAAGAAGAAGGTTGTGGCAAGCCCCTTGGACAACAAGCATTGAGCCCTGCGCTTGCGGCCGGCGCCGAAGCGGGCGCAAATCACCTTGACAAAAAGGAGCCTCTTGTGCTATACTGATAGCACCTCGAAAAAGAGGTTCTTTTTTTGTGCCTGTTTTTCTGAGGGAGGCCGGGGCCGCAGCGCCCCAAAAAAATTTCCGTAAAACGGGAGGTGCCGACAAAATGAGAGTGAAGGTCGTGCTGGCTTGCACAGAGTGCAAGCAGAGAAACTACAACACCAAGAAGAACAAGAAGAACGATCCGGACAGGCTGGAAATGAACAAGTACTGCAGGTTCTGCCGGAAGCATACCCTGCACAGGGAAACCAAGTAAGGAGCGGGACACATGGCTGAGAACGTCAAGAAGAAGGGCGAAAATCCCGTGGTGCGTTTCGCCAAGCGCGTGACGAAATTCTTCCGCGACTGCAAGGGCGAGGTCAAAAAGATCGTGTGGCCCACGCCCAAAGCCACGTTCAAGAACACCGGCGTGGTGCTGGTGACCATCGCTGTGGTGGCTTTGTTCGTTTTCCTGCTGGACACCGCGTTCATGAACCTTCTGGGTCTTGTGATGGACGTTGCCGGTTAACATCCCTTTGGGATCATCGGGAAAGCGGAGGTAGCAGATGGCTGAAGAAGCAAAATGGTATGTGGTGCACACCTATTCCGGGTATGAGAACAAAGTGGCCTCAAACCTGGAAAAGACCGTGGAAAACCACAAACTGCAGGATCTGATCCAAGAGATTTGCGTGCCCACAGAAACGGTGACCGAGATCACCGATTCCGGCAAGCGCAAGGAAGTGGAACGGAAAATCTTCCCCGGCTACGTCATCGTCAAGATGGTGATGACCGACGAGTCCTGGTATGCGGTGCGGAACATCCGCGGCTGCACAGGCTTCGTGGGTCCCTCCTCCAAGCCCATACCGCTCACGGAGGATGAGGTGGCCCGGCTGGGGATCGACAACAGAACGGTGGAGGTCAGCTACAAGGTGGGCGACTCCGTCAACATCGTGGACGGGCCCTTGGAGGGCTTTGTGGGCACGGTGGAGGAGATGGATGTGGAGAAAAACCGCATTCGCGTCACCGTATCCATGTTCGGGCGGGAGACCCCCGTGGAACTGGAGCTGGCTCAGGCCGAGCCTGTGGATTGAGACAGGCGGGGGCGCCGCGCCCTGGACCAGCGGCAGCAAGAGTTTAGGCATTGGGCGGGAGATCCCGCTTTGTATGTGAGGGGCATCGCCCCTGTGGGAGGCACAGCTGAAATCCAATTCCCGGCTGCGCCGTCATCCACCACGAATTTTGGAGGTGCAAACAAATGGCTCAAAAGGTTACGGGCTTTATTAAGCTCCAGATCCCTGCCGGCAAAGCAACCCCGGCGCCGCCTGTCGGCCCCGCGCTTGGCCAGCATGGTGTGAACATCATGGCGTTTACCAAGGAATTCAACGAGCGTACTAAGAACGACGTGGGTCTTATCATCCCCGTTGTCATCACGGTCTATGCCGACCGTTCTTTCACCTTTATCACCAAGACCCCTCCGGCCGCCGTGCTGATTAAGAAAGCCTGCGGGATTGAGACGGCTTCCGGTGAGCCCAATAAGAAGAAAGTCGCCAAGATCACCCGCGAGCAGGTGCAGAAGATCGCCGAGCAGAAGATGCCCGACCTGAACGCTTCTTCCGTCGAGAGTGCCATGAGCATGATCGCCGGCACCGCCCGCAGCATGGGTATCGAAGTAGTCGATTGATTCCCGAGTGGGAGGAAATCTTTAGATCCGATATTTACCACTGGAGGAAAGATACAATGAAACACGGTAAGAAATATGTGGAAGGCGCAAAGCTCATCGACCGCAGCAAGCTTTACGACACTGCTGAGGCCCTTGACGTTTGCGTGAAGACTGGCACTGCCAAATTCGACGAGACCGTCGAACTCCATGTGAAGCTGGGCGTTGACGGCCGTCATGCCGATCAGCAGGTCCGCGGCGCCATCGTGCTGCCCAACGGCACTGGCAAGACCGTGCGCGTGCTGGTCATTTGCAAGCCCGAGAAGGAAGAGGACGCCAAGGCTGCCGGCGCTGATTATGTTGGCGGCGAGGAAATGGTCCAGAAGATCCAGTCCGAGAACTGGATGGACTTCGACGTGCTGATCACCACTCCCGATATGATGGGTCAGGTTGGCCGTCTGGGCCGTCTGCTGGGACCCCGTGGCCTCATGCCCAACCCCAAGGCCGGCACTGTGACCCCCGACGTTGGCAAGGCTGTCACCGACGCCAAGGCCGGTAAGATCGAGTACCGCCTGGACAAGACCAACATCATCCACTGCCCCATCGGCAAGGTTTCCTTCGGCGCGGAGAAGCTCCAGGAGAACTTCGACACCCTGATGGACGCCATCGTCAAGGCAAAGCCCTCCGCTGCTAAGGGCCAGTATGTGCGCTCCTGCGTGGTCAGCGCCACCATGGGCCCCGGCGTGAAGGTCAACCCCGCGAAGTTTATCTAAAAAAACGGGATTTAAGACTTGACAAAGCCTTTCGGCCTTTGTATAATAATAAAGCTGTCCATCCAAAGACAGCAGGTTTGTAAACGGTTTTGTCCGGCCTGCCGAGGAAAGACGAGCAAAAGGGAGCACAGGTTTGCCTGTGTCAGTGTGCCTTGTGCACGCGCATCCTGTTGATTTGCTTGCAACGCCTTTCCGAGGAGACCCGGAAAGGCGTTTTTGATTTTACTTTCACGATCCGGAGGTGAAATGAATTGCCCAGCGAGAAGATTTTGGAACAAAAGAAACAGCAGGTCGCCCAACTGGCTGAAGACTTTAAAAAGGCCAATGTGGGTGTCCTGGTGAACTATGAAGGCATCACGGTGGAAAAGGACACCAAGCTCCGCAAGCAGCTGCGTGAGGCTGGCTGCGAGTACAAGGTGGTCAAGAACACCCTGCTGACCTTGGCGTTTAAGGAGGCCGGCATCGAGGGCCTGGAGGAGCATCTCCACGGCGCGACTGCCATCGCTTACAGCGAGAACGGCTATGTGGACGCCCCCAAGATCCTGTCCGAGTATGCCAAGGACAATGAGAGCTTCACGGTGAAGGCCGGCTTTATTGACGGCGGCGCTGTGGATGCCAAGAGCATCGACGAACTGGCCAAGCTGCCTCCCAAGGAGGTTTTGGTTGCTCAGGTGCTCGGCGGCTTGAACGGCCCCATCCAGGGCTTCGCCAATGTGCTTACCGGCACACTGCGCGGCCTGGTTATCGCCCTCAATGCGATTGCGGAGAAGCAGAGCGCATAAGAGCGAATGTTTGTCAGGCAGCTGCCTGATGCTGCTACCATTATTTTTGCATTTAAACTTTTACATGGAGGTATTTCATCATGTCTGAGAAAGTCACTAACCTGATTGAAGAAGTTAAGTCCCTCACCGTTCTGGAGCTCTCCGAGCTGGTCAAGGCTCTGGAGGAGGAGTTCGGCGTGTCCGCTGCTGCTCCCGCTGTTGCTGTTGCTGCTGCTCCCGCTGCTGCTGCTCCCGCTGCTGAGGAGAAGACCGAGTTTGACGTCGTGCTGAAGTCCGCTGGCGCCAACAAGATCAACGTCATCAAGGTTGTCAAGGAGATCACCGGCCTGGGCCTGAAGGAAGCCAAGGCTATGGTCGACGAGGCTCCCAAGACCGTTAAGGAAGGCGCTTCCAAGGATGACGCCGAGTCCATCAAGGCTAAGCTGACCGAGGCTGGCGCTGAGGTTGAGCTGAAGTAAGCTTTTCCCACCGGATCAAAAATCCCTCCCTGTTTGGGGAGGGATTTTTATTTGTCCATTGACTTTTCCGGGACATCTGGATAGAATGAAAACAAACCTATCGTCAGGAGGAATTGGAAATGCAGGAGAAATTTTTGGGTCTTACCCCGCCCATGGGCTGGAACTCTTGGAACACCTTTACTTGGAATATCAACGATCAGCTGATCCGTGAGACCGCCGATGTGATGGTGAACAGCGGCTTGAAGGACGCCGGGTACGAGTACGTGGTCATCGACGACTGCTGGAGCTTGAAGCAGCGGGATGAAAAGGGCTGCTTGGTGCCCGATCCGGAGAAGTTCCCCAATGGCATGAAGGCTGTGGCGGATTACGTCCACAGCAAGGGCTTGAAGTTCGGTATGTATTCCTGCTGCGGCACGCATACCTGCGCCGGCTATCCCGGCAGCTTTGAGCATGAGTTCCAGGATGCAGAGACCTTTGCTTCCTGGGGTGTGGACTATCTGAAGTATGACAACTGCTATAAGCCCACCCATGTGGAGGGGGAAATCCTCTATAAGCGGATGAATCTGGCTTTGCGCAACTGCGGCAGGGACATCCTGCTTTCTGCCTGCAACTGGGGCAATGAGAACGTCCATCAGTGGATTCAGGCCTCCGGCGCGCAGCTGTTCCGCTCCACGGGGGATATCCAGGACAACTGGGACTCCATCAAGCGGCTGGCTCTGTCCCAAATTGAGAAGATGCCTTACTCCGGGCCCTTCTGCCACAACGACATTGATATGCTGGTGGTGGGTATGCACGGCGGCAGCAACAACGAGTACATCGGCCAGATCGGCGGCTGCACCGACGAGGAGTACCGGACGCACTTCTCCCTGTGGGCCATGATGAATTCTCCCCTGATGATCGGCTGCGACATTCGCTCTATGAGCGACTATACCAAGGAGACCTTGACCAACCCCGATGTCATTGCCATCAATCAGGACATTGAGTGCCGCGGGCCTTACTGCGTGCCCCAGTGGAACAACCCGGAGAATGTGTTGTCCTTGATTAAGCCCATGGCGGACGGCTCCTTGGCCATTGGTATGTTTAATTTCAGCGATGTAAAGAGCGAGATGTCCTTGCAGTTCTGGGATATGGGCCTGCCCGCATCCGCCGGCGTGGGCTTGGAGGTCTACAACTGCTGGACCCATGAGAACGAGGGCCGGTTCTTTGAGCGCTATGTGGATGTTTTGGAGCCCCATGGCTGCCGTGTGCTGCGGGCAAAGCTGGTCCGTAAGTGATGGCCAATTATCAGACCTGCAAGCAGTGCGGCACCCCCTTGGGAGGGGATGACATCGCCATTTTCCGCAAGCTGGTCAACCGGAACGCGGAGGAATTCCTCTGCATAGACTGTCTGGCTGACTATTTTCAGTGCCAACGGGTGGAGATTGAAAAGCGCATCCGGTGGTATCGAGAGAGCGGAGAGTGTACCCTGTTTCGATAAAACCACAAAATTTCGTGGTTTTTCCGACGAGAACCCCATCTCTGTCCTGCATTTTGCCGACAAGTGTGAATAGTTTATGAACAATTCAAAAGGGGCTTGCAATCTTCGGAAATGCGTGCTAGAATGTAACCAAATTGTAACACTTGTCATCGAAGTGTAACCGCTCAAAGCCTGGGCGGCCCCCTTGGAGAAAGGAGTGTACAGGATGCGGAAAAAAACGCTTCGGAACCTGCTGTCCTTCCTGTTGGTGCTGGTTCTGACCGTGTGCACGGTGGCTGCCTTGAGCATAGTCACCAGGGCGCAGACGGCGACTGCCAGCCTGCCCGCAGTGGAGGAAAGTGTCCAAGCGGCACAGATCACCGCTTCTGTTCCGACTGAGTGGGTGGCGTCCCCCCTCATCTGCGCGGGCGGATTCCTTGGGATGCTGGCGATTGTTGCCATTGGCTTGGCAATCTACCGCAGAGAGCGCTGCCGTGGGAAGGAGACTTCTCAGGGCAACCGCAAATACATTCCCAAAGCCGATATGGCTTTTCGTGGAAAAAACAGAGTATAAGGGTTTTCGTCCTTTCATATTTTACCTCGGAACAGGGTCGGCAGAGATGCCGGCCCTGTTTTTTGCGGATTCCAGGCGTCAAAAATCCCCGGTCACCCTTTTGGCAGGTGACCGGGGATTGTCAATTCGTGAGTTTTGGAACCAGCAGCTCCACATTCTCTTGGATGGGCAGGGTGCCGTCCAGTGGGATGGTGGGGCAGGAGAGGGTGGATAGCCAGGCTTCCACCTCGTTTTCCGACCGGCCGGCGCAGAAGCGGAAGAACTCCTCTTCCTCTTGGTGCAGGTCCCCGCCGGGGAGCATCCGAGAGCCAAATTTGTCGTAGGACCTCTGGCGCACCCGCTGTGCCCTGGTTTGAGGGTCTGCCCGAAGCCACACCGCCATGGTGAGCTGCTGCTCCACCTCCTGGCCGTAGTCTGCCTTTACCGCTGCCAGCACAAAGTGTTCCGCCGCCCGAATCCGCCGGAGCAGCACGGCTGCGGCTTCCTCCCGCGAACGGGGGCCGCTGTACCGCTGATCCTGGCCCTCCTTGGGGAAGAAGCAGTCCTCGATGTCCACAAACTCCCAGCTCAGCTGTTTTGCCAAAGCCTTTGCAAAGGTGCTTTTTCCGCTGCCGTTCAGGCCGCATACCACGATTCCGCTCATTCTCCCAGCCCCTTCCGAGCTTTGCTGGCTGCAAAGGCAGCCGCCTCTTGAAGCCATCCCAGCAGCTCCCCGTCCATTTCCTCCGGGGCGCCGAGCATCAGATGATGGGTCCACCGGTTGGGATAGGGTTCTGTCCTGGCGTCAATCCGCGGGCTGTCCAGAGGGACCGGCAGACCGAAGCTCACGGTCAGATAGGGGGAGGGCCGTTGGCTTTTCCTCCGCACCGCCAGCAGAGAGGCACTGGCGTACCGGTGGCGCAGATAGAAGGCGACCTCTGTTTTGCCAACCTTTTGCAGAGTCCCGGGGACAGCCTGCAGCAGCTTGGCCTCCAATGCCCGGTACAGCTGGAAAGCGCCGGGTTCCCCCTCAAATACCCGAAGGGCGTCAAGCTCCGGCGGGAGCTGCTCACTGATTGACAATGTTCTCTCCGTCAAAGATCAGGATGCCTTTTCCAAAGCCGGACTTGCCGCCTTCCACCACCCACTTCTTGAAGGCGCGGCGCATGGAGGTGTCCTCGGGCCACTGCTCCGGCGCCTTTTCGCTATCGGCCAGAAAGACCCGCCAGGCGTCATCAAAGGTTTCGGTGTCCGTCCCGGAGATCACGTCCCAATCCTCGGAGAAGCTGACCACATTGGAGGTGGGGGAGAGGATTTCCTTGTAGGGGGGGTACAGCAGCCAGGAATTGCAGACGCACACCAGGGGCTTGCCCTGAAGCTCCTCCCGGAAGAGGGCGTATGCCTTTTTGTAGGAATCCAGCCGGGCTTCCCGGTCAAAGGGCTCCCCGCTGGAGGGGATGTGAACGCTCTTCACCGGATCTCCGGGATTGAGCACATAGCCGTTTTTCTCGTAGGGCTCGTCCCCTTGATAGGTCCTGTCCTCGAATTCCAGCCGTCCCAGCTTGACAATGTCTGCGGTGAAGAAGATGTGGTACCAAAAAGCCACGAAATTGCCCCACACGCCATGGACGTTTTTGCACTCCACGGCCTTGTATTTCAGGTCGGCAAAGGTGTCCCAGTAGACCTCCTCGGGCACGCCCTTGGAGAGATAAGCTTCTTTGGCGGGCTTTGCGGCCTCCATCAGCAGCAGTTCCCACAGAGTGTAGGCGGAAATGCCGGTTTCCTCAGCGATGACGTCCAGCAAGGGCTGGGTCATGGCTGTGTCAAAATTGTTTTCGTAAAAGAACGTCACAGCTCCGTCCAGGGCCTCCTCCTGATTTAGGCTGCGCAGCTTCTCTCCGGCTTGGAGGAAGCAATCCTTGGCCTCCTGAGGGAAGTCCGTCTTTTCCATCAAAAGCTTTTGAAATTCCAGATCCATGTCAAATCCTCCCAATGATCTTATTTTCCGATTTTTTCTGTGTCGATCAAGATGTTCACAGGACCGTCGTTGGCACAGAGCACATCCATGTGAGCGCCGAACTCGCCGGTTTCCACCTTGGAGATGCCTAAGGCCTTGGCGCGTTCTACAAAATGAAGGTACAGCCGCTGGGCTTCCTCGGGGGGCGCGGCCATGTCAAAGGAGGGCCGGCGGCCCTTCTTGCAGTCGGTGCCCAGCGTGAAGTTGGAGACCACCAGCAGCTCCCCGCGGACGTCCTCCAAGGACAGGTTCATCTTGTCGTTTTCATCCGTGAATATCCGCAGCCCCTGGACCTTTTCCGCCAGGAACTCCGCCTGTTTTTCCGTGTCGCCCTTGAGGACCCCCAAAAATACCACCAAGCCCTGCCCGATGGACCGGACCTCCCGGTGGTCGATGGTGATTTCCGCACGGCTGACCCGCTGAATGACAGCGCGCAAATACAATCCCTCCCATGCAGTTAAGACTCCCTTATCCTAACATAAATTGGTGGCAAGGTAAAGCGGATTCCAAAATAAAGAGCGGCGTTTCTTGCGCTGGCGGCGCCGGTTTGCTATAATGGAAATAGATTCTAGCGGGAGAAGGAGGAGTCATCCCATGCTTTACACAATCACCAACGGAACGTATACCGCCCAGGTGGATTCTATCGGGGCGCAGATGCTCTCTCTGAAGGGGCCGGAGGGGTTTGAGTACATTTGGACCGGGGACCCCGCCTATTGGACGGGCCGCAGTCCGGTGCTGTTCCCCATTGTCGGCGGGCTGCGGGGAGGCAGGGCCAAATTGGAGAACAGATGGATCACCATGGGCCGCCACGGCTTTGCACGTCATGGGGAGTTTGAATTGGTGGCTCAGGAGGAGGCTTCCATCACGATGAGGCTCACCCCCAACGACGCCATCCGAGAGCAGTATCCCTTTGCGTTTGTCCTGACCATCACCCACACCTTGGAGGAGAGCGGCTTCCGCACCGAGTACACGGTGGAGAACGCCGGGGAAAAGCCCATGCCCTTTGTCATCGGAGGACATCCCGGCTTCAACATCCCGGTGAATGAGAAGGCCGCCTATGAGGACTATGTGATCCGCTTTGAAAAGCCCGAAATCCAGCGCTGCCCCGTCATTGTGGAGGAGAATCTGCTGGATGCTTCCCAGGTGCTGCTGGCGCTCAACGAGGAGCGGGAGATCCCCCTGGCGCATAAGCTCTTTGAACGCGACGCGCTGATCTTCGAGCAGTTAAACTCCCGGAAGGTCTCCCTTGTGAATCCGCAGACCGGAAAGGGCGTGGAGATGGAGATCTCCCAGTTCCCCCTGCTGGGCATCTGGTCCACAAAGGACGCGCCCTTTGTCTGCCTGGAGCCCTGGACCGGCTGCGGCACCTTGGTCACGGAGGGCGATGCTTTCGAGCAGAAGAAGGGGATGCAGCTGCTTCCCGAGGGCGAAAAGAAGGAGTACGCCTTCACGGTGAGATTTTTGTAAGCCATCGCAGATGGGAGAGAGCTTCAGCGGCTGGCTCAGCAGAACAAGGTGAATCATGAAAAAGGGAAAGAGGACGGCGTTTGCAGGACGCGGTCCTCTTTCCGTTATAATAGGGGGCTGACAAATAAGGCAAACGTTAATCTGTGCAAAAGAGAGAATATAGCTCCTGCTTTTTCAGCAAAACGCCGGGACAGAAATTTGAGAAAACCCCTTCCCTTTTTCACAGCGAGGTTTATAATGATTGAAGCTTGGAACCTCCCTTTTACCGGGGAAGAGGGGGGAGCCGGGCGGTTCTCCAAAGGCGTTACCCCCCTTTGGAGAAAAGACCTTTGCCGGGATCATCCGGCTGCAAAAGGGAGGATTGCGTATGTTTCAATTGAAATGGGTGTGGAAACAGATGGAGGGTTTCCGCAAGCGGTACATTTTTGCGCTGTTTTCTACGGCTTTCCTGTCCGTGATGGCCCTAGGCAACTCCATCATCACGTCCGCCATCATGGACACGGTGTTCACCCCCCTGTTGGAGACGGGACGGGTCACAGAGGAGACGTTTCGGCTGCTGGGGATTTTGGTAGCGCTGCTGGTGGGCTTTACGCTGTTCCGCACCTGCTTTGGGTATCTGTCCGTCATGATGTATGAGACCTGTTCCCAAAAGCTGCTGTTCAAGCTGCGCCGGGACCTGTATAAGAATATGCAGGAGCAGGACCAGGATTTTTACTCCAAGACCCGCACCGGCGATTTGATGACCCGGCTCACCGGCGATTTGGACATGGTGCGCTTTGCAGTGGCATGGGTGGTGCGCCAGCTGATTGACTGCATCGTATTGTTCCTGTCCGCGTCCATCACGTTCCTCGTCACGGACTGGCTCTTTGCGCTCTCCATGCTGGCAGTGACCCCCATTATTTTTGCCTTGACCTTCGTGTTCTCCAAGCGTGTGCATCCCCTCTATGTGGATCTGCGGGAGCGTCTTTCCCAGCTGAACACCCGCGCCCAGGAGAATATTGCGGGCAACCGGGTGGTTAAGGCCTTTGCCAGGGAAGATTATGAAATTGAGCATTTCGATGAGAAGAACAACGATTATAAGGTGGCCAACACCAAGGCGTCCCTGCTGTGGCTGAAATACAGCCCTTATATCGAAGGACTGTCCCAGTCCCTCTCTGTTGCGGTGCTGCTGGTGGGCGGCGTGTTCCTCATCTCCGGGAGGATCAGCATCGGCACCTTCACACTGTTCAACAGCTTGACCTGGACGCTGACGAACCCCATGCGGATGCTGGGTATGCATTTGAACGACCTGCAGCGGTTCTTTGCCAGCTCCAATAAGATCATTGAGCTTTATTATGCAAAGTCCACCATCACCTCCCGGCCGGACGCCAAGAAAGTAACCGCCCGGATGCGGGGGGAAGTGGAATTTCAGGGGGTGGACCTGCGGCTTCACGGGATGCCCGTGCTGCAGCACATCGACCTGCACATCGAGCCCGGCGAGACGGTTGCCATCATGGGGCCCACCGGCTCCGGCAAAACCTCTTTGGTGAATTTGATCCCCCGGTTTTCCGATGTCAGCGGCGGCACGCTGCTGATTGACGGCACCCCGGTGGGCCGGTACAACCTTCAGGATCTGCGTCATTCCATCGGCATCGCCACCCAGGATGTGTTCCTGTTCTCCGATACGGTGGACGGAAACATCGCCTACGGCAACACGGAGCTTTCCGAGGAGGAGGTCAAACGCTACGCAAAGATGGCGGATGTGGACTTTGTGGAGAAGCTTCCCGATGGCTTCGACACGCTGATCGGCGAGCGCGGCACCGGACTTTCCGGCGGTCAGAAGCAGCGGATCGCCCTGGCCCGCGCCTTGGCAGTGCGTCCCTCGATTCTGATTTTGGACGACACCACCTCGGCTGTGGACCTGGAAACTGAGAAGTATATCCAGGGGCAGCTTGCGAACCTGGATTTCCCCTGTACCAAGATCATCGTGGCCCAGCGGATCTCCACCACCAAACGTGCGGATAAGATCGTCATTTTGGATAAGGGCTGCGTGGTGGATGTGGGCACTCACGAGGAGCTGTCCAAGCGCCCCGGCTATTACCGAGAGGTCTTCCTGCTGCAGAACGGCTTGGAAGAGGAAGGAGAGGTGGTTTAAATGGCGCGCAACAAGTTTGACGTTGACGAGACCCTAGAGACCCCATTCAGTATCAAACATCTGCTTCGAGCCGGGGTCTATATCGGCCGGCACAAGAAAAAGATGATCCTTTCCCTGTTGTTCTCCGCAATCTCGGCGGCGTGCTCTTTGGTGGGGCCCCTGCTGATCCAGCGGGCCATTGACGTGTCCGTGCCCAACAAGGATTACACCGAGCTGATCGTTTTGTCGGTGGCGATGCTGGCGGCCATCATGGCGTCCGTGCTGTTCGCCCGTGCCCGGTCCAAATACATGATCGTGGTGGGCCAGGAGATCATCTATGATATTCGGAAGGATCTGTTCGAGCATTTGCAGAAGCTGCCCTTCCAGTTCTATGACGACAGGCCCCACGGCAAGATTTTGACCCGCGTCATCAACTATGTCAACTCCGTGTCGGACGCCCTGTCCAACGGCATCATCAACTTCGTGCTGGAGATCTTCAACTTGATCCTCATCGCCATCTTCATGTTCCTGTGCGATGTGCGTCTGACCCTGATCGTCATGGCGGGTATCCCGCTGTTTTTGGTGATTGTCCTGCTGATTAAGCCCGCCCAGCGCAGGGCCTGGCAGGATGTGTCCAACAAGAGCTCCAACATCAACGCCTATCTTCATGAGAGCTTGGACGGCATGAAGATCACCCAGGCCTTCACCCGCGAGGAGGAAAACCGGGAGATCTATGAAAAGCTGAACACCAAGTGCTACAAGACCTGGATGAAAGCCCAGTACACCTCCAACCTGGTGTGGTTTTCTGTGGACAATATTTCCACCTGGGTGGTGGGCGCCATGTATCTCATCGGCCTGTGGATGCTGGGACCGGCTCTTCAGATTGGCACCTTGATCGCCATCAGCTCCTATGCTTGGCGGTTCTGGCAGCCCATTTTGAACCTGTCCAACCTGTACAACACGTTCATCAATGCAGTGGCCTATTTGGAGCGCATCTTTGAAATGATCGATGAGCCTGTCACAGTGGACGACGCGCCCGGGGCAACGGAGCTGCCTCCCATCACGGGCCAAGTCACCTTTGACGATGTGACCTTCTCCTACGATGGTTCTGTCAACATCCTGGAGCATTTCAATCTGGATGTGAACGCTGGCGAGTCGATTGCACTGGTAGGCCCCACGGGCGCCGGTAAGACTACGGTGGTCAACCTGATCTCCCGTTTCTACAATATCAATGAGGGCCGCCTGCTTTTGGACGGCCATGATATTGCCCAGGTGACCCTCCATTCCCTCCGGTCCCAGATGGGCATCATGCTGCAGGACAGCTTCATCTTCTCCGGAACGATCATGGACAACATTCGCTATGGCCGTTTGGATGCCACGGATGAGGAAGTGATCGCTGCGGCAAAGACCGTTCGCGCCGATGAGTTTATCCGAGAGATGGAGGACGGCTATTATACGCAGGTCAACGAGCGTGGTTCCCGCCTGTCCCAGGGACAGCGGCAGCTGGTGGCCTTTGCCAGGACGCTGCTCTCTGACCCCAAGATCCTGGTGCTGGACGAGGCGACCTCCTCCATCGACGCCAAGACCGAGCGGCTGCTGCAGCAGGGCCTGCAAGCGCTTTTGAAGGGCCGTACCAGCTTTATCATTGCCCACCGCCTGTCCACCATCAAGAACTGCGACCGCATCTTGTACATCTCCAACAAGGGGATTGCGGAGATGGGCAGCCATCAGCAGCTTTTGGATAAGCAAGGGTATTACTATCATCTGTACACGGCTCAGCTTGAGAGCTGAACGCCCGGAAGCAGTGAAAAAGGGCTTGCTATCAGTTATTTGAATTATGATAAAAAGATCCGGCGGATGATGGTATCCGCCGGATTTCTACTAGATATAGCGCCCGTTCACAGTTTTTTTACAAGAAAATGAGGCGCTACTCCATAATTCGACAAAATGGGCGTTGGATTTATAGTATGCTTATCTCGTCAGGAGGCGCTGGCGATCTGCAGGCAGAGCTTATCGGCGATCATGGCGATGAACTCGGAATTGGTGGGTTTGCCCCGCGTGTTGTGGATGGTATAGCCAAAATAGGAGTTGAGCACATCCACATCGCCCCGGTCCCAGGCGACCTCAATCGCGTGGCGGATGGCGCGCTCTACCCGGGAGCTGGTGGTGTTATAGCGTTTTGCTACACTGGGATACAGCTGTTTGGTGACAGCGTTGATGATCTCGGGGTCCTCCACGGCCATGAGGATGGAATCCCGCAGATAGTGGTAGCCCTTGATATGGGCGGGAACACCGATTTGATGAAGAATTTCCGTCACCTGCATCCTCAGACTGGAGCTGGCGGGCTCCGAGTCGAAATGCCGGCCCTTCATTGAAAGAAGCGAGAGGATGCGGTTTGCCATTTCCTCCTTATCAAAGGGAGAAATGGCGAAATATGCCACGCCGGCAGAGGTGATTTCCCGTTCAATGACGGGATTTGTATAAGAGGAGGTCACTATGTAAAGGGGGCGGTCCACGGCAGATTCCTGAGCAACGGCGTGGATCACCCCGATGGCGTCCAAACCGGGCATCAGCAGGTCCATCAGCACAAGCTGCGGACGCTCCTCCCGGATTTTGCCCAGAAGCAGGGTGCTGTCCCGTTTGAGGAAGAGCGGGCGCACCCCGTGCTGGGATAATTTTTGGATGGGTTCCCGGCTCCATTCGCCGTCATCCGAACAAATAATTATCTTGGTTTCCTTTTCCATGACGAACCTCCTGGCATTGATTTATTGTGAAAAAATTTTACCATAAGATTCCGTTCATGGCAAGTGGTTTACTGGAAAATTCTAGAAAATTATTATGACGAAACAAGGAGGAAATTGGCATTTTGCCGGGGTTTTTCACAGTTAGGGCAGGTTTGTGTCACTAGATGTTCGGCATTCTTTCCACAGAACCTGGGCGAAGATACCATATCCAGTTGTTGGCTCCTCTGTAAAGACATGGGTGATCGCACCGGCCGGCTTTCCCTTTTGCAGAATGGGGCAGCCGCTTACGGGTGTCTATCGTGAGGAAACTGGGGGTTCGGGCTGCGCTGCCGTTATTCTTCCGATTCCCAAAGGTTCTTTTCCATCCAGCAGTGGGCGCACTTTTGATGGTCGCAGAGGCAGCCTGACCAATAGGATGGGATTTTCCCCAGTTCACTCAGAGGTGTGTGAATAATATTTTCAAACATAGGAACTGCGGCGCTGTCCAAAAAGGAATCGAACGCATCAGGATGTAATGTCTGCCAATCCAAGGGGCACATCCCTTCCGGAGCAATCCTTGTAGAATAGCAGTCTCCGTAATGGTTTGTGCCGTTCTTGCCTATATAAACGTTGAAATAGTATTCATCCGAGAACGAGGACTTTTGTGCGTTGAACATCAAGTAATATTCGCTGCTTAATGCGCGAGTCCAGGTGTTGGCTTTTTGTTTAAAGCCAAGTGGTTTTAATTTGCGGGAAATTTGCTGAATAAATGCCTTTCGCTTTTCTTTTGCATAGCTCAGCAGAGCATCTTTCTGTGTTTGGGAATACTTGTTGTACATATCCGCAATCAAAGAGGTTGCAGTTTTTTCATCCACCTCGTTGTGAACCACAAATTTTTCACGAATGGTGATGTCCTCATCTGAAACACCCCATTCATTCAGGGCGTTTTCATCGCCTGGAAACCGGGTAAACCCAGTGGATGCATACCCATACACCAGTTCGACACCATGGTCATTTCCGGCCAGATTGACAATGAATGCGGTCAGCTCCGTCATTGGTTTGAAAAAGTACCAGTGCCAACCAGAGGATTCTCGTTTGCTTGGTTCCTGCATCTCGAATGCTAAAAGCTCGGTTCGATACTGCTCCATCTTTTCCCGAATTTCATTTGAGATAGATTTGGACCCGTCAGCAGTCTGCATACAGATCTCCCCTTTTTCTTTTTATCGTATCTTTATCATATCATACTGTTTTTGGAACACAAGAAGAAAGGCGGGAGTTTTCCCCCGCCTTACATCAGGCTGCGGCGTCCATCATGTTCTCGATGAAAATCCCGTACCCTTTCGTTGGCTCCTCTGTAAAGACATGGGTGATCGCGCCGGCCAGCTTTCCCTTTTGCAGAATGGGGCAGCCGCTCATGCCTTGCACAATACCGCCGGTTCGTTCTAAAAGCCTGGGGTCCGTCACTTGGACCACCAGGTTTTTTGTTTGCGCGTCTTTGTCCACGATTTCTCGGATCTCTCCATCGTAGAGCTGAGGCCCTGTCTCGTCCAGACTCACCATCAGCTGGACGGGCCCGGTTTGGACCTCCTCCCGGGGGAGGATCTCCACAGCTTCCCCGGTGGGCGCGGTGTTGAGGGTGCCGAATACGCCGGTTTCCTTATTGGCCAGCAAAGTGCCCAGGCTTTCATCGGAGGAAAAATACCCCCGAAGCTGTCCTGGCGCGTTCTTTTCTCCCTTGACAATGCCGCTGAGGGTGATGGGCGCCGGTTCGCCGGATTTCAGCGTCATAACGCCGCTGGTATCCATATCGCAGATGCCGTGGCCCAGTCCGGCAAACCTGCCGCTTTCCGGGTCATAAAAGGTCAAGGTGCCGATACCTGCGGCGCTGTCCCGCACCCACATCCCCGTTTTAAAGGAGCCTCCCCCATAAACAGGCTTCACCTCCGCTTCCAGCACCGCATCCCCCCGCCGCACCTGAAAGACAATGGGTTCCCCTTGGCTGCTGCCGATATAGTGCGCTAAGGCGGCGTTGTCGGGGATGTCCCGTCCGTTTGCAGTGAGCAGATAATCGCCCGGCTGGATTCCCGCGTCTGCCGCAGGGCAGGCAACGCCGTTTTCCGTGTAGATGTCTGAGAGGGAGGCCACAATCACGCCATCGGTAAACAATTTGATGCCGAAAACGGTTCCAAGGGGAATTACCTTGCCAGGGGAGTCCTGGCTTGAGGCGGGCAGCGCTGTCCCAGCGGGGGAGAACTCTCTGCCCCCGTTGAACACAGAGGCTTCCAAAGCTTCCGGCTCTTTGGAGCCGGAAAGGAAAGCGAGGCAGCCCAGCATGCACAAAGCCGTAGCTCCCACCGTGAGAGCGAAGATGCGCACAGCCTTGGAGACGGTGTGTTTGTTCCACTGTTTCCAAAAAGCTTTCATATCATCATCCCTTTCTTAGGCGCGAAAAATGGATTTTGCGCTCAAAATTACTCTGCCACCGGGTGTGAGAAATATTTTGACAATTAAAAACGCCCCTGCAAAAAACTTGCAGGAGCGAGAATTTTTGGTCTGCCGCAACGATGGGGTTTTGGCGTTGGTCCGGCTTTTGCCGGTCCACACCCCATCGAGGGACAGTAAAAGTAAAATAATATGAAAGAGAGGGTATGTTTTCACAAAATTGGGAATTTCGGGTTCTTTATCTGGGCAACACCTCCTTTCCCTTTCGACAGTTCAAATTCTACGCCATAAATATGAAGGAGGTATCAGCAGATTTTAAAGAAAGCGTAATGAATTTGTGAACACAGTTTGAATGGCTTGGGCAGAGAAATTGTGTTTTCTGACGAAAAAGCTGGAAGGGCCGCAAGTTTAGCGATTTAAAGCGACATTTGTGGTTGAAAAGCCACACTCTTTGTGTTACTATTAGTATCAATTCCAGCTGGAAGGAGTTTATGCAGGAAAAAATTTTTTTCCTGCATAATCCGGCTGGATGCACCAAGGGAGGGAGACTATGAGCAAGCATCCCCGCATCACGGTGATCTGCGGCCACTATGGCTGCGGCAAGACCAACCTGGCCTTGAATTTGGCCCTGGATGCAGCGGCGGCAGGGGAGAAGGTCACCGTGGCGGACCTGGACATTGTGAACCCCTATTTTCGTTCCTCGGAATATGGCGGGCTGTTGGAGGAACACGGGATTCGTCTGATTGCACCGGTGTTTGCAGGCACCACCTTAGATACCCCCACGCTGCCCCCGGAGCTTTATTCCATCTTTCAGCCGGAAGCGGGCCGGGTCTTCATAGATGCAGGCGGGGACGATGCGGGCGTCACAGCACTGGGCGGCTTGCACAGCCTGCTGGAGGAATCGGGCTATGAGATGCTCTATGTGATCAACCGGTACCGGGTGCTGTCCCAGACGCCGGAGGAGTCCGCGGCGCTGTTGCAGGAGATCGAAGCCGCCAGCCGCCTGAGGGCCACTGCTTTGGTGAACAACTCCCATCTGGGGGTGGAGACCACCCGGCAGACCCTGCTGGACGGCCTGGAGTTTGCCCGCAAAACGTCGGAGCTGACCGGCCTGCCCCTGTTGTATTCCACTGCTCCGGACTTTGCCCTGAAAGAAGGAGAGGCATTGCCGGAGGGCTTCCGCACGGTCAAGCGCCATGTGAAATTTATGTGGGAGTAATGTTCTGCACAAGACTGTTTGATTAGTTTTCGATAGAGTAATCCTGAAGGAGGGAAACGATATGGCAAGAATCATTGTGGATGAGAAGGTCTGCAAGGGCTGTGGGATGTGCGTGCATGCGTGTCCGCTGAAGATCATCGCCCTGGACAAGACGCGTCTCAACGTCAAGGGGTACCATCCGGCAAAGCTGATGGAGCCTGAAAAGTGTGTGGGCTGCGCGTCCTGCGCCACCATGTGCCCTGACACCGCGATCACCGTGGAAAAGTAAAAAATTGGCGTTTTTTGCCCCTGAGAAAGGAATGGATGAACTTATGAAGGTTTTGATGAAGGGCAACGAGGCGTTGGCCGAAGCCGCAATCCGGGCTGGCTGCCATCACTTCTTTGGCTATCCCATCACGCCCCAGACCGAGCTGGCGGCGTATATGTCCAAGCGTATGCCCAAGGTGGGCGGCACCTACCTCCAGGCGGAATCGGAAATCGCCGCCATCAACATGGTGCTGGGCGCCTCTTCCGCCGGTGTGCGGGCGATGACCTCCTCCTCCTCTCCCGGCGTCAGCCTGAAGGGCGAGGGGATCTCCTATATGGCCGGTTCCGACCTGCCTGCTGTGATTATCAATGTCCAGCGCGGCGGCCCCGGCTTGGGCGGCATTCAGCCCAGCCAGGCGGACTACTGGCAGGCCACCAAGGCCACCGGCCACGGCGACTTCCAGATTCTGGTGTTTGCGCCCTCCACGGTGCAGGAGATGGTGGACCTGATCTCTCACGCGTTTGATACTGCCGACAAGTACCGTATGCCCGCCATGATTTTGGCCGACGGCATGCTGGGCCAGATGATGGAGCCTGTGGAGCTTCCCGAGGAGGGCTCTGCCAGCCTGCCGGAGAAGGAGTGGGCTGCAAAGGGCCATGAAGGCAAGCGTACCCACAATATCATCAACTCCCTGTACCTGACTCCGGAAAAGCTGGAGCAGCTGGTAAAGGAGCGCTTTGAGCGCTATGAGACCGTGAAGCAGAACGAGCAGATGGCAGAAGAGTACCTCACGGAGGATGTGGACGTGGTGCTGGTGGCTTACGGAGCCTCCTCCCGCGTGGCCCGCAGCGCTGTGAACAAGGCCCGGGAAAGGGGCATCAAGGCCGGACTGGTGCGGCCCATCACCCTGTGGCCCTTCCCCACGGAGGCATTGAACCGTGCGGCCTCTCACTGCAAGAGCTTCCTGGTGGTGGAGATGAGCATGGGCCAGATGGTGGATGATGTGAAGCTGGCTGTGGACTGCAAGGTGCCCGTGCATTTCTATGGCCGCACCGGCGGCATGATCCCCACCCCTGCCCAGGTGCTGGAGCAGATAGAAGCCCTGCTGTGATCCGTGAGAAACGATAGGAGCTTTGGCCCGGCCAAGCTCCGGAAAGGGAACCAATTATGGCTATTGTATTTCAAAAACCGTCCACGTTGACCGATGTGCCCATGCACTACTGTCCCGGCTGCACCCATGGTATTGTCCACCGCTTGGTGGCCCAGGCTCTGGAAGAGCTGGGTGTGGAGGGCAAGGCTGTGGGCGTGGCCTCTGTGGGCTGCTCGGTCATGTGTTATGATTATTTCTCCTGCGATATGGTGCAGGCTCCTCACGGCCGCGCACAGGCTGTGGCAACGGGCCTCAAGCGCGCCCGTCCCGAAAACGTGATCTTTACCTATCAGGGTGACGGCGATTTGGCCGCCATTGGCACCGCCGAGACGGTTCACGCTGCCACCCGGGGAGAGAACATCACTGTTATCTTCATCAACAACGCCATTTACGGCATGACCGGCGGTCAGATGGCCCCCACGTCCCTGCCCGGGCAGGTCACCCAGACCACCCCCTATGGCCGCGACACCAATACCGCAGGCTATCCCGTGCGGGTGTGCGAGATGCTCTCCACCCTGGACGGCGTGGCCTTTGCCCAGCGCGTCACCGTGGACAGCGTGAAGAATGTGAACATCGCCCGGAAAGCCATCAAGAAGGCCTTCCAGAACCAGATTGACGGCAAGGGCTACTCCATTGTGGAAGTCCTGTCCACCTGCCCCACCAACTGGGGTCTGTCCCCTGTGGAAGCCCTGAAGTGGCTGCAGGACAACATGATCCCCTACTATCCCTTGGGGGTCTATAAGGACGTAGAGGGGGGCGTAAAAGTGGAGGGCTGACGCTCTTCACTTTGCGAGTTGTGCTTTTCCAAAGCTCAGTTCGGGAATTCCAGCTGTGCCGGAACCGCACAACCTCGCGGCTCGCATGAAGAAAGGAGCTTTCAAAGCATGAAAAATCTAAATATCCTCTTTGCCGGCTTTGGCGGCCAGGGCGTGCTGTTTGCCGGAAAAGTAGTGGCCTATGCGGCACTGATCGCCAACAAGCAGCTTTCCTGGCTGCCCTCCTACGGCCCCGAGATGCGCGGCGGCACTGCCAACTGCAGCGTCTGTGTCTCCGACGAGGCCATTGGCTCTCCTTTGGTGACCAACCCCAATGTGCTCATCGCCATGAACCTGCCCTCCTTTGATAAGTTCATCGACGCTGTGGAGCCCGGCGGCGTGGTCATTGTGGATTCCAGCCTCATCGACAAAAAGGTGGAGCGGGACGACGTCACCGTGTACTATGTGCCCTCCTCTTCCTTGGCAGAGGAAAACGGCCTGTCCGGTCTCTCCAACATGATTCTGGTGGGCAAGCTGTTCCGGGAGGTCTGCACCCAGGGCGACTGCGCCTTCTGCGATAACGACATCCTGGACCAGGCCGTGCAGAAGTGCATCTCCGCCCGCAAGGCCCAGATGCTGGACTTCAACCGCAAGGCCATCCAGCTGGGCGCCCAGCAGTGAGAAAATCGTTTGTTAAGACAAAACCTCAGGGATTTTCCTGGGGTTTTTCTTGATTTCCGGGCTTGACCGGAGTATGATGGGGAAAAGGAGATGAGCGCAATGGAGCTGATCGAACAAGAAGAAAGAGAGGACTACCTCCTGATCTGGAAGGTGACCTTTGACGGGCCGTTTTTCTGCTTCAAGAAGAACCGGGAGCCTGCTGGGAAGCCCCTGCCTTTTTCGGGGGAGTTCCACTGGGCGGGCCGTCGTTGGCTGGTGCCCGGGGTATATTCCTGCCGGGAGGGACTGGTGGCGGACCTCTGCATGGAGATGGACCCGGAGGAGATCCGGGCCTTTCAGAACAAGTGGGGCCTGACCCCGGAAAACAACGATGAAAGCCGGTTTGGCCGGGAAAAGCTGATGGCCATGCAGGCAGAAAACCCCTTCTGCTTTTCCTATTCTCCTCAATTGATGGTCAACGGAAGGACCTTGCAGCGCAGCAGGGGATGCGGCGTGGGCTATGCTCCCGCTCCCTTGGATGGTATCGTGGGGACGGACCTGGAAGCCCGGGGGGTGGTGGACCACTACCAACTGGACAAAACAAAGGCGTGGTATCTGTGGCGCTGGTCGTTCCCCTGGGAGAAATCGGAGAAGGGCTGGAAAGGTCTTTTGAAACAGCTGGGAGCTCGGAAGCTGTTCACCCTGTCCCTGCGGCTCTGCGGAGAACCCGCCAGGGTGCCTGGAAAGCCCTTTCAGGCGGGGGAGCCTGGGACGAAGGTGCAGCTTTCCGACCCTGTCACCGGAGAGAGCTATACCCTTGCCGTGGTGGAAAATGAGCCTCAAACGCTGGAAGACAGAGTCCCCAAGGAGGCTTTTCCAGAGGGGTGGGAATATCCCTCCCATTTCCGGCAGCTGACTTATACCCTGGAGCCGGAGCCGACGAAGGGTGCTTTTACGCTTTTTGACTGTGCAGAAGGGGATCGTCCCCGCATAGGGGCGCTTTCCCAGTTGAAAACGATTACCAGGGGAGCGGGCGCCGCTTCGATTGGGATCATTGGCGGGGCAGACGGCCCCACCGCCATAATCGTGTCTGAAAAGGGCGAATCCCAGCAGCACCATGGGGCTGTTTCGTCCCTCCATTTTCAACCGGTGGAGGAGGTCGACTGGCTGCCGGTATTCCATAAAAAGGCGGCAGAGGATACCATGGTGGTCCTAAAAAAGAACGTGTGATCTCGTGCCCTGAAAACGGCAGGAGAAGAAAGGTGTGGACAATGCCAAAACCTAAGATCACCCTGACAGTGGTGGGCAAGCTGGGCCCCTGCGGGTGTCACCATGGCCATAGAGTGGGGGACGCGTTCGATTTTGACACGGACCGGGATAAACTCTGTCCCATGGCCCTTCACGCGGGGTTTCCCTATATCGACATCCTGCGCTATGGCGGGGAGCTGCCTCTGTCAAAGGCGGGGGATTTGCGTTTCTGCTGTCCTGACGCAGACGTTGCCAATGTGTTTCGGCTGGAAGTGGACAAGGACTGACTTTTTTCCCCGTATTGGAACATTCTGTTCCTTTCCTTCATAGACATTGTAACAGCAATGAGGAAGGGAAGTGGCAGCCATGTTTTCCCAGCTTTTCGAGCTGATCTCCCATGTGGTCTTTTTGTTTCTTCACGTCACAGGGGGCGGAACGTTCCCGCGGGCCCTGTCCGCCGCCCAGGAGCGGGAAGCGCTGGAGCGGATGGCCTCCGGGGACAAGAGCGCCAGACAAAAGCTGATCGAGCACAATCTGCGGCTGGTGGCCCACATTGTAAAGAAGTACTATGCCGGCCAAAACGATCAAGAGGATTTGATCTCCATCGGCACCATCGGGCTGATCAAGGCCATTGATACCTTTGATTCCAGCAAGGGAATCCGGCTTTCCAGCTATGCGTCCCGCTGCATTGAAAATGAAATCCTAATGTACTTCCGCAGCGGGAAGAAATCGGCCCAGGACGTCTCTCTCAACGAGCCCATTGACACGGATAAGGACGGCAACGCCCTGACGATCCTGGACACCATGGCGGTGGACGACACCATCCTGGAGAGCATCGACGTCAAGATGAAAAGCGAGAAGCTGTACCGCTATCTGCAGTCGGCCCTCACCCCACGGGAGCGGGAGGTGGTCTGCCGCAGGTACGGGCTGCTGGGATTTCTGCCCCAGCCCCAGCGGGAGGTGGCCAAACGGCTGGGAATCTCCCGCAGCTATATCTCCCGTATCGAAAAGAAAGCCCTGGAGAAGCTCCGTCGGGAGTTTGACCAGGGCGCGTAAAAAGGGGCTGTTGCAATCTGCAACAGCCCCTTTGCGATGTCAATTTATGCCTGTTCCGTGGTGGAGGATTTCTTTTCGGAGCCTCCCAGACACAGCGCCAGCACCACCGCTACCACAGCGCCGCAGAGTTTTGCCGCCACTACGGCCGGAAGCATATCCGGTTCGGTGCTGACCACAAAGGCCATGTGAGCTGCCAGCACGCTGGTCCCGCTGACCAGGAACGCTCCCGCGCCCACCTTGCCCCGGTTGTCCATGGTCTCATACAGGGAGAGTGTGGGCAGGGGACTGACCAAGCCCACCAGCATACCGGTAAGGCTTTGCGGCTTCATGTCCAGGCGCTCGCCCAGCCAAGCAAAGGGGCGCACCAGCAGCCGCCGCAGCAGCTCGGCAATGGGGAGACTGCCCAGCAGTACCACCGCGATGGAGGACACCGTAGCCATGGCGTCCTCCAGGGGCGCCATTCCCGGCAGGGGGTTCCAGCCTGTCATGGATTCCACCGCCGCCAGCACCAGGCCGATGGTCACCAGCCAGCGAATCCCCCCGGCCAGGACGCAGAAGCCCTTTATCATCTTCTCCGGGGCCTTCCACAGGCCAACCAACAGCAGCAGAGCCAGTGCAAAGATGGGAAGGTTTTGATGCAGACAGTCCCATACGGACACCCCGCAGAGCAAACCGCCCACGACCAGTCCCACGGGCATGGCCACCAAGCCCAGCATGACGCCTTTGGCAAAGAAAGGGCGGTCCTCCTGAGAGATCATCCCCATTCCCACCGGGATGGTGAACACAACGGTGCACCCAAAGATGGCCGACACCACCAAGCCGGCATAGCTGCCCAAAATCTCGTTGTGGGCCAGCTCTTTGGACAATTGATAGCCGCCCATGTCAATGGCCAGCAGACTGCCGAACATGGCGGGGTCCACGCCGATGAGCCGGTAGAAGGGGACGATCACCATTTCCAGCCACCCGGCCAGCACCGGCGTCAGGCAGATCATCCCCGCCATGGAAAGCGCCATGGAGCCCATGAGCATAAAGCCGGTTTCAAACTTGTCGCCAAAGCCCCATTTGTTGCCCCGCAGACGGTCCACGCCCCCCAGGACAGCTCCTATGGCCATGACGATCATCAATATCTGGTTCACAGCGAGCTCCTTTTAGAAGGCCACGAAATTCTGGCGCATCATGGCTTCGATATCGGGGATGGTGCGGGGGGTCATGGCAGAGAGATTCTCGCACCCGCTCTCGGTGACCAGGCAGTTGTCCTCCACCCGGAAGCCGATGCCCCACTCCTCGTGGTAGATGCCGATGTCCACGCAGAACACCATGTTGGGGGCGATGGTCTCAGGAGCCAGCACAGCGTCGTGAACGTCAAAGCCCACATGATGGGCGCCGCCGTGCCACATGTATTTGCCGATGTTGTTCACGTCGTCCAGCACACCGGCATCTTTTAGAAGCTGAGCGCAGTAGCGATGGGATTCGCCGTCCACGTCCTTCATGGCCATGCCGGGCTTGATGATGCTGAACATGTGATTGGAGGTTTCCAGCGCGATGTTGTAGAGCAGGGTCTGACGCTCATTGAATTTGCCGTTGCAGGGCCAGCCCCGAGAGACGTCGGTCATGATGGAATCATGCCAAGCGCCCACGTCGTTTAAGACCATATCTCCGTCCAGTGCCTGTCCCTTATAGGAGTAATAGTGAATGCAGAAATTGTTCCTGCCAGCAGAGATGATGGAGGGGAAGCCGGGACCCTGGGGGCCGTATTGCCCCAGTGTATAGTCGAACACAGCTTTATACTGATACTCATACATACCGGGCTTGGAGGCCTTCATCATGGAGGTGATGCCCGCGCAGGTGATCTCCTCGGCGCGGCGCATGGCTTCCAGCTCGCAGGGCTGTTTAATCAGCCGCAGAGAGCGCACCAGCGTGTTGGCGTTTTCAAGCTTTAAGAAGGGATAGTCGCTGGCGGCCCGCTTCAGCAGCAGATGGGCAGGCTCGTCCCGGTCGGTGGGGGAGACCCGGAACAGATCCAGATACAGGTGTTCAAAGCGGCCGCTGGTGGCCAGCTTGTGAAAATCTCCCTCAAAATCCGCTGCAAAGCTCACGGCTTCGATGCCGGAGGCGTCCGCTGCCTGCTGCGGCTTGATGCGTTCGCCGTTCCAGCGTTCCAACATCATGTCGGGGGGAAGGATGTAGACCTTTTCGGTCACAGCTCCGCTGTTGTCCTTTTGCGCGATAAAAGCCAGCTCTTTTTGATCCAGCCCGGTGAGATAGAGGAAGTTTCGGTTGGTGTAAAAAGGATAAAATTCGTCATTGGTTTTTCGCACCTCCATACCCGAGAACAGCACCAACAGGGAGTTGTTCTTCATTTGGGCATAGAGCCTTTCCCGATTTCCTTTGAAGTATTCCTTAGTCATAGCTCCTCCTATTCCGCCGCGCTGCGGCTGTATCGTGTTGAGCGGGCAGCATCGGTTGCCGCGGAAAGCGTTCCCCCAGTGCTGCCCACCGTACTCGATTGTAGTCCAAGTGCTGGGGAAATGCAACAGGTTTCCGCAAAAATTTTAGCAGGCAGCCTTTGCCGGAGCCCGGAAAAAGGCAATCAAAAATCCCCTCCGACAAGCTGAACAGCACCCCATTTGTTAGACAGTATGATATACTATCTAACAGATGGGGT
>CAUWLU010000014.1:0-52851 GCA_963559705.1 uncultured Acutalibacter sp.
TTTACGAAACCGACAACGGAACAAAAGTAAAGCTCATATACAAAGAAAATCCCAAAGGCATATTTCTGTATGCAGCAGAAGTTTTGAATGAAGGAGGAAATCGAAATGACTGAAATTATGAAAACCATTGATATAAGCTTGCTTGTTCCCTTTGAAAATCATCCGTTTAAGGTGAGAAGCGGAACAGAGCAGGAAGAACTTCTTGAAAGCATAAAAGAAAACGGAGTTCTTGAGCCGATAATCGTGCGTTTCCTTTCGGAAAGTAAATATGAAATTATCAGCGGTCACAGACGGGTAGATGCCTGCAAAAAGTTGGGGATATCCAAAATACCTGCTACTATTAAAGAATTTTCTAAAGATGAAGCAATCGTCGCAATGGTGGATTCCAACATACACAGAGAACATCTATTACCCAGCGAAAAAGCTTTTGCGTACAAAATGAAATTAGAAGCAATGAAACATCAGGGGAAACGCACTTCCCGACAACTTGTCGGAAAGCGGGAAAGTGCAGACAAAATATCAGATACAGAAAGTGGCAGACAGGTTCAGCGATATATCCGCCTGACATACTTAATTCCCGAACTTCTGAAAATGGTTGACGAGGAACGGATAGCCTTTACTCCGGCACTTGAACTTTCATATTTACTTGAAAACGAACAAAGAAAATTAGTTGAGGAAATCGCATACACAGACGCAACTCCGTCACTATCCCAGGCTCAACGCTTGCGAAAATTCAGCGAACAAGGGCGGCTATCCGTTGATACGATATTTGCCGTATTAAGTGAGGAAAAGCCAAATCAAGAAGAACAGGTCAAGTTTATGACGGAGGATATCCGCAAATATTTTCCGAAAAATTATTCCAATAAGGATATGCAGGATACAATCATAAAACTTCTTGAAAAGTGGAAAAGAAATCGTGACAGGGATGCACGATAGAAAGGACAGATATGAAATTGAATGAAGATAAGATAAATCAGGCAGAATACGACCGTTTTATAGATTTTATGGCGCAGATGTATTTGAAATATGGCTCACAGTACAGAATATTGACCGCAGAATATGTGTATAGGTATCATCCTGAGTTTAAAACAGGACGTGGAGTAAGCCATAGGAAAGGGGCTTAATGCCTCTTTCCGTCAGCACATTGGTTTTGGGAAAGAAGAACGATTAAAATATAACTGTATTACGGTAAGAAGGAGTGGTTTCGTGAAAAAGAAAAATTGTTATATTTATACCCGCGTCTCAACATCAATGCAGGTGGATGGCTTCAGCCTTGACGCACAAAAAGAGAAACTCAGAAAATATGCAGAGTTTCAGGAGTTCTCAATCGCCGGAGAATACTCTGATGAAGGAAAGTCGGGTAAGAGTATAGAAGGGCGACCACAGTTTCAGGAAATGCTGAAGGACATTGCTGAATGTAAGGATAATATTGAGTATGTATTGGTATTCAAACTGTCACGTTTCGGAAGAAATGCAGCGGATGTATTAAATTCTTTACAACAGATGCAGGACTATGGTGTGAATCTCATTTGTGTCGAGGATGGGATTGACAGTTCCAAGGATAGTGGAAAACTGATGATTTCCGTTTTGTCTGCAGTAGCCGAGATTGAAAGAGAAAATATTTTGGTTCAAACAATGGAAGGAAGAAAACAGAAGGCTCGTGAGGGAAAATGGAACGGCGGGTTTGCTCCTTATGGATATAAATTGGTGGACGGCGAATTAAAAATTGCCGAAGATGAAGCAGAAATTATCTGTGTTATATATGATAAATTCATTCATACCACGATGGGTGCGGCTACGGTTGCAAAATACCTAAACCGACAGGGATATGTAAAAAAGAAGCGCCAAAACGGAACGTTGGATGCATTTACCGCACATTTTGTAAAACTTGTATTGGACAATCCTATTTACTGCGGAAAAATTGCTTTCGGCAGACGAAAGACGGAAAAGATACAGGGAAGCCGCAATCAGTTTCATGTGGTAAAACAAGCCGAATATCCCATTTATGAGGGCATTCACGAAGCGATTATTACAGAGGAGGATTGGCTGTTGGCACAGGAGAAAAGAAAAAAGACAGGTGTGAAAAGCGAGAAAATTTACAGTGTCGAACATCAGCATTTACTGTCGGGCATTCTGCGCTGTCCGGAGTGTGGAGCGGCTTTATACGGAAGTGTTAATCGGAAACGGAAAAAAGACGGAAGCTTTTATAGGGATTACTGGTATTACGCCTGCAAGCACCGATTGGAATATGACGGACATAAATGCAGTTACAAGAAACAAATTCATCAGGATAAAATCAACAATGCTGTTGTGGAAGTTATCAGACATATCGTACAAAACTCTCAGTTTGATACGGCAATTAAAAAGAAACTGGAATCAAGCGTAGATTTGGAAACCTATCAAACAGAGGAGAATTTCTTGAAAGAAAATATAAGACAACTGACAGCGGCAAAGGAAAGGCTGGGAAATCAGATTGACCGATTGGATGATACGGATAGGCATTATAAAGAAAAATATAATGATATGCAAAACAGAATAGAATCATTGTACGATGAAATCGCAGAAGTAAGTGCTTCTCTTGAAACGGTGCAAATGCAGATTCAGGGTATTCGAGAAGAACAGATTTCTCAGGAACGAGTATATGAATTTCTTGAACTGTTTGATATAATGTATGATAAGTTTACGGAAACAGAGAAAAAAGAATTTTTCCATAGTTTTATCAAAAGGATTGAGATATATCCCGAACCGCTTGAAAATGGGCAGATGTTAAAAAGTATACAGTTTCGTTTCCCTGTGTATTATCAGGGAAACGGGGCGAATACATTTTTTCCGAATTTGGAAAATACCGTTGAGACGGTTGTGCTGTTATCGCGGGAGGACAGGACCTAGTCCGGTTGGGATGAGCCGGATCGCGCCTCTGCGGAGGTAATTTGACGAATAGGGAGGAGGGATTCCATGAAGCAAAGGATGATCCTAATCACAGGATTGATGGCCGCTGGGAAATCTACCGTGTCAGAGCTGCTGGCAAGCTCCTTGGAAAAATGCGTCCACCTTCGCGGGGATGTTTTCCGAAAAATGATTGTTTCAGGCAGGGAGGATATGTCGGATGCCCCATCGGAGGAGGCGGTTCGCCAGCTGCACCTCCGCTACCGGATGACGGCAGATGCGGCGAAAGCTTATTTTGACAATGGGTTTTCCGTGGTGATCCAGGATAACTACTATGGCGAGGAATTCACTGGGATGCTGGCGTATCTCAAGGCATATCCAGTAGAGGCCATCGTCCTTTGCCCGGATGCGGAAACCATAAAAGAAAGGGAGCAGCATCGGGGGAAGATCGGGTATTCCGGATTTACGGTGGATGCGCTGTACCATACCTTCATGAGGACGACGCCGCGGATCGGGTTTTGGTTGGATAATTCCAAGCAGACGCCGGAGCAAACGGTGGAGATGATTTTGAACCGACGCTAAGTGAGAGCCGCCGCTTGGCTCGGAAGGGCTCCGGTCGGCTTGTGGAGGGACCCAAATGGCCAGTATCAGGAAAGCAGTAAAGCTTCAGAAGGTTGACCGAAACAGCCAGCTTCGGGAAAAGCTCCTGCACTTTGTGGAGGGCTTCTCTTGGGAAGAGGTAAAGGAGCATACCCTGTGGATGCTCAGGAACTGGGAATATACGGACTGGGAACTACCCTTTGTCGCAACGGTGGACGGGGAGATTGTTGGAATGGCGACTCTCATGAAGTCGGACTATTATCCCCTGCCGGAAATCTATCCTTGGGTATCGAGCTTGTTTGTGACGGAAGAATACCGCGGTCACAGAATCAGCGAAATGCTCATTGATTTTGCAAACAGCTATGCAAAAGAGCTGGGCTTTGAAAGGACGTATCTTCCATCCGAACATCGTGGCCTGTATGAGAAATACGGTTACCGCTATCTTAGGGATATCGTGAATTATGGCAATGGGATCGACCGCCTCTATGTCAAAGAGCTATAGAACATACCAACCCCAAAAGCATAGCAAAGCGGAGGCGGGTTATCCCAGCAGCTTTTGAAAGACCGCGTCCAGCATCCGGTATTGCGCTTCGGCGGGCTGGATGCCCTCCATCAGGGGAAGAAGCTCCGCGAAGGGGGAGATGGAAGCTCCCGGAAGCTGATTGTCATAAGCGCTTTGGGCAGCGTCCTCACCGGCGCATTTGCCGTAGAGGATGGCCATGCCCCGGAGCCTCCCGGCGCTGCTGACAGGGCTCAGGGAGAACAGGTATTTAAAGGCCAGATTCCGCACATGGTAGCTGCGGACGGTGTGCAGGTCGCTGAACTTGGCGTCCATGACCAAATAGCTGTCCGCTCCGTTCTGAGAGACCTTGACCAGGTAATCGGGGGTGTAGTACCGCCCGCCCCGTTGGAAGCCTTCGGGGTCGCCTCCTTCGCCGGGAAGGGAGTTGTTCCGGTACAGGCCGATGCCGTTGATCCGGCTTTTGTCCGTGTCAAAGATCACCGGCTGATAGTACACTGTCGCTTGGCTGCTCTCGTTGGATAGCACAAAGGTGTTGGCGCAGTTTGTGTTGCGGTACAGCCAGTTTTCCGGTACGGGATAGGAGCATTGCCTGACGGCGTCCAGAGTGTATCCCCGGTCCGTCAGGTAGTCCAGCAGCTTCAGCAGCAGATAGCTCTCGTACAGAGAGGAGAGCTTTACAAAGGAGAGCAGGAAGCGCTCCCGCCGGAGATCGTAAACGCCGTAGTGCATCCACTCATGGGCCAGCAGGAAAAGCCGGTGGTATTCCGGCACCGAAAGGAAAATCGCGGTGGGCCGGGGTTCGGCCGCCAGAGGGTCCAGAGGGATGGGCAGAGCTTGCCGGTAGCTGCTCCACAGCTGGGCGAATTTGTCATAGAGCTGGTTTAGCTGTTCCACGCCGTTTTCCAGAGAGCGGCGTGTCTCTGCAAAGAGATAATAGGCAGAGTACAGGTAGCCGCTTTCATGGGCTTCCTGCTGGGGAAGGGGATTCAGCAGCTCTAAGCAGCGGCTGCGCAGCAGGTCCACCTGGTCCACCATCTGCCGCAGGAAGCTGAGTACCACCCGGTTTTCATAAATGTCCTGGGAGGGCTTGCTTTGGGACGACAGTGCCTTTTGGGGCTGATAGAAGCGATTCCCCACCGGGATTCCCCCTCTGCCGGAGGCGGGCTTCAGCTCTCCCGGATGGGTGGCGATATAGGATAGCGTGGATGGGGTTATGGCGGGAATCCGTTCCAGGTCCATGACCGTGGGGACCTTCTCGATGCGGAAGCGGCTGTTGGCCTTGAAATAGCCATAGCTGTCCTCGTAAAAGCCGGCGATTTCCCGGGCAAGGTGGAGCTGGGCCGCCAGGCTTCGGTATCCGTTTTTCCGCAGATCCCCCAGGTCCCTGGGCTTGGGCTCCCCGTTGAACAGGAGCTTCTCCTGCCGGTCATAGACATAGCGCACCATGGCCCGCACCGCCTGGTTCAGCTGTCCCTGGCGCACCAATACAGGCAGGTAGTCCGTGGAGAGGGCTTCCTGACTGCCGTCCTTTTTGAGCAGGAGGAGGCTCAAGGTCACAAAGCCGTAGCAGTCCAAAAAGAGCTTCTTGGCGCCGCCCCCTGCTTCCGGGAAGGAGATCAGCCCCCTTTGATAGACGCAGGGCTCGTACAGGTCGTTGACATACACCTGCACCTCCTGGATCTCCTCCAAATCCGGGTGCTGCAGGCGAAATTCATAGCCGAGGTCCGCGTAGACCCCGCCGCCCTCCAGGGGCAGGCAGGGCAGGTGCTGGGCGCTGCTCTTAAGCAGCTGCACGGAGAGGTCCGGCTTTCCCCGGCTGGGATGAAGGGTCAAGGCACAGGCAGTCATGATGCGGCCTCCCTCACGAGAAGAACTGATAGTACTTCATCTGCCGGTTGCCCCGCTCTGCCATATCCTGCAGCAGACTGGCAGAAAAGCTCAATCCCTGGCTGCTGCACAGGGAGCGAAGCTCGCCCAGCCACTTTTCAAAGGCCTCGCCGCTGCCCTGAAGCTTGGGAAGGATGCGCTGCGCCACGGCGTAATCCAGGGCTACCACTGCGGGCTCGTTTTTTGTCTCATCGGGCTCGAAGCGTTGGGAGGCCACTGCCCAGTAGCGCCGGATGGCCCGGTCAACGCGGGGGCTGATCAGAAATCTCTGTTCCCGAAGCTTTGCCAGCAGCCCCTCGTAGATCCGCTGGATCTCAGCGGAAAAGGCGCCGCTTCCCTCCTTGGGGAGGAAGGCCTCCTTCATCGACTGCCAGGAGATGATCTGGATTTGCTGGGGGGAGAGAGGCTTCTGGGTGCAGATGCCGCCGTATTGGGGCAGGGTGACGATCCACGCCCGGTCCACCAGCCGGGGGGAGAGGGTCTCGGTGGTGTGGTCGTTGTTGATCGTGGCCAAAAAGCGAAGGGTCTCCGGGATGCCGAAGAGGTAGTCCTCCCCCAGGTTGACGGAGCTTTGGGGTCCCAGATCATCGCAGACGTTCATGAAGTCGGACCAGTAAAACTCCATGGGGCTGAGGTTTGCCTCGTCCAAGAGGATCAAATAGGGCAGCTTGGCAATGCCCAGACGCTTTTCCGCGTCCAGCTGGCGCAGGGCGTCGTAGACGCGGCGGTTGCTTTTGTCAAAGCTCTTGGACAGGGGGTTGTAGTAGCCGATAAAATCCCGCTTGGTGGTCCAGCCCCGCTCCACCGAAACTGCCACATAGCGCCCGGCGCTGCCGGAAGCCTCCCCAATGCAGTCCACGGCCTGAGCCGCCTTGTTCAGCCCCAAGACCTCCCCGAAGAGGTTGCAGATGGAGGTTTTGCCGCAGCCGGGCTCTCCGGAAAACACGGTGAGGAAGCCCTGGGTGATGCAGATGGCAATGTTGACAATGTCGTTCCTGCTGTAGGAGGGCCGCAGGGCGCCCACCGCAGCGCACAGGTAGTCGATAAGCTCCTGCGGGGAAAGTTCTGCGGCGGGCAGAGCGTTGACCTGTTCCGCCAGGGAATTTTGAAGCCCGTCCTCCTGCGCAGCCTCCCACTGGGCCGCTGCGTGGAGCATCTTGCTGGAAAGAAAGCCGTCAAAGGTCAGGTCCACCATCTTCTCGTGAAAGCGGCTGATGAGCTGCTGAAATTCCAGCTCCATGGCCCCGGTGTCCTGGCGGAGATGGGCCTTGTGGGCTTCCAGATAGGCCACATCCTCCCGGTATTCCCGCTGCTTTTCCTGCAGGTGAGCCAGGTCCCCCGCCACGTCCAGGGTCTTTTCCAGGGATTCCAGACGGTCGCGCAGCTGGGTGTATTCCGCGTCCATGGCCAGCAGCTGGACCTTTTTTGCCTCCACAGCGGACCGGTTTACGCTGTCGGCCTCCTGCTTCCGGTGGGCCAGTTCCTGTTCCAGCTCCTCCCGCTGCTGGCGAAGGTCCTCCAGGTCCCGCTCTGCCTGCTGCCGCCGGGCGGTCAGGGGGCGGGATTCCTTCATCTGGTCCATCAGGTCCGGATGCTTTTTTAACAGTTCTTGGAGCCACTGCTCCACCTGGGGGTCGTTCTGATGCTTTATCAGCAGATTGCTGAAAAATCCGGCCACGCGTCCCAGAACCACATCCATCTCCGCCTCGGAGGTGAGAAGCTCCTCCAGCCGGCGGAGCCTGTGCCGGCGGTTCTCCTCCTGCAGGGCGCCCCCTGTTAAGGGAGATTCCTCCAAGCGCTTCAGCAGGCCGGGGATGTCGTCCAGCCGCAGCCGGTTTTGCTGGGTGAAGTCCTCCTGGGCGCTGTCCCGCAGGGCTTCCAGAAGCTGCTCGTCGCTGATGACATCGGTCTGCATGGGCTGAGCGCCGGGCTTGGGAATCAGCAGGGTCCAGTGGATGTTCTCGTATCCATAGTCGTCGTAGATGGTAAGCTCCGAAAGCTCCACGTCCTCCCGGGCATAGGCGCTGACCGTGTATTGGTTCTCCTTGATTTGGGGCTTGATGTAGTAGGAGGAATCCATGCGCCGGAAGCCCACCTCATAGGGCCCGGCCCACCGGCCGTTCCACTCCACAAAGACCTCCTCCTGAGAGCGCAGGCCGGGGGCGGTCAGGGGCACCACAGCGTCTTGATTGAAGTCGCCCCGCAGCTCTTTGAGGCGAATGGCCCGGTACACGCCGCAGGAGTTCAAGCTGCGGAGCTTGCCGCTTTGGATGCGGTCCATGGCGGACACCTTGTAGCCGGTGAGATTCCGCTTGCCGGTGGCGTTGATGTTGTCTTCCAGCTCCTGGGGGAGAAATTCAAATACAGCGAGGGAATCCTGGTCAAACATGGCGTCCATGATTTGCCGTTCGTCGTCATGGTGCCAGGAGTATTGCAGATTGATGTTGCCCATTTTCGACTCCGGCAGCAGGCTGTGGAGGCTGTCGCCGTCAAGGACCTTCACCTGGGAGTTTTCCACCTGGGCGATGGGAGCAAAATTGAAGAACATCCGGGGCTCCTCACCCTGTTTGTCCATAAAGCCAATGTAAATGCCCATACACGCTCTCTCCGTTTCTACCTGAGATTTCAGCGGCGGATGCTGGGAGAGCCCAGCCGCTCGTTTTATGTGAAAACATTGTAGCATGTTCCCTTTTGGGATGCAAGAAGCGCAAAGGGCCGCAGCCTCACAGCCGCAGCCCTTTGATATCCTTGATTCGAGAGAGAATTACATTGCAGGAGCAGTGCTGCAAGCCCGGCAGCTTGTCCACGGTGTTTTGCATCAGCTCCTCCATCTCCTGGTGGGAGGCCGCCACCCCGTGGACGTGGAGCTTGCAGCTTCCGGTCACCCGGTAGAGCTGCGTGATGGTGGGCGCGGCCTCCAAAATCGCGATGGCCTCCTGAAAGTGTTCCGGGGAGAATTCCAGCTCGAAGTAACAGGACACCGCGCCGCTGAGCTTTTGGGGATTGACGATGGTGGTGTATCCCTCAATGATTCCCCGCTGCTCCAGCGCTTGGATGCGGGCTTTCACCGCCACCCGGGACAGGCCCACCTTTTCTCCGATCTCGGAGTAGGAGATCCTGGCGTTTTCAATGAGCAGGGCCACGATCTGCCGGTCCAGCTCGTTCAGGCCTTCCAAAAACATGGCACAGCCTCCTTTCCTCAGGGCTATTATACCGGAGCTATTTCGAAAAGTAAAGGTTGGATTGACTTGTGAAATCTAATTTGATATAATTCCTGCGAAACGTAAGATAAAAAATTCTTTTCGGAGGAAACCATGAACCGAGATCTCACCAAGGGCCCCGTGGCCAAGAGTATGCTTTTGTTTGCCCTGCCCATGGTCCTGGGCAATCTGCTGCAGCAGTTCTACAATGTGGCGGACACCTTTATTGTGGGCCAGCTGTTGGGCTCTGCGTCCTTGGCGGCGGTGGGGTCCTCCTATACGCTGATGACCTTCCTCACCTCCATTCTGCTGGGGATGTGCATGGGCAGCGGGGCGGTGTTTTCCATCCGCTTTGGGGAGGGCGACCTGCCCAGGCTGAAAAACAGCCTGGCGCTCTCCTTTTTTATGATTGCCGGATTTACCGTGGCGCTGAATCTGGGGGTGTTCCTGCTCATCGACCCCATGATGGCGCTGCTTCAGGTGCCGGCAGAGGTATACCCCTTGATGCGCTCCTATCTGTGGGTGATCTTCTTCGGCATTGGCGGGACCTTCCTGTACAACTATTTTGCCTGTCTGCTGCGGGCGGTGGGGAACTCCTTGGCGCCCCTGGTGTTTTTGGGGGTTTCGGCTCTGCTGAACATCGTCCTGGACGTGGTGTTTGTGGTGGAGGTCCCCTGGGGAGTGGCCGGGGCAGCCTTTGCCACCAGCCTGTCCCAGTGGGTGTCGGGAGTGGGGCTGCTGCTGTACACCGTGAAGCGGATGCCCCAGCTGCGCCCGTCCCGGAAGGATCTGTACTGGCGGCGGGACCGGGTGGGGGAGCTGGCCCGGTATTCCCTATTGACCTGCGTCCAGCAGTCGGTGATGAATTTCGGCATCCTCATGGTCCAGGGGCTGGTGAACTCCTTTGGCACCGTGGTCATGGCAGCCTTTGCCGCCGGGGTGAAGATCGACTCCTTTGCCTATATGCCTGTGCAGGATTTCGGCAACGCCTTTTCCACCTTCATCGCCCAGAACTTCGGCGCCCGGGACCGGGACCGCATTCGCCGGGGCATATGGAGCGCCGTGATTACCGCAGTGGTGTTTTCCCTGGCAGTCTCGGCGCTGGTGGTGGTCTTTGCCGAGCCCCTGCTGCTGCTCTTTGTCAAGCCCCAGGAGACGGAGGTCCTGGCGGTAGGGGTCCAGTATCTGCGGATTGAGGGCGCCTTCTATTGGGGGATTGGCGTGCTGTTCCTGCTCTATGGGCTGTACCGGGCCATTCAGCGGCCGGGGATGTCCCTGGTGCTGACGGTGATCTCCTTGGGTACCCGGGTGGCGCTGGCGTACCTCCTGTCGGCCATTCCCGCCGTGGGCGTGGCGGGCATCTGGTGGTCGGTGCCCATTGGCTGGATGCTGGCCGACATTGTGGGAATTCTCTGTTACCGGAGAATCCAGAAAAAGGAGGGCGGGCTCCTCACAAACCAGAATGGATGAAAGGGACGGGGGAAGCTTTGGAAGGTTTGTGCCATCTGCCCGCTTGTGCTTTTGGAAAAATTGTGGCACAATAGAGGGCAGAGGCGCTTTAGCGATTTATAGCGATTGAGGTGAGGGGTATGGAACGGAAACGCGGGACGTTTTCGGGAAAAATTGGATTTGTGCTGGCAGCAGCAGGGTCCGCGGTGGGATTGGGGAACATCTGGAGGTTCCCCTATTTGGCGGCCAAGTACGGCGGGGGAATCTTCCTGCTGGTATACCTGGTGCTGGTGGTGAGCCTGGGCTTTGCCCTGATGGTGGCAGAGGTGGCCATCGGCCGAAAGACCCAGCTCAGTGCGGTGGGGGCCTTTCGCAAGCTGGACAAGCGGTTCTCGTTTTTGGGATATTTGGCATCCTTGGTGCCCATCATTATTTTTCCCTATTACTGCGTCATTGGCGGCTGGGTGCTGAAGTACCTGACGGTGTACCTCACCGGTCAGGGGACCGCCGCTGCCAGCGACTCCTATTTCAGCGGGTACATTGCTCAGCCGGTGGAGCCCATGGTGTGGTTGGCGGTGTATGTGGGGGTCACGGCGCTGATTGTGTTTTTCGGCGTGCAGAAGGGTGTGGAAAAGGCCAGCAAGGTGATGATGCCCCTGCTGGCAGTGCTGAGCATTGGCGTGGCGGCCTATTCCGTCACCAGGCCCGGAGCCTGGGAGGGTGTTGCCTACTACCTGACCCCGGATTTCAGCCGCTTCTCCCCCATGACCGTGCTGGCTGCCATGGGGCAGATGTTTTATTCCATGTCTCTCTCCATGGGCATCATGGTGACCTACGGCTCTTACATGAAGCGGGAGGATGACTTGGAGAAATCCGTCAAGCAGATTGAGCTGTTCGACACGGGCATGGCCTTTGTGGCAGGTCTGATGATTATTCCCGCGGTGTTCGCCTTCTCCGGCGGGGACGAGGCCGCTCTGAATCAGGGCAAGGGGCTGATGTTCGTCACCCTGCCCAAGGTGTTCGCCGACGCGGGAAATCTGGGGCTGGTGTTCGGGGGCGTGTTCTTCCTGTTGGTGCTTTTTGCGGCCCTGACCTCATCGGTGTCCCTGATGGAGACGGTGGTGTCCATCTTCCAGGACAAGTTCCACTGGAGCCGGAAAAGGACCTGCGGCCTGGTGCTGGTGGGCTGCCTGATTTTGGCGGCGCCCTCCTCCCTGGGGTACGGCCCCCTGAGCTGGCTTTCTATTTTAGGAATGTCCGTGCTGGATTTCTTCGACTTTATCACAAACAGCGTGATGATGCCCATTGTGGCTCTTTGCACCTGCCTGTTTGTGGGGTACGTGGTCAAGACAAAAACCGTGGTGGACGAGATCAAGCGCTCCTCTCCCTTCAAGCGGAAGAAGCTGTTTGAGGTGATGATTCAGTATGTGGCGCCGGTGTGCATCGTGTTGATTCTGGCATCCTCCATTCTGGACGCCTTGGGTATTGTGAAAATTTGAGAATCGCAGAGGGACAGGAAGGGGCAACGTTGTGTTTTGCCCCTTCCTGTGTTATGATAAGACATCGGAAAAACGGCAAAATCGGACCTTCTCCCGGCAGGGCCCGCCGGGGAAGAAAGGGGAAACCATGAAAACAGAACGAACTTATCCCACCGTGGTCATTGACGCCCGGGGGACAAAAAAAGCCCAGGGGGGCCACCCCTGGGTCTTTGACAATGAGATCACCGCCCAGGAGGGGGACTTTCAGGACGGCGGCCTCTGCGATGTGCGCAGCCCCAAGGGGCGGTATCTGGGCACGGGGTACTACAATTCCCACTCGAAGATTCGGGTGCGGCTGATCTCTCAAAACGCCAATGACCGGTTTGACGAGGCCTTTTACGCCCGCCGGGCGCAGTACGCCTGGGATTACCGAAAGACGGTGCTGGGCGGGGATACCGGAAGCTGTCGGGTGATCTTTGGGGAGGCGGACCGCTTCCCGGGACTTACCGTGGACAAGTTCGGGGATATCCTGGTGGTGCAGACTCTGTGCCTGGGCACGGAGCTGCGGAAGGACTGGATCCTGCCGGCGCTGGTGAAGGCTGTGGAGGCGGACGGCCAGCCCATCCGAGGAATCTATCAGCGCAACGACGTAAAGCTCCGGGAGCTGGAGGGCATGGAGCAGGGCAAGGGCTGGTATCCCTTGGAGGACCGTCCCCTGCCCCAGTCCACCTCCACCAGGATCACCGAAAACGGGATCCTCTATAACGTGGACTTTGAAAACGGTCAGAAGACCGGATTTTTCCTGGACCAGCGGTACAACCGGCAGGCGGCTGCCCGGATCGCCCCCGGCAGAACGGTGCTGGATTGCTTCACTCACACCGGTTCCTTTGGACTGAACTGCGCCAAGGCCGGGGCCAAGCGGGTCCACTCGGTGGACGTGTCCGAGACGGCCATTGCCCAGGCAAGGGAGAACGCCGCCTTGAACGGCCTCTCCGTGGAATATGAAGTCGCCAATGTCTTTGACCTGCTGCCCAACCTGACTCCCGGGGAGTACGACTATATCATCCTGGACCCTCCGGCCTTCACCAAGTCGGGCAAGACGGTGAAAAACGCCCAGCGGGGGTATAAGGAGATCAACTACCGGGCCATGAAGGCGCTGCCTCGGGGCGGGTATTTGGCAACCTGTTCCTGCTCTCACTTTATGACGGACGACTTGTTCCGTAAGATGCTGCAAAGCGCGGCCGCAGACGCCCAGGTGGAGCTGCGCCTGGTGGAAGCCAGAGCCCAGGGCCCGGATCACCCGGTGTTGTGGAATGTGCCGGAAACGGATTATTTGAAGTTTTATATCTTCCAGGTGGTGTAGCCACAAAAAAGTTTTTGGGGCGCCTTTTTTCAAAAAGGCGCGACCTTAACCTGGCGCAGCTGGAAAGAAAACCAGGGCCGGACGGCGGGCCTGGCGAAGACAGTAGCCGCCCGGCCCGTTCCATACGCAGGAACTATCCTAGAAGAGCGAGGAAGGCAACGAAAAAGTTTTGTCAGCTTTTTCAAAAGCTGCGGGGTGTGGGGCAGCGCCCCACGATCTTAACCAGCGAAGCCGAAAAAGAAGCTGAGAGGACGGCGCACCAGCCGAAGGCTGTAGCCGCCCGAACGCCCCCATACGCAGAAACCATCCTAGAAGAGTGAGGCGGGCAAACGAAAAAGTTTTGCCAGCTTTTTCAAAAGCTGCGGGGTGTGGGGCAGCGCCCCGCGACCTTAACCAGCGAAGCCGAAAAAGAGAGCAGAGAGGACGGCGCACCAGCCGAAGGCTGTAGCCGCCCGAACGCCCCCATACGCAGAAACCATCCTAGAAGAGTGAGGCGGGCAAACGAAAAAGTTTTGCCAGCTTTTTCAAAAGCTGCGGGGTGTGGGGCAGCGCCCCGCGACCTTAACCAGCGAAGCCGAAAAAGAGAGCAGAGAGGACGGCGCACCAGCCGAAGGCTGTAGCCGCCCGGCCCGTTCCATACGCAGAAACCATCCTAGAAGAGTTAGGTAGGAAACGCCCCCAGACCACGAGGGTGAACAGGCACTGTATAAGGAGGATACCCATGAGGAGCATTGACCACTTTTCCTATGAGCTGGGCGCCGCGGACTGCTTTTGCGAGATGGTCCGGGCGGGGGTGAAGCAGATCGCTTTGGCCCACCCCTGCGATACCAAGGAAGATCGGGACGAGTACCTGCCCTATTTTGAGGAGCTGTGCCAAAAGTGCGGGCTGAAGCTGTACGTGGAGGATGTGCCCTTCCTGACGGACCTGTTCCCCATCTCTATGAATCAAAATAAGTATAACGCCCTGTTCTATCAGGAGGATAGGGTGATTGAGGAGTATCTCGCCCTGAAAGCGGAAAAGCAGACGGCTCAGCAGACCGGAACCTACACCCAGTCAAAGCGCCGGGATATCGCCTGGCGGTATGGCAGGCTGCTTTCCTACACGGACCAAGGAATCCAGCGGCTGCTGGACCAAAATCACGAAAAGGAATGACCATAGGAGGAACACGCCATGTCTATGACCTATCACCGGCAGCTGCCCAGCCCCCAGGAGCTTAAGGGGGAATATCCCCTCTCTCCGGCACTGATGGAGCGGAAAGCCCGGCGGGATGAAGAAATCCGCCACGTGTTTGAGGGAAAAAGCGAGAAGTTCCTGGTGGTGGTGGGGCCTTGCTCCGCCGACCGGGAGGACGCTGTGCTGGAATATGTGGCCCGCCTGGCCAAGCTCCAGCCCCAGGTGGAGGAGAAGCTGCTGCTGATCCCCCGGGTGTACACCAACAAGCCCCGGACCACCGGCGCTGGGTACAAGGGGATGCTTCACCAGCCCTCCCCGGACAAGGGGCCGGATCTGCTGGGGGGCATCATCGCCATCCGGCGGCTGCATATCCGGGTGATGGAGGAGTCCGGCCTCACGGCTGCCGACGAGATGCTCTATCCCGAGAACCGCAGCTATCTGGATGACGTGCTATCCTATGAGGCGGTGGGAGCCAGGTCCGTAGAGAACCAGCAGCACCGGCTCACTGCCAGCGGCATGGATATCCCCGTGGGCATGAAGAACCCCACCAGCGGCGATCTGTCCGTGATGCTCAACTCCATTCAGGCGGCCCAGAGCAGCCACACCTTCCTGTACCGGGGCTGGGACGTGACCACTACCGGCAATCCCCTGGCCCACGCGATTCTCCGGGGCGGCGTGGACAAGTACGGCACCTGTGTGCCCAACTATCACTATGAGGATTTGATGCGCCTGTGGGAGCTGTACCAGAAGCGGGGGCTTTCCTTCCCGGCGGTGGTGGTGGACGCCAACCACTCCAACTCCGACAAGCAGTACGCCCAGCAGCCCCGCATTGTCAGCGAGGTGCTGCACAGCCGCCGCCACAGCCAGGAGCTGAAGAGCTTGGTCAAGGGCGTGATGATCGAGAGCTACCTGGAGGAGGGCTGCCAGCCCATTGAGGAGGACCGGGTGTGGGGAAAATCCATCACCGACCCCTGCCTGGGGTGGGAGGATACCCAGGAGCTGCTGCTGAAAATGGCAGAGCTGGTATGAGCAACTGGAATACAAAAAAGGGGCTGTTGCTTTTGGCAACAGCCCCTTTTCGGCGCTTTAATCGTGAAGCACGGATTGGGTGCTTTCGGTTTCAAACTGCTTGTTGTACAGGTCGGCGTAGTAGCCGCCCAAATCCATCAGCTCCTGATGGGTGCCCCGCTCGATGATCTTGCCCGCCCGGACCACCAGGATCAAATCCGCCTTGCGGATGGTGGAGAGCCGGTGGGCGATGAGGAAGGAGGTCCGGCCGGTGAGCAGCGTGGAGATGGCCTCCTGAATCAGGGCCTCAGTCTTGGTGTCGATGGAGGCGGTGGCCTCGTCCAGCACAAAGATCCGGGGATCGGCCAGCACGGCCCGGGCAAAGGAGATCAGCTGCTTTTCGCCGGTGGAGAGCTGTCCGCCGCCCTCGCCCACATCGCTGTCATAGCCCTGGGCCATGTGAGTGATGAAGTCGTGGGCGTTGACCAGCTTGGCCGCGGCCACAATCTCCTCGTCAGTGGCGTCCAGACGGCCATAGCGGATGTTCTCCTTCACAGAGCCGGAGAACAGGTGGGGTGTTTGCAGCACATAGCCGATGCTGCTGTGCAGCCAAAGTTGGCTGCGCTCCCGATAGTCCTTGCCGTCAATGAGAATCCGTCCGCCGGTGGGCTCGAAGAACCGGCAAGCCAGGTTCACCAAGGTGGATTTTCCAGCGCCGGTCTCGCCCACAATGGCCACGGTGGTGCCTGCGGGCACGTCCAGGGAGAAGTGCTCCAGCACATTCTCGTTGCCGTCGGGGTAGCGGAAGGTGATGTCGTCAAAGGTGATGTGCCCCTGAAGCGGCTCCCAGTTCTCCCGCTTGGGCTCAAAGGAGGTGCCGTATTTTTCAATGACCTCGGGGGTGTCGGTGATCTGGGGCTGCAGCTCCAGCAGAGCGGACACCCGCTCGATGTTGGCCTGGGTGGAGATGAAGTTGGAGATGGTCCGGGCCAGGGTCTGCACCGGGTCTGCGATGCCCAGGGCGAAGGTCATGAAAACAGTGAGCTCGCCGATGCCGATGGAGCCTGCCAGCACCATGCTGCCGCCGCCGGTGATGACAAAGGCCAGGGCCAGGGCGGTCAAAAAGCCGATGATGGGCACATACACCGCGTTTAACAGCACGGCCCGCACAGTGGTTTCCCGCATACGGGCGGTGACCTCCTGGAAGGCGGCGGTGTTCTTGTCCTCGATCACCAGGGTTTTAGAGGTCTTGGCCCCGGAGATGCCCTCGTTGTAGTGGCGGGTGATCTCGGCATTGATGCGCCGGGCCTGGCGGTTGATTTTCAAGATGCGCTTTTGGAAGTACAGGGTCAGCAGGGCGATGATGGGCACCACCACAATGACCAGCAGCGCCAGCCGCCAGTTGATGGAGAGCATCACCGCCATGGAGCCCAGCACATAGGCGGAGCTCCAGAAGATGTCCACCAAGCTCCAGGCAAAGACAGAGCCGATTTTATTGGTGTCGCTCATCACCCGGGCCATGATGGTGCCCACGGGGGTGATGTTGTAATAGGAGAAGGACAGCTCCTGCAGGTGGACAAAGAGCTTCTTTTTCAAATCCCGGCCCAGGAACATTTCCACTTTTAGGGCCTGGCGGGTAAAGACCACGGTGCCGATGCTCTGGCAAAGCACCACGACCATGTACACTGCCACAAAGCTCCAAAGGCCCTGGCTGGTTCGCGGTGTGATGAAGATGTCCACTGCATAACCTGAAAGCAGGGGATACATGATGTCGCACCCTGCGCCCAGCAGCATCAAAATAAGCACCACGGTCATCTGCTTGGAGTAGGGCTTCAAAAAGGGAACCAGCTTTCCCCAGGTTTTCAGGGAGGAAAAGCGTCCCTTTGGATGTTGCAATTCAAGTTCGTCTAGGTTCATAGGTATTTCCTCGCAAATGTGAGTTGAGTCTGTGTTTTTGCGCCGGTTTTGGAGGGGCGCTGGCGGGCCGTTCGGGCGGCTACAGCCTACGGCTGGTGCGCCGTCCTCGCTGCTTTTTCGGCTGCGCCGGTTTCGGGTCGCGCCTTTTTCTCCTGGAGAAGGGTCGGGTCCTTTGGCTACAGCCCTTCGGGCTGGTGCGCCAGCGGACCCTGGCTTTTTATAGTATGTTTCTGCGAAGAGGGCCGCTTGTGGGGCTACAGCCCTTTGGGCTGGTGCGCCCCTCGGCGCTCCTTTTTTTGCAAAGCTGCGCTTTGGTTTTTAAGGTCGTGGGGCTTTGCCCCACACCCCACAGCCTTTGAAAAGGCTGGCGAAACTTTTATGTTTCTGCGGCGCCGCCTGCGCTCTGCATATCAAAGATCCGTTTATAGATTCCATCCTGATGGATCAGCTCCTGGTGGGTGCCCAACTGAGCTACCCGGCCATGATCCAGCACCAGGATTTGATCGGCGTTCATCAGGGTTGTGATGCGGTGGGCGATAAGGATGGTGGTGCCCTTCACATTCTGCTGGATGGACTGCCGGATCTTCTGGTCGGTTTCCATATCCACAGCAGAGAGGGAGTCGTCAAAGACCTTGATGGGCGTATCCTGCATCAGCATCCGGGCAATGGCCACGCGCTGCTTCTGTCCGCCGGAGATGGTGACGCCCCGCTCGCCGATGGGGGTGTCATAGCCCTGGGAAAAGCCCTCGATGGCGTCGTCGATCACGGCCAGGCGGGCATAGCGGCGAACGGTATCCAGGTCGGCCCTGGCAGCGCCCTCGGCGATGCTGTCCTTAAAGCTCTTAGAGAAGAGGAAGGGCTCCTGCAGCACGATGCCGATATTTTTTCTCAAGTGGGACAGCTCGATGTCCCGAATATCCACCCCGCCGATGGTGATTTTGCCATTCTCCTTGGGCAGCTCATAGAGCCGGTCCAGCAGGTACATCAGGGTGGATTTTCCAGAGCCAGTAGCGCCCAAAATGCCGAAGGTGGTGCCGGCCTTGATGGTAAAGCTCACATCGTGGAGGACGCCCCCCTCGCTTTGATTGTAGCCGAAGTTCACCTGGTCAAAGACAATATCGCCGCCCATAGAAGGCTGCTGGGGATTCTGGCAGTCCTCCTCCTCCTTGGCGTCCAGGATCTCAAACAGGCGGGTGGCGCTGATGGAGGTTTTGCTTAGCTCTGCCAACAGCCGTCCCAGGTTCCGAGAGGGCCACCCCAGCATGGAGGTGTAGGCGGTAAAGGCCAGGAACTCTCCGGCGGTCAGGTCACCCCGCTCCACAAAGAAGATGCCGGCCACAATGACCACCAGCATCTGAAGGCAGGAGAGAAAATCGCCCATGCCCCAGTTGAAGCCCATGACCTTGCCCAGCCGGACCCAATAGTTGGCGAACTCATCGTTTTTTTCATTAAAACGGTCGATTTCATAGCGCTCCCGTCCAAAGGCCCGCACCACCCGGACTCCGGTGAGGTTCTCTTGGACAAAGGCGGTAAGCCGGCCCTCGCTCTCATCGGCTGCTTGAAATCGCTTGCCGGTGATGACAAAGAAGATCAGGTTGGATACCATCAGCACCGGCACAAAGCAGAACACCAGCAGAGAGAGCTGCACGTTGAGGGAGAACATCATCACCAGAGAGACTGCAATGAGCAGCACAGTGCGTACCACTTCCATCAGCTGGTCGCTGACAAAGTTGCGGATGAGCTCCACGTCCTGGGTGCAGCGCTGGATGATGTCCCCAGTGGGATGTGCGTTGTGCCAGGCATAGGGCAGCCGCTGGATGTGGGCGAACAGGGTGTCGCGAATCCGCGCGATGGTGCCCTCGCAGGCCCTGGCCAGGCTCATGCGGGAGGAATAATTGGAAAGGCCGGAGATCACGGCGAAGATCAGGGCCACCAGGGCGCACAGCACAATGTGTTGGCGCAGGGTTTCCCTGCCGCCGATGGAGTTGATCCACTCCACCAAAAATGCCGGCAGCTGAAAGGGGGTGTCGTCGATGACGGAGTCCACAGTGACACGGATGACCTGGGGCATCATATAGTTTGCCACCACAGCCACAATCACCATCACGACGGCTAACAGGAATTTTCCGCGGAAACCCTTAGTGAAGGGGAAAAACCGCAGAATGGATGATTTTTTCATGGGTTGTTGGTCCATACTACACCTCGTGAGAGAAGAGATTTTTGGGCGCAAAAAATGGGCAAGCCAATCCCGGCCTGCCCGTCTCCCCAAGACAAACAAACCGGGAAAAATCCCAGTGTTTCTGCCCAATTATTTCCGGTGGCTTTCAAAAGCCGGTTCCGGTGAAGCGCGTTCACGGTGCACGCTTCTATCATGACGGTAATTATCACTTTATCATGGCAAGTAGAAAAAGTCAATAGCTTTTCCCGGGAATGCAAAAAGAGTTTTGGAAAATATTTTTAAAAAACTGCCCCAGGACCTTGCATTTTAAACAAATAGGATTTATAATATGCTTGTATCTAGTTTTTGAAACCAAATTGTTTTGTTTTAAAAATCGTATCATAATATTTTTCTATATGTCAAAGAAAGGATGGGGTCACAATGGATGGAGCGATGACAAGAGAAGCGCAGTGCGCCCGGCGCATGGAAAAGCGGCGTCTGCTGGGGCTGCCCCGCTATACCTTGGGTGAGGAGGTGTTTTCCTCGGTCAGCCATGGGGTGTCGGCGCTGTACGCGATGGGCGCCCTGGTGTTTTTGCTGCTCACCTGCCGGAGGACCCCCCTGTGCCTGGTTTCGGCGGCAGTGTTCGGCGGCACCATGGTGCTGCTGTACACCGTGTCCACGGTATATCACGGATTGGGCTTGAACCGGGCAAAGGTGGTGTTCCGTTCTCTGGACCACTGCACCATCTTCCTGCTCATCGCCGGGACCTACACCCCCATCACGCTGGTGACCCTTTCCGGCTGGAAGGGCTGGGTGATGTTCGGCGTGGTGTGGGGAGCCGCCATCTTAGGCGTGGTGCTCAACGCCGTCAGTGTGGAGCGTTTTGCCAAGTTCTCCATGGGCTGTTACCTGGCCATGGGCTGGGTGGTGGTCCTGGCCATGGGGGATTTCTACCGCAGCGCCAGTCCCCTGAGCTTCTGGTGCCTGCTGGGTGGGGGCATCCTCTACACCCTGGGGGCCGTTCTCTATGGAGTGGGGAAAAAGATCCCCTATATGCACGCGGTGTTCCACCTGTTCGTTTTGGCGGGCAGCGTCCTGCACACGGTCAGTGTTTGGGGAATCTTGAAATAAGTCGGGCCATAACGGCCTGGATGGTCAAAAGCGCCGGAACCTTTGGTGGGTTCGGGCGCTTTTTTTGCAGCTTGGGGGCGGGTTTCTCCCACTTGGTTTTGACCCCCTTGCGGGAGGAAGGCCCCTTTGCTATACTGAGCTTGCAGCTGCGGAAAGGAGCGATCAGATACTATGAGGATTGTTGTGGAAGAGGACCCCATGCTCAAGGAAACAGAGGTTGTGATCCGCTGTAAGGAAACCACCTCCCAAGTGATGGGGATGCTGGCGGCTCTGCGGTCCTTTGACCAGCGGCTTACCGGGGACCGGGAGGGGCAGACCTACCTTTTGGAAGCGGACGGAGTGCTTTACATCGAGTCCGTGGACAAACGTTCTTTCCTCTATACGGAAGACGGGGTGTATGAAACCTCCCTGCGGCTTTACGAGCTGGAGGAGCGGCTGGGCTCTTGGGATTTTATACGGGCCGGCAAATCTGTAATTGTCAATTTTGGGCGGGTGCAGTCCATCCGTCCCGATGTGGGCGGACGCCTGATGCTGACCATGGAAAATGGGGAAGTGGTGTGCGTTTCCCGCCAATACGCCCCGGCGATTCGGAGGAAGCTGGGCATTGAAAAAGAGAAAGAGAGGAATCCAAGATGAAAAAAATACTTGCAATGCTTCCGCAGTTAGCGACAAATCTATGCGTATCGTTTACCGTGGCGATTTTGGTTTATACAGCCTTCGATTTTTCCAAGGAGACCATGCGCCGGGCCGCTGTGTATGAGATGCTGCTGATCTGTGTGGCGGCCACGGTGCTGCAATATGTGTTCTTTTCCGGGAAGGTGGTCAAGCGGCTTTCGTATCTGTGGCGCATGGTGCTGTTTGCCGCGGTGCTGCTGCCCATTGTGGCTGCCTGCGCCATGGCCTTCCAGTGGTTCCCTGCGGGCCGGGCGGAGTATTGGCTGGTGTTCCTGGGGGCATTTTTGGGCGGATATCTTGTCATTGCCCTGATTTTTGAGGCAGGATTCCGTCTGCGCAGGCGGATTTACGACGACGCTTTGGGCCACTATAAAAAGGACAGGGAAGCATAAAAGATGTTCCAAACCGGCAGGATTCCGGCATGAATGGACGTGGGCAGCACTATACTGTACCAACGACTGAGGAAAGGAACCGTTCCCCATGCCGGAGAGCCGCTGGAGTGAAAAGCCGCCCGGCCCGCCGGACGCATGGGGCGGGGCAGGTTGCAAAAGATGCTGGAGAGCTTGTCCGGGCTGCTGTGGGGATGGCATGTGCTGCTGCTGATCTTGGCGGCGGGGGCGTATTTTTCCTGGTCCACCGGGTTTTATCAGCTCCGGTGCCTGGGACGCTGGATGAAAGCCGCTCTGTGCCCGCCCCAGGAGCAGGGAGGGATCACCTCCTTCCAGGCGTTGACTGCTGCCCTGGCAGGCTCCCTGGGCACAGGGAATATTGTGGGAGTGGGGGTGGCTCTGGCTGCCGGAGGGCCGGGGGCGCTGTTCTGGATGTGGGTGTCCGCTCTGCTGGGCATGATGACCGTCTACGCGGAGAACGTTCTGGCCGCCCGCTATCGGGACGCCCCCGGCCCTCTGGGTTACCTGCGCCGGGCGGGCCGCTGGGGCGGCGTCCTGGCCGGGGCGTATGCCCTGGGCTGCTGTCTCAGCTCCCTGGCAATGGGCAATATGGCCCAGACCAACGCCGCCGGTGCCGCCCTCACGAGTTTGGGGATTCCCCTGTGGGCCACGGCGGTGATTTTGGGTCTGCTGGCCTGGGCGGCTGCTCGGGGAGGGCTGGGCTTTGGGGTGAAGATCACCCAGCGGCTGGTGCCCTTGATGAGCCTGCTGTTTTTTGGGGCGGCAGTGTGGGTGCTGTGGGATTGCCGCCAAAACCTCCCCGCTGCGCTGGCGTCGGTGTTTCGGGAGGCCTTTTCCCTGAAGGCCGGCGTTGGGGGTTCCCTGGCCGGACTGACCGCCCTTCAAGTGGGGGTGTTCACCAACGAGGCCGGTTTGGGCAGCTCGGCCTTTGCCTACGACGGAGTGCGGGGCCGCACGCCGGAGGAGCTGGGCTGTCTGGGGATCTTTCAGGTGTTTGCGGACACGATTGTCATGTGTACGGTGACAGGCCTGTGCGTGCTGGGCAGCGGCGTCACCGGAGATCCGGGCGCCTTGGTCGCCGCCGCCTTTGAAAGCGCGCTGGGCCCCTGGGGCGGCCGGGCGGTGAGCCTTTCCACCGCGCTGTTTGCTGCGGCCACGCTCACTGCCTGGACCTGCTACGGCCGGGAGGGCCTGGCCTATCTCACCGGGGGCAGAGGACGGCAGCTCTACGCCCTGGCTGCCGGGGGCGCGGCGGCGTTGGGCTGCTTTCTGCCCCTGGGGGAGGTGTTCCTCCTGGGGGACGCCATGAACGGTCTGATGGCCCTGCCCAATCTCTGCGCGTTGTTCCTGCTGCGGCGGCAGGTGAGTGGGGAAAGGAAGCCTTGCAAATCGAAAATATTTCATGCGGAATTTCTGAAAAAGACCTGGTAATTTTTCCGTTCTTATGATAAAATAGCCTCAGACAGGCTGCTTTGGGCAGCTCTTTGAAATCGGCGGGGCAGGCAGCGTCCGGGCCGCGTCGGGAAAGGTAGGTACTCTTTTATGAAACTGATCCTTGCAATTGTGAGCAACGATGATAGCGGCGCGGTCTCCTCTGCTTTGACGCGGGAGGGCTTCTCCGTGACAAAGCTGGCCACCACCGGCGGCTTTTTGATGGCAGGCAACACCACGTTTATCTCCGGTGTGGATGACGATAAGGTGGATTCGGTCATTGGCATCATCGCCAAGTATTCCAGCCGCCGCACTCAAATCGTTCCCAGCACTTCCACCATGGAGGTTGGCATGTACTCCTCCTTCCCGGTGGAGGTCACCGTGGGCGGTTCCACCATCTTTGTTTTGAACGTGGACCGCTTCGAGAAGGTTTGATGGAATTTCCGGGATTTTTGGGCAACGCCCCTGTGAAGGAGGCCCTTTCCAGAGCCTTCGCAGAGGGGCGTTTTCCCCATGCTCTGCTGCTGCAGGGAGAGCCCGGCACGGGCAAGCGCACCCTGGCCAGGATAGTGGCCCAGGCCCTGGTCTGCCGGGACGCGGCCCACGCCCCCTGTGGGGAGTGCCCCTCCTGCGTGCGGGCCAAAGCGGGCTCACATCCCGACATTCGCGTGCTGGAAGGGAGCGGGGCGACCCGCTCCCTTACTGTTGAGCAGGTCCATTGGCTCACCGGGGACGCCTACCGCGCGCCGGAGGAGGCCCAGGTCAGCGTGTTCATCCTGCATCTGGGGGGCGGCCCTCAGGAGGAGCCTGCCCAGAACAAGCTGCTGAAGCTTTTGGAGGAGCCCCCGCCCAGCGCGCTGTTTTTGCTGGTGTGCCCCACTTCGGGGATGGTGCTGCCCACCATCCGCAGCCGGGTTCAGAGCTTTGTGCTGCGGCCCCCGGAAATCAGCGAGGCTGTGGCCTTTGCGGCTGCCCGTGAGGGGATTTCCCAGCAGAAGGCCCAGGAGCTGGCCCAGCTGTGCGGGGGGAACATCGGCAGGATGCTCCAGGAGCTTTCCGGCGGCGGGGCGGCCCGGGCTTTTCAGATCGCCCAGGAGATCGCCCGGGGCATTTTGGCGCCGGGAGAGCATGCCATGTTGACGGCGGTTGCGGCCTTGGGCCGGGACCGGGAGCTGTTCCGGCAGACGGCGGAGCGGCTGGGGGCCATCTTGCGGGACGCCTTGGTGCTGCGCTGCGGGGGGGAATCCCTGCTGGGCGGCGCGCCGGAGCTGGCGGACAGGCTGAGCAGTCTGCCGGTGAAGCGGCTGGCGCCCCTGCCGGAGCTGGCAGAGCGGTACCATGCTTTGGCAGAGCGCAATGTCAACGTGCCGCTGCTGGCCACGGACCTGTGCCTCTCTCTGCGGGAGGCGGCGGGCCGGTAATTGTGAAATTGTGTGAGACGAAAGGAGGGTTGCCCGTGGCAGAGGTCATTGGCGTCCGCTTTAAAAATACAGGGAAGGTCTACTTTTTTGACCCCCAAGGGGTGGAGGTGGAAAAGGGAGCCTTCGCCATTGTGGAGACGGCCCGCGGGGTGGAGTGCGGCGAGGTGGCCATGGAAAACCGCCAAGTCAGCGATGAGAACATTGTCCAGCCCCTGCGCAAGCTGATCCGCGTTGCCACCCCCGAGGATCTGAAGAAGGTGGCGGAGAACCACGTCAAGGAGAAAAAAGCGTTTCGGGCCTGCGAGAAGAGGATTGCCGAGCGGGGCCTGGAGATGAAGCTGGTGGACGTGGAGTACACCTTTGACAACTCCAAGATCCTGTTCTATTTCACTGCCGACGGCCGGGTGGATTTCCGAGAGCTGGTGAAGGACCTGGCCGGGATGTTCCGCACCCGCATCGAGCTGCGGCAGATCGGCGTGCGGGACGAGGCCAAGATGCTGGGAGGCATGGGCATCTGCGGACGTCCCTTCTGCTGCGGCAGCTTTTTGGGCGGATTCACGCCCGTGTCCATCAAGATGGCTAAGGAGCAGGGCCTGTCCCTGAACCCGGTGAAGATCTCCGGAGCCTGCGGCAGGCTGATGTGCTGCTTGAAGTATGAGCAGGAGGCCTATCAGGATTTGCTGAAAACCACTCCCAAGGTGGGGGCGCTGGTCTCCACCCCGGACGGCAAGGGCGTGGTCACCGAGCAGAACCTGCTGACCCGCAAGCTCACCATCCGGCTGGACAAGGACCCCGACGGAGCGCCCAAGGTGTTCAAGGTTTCTGAGGTGAAGGTGCTGCGGGACGGAAAGATCAAGGTGGGCAAAAAAGAGTTGGAGGAGCTGAAAAAGCTGGAGGACGGCTAAAAGTTCCCCTGGATTTGGAAAAAGGGAAAAACTCTTGCTTTTTTCCCGAAATGTGTTACAATGAACTTGAAATTTCAAATGGAGGTGTTCCCCATGCCCTACGTTATCAATGATGATTGCATTGCTTGCGGCGCTTGCGCTGCCGACTGCCCCGTCGGAGCTATTTCCGAGGGTGACGGCAAATATGTGATTGATCCCGATACCTGCATCGACTGCGGCGCTTGCGCCGGCACCTGCCCTGTGGGTGCTCCCCAGGAGGGCTAAGTTTCGGGTCTGAAACAATTCAGAAAAGCGGAGCCCGGCGGGGCCTTGTTCCTGCCGGCTCTTCTTTTTTTCTGGGGAGGTTTTGGGATGGATTTGCTGAAAGAAACACATTGGGAGCCTCTCTCCGGGGGCAGCCGGGTGCTGGTGAGCCGGGAGCATACCTTTGGCACGGATGCTGTGCTGCTGGCAGATTTCTCCGCCCCCCGGCCCGGGGAGCATTGGGCGGACTTGGGCACCGGCTGCGGGGTGATCCCCTTGTGGTGGCGGGTGCGCACCAGGGCTGGCCGCATCACCGGGGTGGAGCTTCAGGAAAAGGCTGCGGCTCAGGCCCGCTGCTCGGTGGAGGAAAACGGCTTTGGGGACTCGGTGAAGATCCTCCAAGAGGATGCTAGGGAGCTGGGAAGGCTGTTCCCGGCAGGCTCCTTGGACGGCATTGCCTGCAACCCGCCCTACACCGCCCCGGGGACTGGCCCGGCTTGTCCCGATGCCGCCCGCCGCACCGCCCGTCAAGGAGACAGCTTCACCTTGGAGGACCTGGCCGCCGGAGCCCGGCAGGCTCTCCGGTTTGGGGGGAGGCTCTGTGTGTGTCTGCCGCCCCAGCGGCTGGGGGAGGCCATTGAGGTGTTCCACAGCTACCAGCTGGAGCCCAAACGCCTGAGACTGTGCCAGCAGCGGGTGGGAAAGGCGCCGTTTCTGTTCCTGCTGGAGTGCAGGCGGGGCGGCAAGCCGGGTATGACCGTGGAGCCGGTGCTGCTGCTGGAAGGGGAGGACGGCAGCCCCTCCCAGGAGCTGGAGGCCATTTACGGCGATTACCGTGACAATCCCCAGCATAAAGGGGCAAACTAAAAGGGGGAACTCAAATGGAAAGCACGCTGGAGCGGGGAGCGCTCTATGTGGTGGGCACGCCCATTGGCAACCTGGGGGATTTTTCCCCCAGGGCGGTGGAGACGCTGGAGCAGGCGGACTTTATCGCCGCAGAGGACACCCGGGTGACCTTGAAGCTGCTCAACCACTTTGGCATCAAAAAGCCGATGATCTCCTACTTTGAGCATAACAAGCTGGAGCATGGTCCGGTGATCGTGGCCCGGCTGAAGGAGGGCCAGACCTGCGCCCTGGTGTCCGACGCCGGAATGCCCGCAGTGTCCGACCCGGGAGAGACCCTGGTGGCCGCCTGCGCGGCAGAGGGGCTGGCGGTGTACGTGGTGCCGGGACCCACGGCGGCGGTGTCGGCCCTGGCGGTCAGCGGCCTGCCCACGGGACGGTTCACCTTTGAGGGCTTTTTGAGCGTCAACAAGCGCAGCCGCAAGGAGCATTTGGATGCCGTGGAGCAGGAGGAGCGCACCATGATCTTTTATGAAGCGCCCCACAAGCTGCGGAAAACCCTGTCGGATTTCAGCAAGGTGTTTGGTCCGGACAGGAGGATCGCCCTGTGCCGGGAGCTGACCAAGGTCCACGAGGAGGTGTGGCGCACCACTCTGGGAGAAGCTGCCGCTCATTACCGGGAACAGGAGCCCCGTGGGGAGTTTGTACTGGTGATAGCCGGCCGGGAGCGCCCCGAGGCGCTTGATGAGGCCCACACTCCGGAGGAGGGAGCCGCCCGGGCCAGGGAGCTGCTGGAGGAGGGGCTTTCTTCCAGCGCGGCGGCCAAGCAGGCGGCTCAGGAGCTGGGCCTGAAGAAAAGCCAGGTGTACACCCTGCTGGTGGAGGAGAGCCAGAAAGGTTAAATCTGTGCGAGGGAAAAAGTTCCGTGGACGGAAAGCCGTCCGTGTGGTATAATAGCAGCAGAATTCAGGAGCGCGGGCGGCGAGGAAGCATTCCCCGAAAAGTCCGGCGGCAGGCCGGGCGAGGCCCGGACAAAATCGGAAAGGATGATATGCCATGCTGAGAAAGACAAAGGTCATCTGCACGCTGGGACCGGCCACCGAGGACGAGAGCGTCCTGCGCCGGCTGATGCTGGGCGGAATGAACGCCGCCCGGTTCAACTTCTCCCACTGCACCCATGAGGACGCCGCCAAAAAGCTGGAGGCGGTCACCCGCCTGCGGGAGGAGCTGGACTTGCCCGTGGCTACCATCCTGGATACCAAGGGCCCGGAGATCCGGGTGAAGAGCTTTCGGAACGGCCCCATTCATTTGGAGTCCGGCGACACCTTTACCCTGACCACCCGGGACGTGGAAGGGGACCAGCAGATCGTCTCCATCACCTATAAGGGCCTGCCCAAGGATTTGAAGGCAGGCTCTCGGGTGCTCATTGACGACGGCCTGGTGGAGATGCGGGTGGAGCATCTCTCCGATACGGACATTGTCTGCACGGTTTTAAACGGCGGCCAGGTGTCCAATTTTAAGGGGATCAATGTGCCGGGCACCCGTCTTTCCATGCCCTTTATCAGCGAGCAGGACCGCTCGGACATCATCTTCGGCATTGAGAACGGCTTTGACTATATCGCGGCATCCTTCACCCGCTGCGCCGACGATATCCTGCAAATCCGCCGGATCCTCAAGGAGCATGACTGCCACTCCATGAACATCATCGCCAAGATCGAGAATATGGAGGGCGTGGAAAACATCGACGAGATCCTTCGGGTGGTGGACGGCATCATGGTGGCCCGGGGCGACATGGGTGTGGAGATCCCCCTGGAGGAGGTCCCCGTGCTGCAAAAGCAGTTGATTCAAAAATCCTATCTGGCGGGCAAGCAGGTGGTCACAGCCACCCAGATGCTGGATTCTATGATGAAGAATCCCCGGCCCACCCGGGCAGAGGCCACGGACGTGGCCAACGCCATCTATGACGGCACCAGCTGCATCATGCTCTCCGGCGAGACTGCTGCGGGCAAGTACCCGGTGGAGGCCTTGGAGACCATGGTCCGCATCGCGGAAAAGGCGGAGCAGAGCATCAACTATATCAAGCGGTTCAACTCCCGGGACAACAGCGACGTGGCCTTTGACGTGACCAACGCCATCTCTCATGCCACCTGCACCACTGCCCACGACCTGGGAGCCAAGGCCATCATCACCGTGACCAAGTCCGGGGTCACCGCCCGGCAGTTGTCGAAATTCCGGCCCCTGTACCCCATTGTGGGCTGCACTACCCAGAAGCATGTCTGGCGGCAGCTGAACCTGTCCTGGGGCGTGATACCCATGCTCATTGACGAGGTGGCGGATACCGACACCCTGTTCGACCGGGCTGTGGATGCCGCAGAGCGCACCGGCCTGGTGAAAAGCGGCGACCTGGTGGTGATTACCGCAGGCGTGCCCCTGGGCATTTCCGGCACCACCAATATGATGAAGGTCCATGTGGTGGGTCATGTGCTGCTCACCGGGGACGGCGTCACGGAGAAGAGCGTCTCTGCCCGGCTGTGCGTGTGCAAGCGGCTCTCCGACATCCCCAAGCGCTTCCGGGACGGGGATATCCTGGTGGTGCCCGAGACCGACAACACCATTGTGGAGTATCTGCGCCGCTGCTCGGGCATCATCACTGAGGAGGACGGCGGCAATTCCCACGCTGCCATTGTGGGACTGGCCATGGACAAGCCGGTGCTCACCGGGGCTGTCCACGCCACGGATATGCTCAAGAGCGGCGCGGTGGTCTGCTTGGACGCCAAGGAGGGCCGGGTCAGCGCCTGCTGAGCGGCTGCTCTGGGGCACGGACAAAGCAATGGCTTTTTAGCCCCGGCAATGAGAGAAGGAGTGACAATGGGATGATTCTGACGATTCGCCCGGCCCAGCCCCAGGACGCCCAAGCGCTGGCCAAGCTGAACCGGGAGTTTAACGGCAAAGACGTGGCCTCTGCCCAGGAGACCGCCGGAGCCCTGTCCCAGCCAGGGCCGGAGAAGGTGCTGCTGGCCTGTGTGGGCGGAGAGCCTGTGGGCTTTCTCTGCGGGCTGGTGTACCGTTCCGCCTGCTATTGGAACGCCAGCGCCCAGGTGACGGAGCTGTATGTGACCCCGGCTCGCCGCCGCCAAGGGGTGGCCCGCGGGCTGGTGGAGCGCTTTTTGGCAACCTGCCGCCAGATGGGTGTGGGCGAGGTCACCCTGCTCACCGGGAAGGACAACCAGTCCGGCAGGGCCTTTTATGAGAGCCTGGGGTTTGCTCCCAACGGGGAGGTTCCCTACAGTCTATCCCTGCGAGAGGAATAAAAGAAAGCCGTTGGCAGCTGCCAGCGGCTTTTTTGATGGGATTATGCTTTGGCTTTGAAGTCCTTCAGACGCTTATCGTAAGCGGCCTGGACCTCCTGCTCAAAGGCCAGGCTGGGGTTCTCCACCCCAAGCCGGGAGAGCAGGAATTTTGTAAAGAGCGGGTTGTTAATCAGGAACGGCCCCAGCAGGTAGGTGCCGAAGAAGTTCCGATAGCGCACCCCTTCAAAGGGGCACTTTTTATTCAGGCCCACGCCCCGCTCCACATGGAACAGCCCGATGCTCTCGGACTGGGGCGTGCTGGTGGTGAACTGGGATTTAAAGCCCATCACCGGCATCCCCTCAAAATCCCCCAGGAACAGACTGTTGTGGCGGTGGGACATATCCCGCTGGGCATGGGCGGGAAAGATATCCAAACAGGGAAGGCAGCTGCCGTCCTCCTTGACGATATACTCGCCAAAAAGCTCCAGCGCATTTCCTGTGCATAGAAACACCGTATCCTCGGCAATCAGCTCCCAGATCCGCTCCTGCAGGGGGGAGAGCTGCTCCAGCACCAGCTCTTGCGCCCGCTCCGTCATGGGTCCCAGGTAGATCATGTCCACCTTTTCCCGGGCGAAAAGAGGCTCTTCCGACAGCGGGGTGGAGATGAATTCCGCATCGGGCAGGCAGAGGCGCAGATAATCCATATTGGCCAGATCGCCGTACAGGTTGCAGCGCTCAGGGTAGAGAATTTCAATCTTCATGGGGGCGCTCCTTTCCATCGGGCAGCTGCGGCGCGGATTCCATTCGCTTCAGCAGAGGTTCCTTCAGCTGCTTGGCCAAATCCACAGCATACAGGTCAAAAAGCACGAAGGTGGTCTCTGCCTCTGCCACGTGCAGGGAGCCAACGGCCTCCATGGGGTCCTCGCAGTGAATCAGCTTGTCGGGGGAGATCCCGGCCATCAGCAGCCGAAGATACATATCCCAGTGGCGGGGGCCCGCCGTAGCCACTTGAAGGATCTCCGGGCTGTTGAGGAATTCAAAATCCGTGTCATAGAGCCAGGCCGTGTTTTCCACGGAGCTGGCAGCATCGTGAGCATCGTCCAGCAGCAGAAGCACGGACTTCTTCCCCGGGTGCCGGTTGACGTTGGCGCAGGCTTGGGAGCAGGCGATGGGGTTCTGACCCTTTGCCAGATGGAGGATCAGGGTTCTGCCGCCCACCTCCTCCTGATTGTACCGGCTCTCCACAATGGACAGATGATCCAGACACTGGGAGATCCTGTCCTCAGCAATGCCGAACTCCGCCAGCAGGGACACAGCGGAAAGGGTGTTGTAAACGTTAATCAAGGTGGAATTGGGAAGGTGATATTCCCGCTCGCCCTCCGGCCCGCAGACCGTCATGCGGTGCTTTTCAGCGTCCAGGCCGGTGGTGCGGTACTTGGGCGTGGGAGAGGCATAGCAGCACTTGGGGCAGTGCATCCGGCCGATGTGGTGATAGCGGCGGAACTCCCATTCCAGCGTGGCCCCGCAGCGGGGACAGGTGCGGGCGTCTTGAACGATATTGTTGCGCTCGGGCTCCTCGCCGGGCAGAGGGTCGATGCCGAAAAAGACCCTGCGGTTTTCCGGCTTTAGGCTGGCGCAGAGCGGGTCGTCGGCATTGAGGACCAGCCTGGTGCTGTCGGGAATATAGGTGTTCAAGATGTCCAGGATGAATTCCACATGGGCGTTGCGCTTGTAGGAATCTCGAAAGATATTGGTGCAAAGCAGCAAATCCGGCTTGAGAAAGGGCAGGATTTTGGGAGAGCTGCGTTCGTCCAGCTCAAAGACAGCCAGGTCCCGCTTGGGACGGCCGAAGAAGGTGGAGTTTTCAATCAAACTAGAGGCAACGCCCGTGGCTACGTTGGAGCCGGACCGGTTGCAGGTGAACTCATACCCGCACTCGGTCAGGATGTCCTCCACCATATTGGATACCGTGGTTTTGCCATTGGTGCCGGTGATGCCGATGATGGTTTTAGGCCGGGGCATCCGTCCCAGAAAGTCCGGGCAGAGGATGATGGCCCAGCTTCCCGGCATGGAGGTTGCCTTTTTTCCCAGCAGCTTCATCACCCGAGCGGTGCACTTGGCAAAAAAAAGAGCAAAGTAAAACCGTGGGGTTCTTTTCATAAAATCTCACCTTTTCTAAGTTCCTCTTTCCAGCGCTTCGGCGGGACGGATCGTTGAGGAAAAAATACAATTTATGTAACCCTAATTACATACTTTATCACAATCTCTCTATTTTTTCAACCCTTTCCCTTGACCGTGGTCAGCGTTTGCTATATGATTAAAATACCCATAAATTTAAAAAAGAAACAGGAGGAATTTTTCCATGAAAACACTGCCAGTTGCCGTGCAGGTCTATTCTGTTCGGGAGTACGCTGAGAAAGACTTTGCAGGCACCATGAAACAAATCAAAGAGATTGGCTATGACGGCGTGGAGCTGGCCGGGCTGTATGATTTGGAGCCCGCCGCTGTCAAGGCAGCCATTGAGGACGCCGGTTTGGTGGCTCTTTCCGCCCATGTGCCCTTCCAGGAGCTGGTGGCAGATATGGAGGGCACCATCCAGAAGTATGTGGAGATTGGCGTGAAGTACATCGCCATCCCCTACCTGATGGAGGAGGACCGTCCCGGCACTCCCAAGTTTGAGGGCAACGTGAAGCTGTTTGAGGAGATCGGCAAGGCCTGCAAGGCCCATGGCATCCAGACGCTCTATCACAACCACGACTTTGAGTTTGCCAAGATGGCCGACGGCCGGTACGCCCTGGACTACATTTACGACACCATTCCTGCGGACCTGCTTCAGACCGAGGTGGACACCTGCTGGGTGAAGGTAGCTGGCGAGGACCCCGCCGCCTATGTGAAGAAGTACACAGGCCGGTCCCCCCTAGTGCACCTGAAGGATTTCCACAAGGAGGGCAAGCCCGCCAATATGTACCAGCTTATCGGCACTGAGGTGGAGGAGCAGGAGAGCCACGGCACCTTCGAGTTCCGTCCCGTGGGCCACGGCGACCAGGACTTCGGTCCCATCCTGGAGGCAGCCGTTGAGGCTGGCGCCCAGTGGGTCGTGGTGGAGCAGGACCAGTCCATTGGCCGCACACCCATGGAGGCGATCACGCTCAGCCGTCAGTATCTGAAGGAGCAGGGCTGGTAATACCTGCTTGGGCTCTGTAAGTTGGGAAAACGGACCAAAGTGCAGAAACGAAAAAGTTTTTCAAAAACTTTTAAGTTTCCACCTTTTCATAAAATTCCGGGTTCTCCGCCCCGGCCTTCCATCCCAGAGCCTTCGCCATCACACTCACCGCAAAGCACAGGACAAAGGAAATCACCATGGCCAGGCAGGCAAACAAGGGGCCATTGGGTGTGGTGAAGCCCGAGGCTGCCGCAGGCACAAAGGCGGTGAGAAATCCGCCCACCATACCGGCCCAAGCTCCCGCCCGGTTGACGCCCTTCCAGTAGAGCGTCAGCAGGTAGGGCGCCAGGAAGGAACCGGACAGAATCCCCCAGGAGTAGGACATCATCTCCAAAATAGGGGTAGGGTAATTGGCGATGAGGTAGCTCAGCACCACAAAGGCCAGGCACAGCAGCCGGGTGATGGTGGCCAGGGTCCGTTCCCTCAGGCCCTTGAGCCAGCTTGCCTTAATCAGGTCCATGGACACGGTGGAGCAGGCCGACAGGGCTATGCTGGACAGGGTGGACACCGAGGCGGAGATCAGCAGCACCAGGATCACTCCGATGAGCAGATTGGGCAGCCCGGCAGAGTTGAGCATCAGGGGGACGATGTAATCCGTGCCCCCGGCGGGAAGCTCCTCCCCAAAGAACAGGTGGGAGAAGGAGCCGATGAAGTAGCCTCCCCCGGCCACCAGCAGAGAGAAGAAGGTGGAGATCACCACGCCCCGGCGGACCTCCTTCTTATCCCGGATGCCGTAATATTTATGGACCATCTGGGGCAGGCCCCAGGTGCCAAAGCTGGTCATGAGAATGGTGGAAACGAGGGCCACGGCGGAGCCTCCTGGGAGAGGGGCCATCTCGTGGGACTTCATGTACTCCATCATGTTGGAGAGACCCTGGCTCAGGCCGCCCACTTGGGGGGACAGCACTACCAGGACAATCAAAGCGGTGACGCCGATCATCATGATAAAGCCCTGGATGAAATCTGCCTTGAGGGTGGCCATATAGCCGCCCAGCACCAGCACCAGCGCCGAGGCGATGGCAATGATAATCATGCACACCTGCTCGTTGATGCCCAGGATTACGGAGCATACGCTGGTCAGGCCCTTGTACACCGAAGCGGAGTAGGGGATCAAAAACACGAAGATCACCCCGCAGGCGAACAGCCGCATACCGGGGCTTTGAAAGCGCTTTTCAAAGAGCTGGGGCATGGATTTGATATCGTGGCGGCGGGTCAGGTCCCGGGTGCGGTTGGCCAGCACCAGCCAGGCCAGCAGGGTGCCGAAGATGGCGTTGCCAACACCCACCAGGCCGCTCCACAGGCCGTAATTCCATCCGGAGCCTCCGGAGTAGCCCACGAACATGACCGCAGAGAAGTAGGCCGTGCCATAGGAGAGGGCGGAGATCCACGCGCCAGCGCTGCGGCCGCCCACGGTGAATCCGGACATATCGTTGCCCCGGCGGGAGTACCATACACCCACGCCCAGCATCAGCAGGGCATAGGCTCCGATGACTACCCAAATGGTCACTTCCTTACTCACAATCACCACTCCTCGTTGACTTTACGCTTTAAAGCACACATGGTTTAAAGCATACATGCGCTAAAGTGAAATGATTGTATCATAAACAGAAGGGAAAGGCAAGGGGAAAACGAAAAAGTTTTTGCTGCTGCTTTTTTCAAAAAGCAGCGACCTGAAACCGGCGAAGCCGAAAAAAGAAAGTAGACCTTCCAGCCGCACGCGCCCCCAGGGCGATAGGCTGGAAGGTCGGCCCTCTTTCGGCACAACAAAAGGACACCCAAGCCAAAAACTCGGGGGTCCTTTTTGCGTTCATGGTGAAGAGCCGCTGTTCGATTCTATCGCCCAGGGGGTCTCGCCTGCCGGCTCGGTCGGTGCTGAACGATCGCCACCGGCGACCAGCACCCCGCGCTCTGCAAGCTTTTGAAAAAGCTTGACCAAAACTTTTTCGTTTGGTCCAAGGTTCACGGAATCTTCACGGCTTTTTCTTGCTTTTGCCAAAGATACAGAGTAAAATATAGAATAATAAAATGGAGGGGACTGCCCGCCGCATTTGGATGGCGGTGCGACCCGGAGCTGTTTTGAAAAGAGGAGAAACTCAGAAGAGAAAGGGAGTGTAGTTGTGGCATCTGGAAAGATTCTGATTGTGGATGACGACACCAATATCTGCGAGCTGCTGCGGCTGTATATTGAAAAAGAAGGGTATGAGGCAGCCATTGCCAATGACGGCGAGGCTGCGCTGAAAATGTTCGATTCCGTCAATCCGGATTTGATCCTGCTGGATATCATGCTGCCCGGTTTGGACGGCTGGCAGGTCTGCCGGGAGATCCGGAAGAAATCCACCCGGCCCATCATCATGCTCACCGCCAAGGGCGAGGTGTTCGACAAGGTGCTGGGTTTGGAGCTGGGCGCTGACGATTATGTGGTGAAGCCCTTCGAGACCAAGGAGGTCATTGCCCGCATCGGCGCGGTGCTGCGGCGCAGCGGCAAGCACAGCGAGGACAAAGCGGAGACCAAGGAGGTCAACTACGAAAATCTGTCGATCAACCTGACCAATTACGAGCTGAAGGTCAACGGGGTTCAGGTGGACACCCCCCGCAAGGAGATGGAGCTGATTTATCATCTGGCCTCCAATCCCAACCAGGTGTTCACCCGGGACCAGCTGCTGGACGAGGTGTGGGGCTTCGATTACTATGGCGACAGCCGCACAGTGGACGTTCACGTCAAACGCCTGCGGGAAAAGCTGGAGGGCGCCTCTGACAAGTGGGCCCTAAAGACGGTATGGGGCGTGGGCTACAAGTTCGAGGTCAAGGAATGAGCGGCCCCGGCAGACGAAAGGTCCCTGTTCAAAAGAGCCTCTTCACCCGGTACTTGAGCATTACCATGGTCATTGTGGTGCTCAGCTTTATCCTGCTGGGGACTGTGATGATGCTCTTTTTTGGCCAGTATTGGCGCAGTGAGAAAAAAGAGCTGCTGATGAAAAACGCCAAGGCCATTGCAGGGATGTCCAGCGTGTTTTTGACCAGGACCAGCGAGGAGACCTATCAGCTTCAAACCTCGGCGCTCAAGGGGTTTATCGACACCTTCTCCACCAGCATTGACGCGGATATCTTTATCACAGACCTGGAGGGAAATATCCTTCTGGGCAATTATCCCAACAGCAAGGTGGAATTTCCCAAAGCAGTGCCCCAACAGACGGTGGCTCTGGCTACCCAGGGGATGTACGAGGGGAACAATACCTTTGACGGGCTGTACGCCACTCCTTCCTATATCATCGGGGTGCCCATGTATGCCGGGGACGGAGAGTGGTGCGTGGGGGCAGTGTTTGCCGCCACCAGCGCCGCCACGGTCCACGCCTTCCAGGGGGAGGCCATGCAGATGTTCCTGGTGGCTGCTGCTGCGGCCCTGGGAGTCACCTTTGTGGTGGTGGGAGCCTTTGCCTACCGGCTGGTGCAGCCGCTGCGCCAGATGAGCGCTGCTGCCCGGAGCTTTGGCGGCGGGGACTTTTCCGTGCGGGTGCCGGTGACCAGTGCCGATGAGGTGGGACAGTTGGCCCTCTCTTTCAACAATATGGCCAATTCCCTGTCCAATTCCGAAGGCACCCGACGAAGCTTCATCGCCAATGTGTCCCATGAGCTGAAAACGCCCATGACCACCATTGCCGGGTTTATCGACGGCATCCTGGACGGAACCATCCCCAAGGAGCAGGAGGACAAATACCTGCACATTGTTTCTGACGAGGTGAAGCGCCTGTCCCGGCTGGTGAAATCCATGCTGGACCTGTCCCGCATCGACAGCGGAGAGATGAAGCTGCGGCCCACCCAGTTCAACATCACCCAGGTGCTGGTGACCACGCTGCTGACCTTTGAACAGCAGATCGACGAGAAGAACATCGAGATTCGCGGGCTGGAAGATTCCTCTGCCCAGATGGTTTGGGGAGACCAGGACCTGCTGCACCAGGTGGTGTACAATCTCATTGAAAACGCGGTGAAATTCACCAATCCGGGAGGGTATATCTCCACCACCGTTACCGATGGCATTGACCGTACCACGGTGGTCATTGAGAACAGCGGCCCCGGTGTGGCGTCCGAGGATCTGCCCATGATTTTCGAGCGGTTCTATAAGACGGACAAATCCCGCAGCCGGGATAAAAACGGCATGGGCCTTGGCCTGTATATTGTGCGGACGATTTTGAAGCTCCACGGCGGGGACATCACGGTCAGCTCGGCGGTGGGAGAGTTCTGCCGGTTCGAGTTTACCCTGCCCAAGCCGCAGGAGACGTTGAAGCTCAAGGATACCGGGTCGTTCAAGCTGAGGGATACCGGCTCTGTCAAGATAAAGAAGGAAAAGAAGGAAGAAAAGCAGGAGTCCGAAAGGAGTGTGGAAGATGACGGACAATCAGAGAAATAATCTTTCCGAAGAGGACGCAGCCCCCCAGGAGGACAGTGCAGCTCAGACGGACGCAGTCCCTCAGGAGAGCAGCGTAGCTCAGACGGACGCAGTTCCTCAGGAGGACAGCGCAGCTCAGACGGACGCAGTCCCCCAGGAGGACAGCGCGGCTCAGACGGACACAGTTCCTCAGGAGGACAGTGCAGCTCAGACGGACACAGTACCTCAGGAAGGGAACCGGATTCCGGAGGGAACGCCTCCCCAGCCGGCAGAGCCATCTGCACCTCACGTGCAAGACCAGGCGCCTCCTTGGCAGAGCCCTGTAGGAGGGCCGGTCCCCCAGTGGAACGGGCAGGCGCAGTGGGGAAATCCCGGGCCTTGGGCGGGGCAGCCCCAGTGGGGCAATCAGAACCCCTGGCAGTATCCCCAGCCCCCTCAAGCTCTCTGGCCCCAGTACGGCTGGCAGCCCGTGCCCCCGAAGGCTCCGAAGAAAAAGATGTCCCGGGGCCTGAAGGTGTTTTTGTGGATTGCCTCTGCCCTGGCGGCTGGAGCCATCCTGGGCTTTACTGCCTTCGCCGTGAGCTGGGCTGTGGCAGGGCCTCAAACCCAGGTGCCGGTGGAGGAAACCCTGCCGGAAGAGGGCTTCTCGGAGGAAACTCCGGGTGAGGAAACCCAGGGGGAAGCGCCGCTGCTGGACCTGCCCGAGGTGGACGTGACCCCCAACGAGGAAGGGATTGCCATTTTGCCCAAACCGGCCGGGGCCGCCTTGGAGGCGCAGGAAGTGTACAATAAAGTGGTGAAGTCTACGGTGGCCGTCACAGTCTCCCGCACTGGGGAGAGCACGGACAGCTCCGGGACAGGGATCATCGCCACTTCGGACGGATATATCATTACAAACGCCCATGTGGTGCTGAATACCAAGAGCGTGCTGATTACGGTGACCACCCACGACGGCCAGCAATATGACGCGGTGGTGGTTGGAATGGACCGCACCACGGATCTGGCTGTGATCAAGACGAACGACCACAACTTTACTCCGGCGGAGTTTGGAGATGCCAAAGAGCTTTCCATTGGGGAGTGGGTGCTGGCGATTGGAGATCCCGGAGGGGAGCGGTTCACAAGCTCCCTGACCCGAGGGATTGTTTCCGGACTGGACCGGGCCGTGGAACGTTACAGCGAGGACGGCATGACCTTTATCCAGACGGACGCTGCCATCAATCCCGGCAATTCCGGCGGACCCCTGGTAAATATGTACGGGCAGGTAGTTGGAATCAACTCCTCCAAGATCATCACAGAGGGCTATGAGGGCATGGGCTTTGCCATTCCTGTGAGCAAAGCCAAGGATATCATAGACCAGCTGCTCTCGGGCGGATATGTGGAAGGCCGGGTGCGGCTGGGCATCACCGGCATGGATATGGACAGTATGATGGCGTCCATGTACGGCGTTCCCCAGGGCTTCATGATTGTTTCCGTGGAAGAGGACAGTGCCTTTGCAGGGACGGGCGCCCAAGCCAACGATATTATCATTGCGATTGACGGCGAAGCCGTGGAGGAGCTGCAGGATATTTCCAACCTGCTGCTGCGGTACAGTCCGGGGGACCAGGTGACGGTGACCCTGTACCGGCCGCCGGAAAACGGCTTTGGAGAGGGCGAAGAGATTGACGTGACAATCACCCTGCTGGAGGACAAGGGGGAAACACAGCGGTAATGGCCAAGGAAAAGCTGGAAAAGACAAACGCCCTGCGGCTGTTGGACAGATTGAAGATTCCCTATGAAGCCCACACCTACCCCTGTGAGGAATTCACCGACGGGGAGGACGTGGCAAGGCAGCTGGGGCTTTTCCCGGAGGATGTGTGTAAGACCCTGGTCACTGTGGGAAAGCGCGGCGGGCATTATGTGTTCGTGCTGCCGGTGACCCGGGAGCTGGACCGGAAGAAAGCGGCATCCCTGGTGGGGGAGAAATCCCTGGAGATGCTCCACGTAAAGGATTTGCTGGCCACAACGGGCTATGTGCGAGGGGGCTGTACCGCCTTGGGGATGAAGAAGCAGTTCCCCACCGTGGTGGAGGAAAGCCTCCGAGAGAGGGAGTCCATCTATGTCAGCGGAGGCAAGCGGGGCTTGCAGTTGAAGCTGGCGCCTGCGGATTTGGTGAGAGCAGCCAGTGCCATGTGGGGCGACGTGATCGTAAGGTAACAACGAAAAAGTTTTTGGGGCGCCTTTTTTCAAAAAGGCGCGACCTGGAAAACCGGCGCAGCCGGAAAAAGAAACCAGGGCTGTAGGTCGCGTCCGCCCGTAGGGCGGTAGGCCGAGGCCCGGCCCCCGTCCTGGTAATAGAAAAAGGACGCCTGAGTAATTAGCTCGGGTGTCCTTTTTTTGTTTTCAAAAGAGGGCCGCTCTCAGGGCTACGGCGCTTTGCGCCGATGCGCCCTGTTCGCTGCATTTTCTTTCCGGCTTACGCCGATTAAGGTCGTGAGACGCTGTCTCGCGCTCTGCAGCCTTTGAAAAGGCTGGCGAAACTTTTTCGTTATTCCCCGGCTTCTGCCTTGGATTCCTCGATCACCTTCTGCGCCACATTCTGAGGTGCTTCCTCATACCGCTCAAACTCAAAGGTGAAGCTGCCGCGGCCCTGGGTCACTTGGCGGATAAAGGTGGTAAAATCGTGCATCTCTGCCATGGGGACCTCTGCCTCCACGGTCTGGCGGCCTTCTCCAGAGGATTCCATGCCCAGCACACGGCCGCGGCGCTTGTTGACCTCGCCCATGACATCGCCCATGTTGGCGTCCGGCACGGTGGCTTTCAGATGGCCGATGGGCTCCAGCAGCACAGGACTTGCCTGGGGCATACCTGCCTTATAGGCCAGAGCTGCCGCCGTCTTAAAGGACATTTCAGAGGAGTCCACAGGGTGATAGCTGCCGTCGTACAGCACAGCGGACAGACCTACCACAGGGTATCCGGCCAGGGGTCCCTTGAGGATGCATTCCCGCAGGCCCTTTTCCACGGCGGGGAAGAAGCCCTTGGGCACCGAGCCGCCCACAACCCGCTCGCCGAATTCCAGGCCCTCGCTGTCGCAGGGGGAGAACTCGATCCACACATCGCCGAACTGGCCGTGACCGCCGGTCTGCTTCTTGTGGCGGCCCTGGACCTGCACGGTCTTGCGGATGGTTTCACGATAGGGGACCTTGGGCTTTTTCAGGGTCACATCCACGCCAAATTTGGATTTCAGCTTGGAAACAGCCACGTCCAGGTGCTGCTCGCCCAAGCCGCTGACAACCATCTCGTGGGTTTCGTTATTGGTGGAGAATTGCAGGGTGGGGTCCTCCTCGGACAGGCGCATCATGCCCTGGGCGATCTTGTCCTCCTCGCCCTTTTTGGCGGGGACAAGGGCCATGCTCAGTGTGGGAGTGGGATACTCCACACCCTCCAAGGCGACCTTCCGGGCGGGAGAGCAAAGGGTGTCGCCGGTATTGGTGGCAGCCAGCTTGGGAATGGCGCCAATATCGCCAGCGCCGATGTACTTCACATCCACCTGCTTTTTGCCCACCATCATCACGGTCTTGCCCACGCGCTCCACGTTGCCGGTGCGCATATTCACCAGCTGGCTATCGGTGGAGATCTTGCCGGAAACCACCTTGATATAGGAGAGCTTTCCGATGAAGGGGTCTGCCACGGTCTTAAAGACGATGGCCGCTGCAGCGCCGTCCTCATTGATGGCCAGCTCCACGGGGTTGCCGTCCACGTCCAGGCCCACCTCGGCGGCCTTCTCCTCGGCAGAGGGGGCCAGCCAGCACAGGCCGTCCAGGAACTGCTCCATGCCCCGCATCAGCAGCGCGTCGCCGCAGAATACGGGGGTGATGGTGCCGGCCTTGACGCCCTTGCTCACGCCCACAATGACTTCCTCGGGGGTGAAGGGCTCGCCGGCGAAGTATTTCTCAAAAAGCTCGTCGTCAGTCTCCGCTACGGCCTCATAGATGGCAGTGCGCAGGCCCTCCAGCCGGTCGCCCATGTCGGGCATGGGGACTGCCACAGGCTTGCCGCCGGAGTAGTCGTATGCTTTGTATTCCAACAGGTTGATGTAGATATTGGCCTGACCGTCCTGGATGAAGGGCACCACCACAGGGCACACAGAGGGGCCGAACTGGCCCTTCAAATCCTCAAAGACGCGGTAGAACCGGGCGCTTTCATCGCACAGGCCGTTGACAAAGAAGATCTTTGCCAGGCCGTTTTTCTCTGCGGCGGCAAAGGCCTTTTCGCTGCCCACAGCCACGCCGTCCTTGCCGGAAATCACAATCAGCGCGGTGTCGGCGGCGCGCATGGCTTCGCACATACCGCCCTCAAAGTCGAAGAGACCGGGAGCGTCCAGAAGGTTGATCTTCTTATTCTTCCACTCCAGGGGAGCCGCAGCCGCGGAAATGGACGCCTTGCGGCGGATCTCCTCGGGATCATAGTCACAGACGGTGTTGCCGTCGCCCACCTTGCCACGGCGGTCGGAAACGCCTGCCAGATAGAGCATGGCTTCCGCCAGGGAGGTTTTTCCTGCCCCGCCGTGGCCTGCTACAGCCAGGTTGATAATGTTTTTGGCTAAATACTGGTTCATAACGCATAAGCTCCTTCCACTGCCAAAATGATAAGCGGGGGATTCCCCGCGATGCCATCTTCCGGTTTTGCACAACTTTAGTGGTGCAAGGCATAGCTAATTATATATCAATCCTCCAAAGAATACAATGGGCAAAATCAAAATTATATGAATTTTACGTTTTGTTAATGGGATTCTTAGATAAAACGCCGAGCGATCGTGGAGGCCTCCCAACCAGGATCGGCGGATTGGGGCAATGTGACGAAAAAAAGGAGCGCTGACAGGCCAATGGCCCACAGCGCTCCCGTGGAAGGTGCTTGGTTTTTATTGTCTTAGCTTGGGCAGTAAAATGGCGACCAGTGTCCAGAACAGCTGGAACAGGAACAGCACCAGGCTGGAGAGCTGTCCCATGGCACCGAAGCAGGCCAGGAATGCCACCAATATAAAGCCCAGCACCACCGCGGCGGTCTGAATGGCAACCACCATGCCCACAGTGCGGCGCTGCTCCACACAGGCGGAGACCACGTTCATCAGGGATTCCACACGGCCCTTGGTGGCCACCAGAGCGTCGGCGCGGGGGATCTCCGTCTGGGTCAGCTTGCGGTATTCTTCGCCCAGGCGGTCGTCCAGCACGCCCACAGAGGCTGCGTCAATGCCGAACAGACGGCTGATAAGCTGGGGCGTCACATTGGGGTCCGTGGACCGGACAATGACGCTGATACCGCTGTTTTCCAGGCGCTGCAGCTCGTTGCGGCGGCGGCGGTCGGCGGTGTAGGTCAGCACCAGCATGGCCCGGATGGCGTCGCCCACGCCAATGTACACCACCTGCTGATTGCCGGAGGCGTACTGGCTTTCCTCCTCCCGGGGAGGAACCTGGATCTGCCGGTTGATGAACAGCGCCCGAGAGCCGATCAAAATGGTGCTGCCGTCCACCTTGCCCACGATCTCGCCGCCCTCCTCGTAGGAGAAGCCCTCCACCTGGGGCAGCGCGTCCTCGTTCTCGCTGATGACCTGCTCAAATACACCGGCCAAGGGGCCGCCGGCCTCCTTCATCAAAGCGGAGGCTGCCATGACGGCGTCCTCTGCCACAGCCCGTCCGCCAAAGGTCCGGATACCGGCCAGCACTACAGTGCCCCGGGGGAACAGGTCCTCGGCGTCCACCATCACGGCGTTGACATTGCCCAGCTGCTCGACGCCCTCATAGCCCGCCACCATGGCACCGGCACGGCGGGCCGTGCGGCACAGACGGCTGATGGGCAGGTTTACAGAGAGCATATTGGAGACCGCCACACAGGCACAGGAAGCGGCGGCAAAGGCGCTGATGGCTGTGGCCACGCTGCGGGTGATCAGCAGGGTGGCGATGCACAAGATCAAAGAGGCGATGAGCCCGATGGGAGCCATGAGCTGAGAGGAGGACTCCGAGGGGTCGGGCTTATAGGAGAGGTCCATAAACCGCTTGAGGAAGCCGGCCTTGCACTGATAGGCGATCACCGGGGCTTCGGATACGCAGTCCTTAGCCATTTTCAAAGCGGTATTGTGGTCGTCATAGATGCGCACGCTGTACTTCTGCTCCCGGGAGGTGACAAACCGGAAGTTGGAATGGATGCGGCGAATCATGGTGAGCTTGCCCGCGGTGTTGAGGAACAGCGCGGCAGAAAGCACCACGGCGTACAGGTGGAGCGCCCCGTTAGAGAGGGCGTCCCGGAAGAACGCTGCCGAAATCGCCTGGACGGTCACGGCCACAGCGGCCACGGCCACAGCGCTGTCAGAATTGGCGTTGAAGGCGAACAGGGCCCGCAGACCGTTGGACACGGTGCGGAAGCACATCCCCACCGCCACGGCCAGGAACACCAGGGTCAGCACCACATAGACCACCGGCAGAGAGCCGGGATCTCCCGGACCGGCCAGCTGGCCGCCAAAGATCAGGTTGACGATGGCCAGCAGCACCGTGCATACGCCAGTGATGGTCAGACGCATGGTCAGCTCCCGCATATCGCTGCGCAGCTCGTGAGAGATGGACTTGGCGTCCTCCGGGCCGGTGTAATCGTCGATGGGCTCCCCGGTGTCGGCGTCGGGGAAGCTCTCCTCCGGCTCCTGGGGGATCTCCAGCTTCTTGTTGCGCACCCGGCGCTTCGGCCCGGAGCGCTCCTCCCGCAGGGCTGTCTCCCGCAGCTCCTCGGATTCCGACAGCAGAGCGCTTTGCAGCACGTCTGCGTGGATCACATGGGTGGGGACGCTTCGGGGGCGGTACTCGTAAATGCTGTTCAGCTGGGGAGGTTCTGCGGCTCTGGGGCGGCTGGGTGCAGCCGCTTGCCGGGGAGGCCCCCCCTGGGGAGCGCTGGGGGTGCTGACGGCCTGGGTGGGCTCGTCCACCGGGGGCCTGTCCTCCCGCCGGACCACCCGCAGAGCGGGCTGGGAGGTGTACTGCGCCGCAGGGGGCTCCTCCATGGGAGGCTCTTCGGGGGGAAGCTCCTCCACAGGCTCCATGGGTTCCCGTGCGGATTCTTCCAAAGAAGGCTCTTCCATGGGCAGCTCCTCTGTTTCCGGCTCCATGGGAGCGGGGGAATCCAGCACCCGGCCGATGGTCTCCTCGGACACCGGCGCCTCGTTGCCGATGCGCTGCAGCTCCACCGTGTCGTTGAGCACATTGAGCTTGATCTCCATGGTCTGCTGGTCAGAGGCGTCCAGCATGGCCTTTTGGATGTCGGCCATATCCTCCTGGACTTTTTTGCCGCCCTCCATGCCGATGCCGTGCTGCCGGGCGTAGGGGTCTGCTGCAAAGGAGGTCACGGGCATGGGGGCCACCACGCCGAACTCGTCGGCGATTTCCTCCTCGTTGACGCCGGCGGTCTGGACGGCCTCCGCCACCCGGCGGCGGCGCTCCCGCTGGAGCCGCTGGAAATTGGCCTCCACCTCCTGGTCGATGGCCTTTTTAGAGTCATCGAAGAGGGCCTTGTAGGTTTCCTCCTCGCTGGTCAGCTCTCCGGCAGAGTCATAACCCATGCGGTACTCGTCAATGGGCTTGAGCTGGATGCCGTAATACATATCGTCCTCGTTCTCGTCGAAGTCCGGCATGCGCTTCTTTCTGCCGAAAAGGCCGAAGCCCTTCTTTTTCTTTTTGCCCGGCTTCTCCTGCTCCTCGGGAGCGGGCTGATCCTCCTTGCGCAGGGGCAGCTCTACGCTGCCGGTGGCAAAGGAGTTCAGATCCTCTGCAGGGGCTGGAGCCTGGGGCTTGGGCGCTGCCGGTTTGGGGACCGGAGCGCTTTTGGGGGGCGTCTGCCGCTGCTGGGCGGGTGCCTGCGGGGGCTTTGGGACGGGCTTGCCCCCGGTCCGGCCTTCGGTTTTGGGAGCAGTTGCCTTTTCGGCCTCCTGCAGCTCCCGTTTGGCCCGCTGCTCCGCGAGGATATCCTCCAGGGTGAAATCATTATTGTCCTGTGCCATTGGCTGAAAACCCTCCTTTACGGGTCAATCGCTTTCAGCCCGCTGCGCTGGCGGGCCACCTCATAACAGAGGATGCCCGCCGCCACGGAGGCGTTGAGCGAATTGAGCTTTCCCTTTAAGGGAAGGGAAACCACAAAGTCTGCCTTTTCTTTTACGAGCCGTCCCACGCCCCGGCCCTCAGAGCCGATGACAAGAGCGGTCGGGCCGGTGAAGTCGGTCTGGCACCAGGGGGTGCCGTCCATGTCCCCGGCGTAGATCCACAGTCCCCGCTCCTTGAGCTGGTCCAGCAGCGCGGGCAGATTGCCCACCCGGGCCACGGGCAGATGCTCCACTGCTCCGGCGGAGGCCTTGCCCACCGCCCAGGTTAGACCTACGCTGCGGCGCTTGGGGACGATGACTCCATGGGCGCCGGCACATTCGGCGGTGCGGATAATGGCCCCCAGATTGTGGGGGTCCTCCAGCTCGTCGCAGATGATGAAGAAGGGGGGCTCGCCCCGCTGCTGAGCCAGGGCGAACAGATCCTCCACTGTGGCATATTCCTTCACTGCGGCCACGGCCACCACGCCCTGGTGGTTGGCTCCGCCGCACATATGGGTCAGCTTTACAGGGTCCGCCTCTTTGATGGAGGCGCCGCTGTCCTTGGCCTTGCGGATGATAGCCTGCAGCGAGCCGGAGCGTTCCCCCCGCTGAACGTACAGGCTGTCGATGCAGCGCCCGGCCCGAAGAGCCTCTGTGACGGCGTTGCGTCCGGCAATGATGTCCGCGCCCTTGGGCTCCCCGTCCTGGGGAGCGGCGGGACGTTTTTCACGATCTTTCTGCAAATGGGCCACCTGCCCTTTTCCTTATAATGATGGATGACAAAGGCTGTTTCCAGCCATAATTTGGGATCATTATAGCATACATTCCCGAAAATCTCAAATAAAAATGGGGACAGAATCCCTAAAGTTTCCCGAAGCTTCCGGGTTTTTGGGCAGGGTTTTCTGTTTTTGAGTATTTTCTTCCAAACTATGCAAGAAAATTCTTTTTTGGATGCCAAAATCACTTCACTTTTCCACAGGCGGCCGCAGAGAACCCACCGTTTCCACCGCAGGGTGTGGAAAACTCTGTGGAAACTGTGAAAAACACCTTGTCCTATGCGGTTTTCAGCTTTCCCCCGTTTCCACCAAGGGTCTTTTTTATGTAAACAAGCCGCTTCTTTTTTTGAAAAAGGAACAAAAACCGCCCGAATTCGCGGGAAAGCGCGCCCCCAAAATCCTGGGTATTTGCAGAAAAAAAGCGCTTTATCTTGTGTCAAGTGGGGAAATGGAAATTTCTTTCTCACAGTTTGTCCACAGGGATTTAACATACATTTCATCCTGGGATGTCCATCGCCCGGAAGGGGCCTCAGAAAAAACTGGGGCTAGGATTTTCACCCGTTTTGTGGTATACTAGCGGCAAAAGCAGTGGGTTTCCAGCCTGTTTTCACAAAAACCGGTGAGAAAAGGCCCGGTTTTCCCAGGAAATCCCATTTTGCATAAATATACATCAATTTTGTCGAACATACTTTTTGGGAGGTTTTAGCCATGCGGGAAGATATTTGCTCCATCCCGGTAAACGACGTGTTTCTGCCCAAGGACGGCTGTCCGTTCTGCCGGATGCGGGATATGCTGGAGGATCGGATGGCCACCTACATCACCGGCGCCGCCATGATGGAGCCGGACGTTCGGGTGGAGACCAACCGGCTGGGGTTCTGCACAGAGCATTTCAATCAAATCCTGGCGCGGGGCAGCCGGCTGTCCGTGGCGCTGATTTTGGAAAGCCTGCTTCAGACGGTCCACGACGAGGTGTTTCCTCAAAGTGGAAAGGTGCAGCCGAAAAAGGTGGCAGCAGCGGTGCATAGCCGGGAGGAGCATTGCTTTGTCTGCGAGAACATCGAAAAAAACACCGCCCATCTGCTGGACAGCACCTTAAAGCTGTGGCAGACGGACCCGGACTTTCAAAAGCTTTATGGGGAACAGCCCTACATCTGCCTGTCCCACTACGGCATGGTGATGGAAGCCGCCCAGAAGCTTCCCAAGAAGGTGTTTCCTCAGTTTGAGCAGGTGACCACGGGCCTGGCCAAAACATATCTGGAGCAGGTGAACGCTGATATCACCCATTTTTGCCGGATGTTTGACTATCGCAATGCCGGGGGAGATTGGGGCAACTCCAAGGACGCCATTGAGCGGGCCATCCGCTACTTGACCTCCCGAGAGCCGGAGGTCCGGCAGAAGGCCGATGAGAAGAACCGTGCTTTTTGAGGGCGGTCCCAGGACCGCCGGGCAGCTCAGCCCGGTTTCCTTTGACTTGGCCCAGACCCTGGATTGCGGCCAAGCCTTCCGGTGGGTGGAGCTTTTCCGGGAGGGAGAGCGCTCTGTGTGGGAAGGAGCGGCCTTTGGAAAAGTCCTGCGGCTGGAGCAGCAGGGGGATCGGGTGTGGTTTTTGTGCTCTCAGGAGGATTTGGACGCCACCTGGCGGGCGTATTTCGACCTGGACGCCGACTATGAGGAAAAGCGCGCCCAGCTGTCGTCCATGAGCCCCGCCCTGGAGGAGGCCGCCGCCTTTGCCCCGGGGATTCGGATTCTCCGCCAGGATCCCTGGGAGGCGTTGTGCTCCTTTATCATCTCCCAGAACAATCACATTCCCCGAATCAAGGGGATCATCCAGCGGCTGTGCAGCAGCTTTGGGGAGCCCATCCCCGGCACAGAGTGGCATAGCTTTCCCACAGTCCAGGCGTTGGCCTCCCAAACCTTGGAGGAGCTGGCGCCGCTGCGGGCGGGCTTCCGGGCCAAGTATCTGCTGGACGCCGCCAGGAAAGTGGCGTCAGGGCAGGTGGATCTGGACCTGGTGAGCCGGGCGCCGGTGGAGGTGGGCAGGCAGGAGCTGCAAAAGATCTTTGGGGTGGGCCCCAAGGTGGCGGAGTGCGCCCTGCTGTACGGATTTCACAAGACGAGCTGTTTTCCCATGGATGTGTGGATGAAGCGCGCCATGGTCACGCTGCTTCCGGGCCGAAGCCCCCAGGAGTTTGGAGAGAATGCGGGATTGGCTCAGCAGTACCTGTTCCATTATAGTAGGCTGCACCCGGAATTGTTTGGAGAAAAAGAGCCAACGCGGAGCGCGTAAAAGTTTTTGCTGCTGCTTTTTTCAAAAAGCAGCGACCTTAAAAAACGGCGAAGCCGTCGGAAAAAGGTAGGAGGGACAGGCGTACGCGCTCGTAGAGCGATAGCCGGTCCCTCTGGCTTTTCTAAAAGAATAAAAAAAGAACACCCGAGCTAAAAGCTCAGGTGTCCTTTTTCGCTTGGTATAATATGGATTCCCTCAAATGGGTGTGCGCTTTGTGCGCGGGGGCTGGGGCGGTTCTTCCTTTTTTGGATTGGCGTAAGAGGGGCGGCCCAAGGGCCTATGCGCTTCGCGCCGTGCGGCCCCTGGACCCGCTTTCTTTTTCCGGCTTACGCCGGTTAAGGTCGTGGAGCTCTGCTCCACACCTCGCAAGCTTTTGAAAAAGCTTGACCAAAACTTTTGCGTTTTTTCTTACAGGTCCTCTCCCAGCAATCGCACCAACAATGCGTTGGATACCAGGAATCCCTCCGGTGTGAAGGCGATGGCCTCCTCGCTTGTCCGCAAAAGCTGCCGGGGACAGCCTTTGGCGTTATCCAAAAGCCGCTTAAATTCCGCTTCGCCGTGAGCGCCAAACCGAGCCACGCAATCCTCCCGCCGCAGGCCCCGGGTCAGCCGCAGATTGACCATGGCGAATTCCCCAAAGTCCCCGCCGGGGCCGTCATCCACCGGGGGATTCCCCTGCAAAAAGCCCGCCAGGTCCCGGGGGTAGTAAAACCGCCTGCCCTCAAAGAAGGAATGGGCCCCAGGGCCAAAGCCCAGGTATTCCTCCCCGCGCCAGTACAGCAGATTGTGGCGGCTCTCCCTGCCCGGCCGGGAGAAATTGCTGATCTCGTACTGAGCGTATCCCAGCTTTGCCAGCTCTGCCACGGCGAACAGGTACTCCTCTGCGGACTGGTCATCGTCGGGAACCGTCACCTGCCGGACGGCAAAGGGCGTGCCCGGCTCCACCTTTAACAGATAGGAGGAGATGTGCTCCACGCCCAACCCGGCGGCGAACTGAATAGAGCGGCCCGGCTTTTCCTGGGAGCCCCCCGGCAGGCCCAGCATGAGATCCAGGGAGATATTCGCAAACCCGGCCCGGCGAGCGTCCTCCACAGCTCGGGCGGCGTCCTCCGGGGAGTGGGTCCGGCCCAAAAAGCGCAGCTCCTCCTGGTTGGCGGATTGCAGCCCCATGGAGAGCCGGTTGAAGCCGGCCTCCCGCACCTGCTGGAAAAAAGCCCCGTCCACATGGGTGGGATTGGCTTCCAGGGTGATCTCCGCTGTGGGGGCAAGGGCAAAGCGCTCCGCCACCCCCTGGAGAATGGTCCCCAGCCGGTTCGCCCCCAGCAGGCTGGGGGTGCCCCCGCCAAAGTAGACGGTAGAAAGCTCCCGGCCCCGGAGCTTGTCCATCCAAGGGTCGAGGGAGGCGAGAACAGCCTGTATATAGGCGTCCATGTCCTCCTGGGAATCGGGAAGGGAGTAGAAATCGCAGTAAGGGCATTTGCCGTGGCAAAAGGGGACATGGAAGTAGAAGCCGAGCATGGGATCACCACCAATGAAAAAATGGGAAGCGCGAAGCGGGTAAAAGTTTTTTGGTGCCGCTTTTTTTCAAAAAAGCGGCGGTCTTAAACAGGCAAAGCGCAGCTTTGTGCTGAAAAAACCAGGGACATTGTCATACCAGGCGAAGCCTGTAAACAATGTCCCGGATGGTCCGAACAAATCTCTCCCAGAAGGGAGGGCCGACGGCCCCGTTTCTTTGCTTTGCTGGTTTTTGGGGGCTGGGCGAAAAACGTCCGGCCCCACAGTCTATCTGCCTGCGGCAGCGTGCGGCTGTGGGACCTGCATTTCTTTTTGCAAAGCTGCGCTTTGCTTTAAGGTCGTGGGGCGCTGGTCTCGCCTGCCGGCTCGGTCGGTGCTGAACGATCGCCACCGGCGACCAGCACCCCACACCCCACAAACCTTTGAAAAAGTTTGATCAAAACTTTTTCGCCGCTGCGCGGGTTTATTCATCCAGCTTCAGCACGGACATAAACGCCTCCTGGGGCACCTCCACGGTACCCAACTGGCGCATCCGCTTCTTGCCCTCCTTCTGCTTTTCCAACAGCTTCTTCTTCCGGGTGATATCGCCGCCGTAGCATTTAGCCAGCACGTCCTTGCGAAGGGCCTTTACCGTTTCCCGGGCAATGATCTTCCCGCCGATGCAGGCCTGAATGGGCACCTCGAACAGCTGGCGCGGAATCTTCTCCTTGAGCTTCTCCGTCATCTTCCGGGCACGGGGATAGGCCTTGTCCGCGTGGATGATAAAGGACAGGGCGTCCACCACTTCGCCGTTGAGCATGATATCCAGCTTCACCAGCTTGCTGGACTGGTAGCCCATCAGCTCGTAGTCAAAGGAGGCATAGCCCCGGGTGCGGGATTTGAGCGCGTCGAAAAAGTCATAGACGATCTCGTTTAAGGGCAGCTCGTAATGGATGTCCACCCGGTCGGTGTCCAGGTATTTCATGTCTTTGAATACGCCCCGGCGCTCCTGGCACAGCTCCATAATGTTGCCCACGTACTCCGAGGGGGAGTAGATGTGGGCGTTGCAGATGGGCTCCTCCGCGCTCTGGATCAAAGTGGGGTCCGGATAGTTGGTGGGGTTGTCGATGGTGATCTCCTGGCCGTCGGTAAGGGTCAGCCGGTACACCACGCTGGGAGCGGTGGTGATGAGATCCAGGTCGTATTCCCGCTCCAGCCGCTCCTGGATGATCTCCATGTGCAGAAGCCCCAGGAAGCCGCACCGGAAGCCAAAGCCCAGCGCCACAGAGGTCTCCGGCTCAAAGGTCAGGGAGGCGTCGTTTAACTGCAATTTTTCCAAGGCGTCCCGCAGGTCGGTGTAGTGGGCGCCGTCGGCGGGGTAGATGCCGCAGAACACCATGGGCTGTACTGCCCGGTAGCCCTCCAAGGGCTGGGCGGCGGGGCGTTTGGCCAGGGTCACTGTGTCGCCCACCCGAGCCTGGCGCACGTCCTTGATAGAAGCGGCGATGTAGCCCACCTCTCCGGCATAGAGCGCCTCGGCGGGCTCCAGAGAGGTGGCCCGCAAAAAGCCGCACTCCATCACGTTGAATTCGCTGCCGGAGGCCATCATGCGGATGGTGTCCCCGGGCCGCACGGTGCCGTCCTTGATCCGCACATAGACAATCACGCCCCGGTAGGCGTCGTAATAGGAATCGAAGATCAGCGCCCGCAGGGGATCGTTCTCGTTCCCTCCCGGAGCTGGGATGTCGGTGACGATATGCTCCATTACCTCCTGGATGTTGGCGCCGGTTTTGGCGGAGATCCGGGGAGCGTCCATGGCGGGGATGCCGATGACGTCCTCGATCTCGTGGCAGACCCGGTCGGGGTCGGCGCTGGGCAGGTCGATCTTGTTGACCACCGGGAGGATCTCCAGCCCGGCGTCCACAGCCAAATAGGTGTTGGCTAGGGTTTGGGCCTCAATGCCCTGAGAGGCGTCCACCACCAGCACAGCTCCTTCGCAGGCGGCCAGAGAGCGGGAAACCTCGTAGTTAAAGTCCACGTGACCGGGGGTGTCGATGAGGTTAAAGACATAATCCTCCCCATCCCGGGCGGTGTAGATCAAGGTGACTGCATGGGCCTTGATGGTGATGCCCCGTTCCCGCTCCAAATCCATGTTGTCCAGCAGCTGATTTTCCATCTCCCGCAGGGGGACAGCCTTTGTTTGCTCGAGGATGCGGTCGGCCAGGGTAGATTTGCCGTGGTCGATGTGGGCGACGATGCTAAAATTGCGAATTTTACTTCTATCCATAGGGAATCTCCGTTACAAAAAGTGTATTTGCTTATTATAGCAGAAAAGGGAAGAAAAGAAAACTGCGCAGAAAGGCGGGAAACGAAAAAGTTTTTCGGGCGCATTTTTTCAAAAAGGCGCGACCTTAAAAACCGGCGCAGCCGAAAAAAGAAAGTAGGCCTCACAGCCGCACGCTGCCGAAGGCAGATAGGCTGAGAGGCCGGACGGCACTCCGAAAGTATTCCTAGGAAGCGAAGAATGGGGCGACGCAAAGCCCCTGCGACCTTAAAAACCGGCGCAGCCGAAAAAAGAAAGTAGGCCTCACAGCCGCACG
>CAUWLU010000015.1:0-50105 GCA_963559705.1 uncultured Acutalibacter sp.
TGATGTTGGGAGTGATGTAGCCCTTGGCGTACAGCTCTGCCACGTCGCCCACCCACTTCTTGGTGTTCTCGGTGGCGGGGCCGTAAGCGACCTTGCCCTCGTCATCCACAACCCAGCGTTCATAGTGAGTGTAGTCATAGGACTGGATCCAGGGCCAGAAGGAACGGAAGTCATAGCCGTCGCCGCCCAGGCCGTAGGTGTCCTTCTGGCCGTTGCCGTCGGGATCGTCCTCGGTAAAGGCACGCATGACCTCTTCCAGCTCCTCAATGGTGGTGGGGACTTCCAGGTTCAGGTTGTCCAGCCAATCCTGGCGAATCCACAGGACCTCGCAAGAGGGCTCGGACACGTCGCCGGGGATGCGGTAAACGGAGCCATCATCCTCAGTTGCATAGAACAGAGTATAGGGGTCCATCTTGTTGTAGTAATCGCGGATGTTGGTATACTTGTTCATATACGCGGACACGTCCACCAGCTTGCCGGCGTCCTTCCACTTCAGGAAGTCGTTGTCCATGCTCCACCACCACATCATGTTGGGGGTGTCGTCGCTGGCCATCAGCAGGTTGATCTTGGACTGGCCGTCCGCCCAGCCGGGAAGCACAACCAGATCGATATTGACGTTGTACTTCTCCTCCAGCATTTTCTCCACCCGGCTGTCAGTCTGGGTGAAGCCGGTCATGACGGCGATGGACACGTCCATGGTCTCCTCGCACTTAGTCGGGTCGATCTTCTCGCTGCTGGCGACATCGGACGTCCCAGCACCGCTCTCGGCAGGGGCGCTGCTCTCGTTGCCAGCAGAAGAGCTGGAAGAGCCGCCGTTGCCGCCGCACCCGGCCACTCCAACGCACAGCGCCAGAGCCATCACCAGGCAGGAAACACGTTTCCACATGTTTTTCATTTGGTTTTCCTCCTTAGAAAATCGGTTGATATATGGTTAACAGTAAAAACCGTTAATCCCGAATCAAACAGGGATCATCAGCCCTTCACGCCGCCGATCATGACGCCCTTCACAAAATGCTTCTGCACGAAGGGATACACCACCAAAATGGGCAGCGTGGACACCACGATGGAGCCGGATTTGATCGTCTGTGCATTGGTGGACTGCTCCAAGCGGACATTTACGCCAGCCTGCTGCATGGCCTGCTGAGTATTCGTCAGCATATCGCGCAGCACTGCCTGCAGGGACCACTTCTCCGGGTCCTGGATGTACAGCACGGTGGACATATAGTCGTTCCAGTACATCACAGCATTGAACAGCAGGATGGTGGCGATGGTCGCCTTGGAAAGGGGCATGATGATGCTGAAGAAAATCCTCAGGTCGTTGGCGCCATCAATACGCGCGGATTCCTCCAAGCTCTCTGGGATAGAGAGGAAGAAGCTTTTCATGATGACGCAGTTGTAAGCGCTCACCATCATGGGCAGGATCAATGCCCAGCGGGTATCGTACAAGCCCAGGTTGCGAACCAGCAAATAGTTGGGGATCATGCCCGCGCTGAAGATCATCGTAAACAGCACCAGCATCATGATGACCCGGCCGCCGCGCAAGCGGGACTTGCTCAAAGGATAGGCGGTCATTGCCGTTAACAGGGTGCCCAGCACAGAGCCCACCACCGTCACAAAGATCGTAGTGCCAAAACCGGTATAGATGCGTGGGTTCTTAAAAACACTTTCATAGGTGCCCAGTGAAAATTCCCTGGGCCACAGGAACAAGCCACCTCGAAGAGCCTCCTCCGGAGAACTGAGGGACTGCATAATCACGTGCCAGAAGGGATACAGCATCGCCAAACAAAGGACGGTGAAGAAGGTGTAATTGAACACGGTAAATATCTTCTCGCCCACTGAAGTCTGAATCTTATTACTGCGGACCACTTCGCCGCTTCCAACGCCAATTTTTGCCAAAGCTCTCACCTCCTTACCAAATTCCTTCATTACCAGTTTTCTTAGCCAGCGTATTTACCACCAAGATCAGCACCAGCGCGATAAGGGATTTGAACAATCCTGCCGCGGTACTGAACGAATAGCTGGTGTCCTGGATACCGATACGGTAGACGTAGGTGTCGATGATGTCAGCCACGTCGTATACAGGAGCCGAGTACAGCATAAAGATCTGATCGAAGCCTGCGTTCAAGATGTTGTTGCAGTTCAGGATCAGCATGATGATCACAGTCGGCATAATCGCCGGAATCGTGATGTGCAGAAGCTGCTTAAACCGCTTGGCGCCGTCAATGGAGGCCGCCTCATACAGCTGGGGGTCCACGCCGGACAGGGCCGCAAAATAGATGATCGTGCCCCAGCCCATGCCCTTATACAGGTCCGAAATGACCAGCATCGGCACAAAGGCGGATTTGTTTGTGAGCACCTGGATCTCCTGACCCGTAATGGAAGCGATCAGTTTGGTGATGATGCCGGTGGACGGGTCCAGGAAGTTCATGATCAAGCCGGCCATGATAACCCAGGAAATAAAATAAGGAAGATAGAGCAGCGTCTGCGCAACCTTCTTGAACTTCATGTTCCGCATCTCGTTCATCATAAGCGCCAAAATGATCGGGATGGGGAAACCAACAATCATTTTCAGGATTGCGATGTACAGAGTATTGCCAAACGCCCGTCCGAACTGCGGTTTGCTGAACAAATCAACAAATTGCTGGAAGCCCACCCATTCGCTGGCCTCCGGATTAAAGGCGTTATACTCCATGAACGCAATCCTCAAATCATACATGGGTATGTACTTGAAGATAAAGAAGAACAAGATTCCGGGCAGCAACAGCAGATACAGCCATTTGTCCCGTAACAAGTCTTTGCCAAGCCGGCTGAAAGAACTGGGTCCCCTTGCAGCAGTAGCATTGACACTGATTTTTGCCATGACACTTAACCCTCCTAAAATAAAATCGTGCTGTCTTCTTCCGAAGTCCGCGGACAATGCCGCGCGCCGCCAAAGGAAAAGATCCCAGCTTTTCTTCTGGAAAGCAGTGCGCCCAGCATCGCTTTTTCTGAACGTCCTGTTCAGAAAAAAAGAGAAAAGAATCCTTTTCTCTTTTCCGCAAAACTACCAAATTAATTCCAAAGATATTATAGCAATTCCCTTACTGGTTGTCAACAATTTCTAAAAATATTTTCGTCATTATCACCAATCCATGTGGGTAAGTACTATTTTCGAGACACAAACTATATAAAAAGGTGTTCTTTTTGCCAGCAGCAGCGGCGCCCTGTCCCTGCGATAAAATTCCTTTTTTAAAAAAACATCTGACCAAAAAAAACGCCGCTCCCCTGGGCCGCGGCCGACAGGGAATGCAAGGGAAATACTTCCGGTCAGGGAAAAGCGCAGCTCCCCTTTTTCTGGTGCTGAAGCTGCGCTTTTGCCGTGCTATTTGATCGTAATGCTGTTGTTCAGGACGGACGTGCTGTACAGGAACAACACGTCCTGGTTGGAAAATTCCAAAAACCTCCCAAGTATAGTGGGCGACAGATAGCGGATGTCCACCAGGGTGATTTTTGCATACCCCTCTGCAAGCAGCGGGGCAATACTGCTGCCAAAGGAATCTCGAAAAACGATCAGCTCTTTCTCCGTATCCGCATTTGGATTTTCGATTGTGAGCAGTGATTTTGAGCCTGACAGGAACATTTCATAGGGGTCCTTCCCCTTTGTTTTCTCCAGGTCATACATCGGGATGTACGAGCTTGTCTCAAAATCATATACTTTGCAGTCTTTCAAGACATCGTTCTCAAGATAATAGAGCGTATCCGACGGCAGGGGCAGGGCCGACTGCCCGTAATACACGCCGTAGAACGGGGTTTCCACCTGATTCACCGTATATTCGGCTGCCAGCGAGACTCCCATCCCGGCAGCAAGCTGCTGCGCAACGTCTGTGAGCTTTTCCTGCCGCCAATGGGTATCCGTGCAGTAATAATCGGACAGCTCCAACAGCTGTGTGATCCCGATATACTCTGCAAAATCCATGCGCTCCCTCATATCGGAGATCAACGCATCATACGGAAGGGCGGGGTACCCGTTTTCCTCTGCCATAAAATAATTTTTATCAGGGATCACGGAAAAGTACACCTTCCCATCCATGTCCGCCAGATACTGATCGTACACAAAGCGAAACCGCGCTGCGGCATATTCCAGCGAGTCCGGTTTCAGCGGGTATTCCAGCTTGGATGCGTAGCCGTCCTCGATATAAATGCCGTTGTTGTCCTTTTGCCCAAGGACGTAAAGGGAAGCAAGGGTCTTGATGGTGCGGAACTGATCGCGCAGAGGGAATTGATCCAGCGTGTACTTTTCAAAGTCCGTCATAAAAGAGCCTGAAAGGATCGACTCGCTGTCAGCGTCCGGAAAAGCGGCAAGGGGTCTGCGTTCGCTGACGGACTCCGTACCGTCCGGTTTCAGAACCGTCCACAGCAAGAATCCGCACAGAAAAACGGCTGTCATCACAATCAGCGCCATATTCTTCCATTTTACCTGCATATCCATTCCTCCTAAAACCTGAAATATAAGAACGGATTGAAGGAGCCGTCTATCAGGAAAGCAGTGCATACTATCAAAAGCGTAATCAGCAAAACCGGCTCTGCCACATTGCAGGCAAGGCCGATGGATTTGCTTTCCTCTGCGGCGGCGGCAAGCTTTTTGGGCAGGGGCGTGGCGCCTATGATTGCGATTATCAGAATCACCAGGTAGCTCCTTAGGTAATACACGCTCTCCAAGGTGACCAGCGGAAGGTTCTGCCCGCCGAACATCGCCCCAATATAAGAGAAGGCGTCCGTTATGCTTGCAGCGTCAAAGATTACAAAGCTGAGCATGACAACCAGCAGGACATATACGTGATTCAGCACCTTGAGCTTTTTCAGCGGCTTCAAAAGCCACAGCTTCTCAATCATGAGCAGCACTGCAAACAGCACGCCCCACAGGACAAAATTCCACGCCGCGCCATGCCAGAAGCCCGTTGCCATCCAAACCACAAAGATGTTGAAAAGCCACCGCAGCTTGCCGACCCGGTTCCCTCCCAGGGGGATATAGAGGTAGTCCCGAAACCAGGACCCCAAGGACATATGCCACCTTCTCCAAAACTCGGTGATGCTTCCCGAAATATAGGGGTAATCAAAGTTTTCCATAAAGTGGAACCCAAAGATGCGCCCAAGACCGATCGCCATATCGCTGTAGCCTGAAAAATCAAAATAGATATGAAGCATATAGGCAGCAGCATACAGCCAGAAATATAAAACGGATTTTTCGTTGGAAGCTTTGAAAACGGCAACAAGCTCGCCAAGAAGGTTTGCAATCAGGATTTTTTTGGACAGGCCGATGATGAACCTGCGAAGGCCTGCTGCCACACCGGCAAAGCTGTGGGTCCTGTTCTCCAACTGCTGCGCAACGCTTGCATATCTGACAATCGGCCCTGCGATCAGCTGGGGGAACATCGCTATATACGCGGCAAGATTGATATAGTTTTTCTGCGCCAGAACCTCCCCACGATACACGTCCACTGCATAGCTCAAGATCTGGAAGGTATAAAAGCTGATGCCGATGGGCAGCGCGATTTTAAGCAGGGGGATGGACATCCCTGTCAGCGCGTTGATGTTCTCGATAAAAAAGTCCGCGTACTTGCAGTACCCGAGCAAGAGCAGGCTGAAAAGAACAGAGACGGTCAAAAAAACCTTTGACCGCCTCTTGCCACGGTATTTTTCGATCAAGATTCCGAAGAGATACCCCTGTGTGATGGAAACCAGCATGAAAACAAGATATCTCGGCTCGCCCCATCCATAGAAAAACAGGCTGGATAAAAGCAATACGCTATTTTTTAAACAGTTCGGAACCGCAAAATACAAAAGTACCACGCAGGGAAGAAAGTAAAATAAAAAGGGAATGCTTGAAAACAACATAATACTCTTCCGTTACGGCATCGCTTATTCGGTGATCATTTCATCGCAGACCGTTTCTGCGGAGGGATACGCCTCGGTCAGCTTCCCCTTGAAGGTTTCCACGATCTCCTTTTCTCCGAAGAAGGAAACAATATAAGAGTCTGCTTTCACAATCACCAATTTATCCGGCATGCCGCAGATCCACTGTCTCTGCATGATGTTGTCCTTGATGGCCGCGATAACTTCATCGACGTCCTGGCCTTCCTTTACATGAAAGGCTCCGCAGGTGAAGGTATTTGCGTTCATCATGTGCATGAGGGACGCCGCGTCATCGATTTTGTCAACGGCGCTTGCAGGGAAGCCCAGAGAGGAATCCAGCATTTCCCCATCGTCGACAGCGTATTTTCCAGGAGCATCCGTCGTCATGTTTTCCTCGGACATATCGCCGCCGGTGGTTGCGAATTTATCCGCCTCTTCATAGCTATCCCACACCGTGGTCAGCAGCTCCAAGGAGCTTTTCACGGACTCCTGTGCTTCGGAGCTGTTTGCGGTGTTCGACGCGTCCGCGCCATTGTTTGCTTCGTTCCCTCCGCACGCTGCAAGAGAGAGAGCCAGCAGAGCCGTCATAAGAATTGCTAAAAGTCTTTTCATGGTGTTAATCCTCCGATTTTCTTATCATCCAGTTGTTTGTTGTTGGCTCATAGTGGAGTATGAGCGTTGCTTCTTGATCGTTCACTTGGAGTTCATAGGTCCGGTCGTGGTCAGGATTCGCCAGAATCCATTGGACTGTTACAGGACCCTGTGTTTTACAGGATTGCCCAACGCATAATTGTTCATTCGTCTTTGCAGAATACACCTCGATGGTCCCGTCAACAGCCGTTAAGGTCAAATCCCCGTGTAAGGCAAAATCAAGCGGCACGGTTATGTCATTCGACGCCGGGGCGATTTGCCGTGTGTTGGACGACATCACCGCGATAGGCTGTGATGAAACAGCCGTCCCGTTGACCGAGATCTCGAGCTTGCTGCTATTGCGTGAAAGGAAGAAGATTCCCCCCAGCAAAACAAGACACGCCGCCGCGCACAGGCTGAAACGCTTCATGACTATGATTTTTCTTTTTGAAAACACGGGGCGGTCCGCCGACAGGATCAGCTCGTCGTCTATTCCGGTAATTGCTCTTGCCAATACTTCATTCATCAAAATATCCCTCCCTCTGCAGAAACGATTTCAGCCTTGTTCTTGTTCGCAGGAGCATCGATTTGATTTTGCTGTGACTGTACCCAAAGCGGCTCGCAATCTCTTCGATGGATTCACAGTAGAAATACCTGCAAACAAACACATTCCGCGCATCCGTTTTCTGCTGGTACAAAAAATCGCTGATGCATTTGCTGAGACCTGCTATTTCCGCTTCATCCTCAACGTTGATTTTCGAGGGGGTGCAAAAATCCAGCTCATCAAGGGATATCGCAAATTCAGAAGCATGGCGTTTTTGAGCGTGCGCTGCTTTGTATTTGTTCAGAGCAAGGTTACGGGCAATCTTGGCAAGAAACGCCTTTAACGAATTAGGGCGCTGCGGCGGGATGGCTGACCATGCCTGCAAATAGGTGTCGTTGACATTTTCTTCGCTGTCGGACAGATCCTCAAGGATATTCAGCGAAATCTTCAAGCAATAAGCGCCGTATTTCTCATCGGTCGCTTTGATAGCCTCCTCACTTCGCCCCCAGTACAAATCGATGATTTCGTTATCATCCATGCACGACCTCCTTTCTCCAAAGCTCCATCACCATCATAGACAACTTTTTTTGGCTGCGGTTGCAGAAAACAAAAACTTTTTTTGCGATGACCGTTATCATTTATAACACAAGAATTCGGAAAAATCTACCGCTTTCCCGAATAAAACGGAAAAGGCGGGGGCGCAGGGATTGGTTTGCTCTTTGTGCCTACCAGTGGAAAAAGCTGCTCTCCAGCGTCCCTCACTGCTCCATACAAATAAAGAGCATCGGATCGAGAAATACCATGGGACGGTTGCTGGATGTCCCCGATTTCCTTTTTCGCTTGTACTTCTGCAGCTCAAACAAAAAGGGAAAAAGCTAACCCAACCTAGGTTGACTTTTCCCTTTGTCCGCTGTATGCCAAAAAAGACTGACTACAGAGCGTTAATGGGACAAAAATGCACCCAGCTTCTTGTCGGCAGTGCGAATGTGGCTGACCAACAGCGCAATGTGGCTGTTCAGACCGGCCAGATCTGCCGCGCTGGGACCGCCGGGGCCCACTCTTCCAGCGATCTGCCTGAGCTTCGCAGTATAGCTCTCGTGGAAGCGCTTGTGCATGGTATACTCCGGGTACTTATGCTGTGTTTGGAGCTGCTCCTCATGGGCAAAATGGCGGTCAACGTACCGCAGCAAAAAATCCAGCGCATTGCGCATCTCCGTCTGTCCCTGGCCCTTCTCACAAGCCTCCAACAGCTTGTTTACCGCTCCCAGCAGCTCGCGGTGCTCCCGGTCAATAATAAGATTGCCGGTCTCCAAATCTTTTGTTAATTCATACTTCATTGCCATAAAAATGCCTCCTAAAATTTCTATTCAAAAAATGAGAATAATTTCCGTTTATTTCCATTCTACTCCTGTTTTCCTATAAAGTAAAGGTAAAGGATTCGGAAAGGAAGAAAAACATTTTTCTGTGCGATTGTATGAAAGGCCCGCTGTTGGTCCCATACTGCTCTTTAGAGAGGTGACGGTATGGAACTTACATTCAGCCAGCTTTGCGGGTGCTCTCCCACAGAAATCCAAGTAATCCGCGAACACACCGACAATTGCGCAGAGCAGGGTCGAAGCTATGAGTTCCCCACGTGCCGCCTTCCTGACGGCTGCGCCCCTGCTCAAGCGTGCCTGGGCTTTTGGCGGGAGCCCCGATCCCAAAAATACTGGATCTATCTGCGGCCTGAAGTAACCTATGAGGGCAGCAGCCCAAGTCTCGCCTATTTCTTCCAGCAAGCCAGCAAAAGCTGCCTTCGCTTTCCGAACTTTGATGGGCTGGCAGGCTATCTCTCCACACTGAGCAGGGAATTGCCCCTCCAAAAGCCCTTGCTCTTTTACGCCATTGCTCAAGAGCTTGCAAAAACAGTCCTGGGGCAATCCAGTGCCGTAGAAGCTACCGCGCAGCGCCTGTGCGCTCATGTAGGGAAGCTCTCCCCTGCACGGCCCCTCTCCCTTGTATTCCACGGCCCCACGGGCGTTGGAAAATCCAAGCTGGGCAAAACAATCGCCCCTACCTTGAACGCTCTGTGCGGCCAGCAGCGTTATCGCACCGTCATTATTGAGCTCAATGCGTTTACACAGCCCTTTACCGTATCCAGGCTGACGGGAGCGCCCCCTGGATACGCAGGGTATGGGGACCCTCCCGCGCTGCAGGCAGTGGAGGAAAATCCCTATACCGTTTTTCTCTTTGATGAGCTGGACAAAGCCCATCCAGAGGTTTTGAAGGTCTTTCTCTCCATTCTGGATGAGGGACGAATCTCGCGCCCAACAAGAAAGGACTGGGACTTCCGGCGGTGTATCTTTCTTTTCACCACCAACAGCAATTTGACGTCCTCCGGATCGCGGCCCCTGGGATTTGCCCCCGGCGGCAAGAAAGAAGCCGCCTTCTCTCAAAGCGAAGAGGGGCGGCTTGCTCTTGTTCGCGGAGGGATGCCCCCAGAGCTGGCGGGGCGTTTTGGCGGGATCGTCCCTTTTTCCCCGCTCAGTCCAGAGGCGCAAAAGGACATCGCTGTGCAGCAGATCAAAGCGCTTGGACAGGAATACGGCTTGGAAATCCTGGTCGATCGCTCCTTGGCCGCAGCGATTTCTCCGGAAAACAGCCTCTCCGCGCGATCTGTTGCCAGCTTTTTGGAAGAACAGCTATCGCCTTTGCTTCTAGGCCGTTCCCCGGGGCGCTATCTTCTTGCCGGAACGCCCCAGCGGCCCATGCTGCTCCCCCACGCCGGGACCGCTCAGAACGGGGACACCGTGGCAATGGCGTCGGTGCTGGGGTCCATGCGGTAGATCTTCCGGTCGCTGCTGATTAGGTAAAGTCCCTCAAAGCGGTTGGTTTCACTGATCTCGTCCCGGCTGTACACCTGCACCCGGCGGCAGGGCCGGCCGTCCACATACACATCCCCCGTCATCGTATAGATGCGGTAAGCGTCCATGCTGGTGCCCGACAGACCCAACGCAACCGGGGACAGGCTTTTGATATATTCCAGCAGCGCGCCCTCTGTCATGGGAGGCGCCACTACGGCGCTTTCCGCTTTGGGATACGTGATGCTGCCCGCCACCCTGCTGGTGGTGACAACGCAGGACTCTGCCGCCCAGTCCACCTGGACCAGGAGCAGCTCGCTCTCCGGCTGCTGGGCTGCGTCCTCTGCCTGGGAAGTCCCCTCCCCTTCGCCGTCCTCGATAGCTTTTGCCAAAAGCACGCTGCCCTCGTCTGCTTCAAAATCCGGTTCGTCGGTTTGGGTATACGTCTCGTCCACCGCTAAAAAGCCGTTGTCCTCTCCGGTGAGCTGGACCACATAGCTCTTGGCCACCTCGGCGGAATCTGTCACATTCTCATAGGTATAGGTGGTTTCCTCTGTCTCTGCCATGCTGCCGCCCTCGGGCACAAGCAGCGCCGGAACGCTTTGCCCGGCCACACTGTACTCCGACGGCAAAGCTGCTTCACCGCCACAGCCGCAGCACAGAGCCACCAACAGAGCCGCTGCCAGCAGAGCCCCACTGGTGCGCTTCCACCCCAGGCTCGAACTGTCTTTCATCCAGTTTCCCCCTTACTTCTCACTGTAAAAAGGAAAAGCCAGAAAGTTCTCCTTCTGGCCCTTCCCAATTCACGTTATCTCAATACTTGCTAAAATTGTTCAGGATCTCATGATCCGTGCCTGCGGGGGAAATCTGCTCGGAAGAGCCTGCATAGCCATTCGTTTCATTGGAAACGCCGTAAGCATTGTGAGAGGGTTTCGCACCATAGGCTGCTTTGGAACCGTAAGCGGCCCCAGCCACATTGTCCGTTTTACGCAGACGGAACCGCGACAGCAGATCCTTCATCAAAGTCGCCTGGCTGGAAAGCTCCTCGCTGGCTGCGGCAGACTGCTCGCTGGTGGCAGAGTTGGTCTGCACCACGCTGGAGATCTGATCGATACCCTCGGTGACTTGGGCAATGGAGTCGCTCTCTCTCTCGACAGCGCTTGCCACGCTCTCCATATCGCTGATAGCTCTCTCGGCCATTTCGATCGTCCGGTTCAAAGAGTCGGACACGCGCTGAACAACAGCATTTCCTTCCTCCACGGAGGTGACGGAACGCTCGATGTAGTTTTTCGTTGCCTTGGCGGCCTGGTCGGATTTGGAAGCCAAATTCCGCACTTCATCGGCAACCACAGCAAAGCCCTTGCCTGCGCTGCCTGCGCGGGCGGCTTCCACAGCGGCGTTGAGCGCCAGGATGTTGGTCTGGAAAGCGATGTTCTCGATGGTGCCGATGATCTTGCTGATCTCCTCGGAGGAGTCCGAAATGCGCTTCATTGCGCCCACCATCTCGGCCATGGCCTGAGCGCTCTCCTGCACCTGTCCGCCCACAGCATGGGAATTGCTCATGGCCTGCTCGCTGTTCTGGCGGTTGATCTGAGAAGTCTGAGAGATCTCGTTGATCGTGGCGGAAAGCTCCTGCACAGCGCTGGCCTGCTCGGTAGCGCCCTGGGCCAAAGCCTGGGCACCGGTGGACACCTGGTCCGCACCGCCAGCCACCTGGTCGGCGCTGAGAGAGATCTGTCCCAAGGTATCGCTGAGCTTGTAGTTGATGGTCCTCACAGCTTTGAGCACACGCTCCAAGTCGCCCACATAGAAGGAATAATTGCGAGAGCGCACATCAAAGTTTCCATCCGCCATCTCCTCCAGCAGATAGCTGATGTCCTCGATGGCACCGGAAACCAGTGCCTGACCCTTACGCATACCCTCGCACATTTCGCCAAGCTCGTTGCGGCTTTCAAATTCCACCGGCACGCTCAAATTGCCGGAAGAGAAACCGTCCACGGCGCTTCTGAGCTGGCGAAGGGGGGTCAACATGCTGTTGACCAGCTGGTATACCAGGAAAACAGTGAACACCGCCAAAACTGCAATGCCCACAACAATAAAGATGTTGACCATATCGATCATATCTTCGATGGACTGCAGCTCGGCATCTTCAAAAGTTTGAAGCTCGGCTATCATCTGCTTGGTGGTATCGGAAATCGCGTTGAGCCGGGGAGAACACTCCTCCAGCAGCATGGAGGTAGCGCCCTTGACATTCCCCGCTCTCACCTTGTCGATCACCTGGGGGACCACCTCCATCCACTCCTCCACCGCAGCGCGATAGGACGCCACTTCAGACGCATCCAGAGCGTCGTAGGTTTCCAGGGTATCAAGATCCTTTTTGAGCTCGGCCAAGGTGGTGTCCACACTTGCAGAGGCAGTCTCTACCTTGGAAGGATCCAGCACAATATCCCGCACGTCAGAAGCTCCGCCGTTAATTTTACCGTTGATGTCGGACATCAGCTCTTTTTCCGCAATGTGGCTCTGCAACAAGGAGTGAAAGCTATTCTCCTGAACACGCTGTACGCCAATCAAAACGGCAGCCACGCCCAAAGTCACAACAAACATCAGGGCAAATGCCCCGATCAGTCCCTTTCTTACTTTGACGTTTTTCAATAACATACTTTTTTTCCCTCGCTTATTCTCTGTTTTTTCCTACATAGATCTATGATCAAGCCAAGGAGATTCCCCTTGGAAGAATATCTTCGGCTACACGATCTCTCCATAACGGCCCTTGCTCACATCTCCAAAAATATGGCCGTCCACCATGGTCACCACTCGTTTGCGGAGTATGTTCACATACTCGCTGGCATGGGTCGCCATCACAACGGTGGTGCCCTTGCGGTTTACAATATCCAGCAAATGAAAAATATCCCAAATGCTGTCATCGTCCAAATTGGCGGTGATCTCGTCCAGCAGCAAAACCGGCGGACTGTTGATCAGTGCGCGCGCCAGCTCCACACGGCGGCACTCCCCACCCGAAAGTTCAATGGGATAATACTTCTCAAATCCTGCCATCCCCACCAAGCCCAGGACCTTCCGAATGCGCGCCCGCGTCATGCGGTGGGATTCCGGACGGATGGACACACCGACCATGGCGGCCAGCTCCAGATTCTCCTCCACATTCAGCTTGTGCACCAAGCTGGGCTGCTGCCAAACCATGCCGAACTTCAACGCAATTTGATGGCGTCTCCTCCGGGGCACCCTCGCCAGATCCTGCTGATCTAAAAGCACCTGACCATGGTTCGGCTTCAGCTGGCCGGACATCAGGCCCAAAAGCGTGCTTTTTCCGGCGCCGCTGCTGCCCGTGAGGAACACAAACTCTCCTTGGTGAATCACAAGATCGATATCCTTCACAGCGACCTCCAACCGGCGGTCACCCTTTTCCTTGTAATACTTCGACACGTCTTTCAGCGTAATGGTGGGCACAAAATTCACCTCCTTCAGCATCCAAAGCACTTTGCAAACTAAAAACCTTTATGCTATACTATCGCTTATAGATTTCACTGCAATGGGAAGGAGAATTCACCTGTGAAAAAAAAGCGCAAGGCTTTCCTGGTCACTTTGTTTTTGACCGTCCTTCTCCTGGGAGGCTGGAAAATACTGACCCTAAACAAAGAGTCCGTATCTCAGCCAGCCGCCGCCCCCATTTCCCTTTCACCGTCTCCGACCCCGTCGCCCGCACCCACGCCGGTTCCTACGCCCGCAGTGGACCCTCCCGCCGCTCAGCTGATCACAGTGAACGGAAAGGAGGAGCTCACCGGCAACGGCATCCCCACGGTGTATTACAACCAAACAGACAGTCAATGGGCCAACCAGCCCTACGGCAGCGACAACATCGGTGTGTACGGCTGCGGGCCGGTGGCCATGGCCATGGTGATCTCCACCATGACGGACACTGCCATGGACCCCGCAGCCATGGCCCAGTGGGCCGCAGATAACGGCTACTGGGCCAGTGAATCCGGGACCTATCACTCCTTCATCCAGGGAGCGGCAGCGGCATTTGGGCTTCAGGCCAGCTCCTGCCCTCGCACCGCCCAGGACCTGGAGGAGGCCCTCTTGGCCGGGAATCTCCTGGTGGCCTTGATGGGGCCGGGACACTTCACCGACGGCGGCCACTTCATCGTCCTGCGGGGGATCACGCTTTCCGGTCAGGTGGTGGTAGCGGACCCCAACAGCCGGGAGAACTCCTTAACCGCCTGGGACCCTCAAATCATCTTCGATGAGCTTTCTAACAGCACTGTGCATGGAGCGCCCCTCTGGGTGATCTCTCCGGCTGAAGGCTGACCCTGCTCCCCGCCCTAACGGGCGTTTTTTTAGGACAAAACGCCTTTCTCTCGGGCCACCTTTTTATTCAAGCGGCGTTCCAAATCGATCATCCGCTGATAAGAGCGGCGGTTCTGAGCCATCTGTTTGGCAAGCAGCGCCTCTTCCCCGGTTCCTTCCTCTTCCCCGTTAAGCAGCCGCGAAAAGCGCTCCCGGTCCGCCTGCTCCGGAAAGGAGTCACGCAAAGAGCGTAAAGCCATGTCAGCCTGGCGGACCTTTATCACGGGCTCCTCTCTCATGGAAAGCACCAGGCGCACCGACACCTGATCGTTTCGATCCACGGCTTCCGCCAACTGCTGAGAACAGTCCCAGACCTCGTCCAAAGCATTGCCAAGACGTTTTGCCTGAACCAGCGCGTCGATCAGTTCCTCATGCTTGAACACAGCCTGCCTCACTTTCCAGAATCGTTGCTTTTTTCCACTTCGCGGAAGGACTCCCGAAGCTCCTGAATCATAGATTTGACGCGGTCCAGCTCTGTTTTGTTCCGGCCGATCCGAACCCGGCTCAGCTCGTAACAGAAGTACTCGTAAAGCTGGTGCAGGTTCTGGCTGATCGGGTACTTCCGGTCCAGCGTCTTGTCCAGATAGCGGAGGATATCCACGCTTTTCTGCACGGACACCTCCAAAAGCTCGTATTGCTCCTTATCCAAAGCAATACTCGCCCGGGTGAGATGCTTCACCAGCTCGTCATAGAGCAGCAGCAGCAGCTCGCCCTGGGTCATAGTATTGATGGCCTGTTCTTTGTATTGCTGGAAATTTGCCTCCATGGATATTCCTGCTCCCTGATGTCTTATGAGATCTCTCCCATCAATAACCGCCCATCAGTCCAGCCAAGGTCGCGCTCTGAGAATTCATCTGAGCAATCAGCTGTTCCAACTGGGAGAATTTGCTGGTGTAATAGTCGATCTGATCCGAAAGCTTCGTCTGCCACTTGCTGATCTGATCGTCGATATCATCCAGCTTTTCCTGGATGGTGTTCGCATTCAGTGTGGAGGGCGCTTTGATGGAGCCGGCCCGGGACACCAGAATCCCCTTCGTGCCGACAGTCCTTCCGTACCGGTCCACCACCTTGCGCATCGATTCCATCAAACCGTCCGTAGCAGAACCGTTGCCGGCAGTTTTGGTGAAGGCCTTCTGCACATTGTCGGGGTTGCTGGCAAGGGCCTCCCGCAGCGCGTCCTCATCCAAGCTCAGCGTGGTCGTGCCGTCGCTGTAGGAGGTGTCGATGCCGATGCTCCTCAAGATGGAGGCGTCCGCGCCCATGGGAGACATGGCGTTCACCAAGTCGCTGTACAGGGAGGACAGGTCGTTGTCCATGAACAGCAAGCCCTGCTTTGCCTTTTCCTCATACGCCTTGATTTCGGCCTCGCTCATCTCCGCCCGATCCTCTGCGGTAAGGGGCTCATAACGGCTGCCGTCCGTATTCTTAAGAGGCATCGTGTTAAAGGCGTCGCGCACTGCCTTTACCAGCTCGTTGTAATCCTTCACCATGTTTTTCACAGCGTCCACAATGGTGTCGGCGTCGGTCTCGGAGGTGAAGGTGACGGGCTCCGAAGTCGGGTCCAGAGTACCGGCCTCGGTATAGCCGAAGGTGCCCTTCAAATTCACAGTCAAGCCGTCGATGGTGAAGCTGTTGGAGCTACGGGTCATCTCGACCTGCTGGCCGTTGACCTCCGCAGTCAGCGTGGCGTCCGTGCCGCTTTCGTTCATCTTTCCGAACATGGCCTCAGCCAAGCCGCCCTCGATCTTGATCCCGTTGGCAGCGCCGGTCTCTGTGGCGGAGAACAGGAACTGGTTGGTGGTCTGGGAGAAGGAAACCTTGACCCCGGCCTCTGTGTTGTTGTTGATGTCCTTCATCACGGTCTCTAAGGCCGTGTCCTTGGTATAGGTGCCGATGGTCACATCGTTGAGCTTGAACTCATAGAGCTTGTTGCCCTTCTCGTCCACACGATAATACTCCGTGCCATCTTTAATCACCTTGTTGCCGGCGCTGTCGACATAGGTCCCGTCATAGGTTTCCTTGACCTCTCCCACAGCCTTCAAGGCCATATCGTTGGTGAAAAACGAATCCCCAAACAGCTGGCCCAGGGTTTTGCCGGTGTTGACATAGGTGGTCTCGTTGGTGGTCTGCAGGCCCAGGTTCTTGCCCACCTCGCTGGAAACGCTCAGAGAAGAGCCTGCCTGCACGGAAAAGCCCAGGCTGAAGGAGCCGTCCGTGCTGCTTCCGGTCTTGTCCAGGGTGACCTTCCCCGTTCCAAAGGCCTTGTCCAGCTCGGTCTGCAAATGGTTGATGAGCTGCTCGCCAGTCAGCTTATTATTCGCATCGTATTTGGGCAGCGTGATGGTCTTGGTGACGCCGTCCAAAGTGAACTTCATCTCTTTGCCGGAGATCGTCTCTGCCAAGGAAGCTGCCGTGTACATCTTGGAGGGGTCCGCCACCGTGATTGTCGTGCCGCCGCTGGCGATCCCCAAAGCGTCCTTGATATCGCCGGAAGCGCTGATGGACGTCTTGTTGTTGGATTCGAAGGTGATCGTGCCGTCCTTCTCGCTCAGCTTGAAGATCTCGCTGGCCTTCACCGTGCTGCCGTCCGCCTTTGTGACCTCAGTCTCCTCCAGCTTTTTCTGGAGCAGGTTCTTCAAGTCGTCGGCAGTTTTGATGACCCCGTCCTCGTTGGTGATGTTCAGGACGACCTGATTGGAGCCGTCCTTCAAAGTCAGGGAGCCGGTGATATTGCTGGTCTCTGTGATGGTGTTCAAATCCACCTGGCTGCCAGAGATTTTTCCATTGCTGACGATGCCATTAAGCTGCACGTTTTTCGAAGCTGCCTTGGCCAGCGCCTTTACACCCAAAATCTGGATGTTGCTGCTGGTTTTGCCGCTGGCAGAAATCAAATCTGCAAACTTGCCATTGGTAGAAACATTGATGGCATTGTTGAAAAAGCTGGGACTGAGCAAGTTGGTATCGGAATCATAGGAGGTATACTTCTCCGAGAAATTGGCCAGCTTGTCGATCAGCTCCCGCAGGGTGGACTGCTCCCACTCTGTCTTTGTTTTGTTCTGCTGCAACTGTGTCACTTTGAGCTTAATGCCGGAAACAGCGTTTTCGATCATGGATTCTGTATCCATGCCGCTGGCCAAACCGCTGATCACATTGCGATTGCCGTAAATGCTGTTGGAAGCATTGCTGGTAACACTGCTCACAAAAGATGCCACAATAGCCACTCCTTTCTAAGATAGAAGAAAAATGAATTCTGATTTTATCCAGGAAAATACAAGTTTTTTGGGTTTACCACTATATTTTTTTATCGACATATAGTATCATAAACTTAAGAGCTCACGCTCCACTTTTTTGTCTTTAAGGAGGCTTTTGCCCATGACACAGATCATCACCATCACAAATCAGAAGGGCGGCGTGGGAAAGACCACCACGGCGTCCGCTCTGGTTTGCGGTTTGCACCGCCGGGGCGCCCGGGTACTGGGGATCGATTTGGACCCCCAAGGCAACCTGGGCTTCACGCTGGGCCTGGACGTCGAGAACGGCCCTACCATTTATGATGTGCTGAAGGGCCAGCGTGCGGTGGAGGACGTCATCGTCCCCACAGAATACGGCGACATCCTGCCCTCTGACATTATGCTCTCTGCCGCAGAAGTAGAATTTACCGCTCCCCGGCGTGAGTTCCTGCTGGATCAGTACCTGGCGCCGGTACGCCATCAATATGACTATATCATCATTGATACGCCCCCGTCTTTGAATATCCTCACCATCAACGCCTATGTTGCTTCCGATGGGCTCATTGTTCCCATGGAGGCCGAGATTCTGTCCTTGGTGGGAATCACACAGCTTCAGGAGACCATCGAAGCTGTGCAGAACACCTTCAATCCTCAGCTGAAGGTGCTGGGCATCCTGCTTAACAAGTTCAATCCCCGCCTCACCCTCTCTCGGGAGGTATTGGAATTGGCCGAGGAAGTGGCGTCCCAATTGCGCACGCAGGTATTTGCCTCTAAAATTCGCCGCGGCGTGGACGTTGCCGCCGCACCCGCCCACGGGCAGAACGTGCTGACCTATCGCCCCCGCTGCAAACCGGCCATGGATTTGGAAGAAGTCGTGGACCAAGTGGCTGGCCAGCAGTTCCCCCGCCAGTCTGACAACAGGAAGGAGTGAAGCCCTTGGCTACCAGCAAAAAAAATAACAACTCAAGCAAAACGGCTCATGTGATGAATTTGCTCAGCAAGCGGAAGGAGCCTGCCCCTCAGCAGGAGTCTGAGGAAGCACAGGAAACGCAGGCGCCTGCCGCAAAGGAGGCGCGCTCCGCTCCCCTGCCCCCTGTGATGGCCAGCCTCAGTCCGGACGCTGCGGTATCCAATCAGATCCGCTCCGCCCTGGAGGACGCCTTGGAGGAAGAGCTTCTCTCCGACCCCAGCCTCGCTTTTCCGGAAAAGGCCGAGGAGGAGCCCGCCCCTGTCCCTCAGGAAACCGACGTCCCCGAAGGAGCCCCTCCTGCATCGCAGGCAGAGGAAGATCCTGCTGCTGCAGCTCTGATAAGCGAGGTGGAGGAACCGGTTTCGGCACCTCAGGACGAACCGAAGGAGGACATCCCTTCTGCAAGTCCGGAGGAGATCCAGGAGGAAAGCGCTCCGGAGCCCCCGGCCGCAGACGTCATAGAGGAAGCTCCCGTCTCTCAAGAGACAAGCACTCAGGAGGCCGCCCCGCAAATCGCCCAGGCCGCGGACCCCACCCAGCTGATCTGCTTTAATGTGATGGAGGAGCTGGTGGAAGAAAAACTGGAAAAGTATGTGAATATGTTTGGGCTGTGCAGCTGTCCCCGCTGCCTGTTAGACGTTAAGTCCCTGGCTTTGACGAATTTGCCTGCCCTTTATGTGGGAATTCCCTTGTTTGAGAAAAATTTCCGCTTGGCGATCTATGAAAAAAGATATGATTCCGCTGTAACGGCCCAAATCCTCCGTGCCTGCAAGATCGTTATGGAAAATCCCCGTCATCAGGAAAACACCTGATTTCAAAGTGCAAGATGCCAAAAAGATGGTAGACAACGAGATGTCTACCATCTTTTTTTAAGCCATCATTCCACGGGCGCTTCCGTCCCAACGGCTGCCTGTCCATCCATGATATAGGGATTGGTCAACTGCTGCCACAGGGTATTCACATTCTCCATGCAGATAAAATACACGCTGGTCAGCAAATTATCCGGGATCCCCAGTTGAGCGGCGAGCTCCGTGATTCTGTTCCAGTCCGCCGCCTCATAGCTGAGCACCAGGTCATACAGCATTCCGCAGCGGCCCTTGCGGGCCAGCAGGGCATCGCGAACCTCTTGGCTTACGGGCACCTCCGAAAGGATCTCCTCCAGGGGGGCGTCGATCAGATGGTTCAGCGTGGAGAACATACCCATCAAATAGGCCTCCGACTTGGATATGGGGATATCCTTCGCGTACTTCATCAGCTCGCTGCAGAAATTGGCGCGCATAAAGGAACGCTTCAAAAACTCCTCAGAGCTGGGGTCAAAGCTGTTTTCCGCATTGCTGGCGCTGAGCAGGTACACCCACTGCTTCAACTGATTGAGACCCAGCGTCATGACCGCTTGATGGATGGTGGTGGCGTGATGGCGCAGCGCAAAATAGACGGAGTTCGCCATCTTCATCAAGCCAAACGTCAAGCCGGCGTCAGCGGCGATGATCTGCTCGATCTCATCCACATTGGGTTCGTCCCGGGTGATCGCCACCATCAGCCGGAAGAAGTTGCTCTGCAAATAAGCGCTGGAGTGGCTCTTAAGGGGCATACGCTCCGCAACGTAGGAGCCCTCTACCCCATCAACACCCATAGCCACCACTTTTTGATACAGCGCCTCATTGTCAATATTGATGGCGATGCATATTTTTTTCATACTGTGGCTGACCTCAATGATGTTATGCAGGGTCACATCATTGGTGGTGTAGGGATTGACCTTGATATAATCAATGTTATCCATCAAAGCCAAGTAGCGCGGCGCGAATTGGAATTCATTTACAGCAATTTTATACCCCTCTTGGCTGTACTGCTGCACAAAATGCATGGACAGCGGATGGATAATCACACTGTCGTCAATCTGAATGACCAGCTCGTTTTTATCAAAAAGACGAGGGGTCTTTTTCATCAGCAGCATGGTGGTGAAGGTCATAAAGTTCAAGGAGCCCTTAAACATCTTTACCGTATTTTGGGTAAGGAAATTGTAGATGGTGTCCGCGGCAGCATAATCGTTGCTGGAGCTTCCCTCGCCGGTAAAAGCCTGATTGTCCCCGTGATAGAGGATCTCGTGCCCCATGATATTCCCATCACGGTCCTTGATTTGCTGACGCACAATATACTTATTGCTCATAGCTTTTCGTCCTCCCTTGCGTTCCCTTTCGTTCCATAGGCTTATGCCTTCCGGGCAAGCAGCTGGTCAAGCACATCCACCAGATGGCCGATCTCCGGTTTGCTTAGCTGTTCATCGGCGCCCAGTTCCTTGCCTTTCATACGCATCTCGGCCGTAATCAGGGAAGAGAAGATCACCACGGGAAGCTTTTTCAGCTTGGGATCGCTCTTGATCAGCTTGGTCAAGTGATGGCCGTCCATCTGGGGCATCTCGATATCCGTAATCACCAGCGCTGCTTTTTCATCCAGATGTTCTTCGTCCCTCAGCCCATCAAGATACTCCCACAATTCCTGACCGTTGGAAAACATCGTAACATTGATATACCCGGATTTATTCAAAGCCTCTTCAATCATTTTGGAAAGCAGGATGCTGTCCTCTGCAACCAGGATGGGCATCTCACGGCACTCCCGATAGCCCATTCTGTCAATCTCGGACATCTGGATGCTGGTCTGCGGCGCGATCTCTGCAACGATCTTTTCAAAGTCCAAAATGGTGACCAGATCCTCTCCGCATTGGGCAATGCCTGTGGCAACGCCCTCATCCCCGCCGGACACGGTATTGTCCGGCTTCTGGATATCCTTCCAGGAAATGCGGCTGATCCCCACCACGGTGTGGACGCGGAAGGCAATAAAGACCTTGTTGAAATTTGTGACGATGAACAGGTCCTTTTCTCCGGGAGGAGCCGAGACGCCGTTCAAATACTTCGGCAGATCTACCACAGTAATCACAATGTCCCTGGGCTTGAAGATACCCTCCACAGAGGGGTGGACATGGGGCATGGGCTTGACCGGCGCGGCCATTAGGATCTCTCGCACCTTTGCCACGTTAATCCCGTACAGGTTGCCCCCTATCGTAAACTCCATGATCTCGATCTCATTGGTGCCGGATTCCAGAAGAATCCCCTTGTTCTCATTTTCCAGCATGTGATTTCACTCCCTCGCAAAACTGACTATATGATAATCTCCGGCTTTCCATAGCTCCGCACGCAGCCCATGCCATTGGAAACGTCAAACAGCAGCGTACGGGCCACCGAGCCCCCCACATCCTCTTTGAGCAAGCGGACTCCTTCTTTTCTCAGCACAATACGTACACTCTCGATATTTCGTTGACCGATGTTCCCAAGGGAACTGTTCCCGCTGACGTCGAACATCTTGGCGCCCCCGGCGATCTTCGCCGTGATGCGCGATTTGTTCGCCCCGCTCAAAACCATCTGTTTCAACGCTTCCCGAATTCCGGTATCCGCATATTTCAACGGATGCGTCCGCCCAGTTTCCAGGTTCAGCGGCAGCATGATATGCACCAGCGCCCCCAGCTTTGGCAAGGGGTCATACAGACAGATGCCGATACAGGAACCCAGCGCATAGGTCACCAGCATCCCGTCCCCTCTTGCCAGCTTCATATCGGCGATCCCTACAACTAGTTTATCAGCCATTGTTTACGCCCAGCCTTCTCAAGAGGAAATTCAGCGAGCGCACATCCGGAGACAGCAGCAGGTGGCAGGGGACCTGCTTGTGCTGGCAGATGAAGTCCCCTCCTATGGTCATGATATAATCGGATTGACCGCCGTACTCTGCCATGGGCACCGTCAGAATCGCGCCCTGCATATCCACCGTTAAACAGGGAACCGTCAGATTGATGGAAAGTCCCGACAGCCCGGACAGGGCATTGATAAAGGTGGAGATCATGATATTGCCCACCTCAGTGAGCACCGAGCGCTCCATCTCTCCCAGCTGGCTGTAATCGCTCACCCTGGCGGAGGTCATGCTCTCCAAAACCAGATTGAGGAACTCCAACTGCTCCACCATCAGCATGATGCCGTTGATCTGGCCTCCCAGCTTCACCAGCACGCCTGCCGTAATCTCCTCCGGCCCCCCAATCCACTCAATGGCCTCGTTATATCCCATGATCCGCACCTCCGGCGCGGTGATGCGGACCTCCTTTGCCAACAAGCTGGAAAGAGCCGTGGCAGCATTTCCTGTGCCAATGCTGCCGATCTCCCGCAAGGTGTCCAATTCCATTGAGGTGAGCTGATCGTAATTTTTGATCTCCATAAGGTGTTTCCTCCTACTGGGACGCGCCCCGCTGCATATTTCTATTCTCAAACGCTAACGAAGCGGTTTACGTTCTCAAGCTATTGATCGTGGATTCGATCTCGTCCGATGTCTGCACCATCTTCAGCGCCAGGCTGTAGGAACGCTGGGATTCGATCACCCTGGTCATCTCCTCGGCAAGGTCCACATTGGATGTCTCCAAAGCACCCTTGTGCAAAACGCCGCTGCCGATCCGCAGCCCGCCGTTCTTGTCCACTGCCTGAAACCGCGTGCTGTCCAGGTGAAGCATCCCGTCGTAATTCTGATAATCAAAAACGCCGATATCCAGACGCTCCTCCGGGTCCCCGACCTCGATGAGGCCGCCCTGACGGCTCAGGACAAACCGCCCCTCCCCATCGGAAAGGCAGTAAACGCTCTCCATAATGGGATTGCCGTTTTCGTCCACTCTGCCGGTGGGACGCTGGAACTCAGCCTTGGTAAACGCACCGTTGCGCGTAAAGGAGATCTCTCCGGTGGCCATATCCGCCAACGCAAAAAAGCCGTCGCCCTCAATCATATAGTCCAAAGGCCGGCCCGTTGTGCTTACGCCGCCGGCGGAAAAATCCGTGGAGCTCATCAGCAGCTTTCCGCCAACGCCCACCGGGAGCTGCTCGCCGTCGATCCCCGTCAGATTCCGGTAGATCAAATTGGTGAAACGCCCCTTTTCTGCCTTAAAGCCATAGGTGTTCACATTGGCAATGTTGTTGCCCTGGATATTCATGCGCTGCTGCTGCTGCCAGGCGCCCACTGCGCCCACATAAAAGGACTGGTTCATCCCTTACCCTCCTTTAGGAAAGCCGGCCCACCTGCTGGGTCGCCTGATTCATAATCGTATCGTACATCTTGGTCACCTGGGCGGCGCTCTGCAGAGCCCGCTGGGCGGTGAGCATCTCCGTCATCTGATCGATCATCTCCACGTTGGAGCGCTCCAGATAGCCCCACAGCACCCGGGGCGTCTGCATCAGCTGAGCCTGGCCTCCCACAAAGAGCCCCTGCTCGTTGCGCTCCAGCGCCTCCAGGTCCTCAAAATTCCACACGCCGAGAGAGCCCAACAGGCCGCCGTTCTCCGCGTAGAGATTGCCCCGTTCATCGCCGCGGATCTTATCGGTGTTCAACCGGATGGGCTGCCCGTTGCGGCCCAGCACCCGTCCTGCCCCCTGCAGCCAAAGGTACCCCTGCTCATCCAGAGAGAAATTGCCCTGGCGGGTATACGCCACCTGGCCGCCCTCCATCTGCACAGCGAAAAAGCCCTCGCCCACAATGGCAAAATCCAAGGGAATGTTGGTCAGCTCAGGGGTTCCCTGGGAGAAATCCGTATACATCTCATCCGAGGCGCGGATGTAGCTGATCTCTCCGATATCCTCCCGGCCGCCCTTGTATTTGTTTCCAACGCGGCTGAACATCACCTCGTCAAAGGTGCTGGACGTATAGGTGTCCGCCTTATATCCCGCTGTGGAGACATTCACCATGTTATTTGCCACCACATTCAAGTCTCTCTGATGCGTGAGCATGGCAGAGGTCAGATTGTAAAAACCTTTAAGCATGGGGAGTTTCCTTCTTTCTCTTAGATTCGGGGACGGGCGCTGACCCATCCATATATTCCTTCATGTACAGCTTCAGCTTTTGAACCGCGCGAGAGTGAATCTGCGAAACCCTCGGCTCGCTGACGTCCATCACTTGGGCGATCTCCTTCATGTGCAGGTTGCGCTCATAATACAGGGACAGCACCAGCTGCTCATTCTCCCGCAGCGTGCGGATTCCATCTGCCAGCGTCTGCTGCAGCTCCCGCTCTTGAAAGGCGGCTTCCGGCTGACTCTCCACATCCGGAGAGGGCACCTCATACCGCTCCCGGTCCGGATCCCGCATATCCATCAGCACATCCAGCGAGAGAACGCTGTCCATGGCAGCGCCCACGGCATCCTTTTGATACCGCTCCAGCGTGATCCCCAAGCGATCCGCAATCTCCTGGTCCGTGGGGAACCTTTTCAGCTCCTCATACAGCTCGGAGATTGCCTGGCTGATCTGCCGGGAGCGCTTCCGCACGTTTCTGGGCACCCAATCCTGCTTGCGGGCCAGGTCGATAATCATGCCCCGAATCCGTTTGGAGATGTATGTCTCAAATTTGACGCCCTTGCTGACGTCATAATTGTCCACCGCCCGCAGCAGGGTCAGCACACCCTCACTGACAATGTCATCCACCTGGGCAAAGCTGCTGTAGATCCCCCGCATCTGCAGGGCAGCGCTTTTCACCAAGCCCTGGTAACGCAGCACCAGCTCCCACTTATAGGACTCCTCTCCCGTTTCTTTGTAAGCCTCCAGCAGCTCTGGGGTTTTCATTTCCTCAACCGGGGGGAGCGTTCCTTTCGCAGCTTGGGCTCCGCTCATGTGCCCACCGCCTTCCGCTCAGGAATAGGGGCCTCCATGGTGATATTTCCCAAAGATTGAATCTGCACATCGCTGGTGATCTCATTGAACGCCAGCACGTACAGGTTTGGATAAAACTGAGTAATCATGCGGCTGAAATAGCTGCGCACCACCTGACTGACCAACAGCACCGGCGTCTGAGAAAGCTCGTTGAACTTCCTGGTATGCTCTGCCAGCTGAGAAATGATCTGCTGCATCAAATCGGGGCCGAGAGCCAAATAAACGCCCTGCTCGTTCCGCGTGATGGAGGAGATGATCTTCTTCTCCACTTCCCCGTCCAGGGTGACCACCCGGAGCTGTCCATCCTTGCAGAACCGGTGGGTGATGGTGCGGCTCAGCGCGGCGCGCACCTGCTCGATGGCCAAATCCAGATTCAAGCCCTGCCCCAAGGCGTCGGCTGTGGTCTCGATAATCGTGCCCAAGTCCCGGATGGGCACACCTTCACGGAGCAGTGCCCGCAGCACCTTCTCCAGGGTGGCGTAGCTCACCTGATTGGGCACGGTCTCCTCCACCAGCTCCGGAGCCGTGCGCTTTAAGTTCTCCACCAGCTGAATGGTCTCTGCCCTGGTGAGCAGCTCATGCACATGCTTTTTGACCGTCTCCGAGAGGTGGGTCAGCATCACAGACAGCGGGTCGATGACACTGTATCCATAAATTTCTGCGATTTCCTTATTTTCAGGAAGAATCCATCGAGAGGGAATCCCGTAGGCCGGCTCAATCGTTTCGATGCCATCCACCTCGCCAAGAGGATGGGAGGGCTCCAGGGCCAGATAGTAGTCCACCAGGATCTCTCCCCTGGCCACTTCCTCGCCCTTGATGCGGATGACATACTGGTTGGTGCCCAAAGCCGCCGCATCATGCATCCGGATGGATGGGATAACAAAGCCCATATCCTGGGCAAACTGCCGCCGGAAGATCACCACGCGGTTGATGAGCTTGCCGCCCTGGCTTTCATCCACTAAGGGAATCAAGCTGTAGCCAAACTCCATCTCCACTGGTTCCACAGTCAGCAGAGTATACACATTGTTGATGTCCTTATAGTAGTCATTCTCAGAGGGCGCGGCCTGCTCTGCCGAAGCAGGGGCCTCCTCCTCCACAGCAACCAACTGCTGCTGCGCCTTCATGCGCTGACCCACCACATAGCCGCCGATCACCAGGGACGAGCCGCCCACAATCAGCGCGATGTGGGGCGTATGGGGGATCGCCGCCAAAAACAGCAGGATGATGCCCGTGGTCATCATCGCGCGGGGCTGTGCCTTGAACTGCCCCAGCACGTCCGTGTTCAAGCTGCCGTCAGAAACAGAACGCGTGACGATCATACCGGTGGCGGTGGAGATCATCAGCGCGGGCAGCTGGCTGACCAGACCGTCACCGATGGAGGCGATGGAATAGGTGCTCAGCACCGTGCCGATGTCGCCGCCGCCCTCCACCATGCCCACTAGGATTCCGCCGATGAAATTGATCAGCGTAATCAAGAGGGACATAATGGCGTCGCCCTTGACGATCTTTGTGGCGCCGTCCATAGCGCCGTAGAAGTCCGCCTCTTTTTGGATCTTTTCCCGGCGAACCCTGGCCTGCTGCTCGTTAATCATCCCGGAGGAAAGATCCGCGTCTATGGCCATCTGCTTACCGGGCATTGCGTCCAAAGTGAAACGGGCAGCCACTTCAGCCACACGCTCTGCGCCCTTTGTAATGACGATAAACTGCACTAGAACAATGATAAAAAAGATAACAACGCCAATAACAATATTGCCGCTGGTAATCAACTGACCAAAAGCCTCGATAACCGAACCAGCATCGCCGCCGTTGGAGAGAATCAGCCGTGTACTGGAGACGTTAAGCCCCAACCGGAACAGCGTGGTCACCAACAGAAGCGATGGAAAAATGGAAAACTGAAGCGGCTCTGATATATTCATGGTGATCATCAAGATCATAATGGACAAGCCAATGTTCAAGATGAGCAGGATATCCAACATAAAGGGGGGCAGGGGAATGATCAGGAACAGTACGATGACCACCACTGCCAGGGAGATCACGTTGTTGAAAATCCGTTTCAAATCCTTGCACTCCTTTCCATGTCACAGGGCTCAGCCCTTGACAATTTGCTTGTTTCCGTTAAGACGGAAAATATACACCAACACCTCTGCCACAGGCCCATACAGGTCCGGGGGAATCTCCCGATTGAGACTCGACTGGGCATACAGCGCCCTTGCTAAAGGGACGTTTTCGATAACGGCGATGTGGTGCTCCTGCGCCGTTTCTACAATTTTCAAAGCTACGTGGTCCAGGCCCATGGCCAGCACCACCGGGGCCGGATCGCTGTCCGGCTTATACCGCAGGGCCACCGCCACATGGGTGGGGTTTCGAATCACCACATCGGCTTGGGGCACTGCCTGCATCATACGTGAGCGAGCCATCTGCCGCTGGATATCCCGAATGCGGCCCTTGACCTTGGGATCGCCCTCGGTCTGCTTATACTCCTCCTTGACCTCTTCCTTGCTCATGCGCAGCTCTCGCTCGTAAGCGCGCCATTGATAGAAGAAATCAGCCGCTGCCAATACCACGAATACCACAATGATCTGCCAGATCATATTCATGGCAACCTGCCCCACATGAGCCGCAGCGGTGCTCACATCGGTATACAAAAATTTGGAGCCCTCTACAAACATGCTCTCCAGCGCCAGATAAATAATAATCATCAAACAGGCGATTTTGAGCAGGCCCTTCAGCGCCTCCACCAGGCTTCGCACTGAGAACAGCCGTTTAAAGCCTTGCAGCGGGCTGATGCGGTTCAGCTTTGGCTTCAAAGACTCCCCGCTGACCAAAAACCTGGTCTGACCGAAGGTGGCGCCTACCGCACACAGGATCGTCACTCCCGCCACCGGTCCCACTGTCATCAAAAAAACTCCCAGCCCTTCCATAAAAGCCCTTCCGGAGAACTTCTCGATGTCCCCCAGGGGCTGCGCACCGGAAGTGATGGCAAACTCCATAAACTCAGCCAGGCGATCCACAAAAGCTCCGGACAGCAGCCACAGCGTGGCAAAGGAGCCCAAAAGGGACGCTACAGCCACCAAATCCTGGCTTAGGAACACGTGGCCCTTTTTCCGTTCGTCACGCCGTCGTTTCGGTGTGGCCTTTTCTGTTTTGGAGCTGTCCGCCATGGCTCATCCCCCCTTTGCGGAACTCAACACAATTTTGACGCTCCCGCATGGGAAGAGCTCTATCCGGCCGTGCCGGTAAGCGCCAGCAGCTCACTGAGGCTGCCCAGCATTTGCTGCTCTGCCTGAAGGAGAAATTCGCCAAAGGGCGCAATGAGCAGGCACACCAGCACAAGACCAATAATCACCTTCAGCTCGATGTTGATGGCGAACACGTTGATCTGCGGAATCACCTTCATCAGGACGCCCACGCCAACCTCGCCCACCAGCTCTGCCGCCAAAACCGGCATCGAGAGCTTTACTGCCAGCACCACGCACTGCACAAACAGCTGAAGCATCGCGCCATAAAACTGCTCGCCAAAGCCCGTCGCGCCAAAGGGCACCGCCTGTCCGGAAGTCATCAGGATGCGGAGCAGTGTATTGTGGCCGTTTGCCGCAAAAAACAGCAACATCATCAGCACATTCAGCGTCACTCCGGTAGTGGACAGATTCGCCTGAGAGGAAGAATCGTAGATCTGGTTCATGGTGGTGCCCATCTGCGTGTCGATGACCTCACCGGCCAACTGGGGAATCATGAAAAAGAAGCTCACCGCCATCCCCAGGAAAAAGCCCAAAACCAGCTCCAAAAGCATCCGGACCAGCAGCTCTGCCGTAGTGCCCGGCACAGCCGTCTCCTGCTTGGTGATGGAGAACAGGGTCACTGCCAGCACCAGCACCAGTCCGCTGCGAAAAAGCGCCGGAACATTTCGGCGTCCCAGCAAGGGGTTAAACAGTACAAATCCCGACATACGGGCCGCTATATAGAGGAACAGGGTCAACCCCGCACCATCCATTTCACCACCCGCCTTTCTCGAAAGCGCATCACATCATGTTAAACAACGAGCGTGAGAAATCCTGGAGGACCTCCAGCATCCAGCCACCCCCCAGCAGCAGCACTGCGACCACCACCACCAGCTTCAGGATAAAGGAGATGGTCTGCTCATGGATTTGCGTGACCGCCTGGAAAATGGCCACCACAATGCCCACCAGCATACTCAAAATCAGCATGGGGCCCGCCAGCCGAAGGGCCACGCCAACACCGTCCCGCATGATGTCCATTACTGCAGTTGTATCCATGACTTAGCCCTCCTCCCTTTTTAGTTGAAGCCTTGCACCAGCGTGGAGAACAACAGCTCCCACCCGTTCAAGGAGATGAACAGCAACAGCTTGAAGGGCATGGAAATCATGGACGGCGGCAGCATAATCATACCCATGCTCATCAATGTGGAGGACACCACAATATCAATGAGCATAAACGGAATATACAGCAAAAATCCAATCTCAAAAGCCCGCTTTAACTCGCAAGCCATGAAGGAGGGCACAATCACCGTCATGGGCAGCTCCTCTGCCTCCTCCACAGTGATCTCATCCGTAACCTCCACTTGGGCCAGATCGCAGAACATCACCAGGGTGCCACGCTCTGTGTTGCGGATCATAAAATCCTTTAAGGGAACGGAGGCGCGGTCCACAAATTCCTCCTGGGTGATCTCCTCGTTGATATAGGGCTCATAGGCGTCTGTTTGGATTTGAGAAACCACCGGCGCCATGGTCAGCAGCGTCAGGAACAAAGCCAGCCCCACCAAGACCATATTGGGCGGCGTCTGCTGGGTACCCATGGCAGAGCGCAGGAACGAAAACACCACAATATACCTGGTAAAGGAGGTCATCATCACGATGATGGAGGGCAGCAGCGTGATCAGCGTGGTGAGCAAGAGGATCTGCAGCGTTTCCACATTGCTGCCGTTTATGTTAATGATCCCTTCTCCCATGCTATCCCTTCTTTCTCCGTTGTTCCATTACCCGGCGCAGCGACTCCTGAAAGCTGGGCGATGACGCTTGAAGCTTGTCAGGTTCCTCCAGCCAAGGCTTTGCTTCCTCCGGGGTCAGCTCGCACAGGGTGCGGATCCCCCCCGGCGAAACGCCCAGCAGCAGCACCCGGTCCCCTACCCGCACCAGCAGCAGCTGCTGGTCGCGGCTGATTGAGAGCTTCTGCAGTGCCTGCAGCTTTCCGCCCTGCCCTCCTTGCGCGCCATAGCGGCCCAGCAGCCCCCTGCCCAGCACATACCGTGTGAACCAATAGGACAGGCCCAATATGGCCACGATGCACAGCAGCATCCAAAGCAGGGAGAGTCCTTCCGTCTCGAACATACTTAAGCGCCGCCCAAAATAGTGTTCACAGTTTTCAGCACACGGTCGGGCTTAAAGGGTTTTACGATGAAGTCCTTGGCGCCGGAGCGCACTGCGTCCATAACCATGCTCTCCTGACCCATTGCGGAGCACATCACCACATTGGCGTTGGGGTCCTTTGCGCGGATGGCCTTCAATGCCTCCAAGCCGTCCATGTTGGGCATGGTGATGTCCATGATCACCAGGTCCGGACCGATCTCACCGAACTTTTCCACTGCATCGGCGCCGTCAACAGCCTCGAACAGATCGGTATAGCCTTCCTTGCTCAGGGTATCCTTCAGCATCATTCGCATAAAAGCAGCGTCATCCACAAGTAAAATCTTCTTTGCCATGGTCACTCATCCTTCTCTTTCTGAAATTTTTAGCGGGGCGCTCATTGCAGTTTCAGCGCCTTTTCAAGACCGGAATTTTTCACAATCTCAGTGATCCGCACTCCAAAATTGTCGTCGATCACCACCACATCGCCGCGGGCAATGCACTTGCCGTTGACAAACAGGTCCACCTGATCGCCTGCCAGCTTATCCAGCACCACCAGGGAGCCTCGGGACAGCTCCAGAATATCCTGCACCTTCTGGCGCGCACGGCCAATCTCCACGCTGACCTGCAGCGGAACCTCCATAATCAGGTCCAGGTTCTCTGCCTGCTCCTCGCCCAAAGCATCTGCTGGCTCCATCGCCGGCATGGGCGCGGGCTGGGAGTTGATCACCTTGGGATCTGCCGGCTGCGGCACCGGATAGGGATAAGGATAGGGTGGATAATAGTAGGGCGGTGGATATCCCATCTGCCCTGCGCCAACGGGGATTTCCCCGGTGGGCTGGGGCGGCACTGGGAACTGCGCCGCTGCTGCCGGCTGCTGCGCCGCAACAGGCTGAGCCACAGCAGGCTGGGCTACAGCGGGCTGAACCGCAGGGGACGGAGCCGCAATCGCCGGGGCCGCCGGCTCGGGCTGGGGCGCCGGGGCCGGAGCAGGCTCGCCGCCGCCCGCCATGCTGGCAAGCAGGGCCTCGATCTCGTCCTGGCTCATCTTCCCTTCCGAGCCGCCGGAGACAGCTGCCGGAGCCGGTTCTGGCGCGGCGGGGGCCCGTGCGGGCGCTTCCTGCGCGGCGGGCTCCTCGCTGCCAATCCCAGGAGGCAGGCCCAAACCGGTGAGAAGTTCTCTGGCCAGCTCCACGCTCATTACGTTCATGAACTCGCTTTCCAGCACGCCTTCGATCTTCATGAAAAAGCTTACCACCACGATGGTCTCTGAGGACTGGGGAAGGTGTTCCCGCTTAAAGGATTCCAGATCCGTCAGCTCAAAGGGCTCCGGCGTGGAGATGTTCACCGAAAAGCCAAAGAAATCCGACAGAGCGGTGGAAGAAGCCCCCATCATCTGGTTCATCAATTCGCACACAGCGCTGATGGTCAGATCGTTTAGCTCAAAATCCTCCTCAGGAGTGTTGGTGCCCATCAGCAGGTCCACGATTACCCGGATATCGCTTTTTTTCAGCAGCATGATGTTGCTGCCTTCGATGCCCGCCACATATTTGATCTCTACACCGATGGCCGGCTCCAGATTGCCTATCGTAAAATCACTGCTGTGCATCGCAGAGACGGTAGGCGTTGTGATATCCACCCGCTGGTCCAACATATTAGAAACCGCCGTCGCCGAGGAACCGAGGCTGATATTCATCATTTCGCCTATGGCGTCGATCTCCATGGGACTGAACAATTGCTTTTCCATTCTGTCTTACTCGCTCCTTCTCTCGGCTTGATAGCAGATCTCCTCGATCTTAACAGCCATTTTTTTCTTATATGTACCCATGCGTCCGGTGAACCACTGATACCCGCCAATCTCCAAAAAAACAGGGGCTTCCTTGGGTTTGCCCAGGTCCAACACATCCCCCACCTGCAAATGGTACACATCGCTCAGCGAGATCGTTGTGGCGCCAAGCTGCGCGACAACGTCTAAAGACGAATCTCGCAAACGCTGGAAGATTTCCTCAGAATTATCCTCATCCGACAGCTTTCGCACTGGATTATCCCGGTTGATATCTGCAAAAATATTTGTCAGCATCAAGCCCGGCAGCACAATACTGATCAATCCGGAGCTCTCCGGAAATTGAAGCTTCATGTCAACAATCACCACAGCTTCATCCAGACCAATCAGCTGCACCAGGGTGGGGTTCACCTCTGTGCGTTCATACTCAAATTGGATGGCGATGTAATTCTCCCAGCTTCCTCCCATGACGGAAACCATATCCTGCACAATGGATTCATACAGCTTGAGCTCCAAATCGGTATAGGTGTAATCGGAAGGGACCCGTATGGGCGTGCCCTCGCCGCCGAGCATTCTGTCTATCATCTCAAGCACTACGGAAGAAGACAGATGAATCAGCGCCGGAGTGTCCGCCCGTTTGCTTCCCTTCACCGCTCTGGCCAAGGAGAGGACGTCCCCCTCTGACAAAGCGTTGGAAAACTCATAGTACCGCTGTTCCTCCACGCTCTCTACCACAACCTCGCAGTTGGTGTGGAGCAGCGCGTTCAAACGGGAGTTGATCACCCTGGTGTAGTTCTCGAAAATGCCGCTGAGCATCTTCAGCCTATCCTTTGTGAATTTCCTAGGACTTCTAAAGTCATATTTGCGGTAAGAGCGCTCTTTTGCTTTTGCTTCCGGTTCCTCGTCCAAATCCTTTTCGCCGCTGCGCACTGCATTGAGCAGTGCGTCGATCTGACTTTGGGACAATACTTCTGGCATCTCTTTGCTTCACCTGCCCTTCGGGAAATAATCGGCCACAGGATCAACCCGCGGAAGCGGAGGCGTCCCTGCCCGCAGACGCGCCGCCGTCTGCCGCCGCGCTGCTGGTTTCCGGCGCGGCCTCCTGCGCTGGGGAGCTGGCGCCCCGTTCTGTATAGTATTCCTGCACGCTGTCTTGCAGCTCTTCACTGCCCATATCGCGGCTGCTGATAATGATCTCCACCCGCCGGTTTTTCGCCCGTTCCTCCGGGGTATCGTTGGCGGCGATGGGCCTCCACTGTCCATACCCCTCGCTGATCATCCGGGCAGGGTCCAGGGAGCAGTTCCCCTGGATATAAGCCAGCGCGTTTGCCGCCCGCTGAGCGGAAAGCATTCGATCGGTTATGATGGAGTTCGGCCTGTCCGGATGCGCCTGAGCCGTATGCCCCAGCACGCGCACCTCGTCAATAGACTCCGCTGCGCTGGAGATCATTTCGCCCACATGGGCCAAGATGGGCAGGCTCTCGTCCCGGAGCTGCCAATCGTCCCCGTCAAAAAACACAGATTGGTCAAAGGTGATAAACACCTTGCCCTCTCCCTGCGTGACGGACACGCTGCCTCCCATCCCGAGGCTTTGGACATAGGCGGACATCTCTTCATAGAGGTCCTCCATATTCTGATCGATCTGCTCTGGGCTGAGCCCAAGGCCAGAGCCATCCTCCTCATTGGGGTCGGCGTTCGGACCGTCATTTCCCGTGGTCTCGGTGATCGTTTGAGCAGCGTCCGGATTAAAGCTCATCACCAGGGCTTTAAACTTCTCCTCGCTGATGGAGGACATGGAGTAAAGCAGCACAAAAAAGCACAGGAGCAGCGTCACCATGTCGCCATAGGTGTCCATCCAGCTGGCGCCGCCGCCGCTGCTTTTTTTCCTTCGCAAGAGGATCCCCCCTTCTTTCTCATTGCCGTGCCATTGGCCGGATTACTCTTCCCCGCCGCTGCCTTTCTTAGAACGGCCCTTTTTCTTAGAGCCGCCCTCTTCCCCTCTGGAGTTCTGGCTGAGGAAGGTCATCAGCTTTTCACGCAAGAACTTGGGGTTCTCGCCGGACTGGATGGAGGTGATGCCCTCCACGATGATCATCCGGCAAAGGACCTCCTCCTCGTCCCGCGTGCGCAGATGGCAAGCAATGGGATTGAAGATGATGTGGGCCAGGATACAGCCGTACAGCGTGGTGACCAACGCGGTGCCCATGGCAGGGCCGATGCCCGCCGTGCCTGCTTCACCGGTCATCCCCTTCAGCATATTGATCAAGCCCACCAGGGTGCCCACCATACCAAAGGCCGGCGCCGCAGAGGAGGCCCGCTCATACATGGCCGCCACATCCTCGTGACGGGAGGACATACACTCGATGTCGTTTTCTAAGATACCGCGCACCTTGTCCGGGTCGTTGGCGTCCACAATCAGCATAATCGCCTGCTTGAAGAACGGGTCCTCTTGACTGTTGGCCTTTTCCTCCAAGGCCAGCAACCCGTTCTTTCGGGCAATCTGCGCCAAATCCACCAGCTGCTCCACAATCAGCACGGGATTGAACTTTTTGGAGTTCATCAAAATCGCCAGATGCTTCGGGACCGATTTCAGCATTCGGACCGGAAAGCTGGCGATGATGACAGCAAACGTACATCCCACTGTGATCATGATACTGGCGGGATCAAAAAAGTGCAAGATCTGCGCCGGCACAAAGTTGGCTCCGTCCAGCATCATGCCGATGACCATGACGGCAACGGCAACCAGCGTGCCGATCAAATAGGTTATGTTCATAGAAACGCCACTCCCTGCTACCCGGGCGCGGTGTGCGCCCCGTTCATTCTACACTTGCTTTACCGCTTGTCTGCGATGGTGATTTCCCGCTGGATGTCCCTCACCTTGGCATGGTACTCCGCAATGCGCTGAACGATCTCCTCCGCGCTCTCCAGCACCAAATAATAATCGTGATTCATCATCACAACCTTACACTCAGGTATCATCTCGATACAGGCGACCTGCATCTCATTTACAAGAAACCGTTCACCGCTACGCTTTGTCAAAACGATCATAAGTGAAACCGCCTTTCGAACAAGCTTGTTGCGTCCCATCCGCGTCCCCGGCCTCCCGGAAACTCCCACCGGGCAGCGCCCGGCTCCCGAACGCGGATGGGACCGCGCCCCTATCTCTCCTCGCGCGCTTGGCTTTTTACAGCCAAGCTAAGCTGCGCTGGCTTACCGCTTCATGTTGACCAGCTCTTCCAGCATGGAGTCCGTCACGGTGACGATTCTGGTGTTGGCCTGATAGCCGCGCTGAGTGGTGATCATTTCTGTAATCTCGGTGGACAAATCCGTTTTAGACATCTCCAAACCGCCGGTGATCAGCGAGGTGGTGCCGGAGCTGCCCACGCGCATGCTGTCGGGCAGATCATCCGGCTTCAGGTTCGGGTAGGCCTGACCTCCCGCCAAACTGCCGTTAATGTGGGTGATCCCAAGGCTCTCGCCGATGCCGCCGATGGTGGTGACGTTCAAACCGCCTGCGCCGCCCTCAGCACTGTAATAAGGTCCGCTCTGATGGGTGACGCCGTTGGGGTTGTCCACAATGCCCAAGCCGATGTAGCCCACGGTGATGGTTTGGTCGCTGTCCTTCACCGTACCGGTGATGGCGCCGGTGCCCGGGTCGATGGAGATGCCGTCCAGGACAACACGGTCATAGGTATTGTCATTGCCGTCCACTGCCTCTTCCAGACGATTGGCCTCCTCATCCGGGTGAAACACGCCTTGGTCATCAAAACGGCCGTCCGTGGGCCACTTGACTTCATACTCCTTGTCCTGAGCTGCCGGGTCCTTTACGCCGTAGCCGGGCAGGCGCAGCGGGACCAGCTGATCGCTGAAAACAGCCTCTTTAGAGCCGTCGTCCTTCGTCTTGTAGCCAATGCAGCGGAAGCCATAGACGCAGTTGCCGTAGTTATCCACCACATAGCCGTCGGAGTCGATCGTAAACGCGCCCACGCGGGTCAGCGTCAAGCTCTTCATGCTCTCGGGGTCGTCGGGAGAGATGATGTTGGCAGTGTCTTTACCGCCCACCAGGAAGAACCCGTCGCCCTTGATGTAGGTATCCAGCGCGCGGCCCGTGGGAGAGTAGTCGCCCGAGGCCATGTCCAGGTCAATGGAGCCGATCTGCACACCGTAGCCGATCTGAGAAGGGTTGATACCGCCGGTGGTGGGGTTGCCATTGGAGCCGGAGGTCATCGTTGTGTACAGGGAATCCTTAAAAACCACACGCCCCGGCTTGTAGCCAAAGGTGTTCACGTTGGCAATGTTGTTGCCGATCACGTTCAATTTGTTCATGTGTGATTTCAAGCCGGCAATTGCCGCATTCATTGCACCAGTCATAAGATTTGAATTGTCTCCTTTCATGCGCCGCCGGAGAAAAGCCATTCGGGCTTCCCTCCAGGACATCCTCAAAGAGGACCTGCCCTTTGTGTTATTGATCTTTCAAAAACACGGCGCCGTCAATATTGGTAAATACGTTTTCCTTCATTTCATCCTGGGTGATGGCTGTGATTACCCGGGCGTTGGGCACATTGATGATAAATGCCCGCGTGCCGTCCATCGCCAGGATGTTGGTTGCACCCTTTTCCTGAGCGCGCTCTACGCTTTGCGTAAGCTGCGCCATCAGGGCGGGGGTGACCTCAATGCCCCTCTGCTCGGCCCGCACGGCAGCGTGCTTGGAAAAAGCCACGCCAGTCTGCGCCGGCGCTGCGGCCCTCTGGAATTCCTGCTGAAAGACCTGGCCGAAGCCCGCTTGCGCGTTTGTGCTATGCTGCGCCTGTTGGCTGTTGGAATAGAGGGGATTTCCTTGGGAAATTCCTCGAATCATCCAACCACCCCTGGAGCGTCAAAATCAAGGTTGGGTTTTGTGCCTTCGGTCCCCTCGGGCTTCTCCACATCCGGCTTGGTTCCGTCCGGTTTGTTGGTTCCGCCCGGCTTCTCCGTTTCCGGCTTGTTAGTGGCATCGCCGTCCACCGAAGTGTCGCCGCCCTCGCCGGAATCAGGCTTTTCCTCCTCCGGCAAGCGTCCCACAGCCATGATCTGGCTTAGATAATAGCTTTTTCCGTTGACGAAGATCACCTGCTGTCCTCCGGACACGCCTGTGCCGGTGACAACGCCCACCAGCTCCTCCAAGGTCCCGTCGCTGTTGTACTGGCCGATGGTGACCTCTTTGCCCACCAGAGAGCCAGCATACATCATCACAGTGGCGTCGGTGATGTTGGTGATCGCCTGAACCGTGGACATCTGCACCAGCTGGTTGAGCATATCAGAGGTGTCCGCCGTGTTATCCAGGGTCTGATTCTGGAACTGTGCCACCATCAGCGTGAGGAAATCCGTCATATCCAAGGAGGCGCCGCCCCCGGAGGAGTTGACCTTGACCCCGCTCTTTTCGGCCAGCAGAGCGCTGGTTCCCATCAGATAACCGGAAAGGTCGGTCATGTAATCGCTCATAGTTTCACACCTTTCATATCGTAGTTTGAGGCACCAGCCCTAAACGAAGCTGCTGGAGGAAATCTGCGTTTTCAGAGGGCTGCTGGCGGCGATGCTCCTGCTGCCGGCCCTCGCGCCCATTGCCGCTGGACCCGTCATAGTTTTGATTTTCAGCCTGCTGGCCCTCCTGCTGGCGGTTGATCTGCACCTGCACATCCTCTGTGCCGGAGCTTCCCATCAGCATGGACTGCAGCCCAGCCGCATGGCGCTCCAAAAGGCCCTGGGTCTGGGTGCGCTCTGCGGTAAGCACCACATAGAGAGCGCCTTCCGCGCTGCGGGTCACCTCGATCTTCACGCTGCCCAGCTCTACCGGGTTCAGTTGGATCTCCACCTTGGTGTCGCCGTTTCGCAGCGCCTGGGTCAATCCGTCCTTCAGCTGAGTCTCCACGTCCTGGGTGTTCTCGGTCTGCTGCTGCTGATCCACCTCGCCAACCTTGACCGGCACGGACTCCACCTGACCGAACAAGGAATGCTCGGCCTCCACGGGGACGTCCACCTTCACATCCACAGTGCTGTCCTCCTGCTTCTGCGGGACTGTTTCCAGAGCGGCCTTCCCTGCGGACTGCTGCTCCCCGGCTTGGGTGTTCCACTGCATCTCAGCGCCCTCTTGAGGCTGCTGAACAGGGACCTGCGCCGTCTCGGGCTGGGCCTCTGCCACCTGCTGCTCCACAGGCTGCTGGACCAACACCTGCTCCCCATTCTCTTGAGAGACCTGGGGTGCGGCTGCTTCCATCACCTGGGGTGCTGCGGTCTGAACCTCCACCGGAGCAGCTGCCACCGTGGCAGTTTCCACGGCGACTGCGGGCACAGCCTGCTGCTCAGCCCCCTGGAGCTGCACGTTCCACTGGGCCGGAGTCATCATGGCCGCATTCCAAAGAACGGCCTGTTCCTGCTCCTGCACGCCGGGCTCCTGCTGAACGGGCGGTTCCGCAGGCTCCTCGGGATTTCCCGTCGCCTGGGAATGCTGCGGGGCGTCCGAGTGGTCCTTTGCAGGGTCCTTCTTGACGCTCTCCATGCGGTTATCAAGCAGCTCTCCAAAGCTGACGTCTCCTCCCTCCTGTTGCTGGGAGGGCTGGGGATTTTTCAACACAGCGCTCAAAATCTGTAGGATTCCATTTTCCACTTGCATAGTTTCACCTCCTTTCACTGCTGCTTTGGGGGAGCCGCGCCTGGGGCTTTCGCCCGCGTCCCGACCGGCTCCCCGGCCTTATGCGGAGCGGCTTCGCGCGGAGCTGACAAATTCCTCGATGAACTGCTCCTCGCTCTTCTGCTCGTCCTTGCGGTACTCGGCCAGCTTCTTCTCCCGAAGCTTTTCCAAAGAGGAGGTCTCCTGCTTTGCAGCGACCACCCGCTCCCGCTTCACCTGTTCCTCCTGGCGCAGGCGCTGCAGCACTTCCGTCTCCCGGCGGATCTCACCCTCCAGCGCCCGCAGGCCGTTTTGATACATCATGGCATCGCCAATGGTCAACCCTTCCAGCTTACGCTGGCAGTATTCCTGATCGTACTCCCGATAGCGGGCTTCCAGGTCTGCCAGCAGCTGCTCCTGCCGGTGGACCTCTGCCAGCGCTGCGGCGTGCTCGGCCTGCGCGTCCTCCAAAACCTGCTGCTTATACCGCAGCACAACGTCCAAGGGAAACTTGAATTTTTTCACAGCGCTTCACCTCCTCCAAGGGTCACTTTAGGATCTGCCCCATCTGTTCCAGTGTTTGCTCATAGGAAAAGGCCTCGTTGACCCCCTGCATCAGGAACTGGTTGATGGGGTCGATTTTCGTCAATGCAAAATCCAGCTTGCGGTTGGTGCCGGATTTGTAAGCGCCAATGCTCACCAAATCGGAATTCTTTTCGTAAACGCTCATGATGTCGCGCATACGGGAGGAAAGCCCTCTGTGCTCCTCCCCCACGATCTCCACCATCAAACGGGAGATGCTGGCGCCCACGTCAATGGCGGGATAATGGTTGGCATTGGCCAAGGCGCGGGACAGCACGATATGTCCGTCCAGAATGCCTCGCACGGTATCGGCGATGGGCTCGTTGGTGTCGTCGCCCTCCACCAGCACGGTGTACACGCCGGTGATGGACCCGCGCCGGAAATTGCCGCTGCGCTCCAAAAGCTTTGGCAGCTCCGCGTAAATGGAGGGAGTATACCCGCGCGCCACCGGAGGCTCGCCGATGGCCAGGCCGATCTCTCGCTGAGCCATGGCAAAACGCGTCAGAGAGTCCATCATCAGCAGGACATCGTACCCCTGATCCCGGAAAAACTCCGCAATGCCCGTGGCAACGGAAGGGCATTTCATCCGCAGCATCGCAGGCTGGTCCGAAGTGGCCACCACCAGGATGGAACGGGCCATGCCCTCTTCCCCCAAGTCCTTCTGGACAAACTCCAGCACCTCGCGGCCACGTTCGCCCACCAGGGCAATCACGTTGATATCCGCCTTCACGTTCTTGGCGATCATGCCCATCAGAGTACTTTTGCCCACGCCGGAGCCTGCAAAAATACCGATACGCTGTCCCTTGCCGATGGTCAGCAGACCGTCGATGGCCTTGATTCCAAACTCCATGCGCTCGCGGATGGGGGGACGGTCCAAGGGATTGATATAACTGGCGCCAATGCAGTGCGGAGTGCCATCCTGTGGAAAAGCAGGACCGCCGTCAATGGGCTGGCCCAGTGCGTTGATGATCCTGCCTCGCAAAAACTCCCCCACACGCAGGGTGAGCTGAGTGCCTGTATTTCTGACAAAATTCCCCGCCGAGATGCCCGCCATGTCGGAATAGGGCATCAGCAGAATCTTGTCGTCCTTAAAGCCAACCACCTCGGCGACAACTTGACCGCCGGATTCCCCGTTGTAGATACGGCAGATATCCCCCACGGCCGCCCTGCCGCCGGAAGCCTCGATGGACATGCCAACAATATTCTCAATCTTGCCGGTCAAGCTGTAAGTATCCGCATTGTACACTTGGCGAATCATCTGCTGGAACATGCCCATCCTCCTTTCTCAGGTGTGAAAAATCTGGGGCGGCGCCGGGGCGTTCTCCACAGGAGCGTCCATCAGCATTCCTCGGATGTTATGGAGCTGCGTGGACGCGCTGGCGTCTATGATCTCATCCGGCGTTTCAATCACACAGGCGCCGGAATCCTCCCCGGCCATGGGGATGATCCTCACCCGGTCGGAGATGGCCGAAAGAGAATTTGCCAGAGAGGCTGGAATCTGCCCCATACGCTTGGCGTCCGTCTCTGCAATGTAGATACGGACCCACTCCCGGCGGCGGCGCTTATCCAGCGCTGCCTGAACCATCCTGGCAATCACATCGCCGCTGCTCTTCAAGCTGACGCTGACCACCTTTTCTCCAATGGCAATGGCCAGATCCCGCAGCTCGTTTACGTTATCGTCCAGCTGCTTATCCAGCGCGGCGGAGGCCTTCTCCAAGAACGCCTCCACTTGGCCGGAAAGCTCGTGCGCCAGCTGCTCCCGCTCTTCCCGAGCGGTCTGCATGGCCTCCTCCAGGCCCCGCTGATATCCTTCCCGCTGGCCTTCCGCAGCAGCCTCTGCCTTCGCGCGCTCGATCTCCTCCTGAGCCTCCAGCTTAGCCTGCTCCAAAAGCTCCTGAGCTTGCCGTCTGGCGTCCCCCAGGATCTCCTGGGCCTGCAGCTGAGCAAACTGCACCTCGGACATCCCAGGGGCATCCTTCTTCCCCGTCTCCTCAGTATCCTCCTGAAACTCCTCGCGCTTCGGCAGAGACGGCTCCTGGGAAGCTGGCTCAGGTTCCTTCAGCACCAGCTCCTCCGCGTCTGGAAACACATAGCTCTCTGCCTTTGCTTTGGAAAAGCGCTTGAAAATACTAGGCAATGATATCGTCCTTTCCGCCCTTCAGGATAATGATTTCGTTGCGTTCCTCTAAGCCGCGGATGATGTCCACGATGCGCTGCTGGGCCTCTTCCACATCCCGCATACGCACGTTGGTGGTGATCTCCAAATCGTCCCGAATGGACTGGGCCATACGGGTGGACATATTGGTGAACAGCTTGTTGGCAACCCCGGAATCCGCCGCCTTGAGGGCAAGCACCAGGTCTCTGGGGTCGCAATCCCGCACAAAGCGCTGCACCGAGCGGTCGTCCATGGTGACGATATCCTCGAACACGAACATGCGCTTGCGGATTTCCGTGACCAGGTCGGGATTGTACTCCTCCATATTGTCGAAGATGTTCTTCTCGCTGGCACGGTCCAAATTGTTCATCACATCCGCCACATAGTCGATGCCGCCCACCTTCACGTCGGCGTCAATGACAATCTGCGAGAACTTCTTGCTCATTTCCTCCTCGACGATCTTCACCGCCGCAGGGGACACGCTGTTGATATTGGCGATGTCCTCCACCACCTTCACCTGCACCTCATGGTCCAGCTGGGTGATCACACCGGCGGCCTTGTCCGCGTCGATATAGGAAAGCACCAGGGCAATCGTCTGGGGACGCTCGTTCTGCAAGGCAGAGAACAGCGCCTTGACGTCCGCCTTGTTCATAAAGGCGAACTCCCGGTTCTTCATGGACTTGGTCACCTTGTCCAGCAGATCCGCCGCCGCCTGGGCGCCATAGGCTTTTTCCAGCACCGCCCGGGCGTATTCCAGCCCGCCCTCGGTGACAGCCTTGTTGGTTTGGCACATACGGTAAAAATCGCCCAGGGCCAGCTCGGTATCCTCAGAATCCAAAAAGCCCAAACGCGCCACTTCCAGGGTGAGCTGCTCCACCTCGTCCGGCTCCATATATTGGTAAAGCTTAGAGGCCTTCTCCGCTCCCAAAGCGATGATGACCGCCGCAGCCTGCTGGGCGCCGCTCAGCTCGCTTTTGTGAACCGGAACCGTAGTTACCTCTTGCACCGCTGCCGCATCAGCCACCGTTGCCGCCTCCCTTCAGCAATGTCCGAATCATCTGTGCTGCGATTTCCGGATTGTCATCGGCAAACTGGCGCACGTCCTTGCGAAGCTCCATGCTCTTTTCAGTTTGCAAGCTCATGACATCCGCCCCCTCCTGGGGCTCCGCAACGGGAATCTCCATGGGGATCACCTGCTGCCGGGCAGCCGCCGCAGCCAGAGCCGCTTCACGCTCCTTGCGCTTACGCCGCCGGTGCAGCAGAATCACCGTCACAATGGTCGCGATCAGCAGCAGGAGCAGTCCTGCGGAGATCGCCACAGCCACCTCCACGGGGATGGGCAGCTGGAACTCCCCATTGTCCACCAGGCCGTTTTGATTCGGCTTGCCGCCCTCTATATAGAAGGAGCGGGGAAGGATGGAGATCCGGGTCTCGGCCTGCTCGTCCGTGATGCCCGCTGCCCGGGCCACATGGGTGCGAAGCTGATTGACGTCCACATTTCCGGCAGTGTCCGTGTTGATGCTGACAGACACCATGCAATCCTTGATAGTGCCGGCCATGCGTTCCTCATGCACGGTGCTGCTGTTGTTCAGATAATCATTTTGCCCCGAGGTGGAGATCTCCTTCTCCGTGCCGTCAGGCCGGACCTGTTCTTCCACGTAAGTGGGAAGATCCGCGTTGGTCTCTGTGCCCACCACACCGCCGGTGGTTTTATCTTCGTCCCGGACGATCCGGTTGTTGTAGACCTCGCTGCCGATCAGCCCCTGTCCCTCTTGACTGCCCTGGGGAAGGCTGTATGTAGTGCTGTCCGCAGTGGAGCGGTTGACGTCCACCGTGCAGTTGACACCCACAGCCACATTCTCCCAGCCAAAGAGGGGCTCCAGCACCTGCAGGATCTCTGCACGAATCTTGTTGTTGTTCTCCTCCTCCAGCTGGAGCTTCAGCGCGGAGAGATCGGTGGTCTCATCCAGCTCTGTGGTGCCGCCGTAGCTGTGGCCCATGCTGTCGCTGATCTCAACGGAGTCCACCTCCAGCCCCTGGACCGAGCGGGCCACCAAACGCCGGATGGCGTCCGCCTGGCTGTCCGTCAAATGCTCGTCCGGGTCCTTCATGGTGACAAAAACGCTTGCAGAGGCGTCCACCATATTGTTTTTATCCAAAATATAACTGCGGTCCTCACCTTGGTTGATGTTCACCACAGCATCCTTCACACCGTCAAAGCTCCGAACAACCGCGCTCATTCTGTCCTGCAGCAAAAGCAGATACGCTGTGTTCCGCTCGCTCTCCGTAGAAAGGGAGCTGACATGATCGTAATATGTGGAGTAGCTGTAGCCGGATTCCGGATAGCCCTCCATAAGCAGCTTGGCCTTCAACTGGGCCTCCTGCCCCTCCGGCACCAAAATTGTGTCGTTGTTCTCCACACGGTAATCCGTGATGCCATTGTCGTTCAAATAGGTGACGATCTCGGAGGCCTCCTCCGTACCCAAGCCCGTAAAAAGCACGGCATACTCTTTGTTGCTCATCACAACGGCAACGATCACCACAGCAATCAGCAATGCCGCTCCGACCAAAGCAAACACGAACTTCGGCACTTTTTTCAGAAGCGCTTTGCCCTTTTCCAAAACGGCTTTTGCCTTTTCAGCCATCCGCCTTCACCGCCGTTTCCTTCAATTCAATCCCAAAAAATCCCTGCATTGCGAAAACCCATTTCTCTATTTTTTTAGAACGCATCCCTATCAAGCTTTTCCATAAGCCGTTTTCACAGCGCACCAGGAAGGCGCGCACTCAGAAGCTGATGCTGGTCAGCTGAGAATAGGCATCCATCGCCCGGTTCCGCATTTGGACCAACAGGTCCACGGCCACTTGATTTTTTGTGGCGGCGATGGTCAATGCAGCGGGATTATCCAATTGACCGGTAGCCAGCAAATACTCTGCCTGGGTCTTTTCCGCTTCGGTATCCTTCACATTTTGAATGGCGGACTGAAAAACCTGCCCGAACATGGAAGAGGCGCCCGCCTCCTGCACCACAAGATTCTCTTCTCCCTGCAAGGGAGTGATTGATGACAAGCCAGTAATGGGAGAAATCATAGTTTCGTTACACCCTCTTCTATAAATTGATATCCAACGCGCACCGAACAGCTGTCATTACAAAGAATGATATGTATATCATTCTATTGCAGCTTCTATTGCAGCTGCAATAGAAACCCTTACAAAGATGCAAAATCCGCCTAACGGCCGATCTGCAGCGCTTGATTCACAACGGCCTTCAAAGCGTTGAAAGCGGTTACATTGGCGGAATATGCCTGAGTAGCGGCCATGGCGTCAGTCATCTCCTTCACCATGTCCACGTTCGGCAGGTCCACATATCCATCCTCGTTTGCATCCGGATGTGTTGGGTCGTACACAGTTTTTAACGGAGAAGGGTCCTCCACGATCTGCGTCACCTTCACGCCGCCTGCGTTGGCATATCCTTCATTGGAAGCCAGGCCGTTGGCAGCGCGGGCCATCACGTCCCGGAAGGAATCGCGGCCGGATTCGGCCTCAAAGACCACCATCTTCCGGCGATAGGCCCCGCCCCCCTCGGTGCGGGTGGTGGTGGAATTGGTGATGTTCTCGGACACAACGTCCAAACGCAGCTGCTGGGCGGTCAAACCCGAGGCCGCGATGTTCATCGAGCTTAAAAATGCCATAAAGCAGTCCTCCTATCAACCTTTTGCCGCGGTACGCAGTGCGGCCATATCAGCGGAAATCGCATTCATCACATACTGCAGCTGGTAGGAATTGCGAACCAGCTCTGTGCTCTGCTCTGTGATATTCACTCCGTTGTCGTCCATACGCGTGGACTCCTGGGGCTCTACCACGGCGAAATCCGTCTCCTCCAGCACCTGGCGAATCGCCCGCTTAGGCCGGTCGGAAGACGCCGCGCTCTCCAATTTATCCCGAAGGCTCTCTTCAAATGTGACGACCTTCGCCTTATAATTGGGCGTCTCCGCATTGGCGATGTTATCCAACACAGCCGCCTGTTTGGTCCACAAAAAGCCCATGGACTTTTCCAACATCAACATAGAGTTGCTGGTAAATAACTCCATCCTGAACACCCTTGCTTTCCTAATACTATAATAAATACGGACCTTCCTTGCATATCGGGACCATCGCTGCGAATGGACGGCATACTCCCGGCAATCTGACAAAATGTGTCTTTTGTTCTAGTTTTCGGAACAAAAGGAGCACGCAGCACATTTTGGCTACCATACATTTTAACATCCCCACGAAAAAAAATCAATCCTGCCAGGAGATTTTTTCAGAAAAACAACCAAACAAGAGGGATCTCCGCGATAAAATGATGCTATTTTCATAAGCGCGCCTCGCCCCCCCATGTAATTTATGGAAATCCCTCACGTCAAAAAGGAGCGGGAAAAAGCCGCTCCGGCGCTGCCCTGCCATCGACAAAAAACAGCTTGCAAAGCCTATTATAAAATGGTATAATATATTGAAATTCAAAAAGGCTGGGAAGGGAGAGTAACCGTGGCAGGTAAAACAGGCGCAAAAACCATCGCGCAAAATAAGAAAGCCTTCCACGATTACTTTGTGGAAGAAAGCTTCGAAGCTGGCATTGAATTGGTTGGGACCGAGGTAAAATCACTGCGTCAAGGCCGGGTAAATCTAAAGGACGCCTGGTGTTCCGTGGTCGACGGCGAGATGCTCCTCAACGGATGCCATATCAGCTCCTACGACTTTGGGAACATCTTCAACCGCGACCCCATGCGAGTGCGCCGGCTGCTGATGCACAAACGGGAGATCCTGCGGCTATACGGCTTGGTCAAGCAGCAGGGTTATGCTTTGATCCCCCTGTCTTTCTATTTTAAAGGCTCTCGGGTAAAGGTCCAGGTCGGACTGTGCCGCGGCAAAAAGCTTTATGACAAACGGGCCGATATGGCAGAAAAAGCTGCGAAGCGGGACATTGAGCGAACGCTGAAAGAGCGCAACCGGTAAATACGGGGATGTAAAGGTTTCGACGGGGAAGGAAAGCCCTGGTAAGCGAGCAGCGGTGCGGAGCCGCTTTAAAAGCCGCAAACTTTAAAATTAAACGACAACGAACCTGTTGCTGTTGCTGCTTAATTAAGCAGCCGTTCTGCTCTGGAGTACCGCGGCCAGAGACAGAGCGTCGATTAGCGGTGAACGTGAACGGGATAACGCCCTTACCCCCGCCATGATCTAAGGGCTACCGAACTTTCCAGCCTGCTTTTGGGCGTGAAAGCAAGGGAACTCTAAAACAAAAGCTACGCTCGTAGAAAGCCTTGGTAATCCTTTTTCGGACGCGGGTTCGATTCCCGCCATCTCCACCACGTCGCGGCGAGTCCTTATGGCTCGCCGCATTTTTCTGCGCAAAATGCGGCTTCACCGTTCGGGCTGCCGCTCCTCCCTGCAAAAAGTCACGCTGCACTGACCGAGCTGGTAAGCGAGACCTTCGCATGGTGGAGTGCGCAAATTTTTTGCCCGCGTTTATAGCGGGCATCTATTTTGTCAACGTTTCCCAAACAGCCAGAGGGGTAAGGTGCTTTCTGCCTTGCCCCTCCGGCTGTTTCAATACCCGATCCTCCCAATCGGCCTGCGGTTCTCAGTCAAACGCGCTGGTGAAGCTGCGGTAATCATTGGCGGACATATTCACAGCGGATTTAAATACCCGGTTGAAATAACGCACATTGGTATAGCCCACCTTTTCCGCCACGTCCCCGATCTTCAAGCTGGTCTCCTTGAGCAGGCGCTTTGCCTCCTGAATCCGTTTCTCTGTTAAAAGCTGGGTAAAGCTCTTTCCCGTATGCTCTTTGATCAAGCGGCTCACATAGGAGGGGTTCCTCTCCACTGCGCGGGAGGCCTCCTCCAAACCAACAGCCTCGCTGTAATGCAGATTTATAAACTCCCGAACACTGTTCACCACCACATTTTTTCTGCTTTGAACATGCTCGTTGACCTCCTGGCACACCTCCCCTATCCAATGAGAAAGGGTTTCCAGACGATCCTCCGTATCTTCTTCCCGCAATAAGGGAAGGATCTTATTGGTCAATTCTGTCGTCCGGCTGGGCTCCAAGCTCATCTCGTGCAGAAGCATGGACACATTGGAGACAATAGCCAAGCAGGAGCTGGCTGCACATCCAGGGTCCTCCTGACGCAATGCAGCCGAGACCTGCTCAAACTGGCGCAGCGCCGCAGTACGGTTGCCAAAACGAATGGCGGCAATCAACGCCTGCAGGGAATTTTCCATTTCCCAGTGCTCACGATTGTTCTCGGCAATGTCCTCATAGAAAAGGAAGTCGTGCTGGCCGCTTTCCTCCAGCATATCCAGACATTCTGACGTCTGCTGCCGCAGGTTGTGCAGATTTCCCAGCGTATCGGACACTTGACTGATCCCAGCCGAGAGCATCCCCAAAAAGTTCTCCCGCGCATAGGCCAAGGTTAGCTTGAGCATGGCCAGCACAGCCTGGCTGTCCGCAAATGCGTCGGCCTCGGTGACACTCCAAAGGAAAAAGATCCGGTTGCCGAAAATGTAGGTGACCGTTTTGGGCAAAAGCCGCTGGATGTACTTTTCCGTAAGGCTGGTGCAGTAATACTGCCCTTCTATCCGACCGCTTTCCACGGCAGTGCTGCAGCTGACCGCCACCAGCCGGTAGGAGGTGAAATCCAGCTGAAAGGTTTCCCTCTGCTGTTCCGCATCCAAGTACGCGCTGCGGCGAAACAGCAGGTCGCCGATAAACTGGCGGCGCACCAATTCCAAATTATTGGAAAAATACTCCTGCAGCACGGCGTACATACGCTGGTGCTTTTCGGCCATCTCACAATTCTTCTCTGCCTTCTGCACACAGGCAATCAGCTTTTCCGGCTCCACCGGCTTCAAAATATAGTCGAAGGCCCTGTTTTTTACGGCAGCCTGGGCATACTCAAAATCAGAATAGCCGGTAATCAGGATCACCGGCGTTTGCGGATGATTTTGATTCACATACGCCGCCAGCTCCAATCCGTTTTTTATCGGCATACAGATATCGCTCAGCACAATATCCGGGCCCTTTTCCTCGATGACGCGAATGGCGTCCACAGCGTTTTCAGAAAGATAGATCCTGTCAATCGGCAGCTTGGAGTTCTCTAAAATAGTCTTTAGCTTTTCCCGCAGCAGCTTCTCGTCATCCACGATCAATATGGTCACTGTTGTCCCCCACTTTCCCTAGTTCATCATTCCCCAGCATCTCCGCTGTCAGCTTGGGGAGGCGGACTGTAACGCTGGAGCCCTTTCCATTTAGGTTCGTCACCGTCAGGCCGTATTTCTCCCCATACATCAAATGCACCCTGGCTTGAATGTTCTTTAAGCCGATGCTCGTTTGGTCGTTTTGCTGGAGCCCCGCAAAGGAGGTGTCCTCTTGACTGAGAGAATCCAGAACCTCCTGGGGGAAGCCCTTTCCGTTATCCTTCACGGTAAAGGCCAGATAATCCTCCCCCTCTTCCCCAAACAGTCCGATCATCCCACGCCCCAGCAGATGGGAGATGCCATGGACCACGGCGTTCTCCAGCAGGGGCTGAAGGATCAGCTTGGGCAAATAGTATTCCTTCATGCTCTCCGGGATTTCGCAGAGGAACAACAGGTTGTCCTCATACCGTATTTTGTTGATGTACATATATTGGTTGATATAGTTCAATTCCTCCCGCACGGTGAGCATCCGCTTGCCCTTTATGCTGGCCCGCATAAGGCTGGCCAAGGCCGTGACCGTTTTTTTCGTATCCTGGGGGCGGTTTTGGTCCACCAGGCTGTTGATGCAATCCAGGGTGTTGTAAAGGAAATGCGGATTGATCTGCGCTTGCAGCATTTTCAGCTCAGCTCTCTTGAGCAAAAGCTCCTTTGAGTACGCCATGTCTATCAGGTTGTCGATGCGGCCCATCATCTCGTTGTAGACCGACGCCAGCTCTCGGAATTCGTCCTGGCTGTCCACATGGATGAAGCCCTGCTTCTGCGGGTCGTTCGTGCGCCCAATCTGCCATTGAAGATGCTGGAACTGCTGGGAAATGGTGGAGGACACTCCCCAGATGACCAGCACCACCAAAACAACGGACACCAAAACGATCCACCCCTGCACCGCTGTGGTGCGGTAGATGTTTTGGTACAGCACGCTTTCATTGATGACCAAGTACAGCTCCCAGTCGCTCACCGTGGAAGGGACGTGCTTGATCCGCAAGGATTGGCCGTCCACCTGAAGCGATTCCGAATCCCGGTTTATCTGCCCAAGCACCTCCTCTGAAAGGGAGCGCGCGTGTGTGTGTGTGTGTGTGTGTGTGGGGGGGGGGGGGGGGGGGTAAAAAAAAAAAAACCAAAACGACAATTAAGAAGAACATAAAAAACAAGAAACA
>CAUWLU010000016.1:0-47833 GCA_963559705.1 uncultured Acutalibacter sp.
AATCATGCCTGTTCCAAGAAATTCACATACTACTGTTTTACGACCACCGAGCATTCGGGAGGCTCTTTTTGTTTACAGGAACTGCATGGGGTCCACGCGGACGCCGTTCTGATAGACCTCAAAGTGCAGGTGAGGTCCGGTGACGTTGCCGGTGGCGCCCTCATAGCCGATCACCGTACCGGCGGTGACATACTGGCCGGAGGACACTGCCACAGAGCTCATGTGGGCATACCGGGTGGTGTAAGTGCCGTTGTGATAGATCAGCACGTAATAACCCCAGGACATTCCCCAGCTGTCGTAGTCGTTGGCCTCGATGACCTGGCCGTCAGCGGCGGCCACAATGGGAGTGCCGTAGGGACCGGCAATATCCAGGCCCTTGTGGCCGGGATAGCCGTTGTAGCCGGCAGAGATGTACGTGACGCCGGGCAGGGGCCAAATGGGATTGAACCCAGAGGTCCCGCCGCCTCCGCTGGGATAGATAATCGTCCCCCCGGAGCTGCCGCCGCTCTGCTGCTGTTGCTGCTGCTGCTGCAAAGCCTCCTCTTCGGCGGCCTTCTGGGCGGCGATGGCCTCCTGCACACGCTGTTCGGCCAGGGCCAGCTCTTCCTCATTGGCCGCCAAGGCATTCTCCGTTGCGCCCTCAGCGCCCTGGATCTCTACAATCGCCGCAGCGGTTTCCTCATAGAGCTGGTCCAGCTCATCCTGCTTGTCCTCCAGGGACTTCTGCAGCTCGGCCACCTCTTTTTTCTGAGCCTCGCACTCCTCGCGGTCGGCCCTGGTCTCTTCCATATAAGCTTCCAGCTTGTCCACCAGCTCCTGATCGTGGGCCGTCATGGTCTCGATCATCGTGGCGCGGGTGGTGAACTCCGAAAGGCTTTCGGAATCCAGCAGGATCTCCAACGTGCTGATATTGCCCGCGGTGTACAGGGCCACCAAACGCTCTTTAAAGGCGTCGATCGTCCCCTGGATCTCCTCCTCGGACTTGTCCAGCTTCATGGTCAGCTCGTTGATGCTCTCGTTCAAATCGTTGATATTCTGGCGGGTGGTGTCGATCTGCTCCTGCACCAAATCGATCTGCTGCTGCAAGTTTTCCTGCTCGGCCTGCTTCTGGGCCTCATCGTTGCGAAGCTGCTCCAGCTGAGCCTCCAGATTCTCCTTCTCCGCCTGCAGTCTGTCCTGTTCGGCCTGGATCTCCGCCACGGTCTGCGCGGATACGCTCAAGGGCGTCATCGCCGCCACACACAGGGTCATCAGCCCGCAGAACAGCCGTTTCCGAAACTTTTTGTTCCTCAAAATGCTCTTCCTCCTCGCCGGCATCCCGCACAGCGGCACGCCAAAAGATTGAAGCGTAATTTTTTTCATCAACCTCGATCCAGAGGTTATTGTAAACTACAAAGGAGGATTTATTTTTCTTATAGAGAATTATATTGTTAATTTATTTCAAAATTGTTACAAACTCAAGAGTTCTCCCCCATATCTTGGGGATTTGGAGGCAGGCAGAAAAACTCTCTCAGCAGGTCCAGGGCCTGCGCCGGACCGGTGAAATCAAAATCCGCCTCGATCCCCATCACATCCACTTCCAAGCGGGCCCGGCCGTCTGCCCGGCGCTCCACATGAAAGGGCGGGTTCTCCTCTCCAAAGCTCATCCTCCGGCCTTGATAGTCCACGATCACACACCCCGCCACCGTCAGCAGCACCGCAAGGGAAAACCCCAGGGATATGGCAAATATGCGCCGTCCTTTTCCTTTCATCCGTAAAAATCACCTCTTTGAGGGTATCCTTCCCCTTTTCAGTGATTTTATCAGCGGCAAAAGCATCACATACAGTTCTGCAGGACGCGGCCCACCGCCTGCCCCACCAGCTTACCGGCATACCGGGCTTCCGTGACCGTGTTCACCTCTGTGCCCACCTCCACCAGCATACTGCCGGGCGTTGCATTCATGTTGTATTTGGAGTTGGAGAAATTCAGCGGCCGGGCCAGACCGGGGAACAGCTCCTGCAGCTGCTGCTGGACCCGCAAAGCCAGGCGCAGATTCTCCTCCCAGCGGGGGAAATCCCCCCAGCCGCCGTCGGCGTCGCACCCGGCAATGAGCATCACTTGGGCCGCCTTTCTGCCGTCGATGGTGACGGTGGGCTTGTATTTTACCCCATTGTCGGTGGTCATGGAGTCCCGGTGGACGTCGATGGTCACCTGGATGCTGGGGTGCTGCTCCAAATTTTTTTGCAGCACCTCCCAGGAACGGCTGTAGGAGCCGTTGTACAGGGTGTCGTTGACCGTGACGTCGTGAATGACCCCAAAACCCATGGCCTCCAACGCTTCCTTTAGGGCCTCCCCGGCTGCCACCACGCTTTGCGAAGCGTCCTCAGTGCGGGTGTCCATGTCCGTGTAGTAAAAGCCCGTATAGCTTTGGGAGTAGGCCTCGCTGGTGTGGGTGTGGTAAATCAGGATCTCCGGCGTGCCGTCCCCCTTCAGCTGTACAGAGGGAGCCTCCTTCAAAGCAGCGGCCAGGTCCGTGCCCGAGCCAGTGGAATCCTTCACATAAAAATTCGCCACCTGTGCGCCCCCAGAGAGCTGGATCTCCTCCACCGGCGCATAATCCCGGCTGGGGTCCGGAGTGACGGAAGCTTGGGGCTCCAAGGGCTGGGTGAGCTTTACCACACCGTCATCCGGCAGGGCCAGCTCCGGGGTAGGCAGGGGGCTTGCGCTGGAAGCAGCGCTCTCCCCGGCTTCCTGCACCTCCATTCCCGCGGCAAACAGCAGAGCCTCCTCGCCCTCGCTGCCGGCCCACTGGGTCAGCTTGCCCCCCACGCACCACAGGCACACCGCCACAGATGCCAGGATTGTCATTCTCTGTAAAAATCGCGTCCATTTCCGTTTCATAGAATACTCCCTTTTTCATGCGGGATTTTGCAGGATTTTACTTGCATTGCTTTATTGACCTTAGTATAATAAGATGAAAAAGTATCACCTTGACAGCATTTTACGGACCTGAGTATCGAAGAAGCGCAAAAAGGACCCGTGCTTTCAGCGTTTTCAAGGCGCGGCACAGAGAAAGGAGTTTGCAGTATGTCTATCTATTCGGAGATCAAGCCGGAGGTGCGCGCTCTGGCAGAAAAATGCGTGCGGAACAATTACATTGACCCCGAGCTGTACGTCAAGTACGACGTCAAAAGGGGCCTGCGGGATCTCAACGGCAAGGGCGTCCTCACAGGACTGACCCACATTTCCGAGATCATCTCCAGCAAAACCGTGGACGGCAAAAGCGTCCCCTGCGAGGGCGAGCTGTACTATCGAGGCTACAGCGTGGAAGAGCTGGTGCGCCAGCCTAAGGAAGATCACTTCGGGTTCGAGCGCACAGCCTATCTGCTGCTGTTCGGCGATCTGCCCACCCAGAAGGAGCTGCAAACCTTCTGCGAGCTGCTCTCCTTCTATCGGACGCTGCCCACCAGCTTTGTGCGGGACATCATCATGAAGGCGCCCAGCAGCGACATGATGAACACCCTGGCCCGCAGCGTGCTCACCCTCTATTCCTATGACGAGGAAGCCGAAGATATTTCCATTCCCAATGTGCTGCGGCAGTCCATGCAGCTGATTGCCCTGTTCCCGCTGCTGTCCGTCTATGGCTATCAGGCTTACCGCCACTACCACGACGGGCAGAGCCTGTTCATCCACCAGCCGGACCCCAAGCTTTCCACCGCAGAGAACATCCTGCGAATCCTGCGGCCGGACTGCTCCTACACAGAGCTGGAGGCCCGTGTGCTGGACATCGCGCTGATCCTCCACGCGGATCACGGCGGCGGCAACAACTCCACCTTCACCACCCATGTGGTGACCTCCTCCGGCACAGACACCTACTCGGCCATTGCGGCGGCCTTGGGCTCCCTGAAAGGCCCCAAGCACGGCGGCGCCAACATCAAGGTGGTCAAGATGTTCGAGGACATCAAGCAGAACGTGAAGGATTGGAACGACGACGAAGAGCTTTCGGCATATTTGGGCAAGCTGCTGCACAAGGAGGCCTTTGACAAGGCCGGACTGATTTACGGTATGGGCCACGCGGTATATTCCCTGTCGGACCCCCGCGCCAAGATCATGTCCCAGTTTGTGGGAGGACTTTCCAAAGAAAAGGGACGCGAGGACGAGTTCCGGCTGTACTCCAACGTGGAGCGCCTGGCCACCCAGCTCATCGCCAAGGAGCGGAAGATCTACAAGGGCGTGTCCGCCAATGTGGACTTTTACAGCGGTTTCATTTACAGTATGCTGGACCTGCCCATGGAACTTTACACGCCGATTTTCGCCATTGCCCGGATTGCCGGATGGAGCGCCCACCGCATGGAGGAGCTGACCGGCGGCGGAAAGATCATCCGTCCGTCCTACATGGCAGTGCAGGAGCATCGGGAGTTCCCGGCGGAATAAAACGAAAAAGTTTTGGTCAAGCTTTTTCAAAAGCTTGCAGGGTGTGGGGCAGAGCCCCACGACCTTAACCGGCGTAAGCCGGAAAGAAAAAAGCAGCTGCCTCATTCGCACGCGCCCGCAGGGCGATAGAATGGGGCAGCGGACCTCTTTCAGGAACGCAAAAAGGACACCCGAGTTTTGGCTTGGGTGTCCTTTTGTTGTACCGAAAAAGGGCCGACCTTCCAGCCTATCGCCCTGAGGGCGCGTGCGGCCGGAAGGTCTACTTTCTTTTTCGGCTTCGCCGATTTCAGACCTTGGGGGCTCTGCCCCCAAACCCCTGCAGCCTTTGAAAAGGCTGGCGAAACTTTTTCGTTTTTACAGCATCAGCTCCACTGCGTGGGGCAGTACTTGGATCTCTGCCCTTTTTGCGCCGGGGACATACTCCCCGTCCAATGACCAGGGAAACTCCTCCTCACAGGAAAAAACTGCCCGCCGCACTGGCTGCTGAATCACCAGGTTCCCGTCCCCGCCCCGCTGCAGCAGATGAAGCGCCTGGCCCCACTCCACAGGATTCTTCGGCATACGCACCAGGGTCAGCTCCAACAGGCCGTCGTCCAGCCGCACCTTATCCGGGTCCAGCTTCAGCACGCCGCCCAAGGAAGTGGCGCTGCTCACCGCTCCAAAAAGAAAGTCCCCGGCATAGGTGCAGCCATCGGCCTCCACCTCCGCCGAACAGGGGTGGAGCTCCGTCAGCTCCCGGGCGCCCTCCAGCAGATAGGCTAGATGCCCCAGAGTGGCCTTGGCCATGGGCGACGTCCGATAGGAGGACTGGGTGAACACCCCAAAGGAGGCCACATACAGGAACCTCCTGTCCCCCAGCTCCCCCAGATCCAGCGGAGTGGGACTGCCCTGCAGAATCTGTTCCACCGCCTGAACCGGATCTCTGGAAATCCCCAGCGAGGCGGCAAAGTCGTTGGTGGTGCCCATGGGCACGTACCCCAGGGTCAGGGAGGCGCCCTCTTTTCCCAGCACGTCCACCGCCATGCTCAAGGTGCCGTCCCCGCCGCAGCAGACCAACAGGTCCGGCCGGGCGCAGGCAGCCTCCTTCAAAAACACCTGGGCCTGCCGCACCGAATCCGTGACAGCCATCCGCGTTTTTCTGCCGCTCTGACGGAACGCCCGCTGGATCAGCTCGCCGTTTTCCCGGCCATGGCGACGGCCGGCCCGGGCATTTACCAGGACCCAGATCTCTTTCATACGGCCTCCTCTTCCGGGACTTCAAATTGACTGTTGTACAGCTGCGCGTAGAAGCCGTTTTTCGCCATCAGCTCCTCATGGGTGCCCTGCTCCACAATATCTCCGTCCTTCATGCACAGGATCAAATCCGCGCCCCGGATGGTGGACAGGCGGTGGGCGATGATAAAGCTGGTGCGGCCCTTCATCAGATTATCCATGGCCTTTTGGATCAGCACCTCAGTACGGGTGTCCACCGAGCTGGTGGCCTCGTCCAAAATCATCACCTTGGCATCGGACAAAATGGCCCGGGCAATGGTCAGCAGTTGTTTCTGGCCCTGGGACACATTGCTGCTCTCCTCGTTAAGCTCCATGTGATAGCCCCCGGGCAGGGTGTGGATAAAGTGGTCCGCTTGGGCAAGCCGGGCCGCCTCCATGACCTCCTCGTCCGTGGCGGTGAGCTTACCGTACCGGATGTTTTCCAGGATGGTCCCGCTGTAGAGCCAGGCGTCCTGCAGCACCATGCCGAATTGACTTCTCAGGTCCTGGCGGGAAAACTCGGTGATGGGATGGCCGTCCAGGGTGATCTGTCCGGAATCCACGTCATAGAACCGCATCAGCAGCTTGACCATGGTGGTCTTGCCCGCGCCGGTGGGACCCACAATGGCCACCTTCTGGCCCGCCTTCACCGTGGCGGAGAACCCCTTGATCACCGGCTCCTCCCCATAGCCGAAGGACACGCGGTCAAAGGTCACATCCCCGCGGACCTTCAGCTCCTGGGTGGTGATCTGAGGCTCCGGCTGCTCCTCTTCCTCCTCGTCCAGGAAGCGGAAGATCCGCTCGGCGGCAGCCACGGCCATTTGCAGCTGGTTGGAGATATTGGCCATCTGGGTGATGGGCTGGGTAAAGCTGCGGACATACTGCACAAACGCCTGGATGCCGCCGATGGTCATGGAACCCCCGGCAGTCATGGCCGCGCCCACCATGCAGATGACCACATAGCCCAAATTGCCCACAAAATTCATCACCGGCATCATCAGGCCGGAGAGGAACTGCGCCTTCCACCCGGCGCTCCACAGCTTCTCGTTCTCCCGGTCAAAGGCTTCCACGGTCTCCTGTTCCCGACCAAAGGCCTTGACGACCAGGTGACCGCCGTACATCTCCTCTACCTGGCCGTTGACCGAACCCAGATAGTTCTGCTGATCCATAAAATGCCTCTGAGAAAACCGCACGATCACCATGACAAAGGCCAAGGACACCGGGATGATGCACAGGGCCACCAGGGTCAGCTGCCAACTGATGGAGAGCATCATAATCAGCACGCCCACCAGTGTGCAAACCGAGGTGATCAGCTGGGTGACGCTCTGGTTCAGAGAGCCGGTCAGGGTATCCACGTCGTTGGTGATTCGGGAAAGCACGTCGCCCTGGCTGACCCGATTGAAATAGGACAGGGGCAGCCGGTTGAGCTTCTTCTCAATGGCGTCCCGCAGGCCGTAGGACACATCCGCGGTAACCCCGGCCATGAGATACCCCTGAACAAAGGAGAATCCCGCGCTGAGCAGGTAGATCCCGCCCAGGCACAGCAGCACGGTGCCGATATAGTCGAAATCAATGCCGCCCTGGGCGCCGGTGATCATCTTCATCAGCCCGGAGGCCAGCTCATCCGTGGCCAGCGCCAGCACCTTGGGCCCTACAATGGCGAACACCGTGGAGGCCGCCGCAAACAGCATGACAAAAATCACCGGCAGCCAGAAGGGCCGCAAATAGGAGAGCAGTTTCTTTGAGCTGCCCGTAAAATTCTTCGCCTTTTCCCCCGCTGCCATGGGTCCATGGCCGTGCCCGTGACCCGGGCCGCGGCGAGGGGTGTTTTTGGGTTCGCTCATTCCAATTCCTCCTTTTGCAGTTGGCTTTCCGCGATCTCACGGTACTGGGGACAGGTGCGCAGCAGCTCCTTGTGGGTGCCCTTGCCCACCATCCTTCCCTCGTCCAGCACAATGATCTGCTGGGCGTGCAGGATGGTGCTCACCCGCTGGGCCACCAGCAGCACCGTGGCCCCCTGGGTATCCTTGGCAAGAGCCTTCCGCAGGGCGGCGTCGGTTTTGAAGTCCAGCGCCGAGAAGCTGTCGTCAAAGATGTAGATGGGCGCCTTTTTGATCAGCGCCCGGGCAATGGACAGCCGCTGGCGCTGTCCGCCGGACACATTGGCGCCTCCCTGGGAGATGTACGCCTCCACGCCCTTTTCCAGCTCGCCCACAAAGTCCGCCGCCTGGGCGGTCTCAAGGGCTTTTTGCAGCTCCTCCCCGTCTGCGTCCTCCTTGCCGTAGCGCAGGTTGGAGGCCACGGTCCCGGTGAACAGCATCCCCTTCTGGGGCACATAGCCGATCAGCTCCCGCAGGCGGTGCTGGGACAGCTGGCGCACATCCACGCCGTCAATGGTGATGGAGCCCTGGGTCGCATCGTAAAACCGGGGGACCAAATTCACCAGGGTGGACTTGCCCGATCCGGTGGCGCCGATAAAGGCCGTGGTCTCGCCGGGCTTTGCCGTGAAGCTGATGTGTTCCAGCACATCGCTGTCCGCCCCGCCGTACCGGAAGGACACATCGTGGAACTCCACCAGGCCCTTGGGCTCGGGAAGCTCCTGGGGCTTCTCCGGGTCGGTGACGGACAGGGGCGCATCCAGCACCTCCCGAATCCGGGCGGCGGACACACTGGCTCTTGGCAGCAGAACAAACAGCATGGCAATCATCAGAAACGCCATGATGATCTGCATGGCATACTGGATAAAGGCCATCATGTCGCCGATTTGCAGGGTGCTTTCCGCAATGGCGTGGCCCCCCACCCACACGATAATCACACTGAGCAGGTTCATGCCCAGCATCATGGCGGGCATCAGCGCGCTCATCACCCGCTGGACAAACCGGTTGGTCTCCATCAGGTCCCGGTTGGCCTTGTCAAAGCGAAGCTCCTCATGGGCCTCGTTGCCAAAGGCCCGCACCACCAGCATACCCGACAGGGTTTCCCGGCTGACAAGGTTCAGCCTGTCGATGAGCCTTTGCAGGATCTTGAACCTGGGCATGGCCACTGCCAGGGCCACCATCACCAGGCCCAAAAACACCACCACGGCCACGGCGATGAGCCAGCTCAGAGAGACGCTCTTCTCCACGGCGAAGATCACGCCGCCAATGCCGATGATGGGGGTGTAGCAGATCATCCGCACGCCCATGGTGATGAGCATTTGAATCTGCAGGACGTCGTTGGTGGTCCGGGTAATCAGGGATGCGGTGGAGAAATGGTCCAGCTCTGCGCTTCCAAAGCTCTCCACCTTGGAAAACAGGTCGTGGCGCAGGTGCTTGCCCACCGTGGCGGCCATCCTCGCAGAGAAAAAGCCCACCAGCACCGTGGCGATAACTCCCAGCAGAGCGACACCCAGCATCTGCAGACCCTTGCTCCAAATGTACCCGGTCTGGATGGCGGCGGTATCCACACCCACCTCTTCATAAAAGAGCTTTGTCAGGGCCACGCCGACCTGCGCCCCCATCAGGGCGCTGCCCTGGGAGGCTTGGCTGCGAACGTCCTCCAGACCCTCCTGGGGCACATAGGCCAGCAGCGGCGTCAGCTGATACAGCTTCTGCAAACTGACGCCGTCCAGACCTTGGCTCATGTTCACTGGGGAGCTCCCCTCCCCGCCTGCCGGGGACTCCTCGTCCTCAAAGACTGGCTCCTGAGTGCCGAGCAGCTCGGGCTGGGTGGTCTCCATCCCAGGGTCCGCACTGCCGTCAGCCCCTCGGAGCGCCTCCTCCATGCCGCTGAGAGCGCCGTCCGTCTGACCGCCGTCCATCCCCATGCCGGAGTCCGCCATGGCCATGGCCTGGCCCAAGTCCTCCCCGTGCTGCTCCAGGTAGAGCAGCGCGGTGTAGCACGCCCGGCTGTAGGCGTCCCCCAGGGCCGCCAAATCCTCCTGGGAGGTGCCGCTGCGCAGGACGCACACCGTTTCCTCCCGCGCTAAGGGATACTCCTCTGCAATGCGCTGAGATTCGCTGCTGCCCGGCTCTATGGTATAGTATCCGCTTTCCAGCCGCAATTTATCCTCGCTGCCGGCAAAGGCGCAGAGCAAATCCAGGCCCTCCTTCCGCAAAGCGCGGGGTGCCCCTGCCTGGATGCCCCCCTGCTGGATGCCCACATTCACCATGTCGCTCATCAGATTGGGCAGGCTCAAATCGCTGGCAGCCTGGCCGAAGAGCAGGATCAAACACAAAAGCAATACCGCCCAAAAGGGCTTCAAATAGCGCGCCATCAATTTCATAGGCTCGCCCTCCTTCCAGTTTCCGGAACAGCCTGCAGCCCATCCAGATTTTTCTTCATCTTTCCCACCATGGAGCAGAAGGCCGAGGCCTCCTCCTCTGTGACGCCCTGGCAGAGCCGCACAAAGAACTCCTTCCTTGCCCGCGCCAGCCGTTCAATCCGTTCCCCCGCCGAGGGCAGCAGCCGCAGCCGCACCACCCGCCGGTCCTCCCGGTCGGGAACAGCCTCCACATACCCCCGGCGCACCAGCTGATCCACCGCCTTGCTCACCAAGGACCGGGGCATCCCCAGCTCCTGGCTGATATCCCTGGCCGTGTCGAAGGCGCCCCGCTGCAAAAGCAGCAGCACCTCAATCTCGTTCTGGGTCATGCCCTCCTCCTGGACAACCTCCCGCATGGCCGCCCGGACGTTGCTGCGCACCCGCATCATCATCACCGCCAGATTTTCTTCCATGCTCACAGGCCGTTTGACTTCCACAGCCGCTTTCCCCTTTCCCGGAAACTACTTCCTTTCCGAACAGTTTCTTTTTGAACTAATTTACGAAGGCGATTATAACACTAGTCCAGGGGCGCGTCAACCGGAATCAGGGGAAACAAAAAAAGTTTTTGCGGCAGCTCCTTCCAAAGCTCTGCCGCAAAAACCTCTTTATGCTTCCGCTGCGGGTCACACAGATTCCCGTTCCACTAAATTCCAATCCAGGGCTGTGCTCTTCTCCTCGTGGCCAGCCATCATGCTGATTAGCTTTCTGGCGGCGCAGGCTCCCAAGCTCTCCTTGGGGTGCGCGAAGGAAGTCAGCCCCACGGCGGCCAGCGCCCCCAGGGGGCTGTCGTCAAAGCTGATCAGCGCCTTGTCCCCGGGCACCTGCAGGCCGCGGGAGTTCAGCGCCTTTTCCAGCTTGACCGCAACCTCGTCGTTATAACACACCACCGCCGTGCAGGAGGAGAACTTCTCCAGCAGCTGGGTGACGCCATACTCATCCAAGAACAGGCTCTCCCGATTGGCGGAATTAAACCAGCCTACCCACTGGTCCTGCAGGGGCAGGCCGTTTTTCAGCAGCCCCTGGGTATAGCCGTAATACCGGTCCAGTCCCTGAATATCGTCGTTTTTAAAGATACCCCCGATGCGCTGGTGCCCCTTGGCCAGCAGATACTCCACCGCCTCCAGGCCCCCCTGCCGGTCGTCCATGGTGACGGACACGCAATTGCGCAGGGCGGGGTAATAGCCGTTGAAAAACACCACGGGAATCCCCATCTCCTGAAGCTTCTCGTACAGGGGCAGATTGGGATTGGGCAGGGCGCTTTTGGTGCCCTCCACAATGAGGCCGTCAATCTTTTTCTCCATGCACTCCTTGAGGATGCGCCGCTCGTTGTCCACCTGGTTCCGGGTGGCAAAGAGCAGGGGGAAAAAGCCCTCCTCAGAAAGCTCCCCCTCAATGCCCCGCAGGATGGAGGGGAAAATATACTCGCTGATGTAGGTGGCGATGACCCCCACGTTCCAGGTCCGCCGGGGACGGGGCTCTGTGCGGTGAATGTAAGTGCCGCTGCCCTGCCGCCGCTGGATCAACCCCTCCTGCTCCAACAGGGAGAGGGCCTGGCGGACGGTCTGGCGGCTCATGCCGAACTGAGCGGCCATTTCGTTTTCCCCTGGCAGGCACTGGCCGTTCTGATACACTCCCCGCAGGATATCCTTTTTCAGTTGGTCAAACAACTGAATATATTTTGCCTTCTCCTTCATGGGCGTCACTCCTTCTTCCGCCGGAGCAATCCTCCAGCCCCAAAAAGTTGTACTTACATTTTACGAAATTTCTCAAGAGATGTCAAGAAAGTTCAGTGTTTTTCCGGGAAATCGGTCATTCCTGCACGCCCAGGCTTTCCAAAATCTGCCGGTGGTACTGCGGGCAGGTCTTTTTGAGGGAAACCGGCCGCCCATTGGGGCCGATAAAGCAGTGCTGGGTATGGCCCACACAGCGCAGGACGCCTGTGTCCAGATCCCGCACCTGGTAGGAAAAGGCGACCCGGGTACCGGTGTAGCTCTCCACCCGGGTCTCGATCTCCACAGTCTCCCCAAACCGGGTCATGGAGCGATACTCCGCCTCGGCCTTCAGCACCGGGCTCATCACGCCCAGGGCCTCCATCCTGTCATAGCCGAAGCCGCCCTCCTCCATCAAAGCGGTGCGGGCCTCCTCAAACCAGCGGATATAGTTGGAATGATGAACGCAATTCATCTTGTCCGTTTCATAATACTGCACTTTATGGGTATACATGATTGACTCCATCTTTGGTCGCTCCCTTCTCTTGTGGAGTATTATACTCCCCCCGGCCCCCAAAGGAAAGGCATTTCTTCCCAACGCATTTCCACAAATCCGCAAAAGGCTTTCTGTTGATTTTTCCTCGAAAAAATGATACTATGATTTCATGTAGCTTTTCAACAATTTTCGCGTTTACAAAAATTGAGAAATATTCTTAAAAATATGGCGGCTTCTGTAAGGATTATGGGCTTTTTCACAGACATCCCGCCGCGGCGCACCCTTGGGGAACCGCCCCGAGAAAGCAAGCGCCGCTTTTGGAAAGGATGATTGAAAAAAGATGAAGATTGGTTTGGACGTGGGCTCCACCACCCTGAAATGCATGGTGTATGACCGGCAGGGGCAGCCGGTGTATCAAGAGTATGAACGGCACTACTCTCAAATTGCGGAGAAGGCCTCTGGGATGCTCACCCGGATTCAGGAGAAATTCCCCCAGGAAAAGCGGGCCAGCCTCTGCGTATCGGGTTCAGCTGGCATGGGCCTGGCCGAGGATCTGGGCATCCCCTTTGTCCAGGAGGTGTACGCCACCCGCACCGCCACCAAGAAGTACATCCCCGACGCGGACGTGGTCATTGAGCTGGGAGGCGAGGACGCGAAGATCCTCTTCCTTTCCGGCTCCATGGAGGTGCGCATGAACGGCTCCTGTGCCGGCGGCACTGGGGCCTTTATCGACCAGATGGCCACCCTGCTCTCCATCACCCCCCAAGAGCTGAACACCATCGCCGGGCAGAGCCAGCGCTCTTACAGCATTGCCTCCCGGTGCGGCGTGTTTGCCAAATCGGACATCCAGGCCCTCTTAAACCAGGGCGCCCAGAAAAACGACATCGCCCAGAGCATCCTCACCGCTGTGGTGAACCAGACCATTGCCGGTTTGGCCCAGGGCCGGGAGATCAAGGGCAGCGTGGTGTACCTGGGCGGGCCGCTGACCTTCTTCTCTCAGCTTCGCTCCGCCTTTGACAGAATCCTGGGGGTGGAGGGCGTCTGCCCGGAAAACTCCCTTTACTATGTGGCTGCGGGCGCGGCCCTGTCCGGCACCGGCGAGGAGTTTGACCTCTCCGAGATCACCGACCGGATCGCCCATTACAGCTCCAGCCACCACTATCAGAGCAGCGCCGCCCTGTTCCACGATGAGGAGGAGTACGAGGAATTCACCCTCCGCCATCAGAAGAACTCCGTCCCCACCGATGCCCCCCTGCTGGAGGATCACATCGCCTATGTGGGCATTGACGCCGGTTCCACCACGGTGAAGGCCGCGGCCATCAACTCCAACGAGGAGATCATCTACTCCCGGTACCTGCCCAACTCCGGCAATCCGGTGCCCCTTGTCAAGGACTTCCTCTGCGACCTGTACGAGAAGTTCCCCGGCATCCAGATCCGCTCCTCTGCCTCCACGGGCTATGGCGAGGAGATCATCAAGAACGCCTTCGGCCTGGATATGGGCGTGGTGGAGACCATCGCCCACTTCACCGCCGCCAAGAAGTTCGAGCCCAACGTGGACTTCATCATCGACATCGGCGGCCAGGATATCAAATGCTTTAAGATCAAAAACGGCACCATTGACAATATCTTTTTGAACGAGGCCTGCTCCTCCGGCTGCGGCAGCTTTTTGCAGACCTTCGCCGGGGCCTTGGGCTATCAAATGGCGGACTTTGCCAAGCTGGGACTTTTTGCCGATAGCCCCGTGGACCTGGGCTCCCGCTGCACCGTGTTCATGAACTCCTCGGTCAAGCAGGCCCAGAAGGACGGCGCTTCCATTGAGAACATCTCTGCGGGCCTGTCCATGAGCGTGGTGAAAAACGCCCTGTACAAAGTCATCCGCGTCACCGACGCCAAGACCCTGGGGGACCATATTGTGGTCCAGGGCGGCACCTTCTTAAACGACGCGGTGCTGAGGGCCTTTGAGAAGGAGATCGGCAAGCACGTGATCCGGCCCTCCGTGTCCGGGCTGATGGGCGCTTACGGCGCGGCGCTGTACTCCAAGGAGAAGTGCCGGGGCGAAAGCTCCATCATCGGGCCGAAGGAGCTGGCGGCCTTCACCCACCAGGTCAAGGCCATCACCTGCAACGGCTGCGAAAACCACTGCCGCCTGACGGTGAACACCTTTGCAAACGGCGCCCGGTACATTGCCGGCAACCGCTGCGACAAGCCTTTGAAAAAGAACGCTCCCACCGCCCAATACAATCTGTACGACTACAAAAAGCAGCTTTTGGCTTCCTACGTCCCCTGCGACGGCCCCCGGGGCACCATCGGCATCCCCATGGGGCTGAATATGTTCGAGCTGTTCCCCTTCTGGTACACCTTCTTCCGGAAGCTGGGCTTTGGGGTGATCCACTCCCCCGAATCCGACCGGAAGCTGTACTTCCGGGGCCAGCACACCATTCCCTCGGACACGGTGTGCTATCCGGCAAAGCTGATGCACGGCCACATCGAGGCCCTGCTGGACCAGAAGCCCGACGCCATCTTCTACCCCTGCATGAGCTACAACCTGGATGAGCATCTGGGGGATAATCACTACAACTGCCCGGTGGTGGCCTACTACCCGGAGGTGCTGGACGCCAACATCGCCGCCCTGGAGGACGTGAAATTCATCTACGACTATGTGGGCCTCCATCGCCGGAAGGACTTCCCCGGGAAGATGACCAACATCCTGGCCCGGTACTTTGACCCCATCCCGGAAAAAGAGGTGAAGGCAGCCTCTGACGCGGCCTATGAGGAGTATTACGCTCACATGGAGCGCATCCATAAAAAGGGCCAGGAATACCTTGCCCTGGCCAAGGAAAAGAATCTGCCGGTGATTGTGCTGTCCGGGCGGCCCTACCACTTGGACAGCGAGATCAACCACGGCATTGACAAGCTGATCTGCGAGTGCGGCGCCGTGGTGGTCACGGAGGACTCCGTCAGCGAGTTGGAGCATAAATTCGCCACCGGCGTTTTGAACCAGTGGACCTATCACGCTCGGCTCTATGCTGCGGCCAAATATGTGGCAGATTCCGGCGACAAGCGCCTGAACCTGGTGCAGCTGGTGTCCTTTGGCTGCGGCGTGGACGCCATCACCGGCGACGAGGTCCGGTCCATTCTGGAATCGGGAGACCGGATCTACACTCAAATCAAGATTGATGAAATCACCAACCTGGGCGCAGTGCGTATCCGGCTGAGAAGCCTTTTTGCCGCCCTGGGCCTGGGCAGCGAGGCAACGCCAAACTAAAAAGTTTTTGCAGCAGCTTTTTTCAAAAAGCTGCGACCTTAATACGGCGTAAGCCGTCAAAGAAAAACAGCGAGGACGGCGCACCAGCGCAAAGCGCTGTAGCCGCTCCGAGCGGACGGCCAGCACCCAGCCGCCTGTAAGCCAACAAAGCTGTCGCGTCTGGTGCGCTTAGGCGGGGCAGGTGAGAACCGTCCGTGCCTTGGCCTATGCGCTTCGCGCCGTGCGGCCCGCGGCACTGCATTTTTGCGGCTTCGCCTGGTTAGACCTTGGGGCTCTGCCCCAATCCCCGCAAGCCTTTTGAAAAAGGCTTGAGCGAAAACTTTTCTACTTCCTCACCTTGATCGGGAAACCGGAGAAAGGAGACTCTCCCTATGTCAGACAACCAGAACCGGGTGGAATTCACCCGGGAAATGAAAAAAGATTACACCATCATCACCCCCAACATGGCTCCCATCCACTTCGAGCTTATCAAAAATGTGCTGGAAAGCTTTGGGTTCCATATTGAGCTGCTCCACACCTCCGGCCGAGAGATCGTGGATGAGGGGCTGAAATATGTCCACAACGACACCTGCTATCCGGCTTTGCTGTCCATCGGCCAGTTGATGCACGCCCTGCACAGCGGCAAATACGACCTGCATAAGGTGGCCCTCATCATGACCCAGACCGGCGGCGGCTGCCGGGCCTCCAACTACATCCACCTGCTGCGGAAAGCCCTGAAAAAGGACGGGCTGGACTTTATCCCCGTGATCTCTGTGAACCTGTCGGGCTTGGAATCCAACGCCGGGTTTAAAATCACCCTGCCCATGCTCCGCCGGGCCATCGCCGCCCTGACCTACGGTGACCTGCTGATGCTCCTCAAAAACCAGACCAAGCCCTATGAGGTCACCCCGGGCGAGAGCGACGGCCTGGTGCAAAGCTGGATTCAGAAGCTGACAAAGCTCTTTGAACAGGGCAAAGCCTTCTCCCAACGGGAGGTGCGGGAGTACTTCGATCAAATCGCCCAGTCCTTCGCCGACGTGAAGCGCCGGGACGCGGTGAAAATCAAAGTGGGCGTGGTGGGGGAAATCTACGTCAAATATTCCCCCCTGGCCAACAACGACTTGGAGCAGTTCCTCTTTGAGCAGGACTGCGAGGTCATGGTGCCGGGAATCCTGGCCTTCATGATCTTCAAGGTGGATAACCGGTTGGAGGACATCCATCTTTACGGCGGAAGCCAGGCCAAAAAGCAGGTCTGCACCCTGCTCAAATGGTATTTTACCAAGTTCGAGACGGACCTCATTGCCGCAGTGAAGAAATTTCCCCAATTCACCGCCCCCACCCCCTACTCCCACCTGAAGGAGCTGGCCGGAAAGGTCATCGGCTACGGCTGCAAGATGGGCGAGGGCTGGCTGCTCACCGCCGAAGCCATGGAGCTGGTGGAGAGCGGATACGGCAACGTGGTGTGCGCCCAGCCCTTTGGGTGCCTGCCCAACCACATTGTGGGCAAGGGGATGATCCGCAAGGTGAAGAAGATCTATCCCCAGTCCAATATCGTGCCCATCGACTATGACCCCAGCGCCACCCAGGTCAACCAGGAAAACCGCATCAAGCTGATGCTGGCGGTTGCCAGGGAACAGCAGCGCGACCAAGAAGAGCCCCAAACTGACGCCGGAGCCCATCCCGCCCCTGCCCAGGCGTAAAATCGGAGAGGTTGTTGAGAAAATTTCCACAGGATAAAAGAGAGGATGTGTACACGTATGGCACAACGCAAAGTGATTCTCAGTGCAGACAGTACGTGCGACCTGGGGGAGGAGCTCAAAGCCAGGTACGCTGTGCAGTACTACCCCTTCCACGTCATTCTGGAGGGGAAGGATTACCAGGACAATGTGGACATTCACGTTTCGGAGATCTTCCAGGCCTATTACGATCACAAATCCCTGCCTCAAACTGCGGCCATCAACCTGGAGGAGTATGTGGAGTATTTCCGTCCCTGGGTGGAGCAGGGCTGCGATGTTGTCCACTTCTGCCTGGGCGGGGCGCTGTCCAGCTCTTACCGCAACTGTGTGCTGGCGGCCCGGGAGCTGGGCGGCCATGTGTTCCCCATTGATAGCTGCAGCCTGTCCACGGGCATCGGCTTACAGATCATCGAGGCCGGGGAGCGGATCGCCGCCGGGATGTCCGGCGCGGAGGTGGCAGAGGCCATGAAGGCCATCATCCCCAACTGTCACGCCAGCTTCATCCTGGACACCCTGGAGTTCATGCGGGCGGGAGGACGCTGCTCTGCCATCGTGGCGGTGGGCGCCAATCTGCTGTCCCTGAAGCCCTGCATTGAGGTCAACAGCGCCGACGGCTCCATGCACGTGGGAAAAAAGTACCGGGGGCCGCTGAAAAAGGTCCTGGCCCAATACGTCCGGGATAAGCTGGCCCAGTACCCCAACATCAAGCGGGATCACCTGTTCATCACCTACACCACCATCGACCCCAGTTATGTGGACCTGGTGCGCCAGACCGTGCAGGAAGTGATGGACTTCAAGGAAATCCACATCACAACCGCCAGCTGCACCATCGCCTGCCACTGCGGCCCCAACACCCTGGGGATTCTGTTTGAGACGGAGTGAGGAGAGGGGGAGCGGGGCCCCTTTTTGGGAGACCGGCCGCAGCGATGAGAACAAAGAGGACCGCCCGGAGGGCGGTCCTTTTCGCTTTGGGGAGGTCAATCGGCCGATGACTTTTCCCGGCAGACCCAGTCGAACCAGGCGCGGTGCCATTCCTCGGCGAAGGCTTCCAGCTCGGCCTTCTTGACTTTTTCGGCCTCCTCCTCCCGCTTGGCCTGCTCCCACATCTCCGGGGAGTTTTCCAGCTCCTGCAGAGCGGCCTTCCGGTCGGCCTCGGCCTTAGCGTATTTCTCCTTGCTCTCTTTCCAGTCCCGGGCGACGCTCCTGACGTTCCCCTGGTAGGTGCGGAAGATGGAGAGGCAGAAGATGGCCCCCAGCAGGCAGAGCCCCAGAAGGATGAGGGTGAACAGAATCGTGAGGCCGTTGGAAAGGCTGGAAAAAATGGCCAGGACGAAGGAGTAGAGGTGCAGGGGCAGAGCCAGCAGAAAAGCCCCCGCGGCCAGCCAGGCGTTGTCGCCGGCGGATTCCTCCATGGCGATCACCGGGCCGCCGATGCCGAAGAAGGCCTCCCCCAGGATGAGGAGCACGGCCAGGATGCAGTACAGGCCCCCCAGCAAGGTGAGGATGCGGACCAGAAGGCTGGTATCGGCCTTGCGCTTTTGCGGCCGGGCGGTCTCCTGCCCCAGGTCCCGCTTCTTTTTTTGCAGATCGCTATAGGGGGTGGCGGCGCGATAGCGGTAGTCGTTCCGATACACCGGGTCGGGGGTCCTCCGGCCCAGGGTGGCGTTGGGGAGGACCAGGGTATAGTCGGCGCCGAAGTAGTCGAAGGCGGTCTTATCCCCCGGCAGCTTCTCAAAGGTGGAAACGAGGGAGGAGAGCGGGTCGGGCCAGGAGTCCACCTTGCCGCCGTGGGCCAGGATGTACCGCTGCATCCAGTCGGCCATGTGGGCGCGAAGACCGGCATAGTAAGAGTTGACGGCATCGCAGTGGGCTGTTTTGACCTCGCGGTCACTGGCGGAGGAAGAGATCTTCACCCTGATGCGGTCAGTCCTTTGATAAGCTTTTGCCTCTTGGTGGAATGCGTGGGCCAGGGTGCCTTCTTCCTGGTGCTGTTCCGCCAGGCAGGCGGCGGCATAGGAGTAATCGTCGGGCGGATAGGTGAGTGTTGGCAGGGCCATGGGGCATCCTCCTCGGTGGTGGTTTTCACCTTCTATTATATCGAGGGACGGGGAGGATGGCAAGAGCGAAGGGGGAAAAGCGCCATGGAAATCACAAGTTTTCGCGGGGTGAGGGGGGGATTTTGCGGAAAACGCTGAAATTGCATTTTTGATGGGGTAATCTTGCAAAATTCCATTGCGCTTTCAAAACGGGTTGTGTAATATGGTATCTGTTTGTTCTGCCGGACCGCTTTGCCGGCCAGTTCCACTTTTTGGAGGTGCTTTCTTTTGACCAAGGATATGACCGTTGGTTCCCCTATGAAGCTGGTGTTTCAATTTGCCATCCCGCTGATGCTTGGAAACCTTTTCCAGCAATTCTATTCCATGGTGGACACCATCATCGTGGGTCGTTTTTTGGGTACCGAGTCCCTGGCGGCGGTGGGTTCCACCGGCTCCATCAATTTTCTGATCCTTGGCTTCTGTCTGGGCACCTGCGCGGGCTTCACCATCCCGGTGGCTCAAAGCTTCGGCTCCAAGGACATTCAGGCTTTGAAGCGCTATGTGGGCAATATCGTATGGCTGGCAGGCGGATTTTCCCTGCTCTTCACGGTGGCTACGGCGCTGCTCTGCCGTCCCATCCTCCAATGGATGGACACCCCCGCCGACATCATCGACGATGCCTACCGTTACATTATGGTCGTCTTTTTGGGTATCCCCACCATTGTGCTGTACAATGTTCTGGCCAGCCTTTTGCGGGCCGTGGGTGACAGCCGCACCCCCGTGGTCTTTCTGGTGATAGCCTCTCTGTTAAACATCGCCCTGGACCTCTTTCTCATTGTGGTCATTCCCATGGGCGTGGCGGGCGCCGCCTGGGCCACGGTGATCTCCCAGGGGATCTCGGGCCTCTGCTGCCTGATCTTCATTTGGAAGAAATTCCCCCTGCTCCACATCTCGCGGGACGATCTCATCCCCCGCAAGCCCTACATCAAACGGCTGCTCTCCATGGGCGTCCCCATGGGCCTGCAAAGCTCCATCACCGCCGTTGGCAGCATCCTCCTGCAGACCTCTGTCAACGGACTGGGCTCTGTGGTGGTGGCCGCCATCACCGCTGCCAGCAAGCTCTATCAGCTGTTTGGCTGCGTTTTCGACGCTTTGGGCGTGGCCATGTCCACCTATGGCGGCCAGAACATCGGCGCCCGCCGGGGCGACCGGATTTTCCCCGGCCTGCGGGCTGGCATGATTATCGGCAGCGTATATTCCATTCTGGCCCTGGTGGTGATCCTGCTCTTTGGAAAACCCATGCTCCAGCTCTTTGTGGACAGCAGCGAAACGCTCATCATCGACCAGGCCTACCAGTTCATGGTGATCCAGGTGTCCTTCTTCATCCCCCTGGCCGGGGTCAATGTGATTCGCCTGCTGATTCAAGGCATGGGCTACAGCAAGCTGGCAGTGTTTGCCGGCGTCTTTGAGATGGTCGCCCGGGGGAGCGTCGGCCTGTTCCTGGTGCCGGCCTTTGGCTTCAACATGGCCTGCTTCGCCAGTCCCGCCGCGTGGATTTTGGCGGACAGCTTCCTGATCCCCGCCTATTTGAAAGTGATGCGCCATGTGAAGGAATTTGGCCGGTAAGCACTGGCTTTCCCTAAAAACGAAAGGAGATCCGCTTTTCCAGCGGACCTCCTTTTTGCTGTTCTTTTTTCAATCTCAGATGCCCAGCAGGGCCGGAGATGCCTCCGTCATCTTGCGGATCTCTCCCTGGGACGCCTCCATGGTGGCGCCCTTGCCGGACAGGTAAATCTTGATCTTGGGCTCGGTGCCGGAGGGACGGACGGTCAGCTTGCAGCCGTTTTGCAGCCGGTACTCCAACACGTTGGACTTGGGCAGGTCGATGGCGCCCTCCCTGTCCCCGTAAGAGACGGACTCCAAATAGTCGCTGCGGCCGATGACCTGGGTGCCCGCGATTTCCGCCGGGGGATTCTGCCGCAGGTTTGCCATGATGCTCTGCATGGTTCTCATGCCGTCCTCGCCCTCAAAGCTGAAATTCAGGGTGGCGTTCTGATAGTAGCCGTACTTCTCGTACAGGTCGTTCATCACATCCACCAGGGTCTTGCCCTGGCGCTTGTAATAGGAGGCCATTTCGCAGATCAGCATACTGCCATCCACAGCGTCCTTGTCCCGGACATAGCCGCCGCTTAGATAGCCATAGCTCTCCTCAAAGCCCAGCAGGAAGCTGTCGGCATTGCCCTCCTTCTTCTCCAGCTCGGCGATGATGTCGCCGATGTACTTAAAGCCCGTCAGGCAACGGCGCAGCTCCACGCCGTAGTCCTGGGCAATGGGGTCCACCATATCCGTGGAGACAATGGTGGTCACTGCCACGGGATGGGCGGGCAGCTTGCCCTGCTCCTGCTTCACCTTGGCGATGAAGTTCAGCAGCAGGATGCCCACCTCGTTGCCGGTCATCAGCACATACTCGCCGCCCTGGTTCACGGCGATGCCCACCCGGTCGCTGTCCGGGTCGGTGGCCAGCAGCAGGTCGGGCTGGACCTTTTCGCACAGCTCCAGGCCCTTCTGCAGCGCCTCCCGGAACTCGGGATTGGGATAGGGGCAGGTGGGGAAGTTTCCGTCAGGCTCGCTCTGCTCGGGGACAATGGCAATGTCCTTGATGCCGATGCGCTCCAAAATCCGGGTGACGCAGACCTTGCCCGCGCCGTTGAGGGGCGTGTACACCAGCTTCAAATTGCCGGCATCGTCAATGAGGCTCTCCTTGTACACGTCGTCCAGGAAGGCATCCACGGTTTCCTCGCCGATGTACTCAATCAGGCCCTGCTTCACACCCTCTTCAAAGTCCATCTTCTTCACGTCGGCGAAGATGTCCAGGGACTGGATTTCAGCCGTGATGCCGTCAGCCATGTCCGAGGTGATCTGGCAGCCATCGCTGCCATAGGCCTTATAGCCGTTGTACTTGGCGGGGTTGTGGCTGGCGGTGACGCAGATGCCCGCGTCACACTTCAGATGCCGCACCGCGTAGGAAAGGGCCGGGGTGGGCATCAGCTGGGGATAGAGATAGGCCTTGATGCCGTTGGCAGCCAGCACTGCGGCGGATTGCTGTGCAAACAGCACACCCTTGATACGGCTGTCATAGGCAATGGCCACGGACTGGGGCTTACCTTCCCCGTGCTGAAGCAGGTAGTTGGACAAGCCCTGCGTAGCCTTGCGAACGGTGTAGACATTCATGCGGTTGGTGCCCGCACCGATGACCCCCCGCAGGCCGGCAGTGCCGAACTCCAAATTCTGATAAAAGCGGTCGTTGATCTCGTCCTCCTGCCCCTGAATGGATGTTAGCTCCTCTGTGAGGTCCGGATCGTCCAAGGGTTCCTTAAGCCATCTCTCAAATTCCGTCATGATGAAGCCTTCCCTTTCTTATCTGCGCGCCGGAGGTCCGGCACAGGCCAGAGATTTTTAGATGTTTTGTTGAGTTTAGATTACCATTTTTCTCAAATCCTGTCAACTCGAAACAAGGGGTCTTATTGCAGTTTTACAATATTAGTCACAATGCCTTGGGGGGTGATGTCCAGGGTGCCGTAGGTGGCGTTATACCCATTGACCGACCCAGGGTTCATCATGTACAGCCCGTCCTCATAATCCGTGAAGGCATTGTGGGTGTGGCCGTACAGCAGCACCTGCGCTCCTTTCTCCCGGGCGGCGCACACAATGGTGTACTGTCCGGACTTCACCCCATACAGGTGCCCGTGGGTATAGAAGATCTTCACCCCTTCGGCGGTAAATTCCCCGGTGGGGGGCAGTTGACTGCCCAAATCGCAGTTGCCCTTCACCGAGAGGAACATCTTCTCCGGGAACTGGTTCCTCACAAGGGCCACATCGCCCTCGCCGTCCCCCAGGTGGATGACCACCTCCGCCTTGGGCTGGGCCATAATCGCCTGCCGCAGCCCGTAAGCGCTGCCATGACTGTCTGACGCCACTAAAATCCTCATTGCAAAACTCCTTCCTTTTCCTACGCATCTTCCCGCAATGGCCGTTCATTTTTCCCAGTCCTTCGCATACACTGTGTTGCGGGATGTTCCCGCAGGAAGGAGGGAAGCCTCATGCCTGCCAACAGCAACAACAATCAATTGGAATCCCTGCTGCAGCTGACGGCTCAGCGGCTGGGCACCACGCCCCAGGCGCTGAAGGACGCCGCTCAGCGGGGGGATTTTTCCAACATTCTGGCGAATCCCAGCTCTCAGGAGAACAGCGCGCTGAAAAAGGTGCTCTCCGACCCGGAGGCCGCCAAAAAGCTGCTTTCCACGCCCCAGGCGCAAAAGCTGTTCCAGTTATTTCAAAACAAACAGGGGGAATAATCCCCCGGAGAGGAGCGTTCTATGGATGACCTGACCCAGCAGCTTCAAAACATTCTGGCAGACCCCCAGGCGATGAACCAGATCCAGGGAATGCTCCGCTCACTGGGCGGGGAGCAGTCCCAGCCCAAAGCCCCGGAACCTGCCGGACCGGATCTGTCGGCCCTGGCGGGTCTGCTGGGGGGCGGTCAGAACAGCGGTCAAAGCGCCAACATGGGCCTAAACACCCAGACCCTGGCCATGGTGGGGAAGCTGGCCCCTCTGCTCAGCCAAGCCAACCGGGAGGACGACGCCACCCGGCTGCTGCGGGCGCTGCGCCCTCTGCTGGGGGAAGCCCGCCAAAAGAAGGTGGACGAAGCCATCCGAATCCTGCAAATGCTGCGGCTTCTGCCCTTACTCAAGGAAAACGGGATTTTTTCCGGGCTGCTGTCCGGACTGATGTAAGGGAGGCGCTGCCATGGCACAGGAACTGGACATGAACCGCTTACAGGAGGACGCTGCTCGCCGGGCCAGGGAGATGCAGGCCCGCGCCCGCATTCCCCCGCCCCGAAGCGCCAAGCCCCAGCCTCCCCCGCAGGAGGAAGCCCCCCAGCCCGTCCAGCAGGAGGCGCTGGCTCCGGAGAGCTCGAACACCGGCAGTCTGTTAAACTCCTTTTTCCAGGACAAGGAGCGGACCATCATCCTGGCGCTGCTTCTGCTGCTCAGCGGGGAGGGAGAAAACCACGAGCTGCTTTTTTCCCTGCTGTTTCTGCTGCTTTAGCGAGAGGGGCAAGGGCTTGCGTTTTCCGCTCTACGGGCGTGCTTTTTTTGGCTGCGCTGGGTTAGGCCGGGGCTGCGGCCTAGCGCCTTTGGCGCGTGCGGCCTGGCCCCTGGTTTTGTTCTCTGCGCTGCGCGCTGTTAAGGTCGCGAGACTCTGTCTCGCGCTCTGCAAGCTTTTGAAAAAGCTTGACCAAAACTTTTGAGTTTACCGAACTTGGCCGTTTCCTCGAATCAAAAATTTATAGCTGACCAACTGCTCCAAGCCCATGGGGCCTCTTGCATGGAGCTTCTGGGTGGAGATCCCGATTTCTGCTCCCAGGCCAAACTGGCCTCCATCTGTGAACCGGGTGGAGGCATTTACATACACGGCTGCGGCGTCCACCTGATTCAAAAACTGCTGGGCGGCGGCATAATCCTGGGTGATGATGCACTCGCTGTGGCCGGTGGAATACCGCCCGATATGCGCCAGCGCCTGGTCCAGGGAATCCACCACCTTCACTGCCAGGATATCATCCAGGTATTCCGTGGACCAATCCTCCTCCGTAGCGGGGGTGATTTCAGGAAGAATGGCTCTGGCCCGCTCACAGCCCCGCAGCTCCACCTGTTTCTCGGAAAGCCGCGCCTGGATCTTGGGCAAGGCGGCGGGGGCTGCTTTCTCATGGACCAGGATGGTTTCGATGGCGTTGCACACCGAGGGCCGGGAGCATTTGGCATTGAAGATGATCTCAGCGGCCATGTCCAAATCGGCGGACTGGTCCACATAGACGTGGCAATTGCCCACGCCGGTCTCGATCACCGGAACCCTGGCGTTCTCCTTGACAGAGTGGATCAGGCCCGCGCCGCCCCGGGGGATCAGCACATCCAGGTAATCGGTCAGGGTCATCAGCTCCTGGGCGGACTGGCGGCTGGTATCCTGCACCAGCTGGACGCAGTCGGCGGGCAGGCCGGTCTCCTCCAGGGCGTCCCGCAGGACCTGGGCCACCGCCCGGTTGGAGTTCAGCGCCTCCTTGCCGCCTCGGAGGATCACCGCGCTGCCGGCCTTGACGCACAGGGCGGCGGCATCGCTGGTGACGTTGGGACGAGCCTCATAGATAATGCCCATGACCCCCATGGGCACGGTGACCTTTTGCAGCTGAAGCCCGTTCTCCAACACGCTGCCGGAGAGCACCCGGCCCACTGGGTCTGGGGCCTTGGCCACCTCCCGCACCGCGCTGCTCATATCCTGAATACGGCCCTCGGTCAGGGCCAGCCGGTCCAGCAGGGCCTGGGACAGGCCCGCAGCTTTTCCAGCCTCCAGATCTTGTGCGTTGGCTGCCAGAAGCTCCTCCCGGCGGCTCCAAAGGGCATCGGCGGCATGGAGCAGGGCTTCCCTTTTCAAAGCCCCCGCCGTGGCAAGGACCCGGGCAGCCTCTTTGGCCCGCCGTCCCATTTCGGTGATGGTCATACGGACGCCTCCCTTTCTCTTTGCGTTACGCCGGGAACACAGTCCCAACGCTCTCCCCCTTCATCAGGCGGTACAGACAGCTCAAGTCGCTGCCGCTGAGGATGGCGGTGGGGATGCCCCGCTCCTTGGCCAGCTTGGCAGCCTTCAGCTTGGTGGCCATGCCGCCGGTGCCCCGGTTGGAGCCCGCTCCGCCGGCCAGGGCCTCGACCTCCGGGGTGATCTCCTCCACCCGGGCGATCCGCTGGGCCTGTGGATTCTTCCGGGGGTCACTGTCATACAGGCCGTCGATGTCCGTGAGGATCACCAGGCCCTGGGCGCCGCAAAGCCCGGCCACCACTGCCGACAGCGTGTCGTTGTCACCGAAGTTCTTGCCCTCCAGCTCCTGGGTCTCCACGGTGTCGTTTTCGTTGACCACCGGGATCACCCCCATGGAGAGCAGCTCGCCAAAGGTGTTCTGCACGTTCTGCCTGCCCCTGGGAAAATCCACCACGTCGGCGGTGAGCAGCACCTGGGCCACGGTGTGGTTGTACTCCCCGAAGAATTTGTCATAGAGGAACATCAGCTCGCACTGGCCAATGGCAGCCAGAGCCTGCTTCTTCTCCGTCTCCTCGGGGCGCTGGGGCAGGCCCAGCTTGCCCATGCCCACGCCAATGGCGCCGGAGCTTACCAGCACCAGCTTTTTCCCGGAATTCTGCAGATCCGCCAAGGTGCGGCAAAGCTGCTCCATCCGGCCCAGATTTACCTTTCCGTTCTCATAGGTCAGGGTGGAGGTGCCCACCTTGACCACAATAATCTCCGCATCTTTCAGCTCCATAGTCCTCCCCTTTCCCTGTCATTCTGCCAGCGGACCGCTTTTGCCGCTGGACGCGATTGGATCGCTGGGCACGATTTTGCCGCCGCCCACCACGGTATCCCCATCGTACAGCACCAGGGACTGCCCCGGTGTAATGGCCCGCTGAGGCTCGTCAAAGATCACCCGCAGCTCGTCCGGGCCTGTTTGAATGGCTGTGGCGGGCTGCTCCACCTGGCGGTAGCGCACCCGGGCCTTCACCCGCAAGGGTGCCTCGATGCTCTCCTGGGAGATCAGGTTGATATCCCGGGCAATCACCTCCCGGGAAAACAACTCCTCCCCCTTGGCCAGGACCACCTGGTTCCGGTCCACGTCCAGCCTTTTGACAAACATGGGCTGGGGAAAGGACAGGCCCAATCCCTTACGCTGGCCCACGGTATAGTGGATGATCCCCTTATGCTGGCCGTAGACCTCCCCCTGGGTGCCCACAAACTCCCCGGGGGGGAAGTCATGGCCGGTCCAGCGGCGGATGAATCCGGCGTAGTCCCCGTCGGGCACAAAGCAGATATCCTGGCTGTCCCGCTTTCTGGCGTTGACAAAGCCATGCTCCTCTGCCAGCTGCCGGACCTGCTCCTTGGTCAGGCCCCCCAGGGGCAGCAGCAGCCGGGACAGCTCCCACTGGGTCAGGGCATAGAGCATATAGCTTTGATCCTTTTGGGGGTCCAGCCCCTTTTTCAGCAGCCAGCGCCCGGTATCCGAATCCTGCTCCACCCGGGCATAATGTCCCGTAGCCACATGGGGATAGCCGATCTCCTCGCCCCGGGCCATGAGCTTTCCAAATTTGATGTACCGGTTGCAGTCCACGCAGGGATTGGGAGTCCGGCCCTGTTCATAGTCCCGGACAAACCGGTCCATCACCTCCCGGCGAAAGGCGTCCTTAAAGTTGAACACATAAAAGGGGATTCCCAAACGAAAGGCCACGCTCCGGGCGTCGGCCACATCGTCGAGGGAGCAGCAGGTCTTTTCCCGGGGGATTCCCCGATCCTCGTTGTCGGTCAGGGCAAGGGTGACGCCCACGCAGTCAAAGCCCTGCTGCTGGCAGAGCAGGGCAGCCACGCTGGAATCCACCCCACCGCTCATGGCGATCAGGGCCTTTTTTTCCACAGAAGCACTCCTTTCTGTTGAAACTCTCGCTTCACTTGAACAGCTTTGTCAGCAGCATCGCCTTGGCGATGGCTCCCTGGACCTTCAGCTTTCCGGTGGCAAGAGCCGCCAGGGGGTCCAGCCTGCCCTCCAGGAACCTCTGAAAGTCCTTGTTGGAAATGGTCAGCTCCACATCGCGGTCGTGATGCTCCTGGGGCTCAACGGTCAGGTTCCCATCCTTGATCTCCACATAAAAGACGCCCCCGTCCTCTCCGGTGACATTCACCTGAATCCTGGCGGGTTCGGACACAGCGGAAGCGTCCGCATAGCTAAGCCCGTTCTGCACCTGCTGAAAACAATCTTGAAACGTCATGAAAATGACTCCTTTTTCCTGATTTTTAGAGCGATGGTTTCATGTTACCATATTACCGAGGCGAATACAATGGAAATGAAACGCAAAAAGTTTTTGGGGCGCCTTTTTTCAAAAAGGCGCGACCTTAAAACGGCGCAGCCGGAAAAGAAAGCAGCTGACCCATTCGCACGCGCCCGCAGGGCGATAGAATGGGCCAGCGGACCTCTGATAGCAATCAAAGAAAGACACCCGAGTTTTTTGGCTCGGATGTCCTTTTGGTGTTTCTATAAAGAGGGTCGGCTCAAGTGCCTATGCGCTGCGCGCCGTGCGGCCCTTTCGCCTGTTTTTCTCTTTCGGCTGCGCCGGTTTTTAAGGTCGCGAGACTCTGTCTCGCGCTCTGTAGCCTTTGAAAAGGCTGGCGAAACTTTTTCGTTATTTATCGTGATGCTCTCTCCGGGGGCGGCGGTCACGGTTCCGGTCACGGTCGCCATGCTCCCGGCGGGGAGGACGGCTCTCGGAAATATCGTTCTCAGGCACCGCGCCGTCCAGGTCAATCAATGCGTCGCGGCGAGAGAGGTTCAACCGGCCCTTATCGTCGATCTCCAGCACCTTCACCTTGACGATATCGCCCACGTTCACCACATCGGTGACCTTTTCGGTGCGCTTCACATCCAGGCGGGAGATATGCACCAGGCCTTCTTTGCCCGGGGCGATCTCCACAAAGGCGCCGAAGTCCATCAGCCGGGTGACCCGGCCATTGTAGTAGGAGCCCGGCTCGGGATCGTTGACAATGGTGTCCACGATGTCCAGAGCGCGCTGGCACTTCTCCAGATCCAAGCCGGAGATGAACACATGGCCGTCCTCTTCCACGTCCATCTTGATTTCGCACTCGGCGCAGATCTTCTGGATCACCTTGCCGCCGCTGCCGATGACCTCCCGGATCTTGTCCACAGGAATCACCGTGGACAGCATCTTGGGCGCATACCGGGACAGCTCGGGCCGCACTTCGGGAATGGCCTTCAAAATGATTTCGTCGATGATATAGTTCCGGGCCTTGTGGGTCTTTTCCAAGGCCTCCTTGACCATCTCGGGGGTCAAGCCCTGGATCTTCAGGTCCATCTGGATGGCGGTGATGCCCTTCTTGGTGCCGCCCACCTTGAAGTCCATGTCGCCGAAGAAGTCCTCAATGCCCTGGATGTCCACCATGGTCATCCAGCGGTCGCCCTCGGTGATAAGGCCGCAGGAGATGCCTGCCACAGGGTCCTTGATGGGCACACCGGCAGCCATCAGCGCCAGGGTGGAGCCGCAGATGGACGCCTGAGAGGTGGAGCCGTTGGAGGACAGCACCTCGCTGACCAGGCGGATGGTATAGGGGAACTCGTCCACGCTGGGGATCACAGGGACCAGGGCGCGCTCAGCCAGGGCGCCGTGGCCGATCTCCCGGCGGCCGGGGCCGCGGCTGGGCTTGGTCTCGCCCACAGAGTAGGACGGGAAATTGTAGTGATGGAGATACCGCTTGGACTCCTCATCGTCGATGCCGTCCAGCAGCTGGTTGTCCCGGATGGAGCCCAGAGTGGCCACGGTGAGCACCTGGGTCTGGCCACGGGTGAACATACCGGAGCCGTGAACCCGGGGCAGCAGATCCACTTCAGCGGCCAGAGGACGCATTTCGTCCATGCCGCGGCCGTCCACACGCTTCTGCTCGTCCAAGAGCCAGCGGCGCACCACGTACTTCTGGGTCAGGTACAGGCACTCGTCGATCTTGGCGTCCTGGTCGGGGTACTCCTCGGCAAAATGCTGGTGGACATCCTCATAGACGGGCTTCAGGCGCTCATCCCGGACATTCTTGTCATCGGTGTCCAAAGCAGCCCGCACAGCCTCCTCGGCGTAATCCCGGATGGCCTCGAACATACCGGGCTCCGGCTTGTTGGAGGGATAGGAGAACTTCTCCTTGCCGATCTCCTTCTGGATGCCCTTGATAAACTCGATGATCTTCTGGTTGGCCTCATGACCAGCCATGATGCCATTGTACATATCCTCGTCGCTGACCTCGTTGGCGCCGGCCTCGATCATGGCAATGCGCTCATCAGTGGAGGCCACGGTGACAGCCATCTCGCTGACCTTCCGCTGCTGGGCGTTGGGGTTGATGACGAACTCGCCGTCAACCAAGCCCACGCTGACCCCGGAGATGGGGCCGTTCCAGGGGATGTCAGAGATGGACAGGGCGATGGAAGTGCCGATGAGAGCGGCGATCTCCGGGGAGTTGTCCTGCTCCACGGACATGACGGTGCAGACAATGGAGACGTCGTTGCGCATATCCTTGGGGAACAGGGGACGGATGGGCCGGTCGATCATACGGCAGGTGAGGGTGGCCTTTTCAGAGGGGCGGCCCTCCCGCTTCAAGAAGGAGCCGGGGATCTTGCCCACGGAATAGAGCTTCTCCTCAAAATCCACAGAGAGGGGGAAGAAGTCGATGCCGTCCCGGGGCTTGGCGGAGGCTGTGACCGCCACATGGACCACGGTGTCCCCATAGCGGACCAGGCATTCGCCGTTTGCCAGCTGAGCCATTTTTCCGGTCTCGATGACCAGGGGGCGGCCCGCCAGCTCAGTTTCGAACACTCTGAAATTTTCGAACATGACAGCTTCCTTTCTCCCCGGCAGCGCGGGCCGGGGCGGTTGTTGAAAGGGCGGCCCTGTTTTCCAAGGAAACAAGCCGGCCGGTTTTTCCGGCTGGTTTGCTTGTAAAACAGCACCGCCCAAATAGAGCGAAAGGCTGTGACGCCGGCCCGAAGGCCCGCAGCCACAGCCCGCTGCTTTTCTCTTACTTACGGATGCCCAACTCGGCAATGATAGCGCGATAGCGCTCGATGTCGATCTTGGTCAGGTAGTTGAGAAGGTTTCTCCGCTGGCCGACCATCTTCAGCAGGCCACGGCGGGAGTGATGGTCCTTCTTGTTCTGACGCAGGTGCTCGGTCAGGTCGTTGATGCGCTTGGTCAGCACAGCGATCTGCACCTCGGGAGAACCGGTGTCGCCCTCATGGCGGGCATACTTCTTGATGATTTCGGTCTTTTCCATCTTAGTCATGGCAGTTTCCACCTTTTCTGCGGCATTGCCGCTTAAAATTCACCCGTTCCACAGGTAGGGGTTGGTGACTCCCTTATCCGAGGGGCGGGCAGCTTCGTTATTTTACCATAGAAGAGGGGGTTTGTAAAGTGGTTTTGGGGAAATATGGCGGGGGAATCCGCCCGGTCACAGCCTTGGCCTGGCGGGCATTTTCCAGGATGGCGGCCTTTAATTCCTGCAAGGAACCAAACTTCCGTTCCGGCCGCAAAAACTCCAGCAAAAACACCCGTACCCGCTTGCCGTAGAGATCCCCGGTGAAGTCGGGCATCCAGGTTTCGGCCAGCACCGTGTCCGAGCCCACCGTGGGCTTCACCCCCACATTGGTGACCCCACAGAAATACTGTCCCCCCACCCGGCACCAAGATGCGTACACCCCAAATTTTGGCAGCACAAAGCCCTCGGGGATGGCCTGGTTGATGGTGGGCGTGCCCAGGCCCCTGCCAATGTGGTTGCCGTGGATCACCTCCAGGGAAAACCCAAAGGGCCTGCCCAGCAGCCGGTTGGCTAAGGGGATATCCCCTTCCTCCACCGCCCGGCGAATCCTGGTGGAGCTGACCTTCTCCCCGCCGTCAGTGACCGGGGGGACCACATACAGCTCCACACCGGCCTCCCGGCACAGCTGCCGCAGCAAGGGCACATCGCCCTTGGCTCCTTTGCCAAACCGGAAGTCCTCGCCGCAGCAAAGCCGCCGGGCATGGCACCGGTCAAAAAGCACCTGCCGGACAAAGGCCTCCGCCTCCCAGTCCCGCACCTCCTGGAAGTCCAGGGAGTAGAGAATGCCGATCCCGGTATGCTCCAAGATCCGCTCCTTGTCCCGGCCGGTCAGCACCGCGCAGTTGCCCGAGGGGCTTGTCCGGAAGGTGAACACCGCAGGCTCCCAGGCCTCGCCGTCCTTTCCCGGAGCGCAGGCCGCATGGATCACGGCCAGATGGCCCCGATGCAGGCCGTCAAAGGCTCCCAAGGCCATGGAGCATGGGGACTCCTGCCGCCCCAGTTCCTCTAGGGTGTGTATGATTTTCATTGACCTTCCCCCTGTTCCGCAAAGGACTTCACAAAGCCCAGCTCAGCTTTTTCCCGGTTTACATTTCCCAGGCCCAAAAAGGCCCCCTCCGGGGACTTGACCCGGCAGAAGCCCTCCTGGGGAGCCTTCCGCACCCGGACAAGATCCAGCCCGCCGCCGTTCTGGAACCGCCGCGCCTGGGCGGGGCTGACCGTCACCACGGGGTACTCCCCGAACAGGCCCTCCGTGGGCCGGAGGATCTCCTCCAATCGCCCCTGGGAGCCCAGCTCCTTCAGCTGCTCCAGGGTGAGGGCGTCCTCCTCAGAAAACCCGCAGGCCCTGGTGCGCCGCAGAGCGGTCATGGTGCCGCAGGTCCCGGCAGCCTTGGCCAGGTCCTCAATGAGGGTGCGGATATACGTACCCTTGGAGCAGCGCACCAGCAGCGCTCCCTGGCGGGTCACCGGGTCATAGGAGCACAGCTCTAGGCCGGAGATGGTCACCGGCCGGGCGGGGCGTTCCACCTCCAGCCCTTGGCGAGCCAGCTCATACAGCCGCTTGCCCCCCACGGACACCGCCGAATACATGGGCGGCACTTGCAGAATCTCCCCGCGGAACCGGGGCAGAACCTCCAACAGAGCCTCCTGCTCCACCGGGGCAGCGCTGGTCTCCACCACCTCTCCGGTGATATCCCCAGTATCCCGGCGCTCTCCCAGGCGGAAAGCAGCCCGGTACTCCTTGTCGGTATCGGGGAGGAAATTCAGCGCTTTGGCGGCCCGTCCCAACAGAATGGGCAGCACGCCAGTGGCCATGGGGTCCAGGGTGCCGGTATGGCCGATTTTTTTCTCGCGGGTCACGCCCCGCAGCACGGCCACCGCGTCAAAAGAGGTGAACCCGCTGGGCTTGTCCAAGATAATGATACCGTTCATGGAATCTCCTTCTGTGATGGTTTTCTCACTGCTTTGGGCTGGTTCCTGGGAGAGGGTCGGGGCTGCGGCCTAGCGCTTCCGCGCGTCCGGCCCGGCCCCTGGTTTTTTCTGCGCTTCGCGCGGTTTCAGGTCGCGCCTTTTTGAAAAAATGCGCCCGAAAAACTTTTTCGTTTTCTTCCTCGCTGCTTTGGGCTGGTTTCTGCAAATGGGCCGGAAACCTGGCTACCGCCCTTCGGGCGCGTGCGCCGGGTTTCCTGGTTTTTTATTCGGCTGCGCCGGGGTAAGGTCGTGGGACGCCGTCCCACACCCTGCAGCCTTTGAAAAGGCTGGCGAAACTTTTTTGTTTTCTTCCTCAAACTATGGGAAAGCAGGGGCGGCCCATGCTGCCCCTGCCCTATTTTTCACAAAAGTCCCAACTGAGTCAGATGCGCTGCACAGACCTCTTCCATGGTTTTCTGAGCCTGCTCCAAGGAGATCTGCCCCAGGGAACAGCCTGCGGCTCCCAGATGGCCGCCGCCGCCCAGCTGGCTGCACACAGCAGAGGCGTCCGCCGGGGGATTTGCCCGAACAGAGGCCTTGATTTTGCCGTCCTCTTTCTCCTTCAAGGTGACGCCCAGCACCACCCCTTGGATTTCCCGGGGCATGGAGGCAACCGCGTCCAAATCACTTTCGCTGATGCCGGTGCGGGCAAAGATGCTGAAGGGCACCTGCACCACCGCCACCAGTCCCCCGCTGGAAAACCGCAGGGAATCCATGGCGATACGCTCGGCCTCCACCTGGCCCTTGGACTTGCACTCGAACATCTTCTGGTTGATATCCCCCGCCGAGGCGCCCAGCTCCAGCAGAGCGGCGGCGATCCGGTGGGTTCGGGGGGTGACGCTGCGATACCGGAAGCAGCCCGTATCCGTAGCCAGCCCCGTATACAGACAGGCGGCCATTTGGCTGTCCAGCCGGACCCCCATCTCCTGGAGGAGCAGGTAGATCAGCTCCGTGGTGGCGGCGGAATCCGCCTCCACCCAGCGCTCCTTCGCAAAGGGCACATGGGTGCCGTGGTGGTCGATGGCAAGCTCCACCCGGCTGGTCAGCTCCTGGGGAGCCTCCTTGCCCAGCAGCTTTTTATCAGCCACATCCACAGTCATCACATGCTGGGGCGCAAAGCCTCCCAGGTCCAGGCCCTCAAAGAGGGAGGAAAACTTCTCCGGCATCGGATCGGCGCAGTAAAAGTCCACCTGCTTGCCCAGGCTCCGAAGCCCCCGCAGCAGTCCCGACGCAGAACCGAGGGTATCCCCATCGGGGGAGGCGTGGCTCATGACCAGAATTTGATCCCATTCCCGCAGCAGAGCCGCGGCTCCGGCGCAATCCACCATGGCTTCACTCCTCCTCTTCCCCGTCCTGGGGAGCGGCGGGCTCCAAATCGTGAAGCACCTGGGAGATGTGGGCGCCATACTCAATGGAATCCGTAGCCTTGAACAGAAGCTGGGGCACATGGCGCAGAGACAGCCGTCTGCCCAGCTCCCGGCGAATATATCCAGCGGCGGACTTCAGGCCCTGCACAGCGGTTTTTGTGCGGTCCAAGCCCTCCATGGTACTGACATACACGGTGCAATAGGAGAGGTCGTTGGTGACCTCGGCCCGCACCACACTCAACAGGCAGTCCCCCACCCGAGGATCCTTGACCTCCCGCAGGATGGCGGAAAGCTCTCGATGGATATCCTCGGCGGTACGGCCGATTTTAAAGCTAGGCATTTGGCTGCCTCCTCTCAATAGTGTTATGGAAAAAACGAAAAAGTTTTGCTCAAGCTTTTTCAAAAGCTTGCAGAGCGCGAGACAGCGTCTCGCGACCTTTAACCTGCGCGAAGCGCAGAAACAAGCCTGTAGGTTCGGACGTCGCACCAGCGCAGCGCGCTGTAGACGCCCGAACCGGCCCTCCTGCAGAGATCCTCCCTCAAAAGCACGCCTTTCCTTCTCAGAAACCAGGCCATTGCCTTTTGAGGACGGCACCCAAAAGAGGGGGCCGGCGTCCCTGTCTATCGTTTTTGGCAGGCGCGGTGGTTACCGTCCGGCGTCACAGCCTATCGCCTTCGGCGCGTGCGGCTGGGACGCCTACCTTTTGTTTTGCTGCGCTTTGCGCAGTTTTTAAGGTCTTAAGGTCGCAGCTTTTTGTAAAAAGCTGCTGCAAAAACTTTTTCGTTTCTGTTCTCTTCTTTTACTCGCGGTACTCTTCCATCTCGTAGGCCTCCAGGATATCCCCCTGCTTGATATCAGAGAACTTCTCCAGGGTGATGCCGCAATCGTAGCCGTCGGCAACCTCCTTCACGTCGTCCTTGAACCGCCGCAGAGAGGCCACCTTATCGTCCGCCACGATGATGCCGTCCCGGACCACACGCACCAGTGCATTACGAGTGATCTTGCCGCTGGTCACGTGGCCGCCGATGACCATGCCCACGTTGGAGATCTTATAGGTCTCGCGGCACTCGGCCTTGCCCAGGGCCACCTCGCGGTACTTGGGAGCCAGCATGCCCTTCATGGCGCTCTCGATCTCCTCGATGCAGTCGTAGATGATCCGATACAGGCGCATATCCACGCCGTCGCGCTTGGCGTTCTCCTCGGCCACGGGGTCGGGACGAACGTTAAAGCCCACGATGATGGCGTTGGAGGCATTGGCCAGCATGACGTCGCTCTCGCTGACAGCGCCCACCGCGCCATGGATGATGTGGACCCGCACTTCCTCGTTGGAGAGCTTCTCCAAGGACTGGCGCACAGCCTCCACAGAGCCTTGGACGTCGGCCTTGACGATGATCTTCAGCTCCTTCATGTCGCCCTCTTTCATCTGCTCAAACAGATTGTCCAGGGTGACCTTGGTCTGAGAATTGAACTGCTCCTCCTTGCGCTCGGTGATGCGCTGCTCCACCAGCTCGCGGGCCAGGCGCTCGTCGGTTACGGCGTTGAAGATATCGCCGCCCACGGGCACATCACCCAGGCCGGTGATCTCCACAGGCACAGAGGGACCGGCGTCCTGGACCTTGCGGCCCTTGTCGTCCATCATGGAGCGGACACGGCCCACGGTGATACCGGCCACAATGGTATCCCCGGCATGGAGCGTGCCGTTCTGCACCAGCACGGTGGCCACGGGACCCATGCCCTTATCCAGACGGGCCTCGATGACGGTGCCCTTGGCAGCGCGGTCGGGATTGGCTTTAAGCTCCATCATGTCGGCGGTGAGCAGGATCATCTCCAGCAGGTCATCCATGCCCTGCTTGGTGTGAGCAGACACGGGGATGCAGGGAGTGTCGCCGCCCCAGGCTTCGGGGACCAGCTCATGCTCGGTCAGCTGCTCCATGACCCGCTCGGGGTTGGCGCTCATCTTATCCATCTTGTTGATGGCCACGATGATGGACACACCCGCAGCCTTGGCGTGGTTGATGGCCTCCACGGTCTGGGGCATGATGCCGTCGTCCGCAGCCACCACCAGCACGGCGATATCCGTCACCTGGGCGCCCCTGGCGCGCATGGTGGTGAAGGCGGCGTGACCGGGGGTGTCCAGGAAGGTGATGTCCCGGCCGTCCACGGTGACCCGGTAAGCGCCGATGTGCTGGGTGATGCCGCCGGCCTCGCCCTCGGTGACGTTGGCATGGCGAATGGCGTCCAGGATGGAGGTCTTGCCGTGGTCCACGTGGCCCATGACCACCACCACAGGGGCACGGGGCACCAGATTGGCCTCATCGTCCTCGCTGTCGTCGATGATCCGCTCCTCGATGGTGACCACCACTTCCTTTTCCACCTTGGTGTGGAACTCGTCGGCCACCAGCACGGCGGTGTCGAAATCAATGGTGTCGTTGATGGTGGCGAACACGCCCAGCGCCATCAGCTTCTTGATGACCTCGGTGGCGGGGGCCTTCAGCCGCAGAGCAAACTCGTTGACCGTGATCTCGTCGGGCACCTCGATGGTCATGTGCTTTGCCTGACGCTCCCGGGCAATGCGGTTGAGCCTCTCGGCCTCAGTCTCCCGCTTACCCCGGCGCTGGCCCCGGCGCTGCTGGTTCCGGTTGGTGAACTTCTGCTTGGTTACCACATTGTCGGTGCGCGTCTTGACCTTCTGGTCGGCCAGCTGGTCGTATTTCTCATTGTACTTGTCGATGTTCACGTTGGAGGAACGGGTGTCCACCACGCGGCGAGTGGGCTGCTGGCGGGGCGCCTCTGCCACGGCCTCCTCGGGCTTTGCCGCCTTAGGAGCGCCCTGTCCGGCGGGCTGCTCTTTACGGGCGGGCTGCTTCTGCTGAGCTGCGGGCTTTTTCCCCTTATCCCCCTGCTGAGGAGCGCTCTGCTGGGGCGCCGGGGCGGCCTTCGGCTTTTCCTGAGAAACAGGCTCTCCCTGCCGCTGGGCAAAGTAGTCGTCAAAATTCTTTTTGCTGTTCTGCTGTGTAAACGCTTCAAACACCACGTCCAGCTCCTCCTCGGTGAGGGCAGTCATATATTTTTTGGGCTCCGGGAAATACTTCGCCAGGGTGTCGATCACATCCTTGTTGGGGATGTCCAGGTCCTTAGCCACTTCCCGCACTCTGTATTTAATCATCATGGGCATGTTCCTCCTTGTCTTCCGTCGCGGCCTCTGCCAGGCCCCTGATGGCCTTGGCAAACCCTTTATCTGTCACAGCCAGCACTCCGGCCCGCGCGCCGCAGGCCCGGCCCAGCTCTTCCATGCCAATGGACAGCCGCAGTGTGACTGCCCCAGCCCGGTCCCCCTCATACCGAAGGTTCTTTACCGTCTTTTCCGAAATATCCCCTGCGGCCAGCAGCAGGCAGGCCTTGCCGCTTCTGGCGGCGTCCACCGCGGCGTCAAAGCCGGGCTCCACCTTTCCGGCGCGCCTTGCCAGCCCCAGCAGGGACAACAGCTTATCCACGGCCCTCCCCCTTTCTGCGGGGCAGGGCCTCCGCCGCATCCTCGATGACGATGATGGGACGGCCCTGTTCGTCCACAGGACCCTTGGGCGCGGGAGCCTGCTCCTGCATCTGCTGCTGGGCTTGGAGCTCCTCCTCCAACCGGGCGTAGACCTCCTCCGGCAGCTTGCAGGCAAAGGCCCGCTCCAGCCGGCGGCTTTTTCTCGCCTGCTTCAGGCACTGGGCGTCCCGGCAGAGATAGGCTCCCCGGCCGGGCTTTTTCCCTGTGGGGTCCAACGTCACCTCAGGGGGCTGGCCCTCCTCCTTTTGGGGGGCGCGCACCAGGCGCACCAGCTCCTTTTTGGGCTTCATCTGCCCACAGCCCGCGCACTGGCGCATGGGCGTTTTCTTTGGGCGCATCATCGGTCATCCTCCCTTCCTGCCGGCGGGGCCTCTCAGGCTTCCTCGCCGTAAAAACCGCTTTCCGGCTTGATGTCGATCTTCCAGCCGGTGAGCTTGGCAGCCAGACGGGCGTTCTGGCCCTTGTTGCCAATGGCCAAGGACAGCTGATTGTCCGGCACGGTCACACGGCAGGCGCGGGACCCGTCCTCGGCCACCTCCACGGACAGCACCGTGGCCGGTGACAGCGCAGCTCCGATGAACTTCTGGGGGTCCTCGCTGAACTCCACAATGTCGATCTTCTCGCCGCCCAGCTCGTCCACGATCTCCGACACACGGCTGCCCCGTGCGCCGATGCAGGCGCCCACGGCGTCCACATCGGGGTTGTGGCTGAGCACCGCCAGCTTGGTGCGGGAGCCTGCCTCCCGGGCCACGGCCTTGATCTCCACCGTGCCGTCATAGATCTCGGGCACCTCGGTCTCGAACATCCGCTTGACCAAATCGGGGTGGGTGCGGGAGATGATGGCCTTGGGGCCCTTCTCGGTCTCCCGGACGTCGACCACATACACTTTTATGTAGTCGCCCTCCTTCACATTCTCCCCGGCGATCTGCTCATTCTTTGGCAGCACAGCCTCGGCCTTGCCGATCTTCAGAGAGATGGCCCCGCTGCGGGGGTCGATGCGCTCTACCAAGCCGCTGACCAGCTCCTGGTGCTTCGACTGGAATTCCTGCATCATCTGGCCCCGCTCGCTGTCCCGAATGCCCTGACGGATGATGTTTCGGGCGGTCTGGGCGGCCACGCGGCCGAACTGCTTGGTGTCCAGCTTCACCCGAACAAACCGGCCGGGCACTGCGGTGGGATCTGCCAGCTTGGCTCGATCCAGCAGGTACTGACGGTTGGGGTCCTCCACCACTTCCACGATCTCCTTGCGCAAATACACATTGAACGTGCCGGTCGTCCGGTCCACGTCAAGGTCCACGTCCTCATTGCCATAGCTGTTTTTGCAGGCGGTGGAAATGGCCTTTTTGATCTTATCCAGCATATAATCCGCCGGGATGTTCTTCTCCTTCTCCAGCAGCTCCAGAGCCATGAACAGCTCCTCGCCGGCCTGCTTCTCAGGTTCCTTCTTCTTTGCCTTTGCCATGGGGGTGCCTCTCTCCTTTTCTCTTCTTTAATCCTCGTCGTCAAAGTCCCCGTCCACACTGTGGACGGAGGAGCATTCCTTCTTTTCCAGGGTGACGCTGGTGTCCTCGTCAAGCTGCAGCTCCAAGGCGCCGTCCTCCTCCACGCGGAGCAGGACGCCGCAAAGCTCTCGAGAGCCGTCCTCCAGCGGCCGGATGAGCCGGGCCTTCACCAGGCGGCCCACATAGGCCGTAAAATGCTCCGGCCTGGTGAGCTTCCGGTCGATGCCCGGAGAGGAGACCTCCAGCAGATATTCCTGGGGGATGGGGTCCTCTTTGTCCAGCACGGGGCTGAGCGCATGGGTCATATCCACACAGTCGTCGATGGAGACGCCGCCCTCCTTGTCGATAAACACCCGCAAAAACCAGTCGGCCCCCTCCTTGACAAACTGCACATCCCACAGGGAGAGGCCCAGTTCCTCTGCCAGGGGCTGGCTCAACTGCCAAACCCGCTGGGCGACATTTCCTTTTTTCTTGGGCAACCCGCTCATTTGTCCACCCCTTTCCGGCCCGAAGGCCGCATTTTTTAAATTTGCATTATAAGCAAACAAAAGAGCGGGTCGCCCCACTCTTTCATCATCCTACCTATACTTTATTGATTATAGCACCGCTGTGCGGGAAAAGCAAGAGTTTTTCTCGGTTTTTCCGGGCTTGGCAGCAAGGACTCACACCTCTAGCTGGCGAGAGAGGAACATTGCCGCCGCCCGAAGGCTGTCAATGGCCTCCGAGCCGGGGCGGCCGGGGGACTTTTCTCCCCGCAGCAGCAGTACAGCGCCCATGGGGTCCCCCTCGGACACCACCGGGAAAGCCGCCTGGGCCTGGGCCTGGAAGCCCTGGGCCACTGGGACAGTGTCCTCGCCAGAGGGGGCGAATTGCCGCTTGCGCTGAACAATGTCCTCCATCTGAGGGGAGAGCGCCTTATGGAGCAGCTCCCGCTTGGCAGGGCCTGACAGGGCAATGACCTGCTCGGCGTCGCAGACGGCGGCAGCATGACCGGTCAGAGCCACCAGGGCGTCGGCATAGGCCTGAGCCAAGACGGACATCTCCCCAACGGGGGAGTATTTTTTCAAGATGACCTCGCCGGACACATCGGTGAAGATCTCCATGGGCATACCCTCCCGGATCTTCAAGGTGCGGCGGATTTCCTTGGGGATGACCACCCTACCCAGGTCGTCAATCCTGCGGACAATTCCTGTGGCTTTCATACCATTCCTCCCAAAATACTGCCGGTTTGCTCCCGGCGGGATATCTCACGGGTAGTATTTGCCAAAGCTTTCATGTTTATCCGCGAATTGCTTGCATAAAAAACTTTATCCAGGCGCATAAATCATTCCAAGCATTATACGAATAGTATAAATACACTGGGGATTCTTTGCTGCAAAAACGGCGGGCCGCTTTTCGCGTCCCGCCGCCTATGCTCTCTCACACCCGCTTAAGCCGGATGGCCATAGATCCCTTACCGGGCAGCTCCACCCGGAACCTGCCGGTGTGCACGCCCCGATCCTCCACGGTCATCTCCCAGGTGTCGATGACCTCCACCTGCCAGTTCCCCTCCTTGCGGAAATCCCGGAAGCTGGGCCGGCCAAAGCCGTAGTAGTGGATCTCATATCCCTCTTGGGGGAAGGTGGAATCCGGTACCGCCAGAACCTCGCCGAACTGGCTGTTGCCCTCCCGCAGGCCCAGCGCCGGGGTCTGGGAGAGGATCTGGTGCAAAAACTTGATTCGGGCTGGGCTCTCCCCGTGAAGCTCCCCTCCGTGGCTCCACCACAGGATGTCGCGCTCTGGGTCCATAAAGGTCTCGCCGTGACCTGCATAGCCGCCCCGCAGGGACGCCTCCCAAAACCGGCGAACCAGCTCCTGGCCGGAAATATTTCCCCATGCCTGGTCAATATTGCCCTCATAGGCGATCTCGTCCCACACCACGGGCTTGCCGTAGCGGGTGCGGTAATCGCCGGTGTACTCCACGTGGCGGTACAGGTCCTGCCGCTGCATGGAGCAATGGGTCACCCAGGGGCGGGTATAGTCGTAGAAGGGCACACAGTTGTGCACTGACCGCAGATGCTTGTAGGGGTCCAGCTCACAGAGCAGGGCGGCGTAGTGCTCCCAGTCCTCCAAGGTTTTGGCCTTCAGCAGGTCGTATTCGTTGGCCAGGCTCCACCACAGGTTGCGGTAGGCGGAGAACCGGGCGATGCAGTACTTCCAATACAGATCGTCGGCCTCCCGGCTCATGGCGGAGAAGCCCCACCGGTCATAGGGGTGCATGACGATCAGATCCGCCTCCACGCCCCGGTCCCGCAGCTGGAGGATAGCCCGCTCCACCCGGCGGAAGTGCTCCGGATTGGGACGGGTAAAATCCCAATCGTTGCCGGAAAAGTCCGAATCATAGGCGAAATTCTCCTCTGTCAGCCCCGAGGAATCCACCGGAGTCCCCTCATAGGGGAAGGTCTGAGGATCTTTGAAGTTGTGGATATAATGCTTGGGGAACACGCAGAAGCGCATCTTGTTAAAGTACCCCTTGTCCAGCTCCTCCAGGGTCTTTTCGATCACCTCATCGGGCTGATGGGGCCAGACATAGCAGGTGGTGCCCACGGAATAGTAGGGTGTGCCGTCCTCATAGGCAAAGTGATGGGTGTTCGCCACCCGCACCGGGCCGTGGTTGTTCCCCGTGGCAGGGGTGACGGTGAAGCACCCCTGGGTCCCGGCCTCTGGGAAGGAGCCGGTGGTCTTGTAGGTGTACTCCCCCTCAAAAGAGGGCATGAACCGCACCTTGTACACCCCGTCCCCATCGTAAAAGCCGGCGGTGGTGACGGTCTCATTTTTGCCGGTAAAGGTGCCCTCAATGGTCTGCTCGGTAAAGGGGTTGCCCTCCTTGGGGCCGTTTACTGTGATTTCCAATACATCCCAACGCTCCACTTGCATGGGAATTCCTCCTTTATTCTGCTTTGGGCCGGCCCAGCAGAGCGGCTACCGCCTGCCGCCAACCTCACTCGTTTCCAAGACAGGATTCCACCCGGCCCGATTTAGGGCTGGACGTTTAAATCCCGCACGCTTTCCCGCTCCACAAAAGCGCTTTCCACCTGGATTTTTGTACAATAAGTGGCCCCATACTTGGCAATCTCCATCAACCGCCGTACCGCAGCGCAGCCCAATTCCCGATTATACACTTGAATGGTGGTCAGGGGCGGGCTGGAAATGGCGCAGAAGGGAAGATCGTCAAATCCCACTACAGAGACATCCTCCGGCACGGAATAGCCGTTTTGCTGCAGCGCCCGCACCGCTCCCAAAGCGATCATATCGTTGTCGGCAAAAAACGCTGTGGGCAGCTCCGGCTCCCGCTGCAAAATGGAACTCATGTCCGCGTAGGCGCCCTCCATACTGGGGGTCAGGGCAAAAGTGTACTCGGGGTCCACCGGGAGGCCGCATTCCCGCAAAGCCCGGGCATAGCCCTCCTCGCGATAGCTGAAATTGTTGATGCCATAGCTGCCCTTGAGATGACCGATTTTTCTGTGGCCCTTTTCAATTAAGTAACGCACTGCCCGGCTGGCGGAATCCACATTGTCAATGAGCACCGAGTTGAAATGCAACTTCTCATACCAGTTGTCCAGCATCACCACCGGAGAGATGGCTTCTTCAAAGCGCCTGGCCTCCGTCTCCTCCAGCTCCGTGGCCAAGACCAGCAGCGCGCTGGAGGGATCGCTGCAAAGCTCCTGTAGCTGCTCCTCATAATCCGCGCTGTCCCTGGTCAGATTGTAGATCAAGGTGTCGTACCCCTAGCTTCTTCCCTCAGCCTCCACGCCGCTGATGAGGGAGGAGAAAAATGGAGAATCGTTGACAATGGCGCCGCTTGCCCGATAAACCACCAGCTTGACGCTGCTGATGCGAACATCGGTGAGATAGCCCGTCTCCCGGGCGGCCTTGCGGATTTTCTCAGCAGTCTCTTTGTTGACGCCTTTTTTATTGTTCAGCGCGTTGGAGATGGTGGCCTGGGAAAAACCTGTTAGCTCGCTGAGTTTTTTATATTGATCTTCATGCCGAACCCTTTCCTTTTTTTGGTATCTGTGGGGAACTGTTCCACCAATGCAATTTCATTATACAATGGCTCGGCGGTGGGGAGCAAGCAGCTCACAAGATTTTTCAAAATATTCCGTAAAAAATTTATGCGATATTTTTCAGTTGGTTTTTTGATCCCCATAATTCAGCCGCAGCTTGGAGAACATATCCTCCAAGATAAACCGAGCGTTGACATCATCGTAAATGCGGATTTGCCGCCCCTTGCCGGTGAAATGATAGGACATATCCTCGCCGATTACCGGGGCCTCCCCCTGATGGGACAGCATGGGCTGAGGGTTGAGCAGGATGCCGATGGTGGGGGAATCTCCCAAGGACCAGCACTCGCCGCTGGGCCAGGTGCGGTTGTATGAGATAAGGTACTAAGTGCTGCATCGACACATTTTGACCATTGCCATCCAAAAAGGCTCTCCGAATGCAGTTCAACCCTCCCACAGCCAAAAAGCCGCAAATCCCGGCATTTCCCCGGCATTTCCCCACCCCCAACCCAGGGTGTGAGTTTATAGATAACTTAAACTCACAGGATCATGCCCTGTGAGAATCTAAAATTAAGAAGGTTGAAATCTATGAACAAAAGCAAGTTTCTGAAGAAATCACTTGCGATGCTTCTGGCTCTCATGCTGGTTGTCGCAATGATTCCGCTCAGCGCTTCCGCTGCGGGAGCGCTGCCCAATCTGACGAGACTCTACGTCAATGACATGGATGTAGAGCTTGAGGCAGATGGGAAAACCTTCAAGGCTGACATTTCGCGGACCGCTACAACTGTGGATCTCCGCGCGGATGCCCTGGCTTTGAGCACTCCGGAAGGCGATGCTGCCTTGGAAGTTTTCAAGGATACCGCTTCCGCTGGTGAAGAAGTAGCTTCCAGTGCTGATCCTAACGACAACACCGAGATCACCCTCACCGATTGGGCTACCGAGTCCGGCGATGTTGTCACTCTGAAGCTGCGTGTTATCTCCCACGATAAGACCGCTCAGAAAGAGTACACCGTTGAGCTGACCCGCAAGGACACCGGCGTCACTGCTGACATCGAGAAGATCGAGGCTGGCAAGGGCGTTTACAAGGCCGAGTTTGACAACGCTGCCCGCACTGTGACCCTGGAAGTCCCCCGCAGCTATGCTTCTTCTCCTGCCACCGGCGCTGAGTTCACTGTGTACACCAAGGACAAGGCAACCCTGTCCGATGGCACAGCTGCTGTTACGAATGACGGCACGACCTCCTCTCCGGTCACCGTGACAGCTGACAAGCAGACCTTTAAGGTCACTTCTCAGTCCACAAACAACATTGTGGTTTACACGGTTTATGTGAAAGAGATCGACGGCCTGCTGTCCCTGAATCTGGGCGACTATGAAGGCGTGATCACCGACGGCAACGCTGACGGCACTCCCGACCTGGTAACTGTGACCATGCCCGTATCCGCTGCCCGCGACGAGCTGGGCTATGTGGAAGACCATGTGCGTCTGCCCCTGGCTTTCACCGTGTACGGCAACTCCCCCACGATTGACGTCAATAGTACTGATTATAAGTCCAACGAAGTGATCGACCTGGGCCAGCTGCTGGATGCTGCAAACAATGGCACTGTGAAGGCCGACAATAACTTTGTCAACGGTACTGGCGTTGCTGTCAAGATCAGCTGCGCTGGTTATGACGATGTCCAGACCTACACCTTGAAGATCCAGTTTGAGAAGAGCAGCGACACTGAGATCTCCTACGCTCAGCTGGATGGCGAGATCGCCACCATCGAGGGCAACAAGATCTCTGCTGTGCTGCCCGTTAAGAAGGCCGATGGCACTGCTACCAACCTCGCCACAGTTGCAACTCAGCTGCACACCGGTACTTCTGTGAAGGATGTTTCCGGCTTTACTAAAGCTACTGCTCAGAATGTTCCCGGCAAGACCGTGTGGTTTGCAGGCACTAATGGCGCTGCTGCTGGCACCCTGGACCTGACCACTTCCAAGACCATCACTGTGCAGGCTGAGGATGGCTCCACTTCTCAGTACACCATTTCTGCTATCGTGGACACCAACAAGGACGAGGCTTACCTCACTTCCATGTCCCTGAAGAACGGCAGCACTGAGTACAAGGGCACCATTAAGGACCATACCATCACCTTCACCGTGCCTTACATGACCATCAACGCTTCCACTTGGAAGGTGTATGCCACCGCCAACGCCAGCGCCAATGTGGTCACCGGTACCAAAGCTGTTGTGAACGGCACTACCACTGCCAACGACTTGACTATCACTAACATCACCTCTCTGAACACAGCCGACAACATCAACAAGGGCACCATCAAGGCTGTGAACAAGAACGATAACAGCGTGTTTACCGAGTACACCGTAATCATCAATCTGGAAGCCCCCAAGACCGGCAAGACGCTGAGCTCCTTGAGCTTCTCTGCTCAGACCACCGATCCTACTACTGGCGGCGGCCAGCCCAACGATCAGATCACTGCCCGTGTGAACACTGCCAACACCATCAAGGCTGAAATCAAGGACAAGAATTTGGTGACCGATAACGAGGGTACCATTACCCTGAAAGCTCCTTACAGCCTGAGCAAGACCGGTGTTTATAACATCGTCACTGAGTTTGCCACCAACAATGGCGGCGTTGCCTATCTGGGCAGCTGGGATCTCGCTGGTACGCAGTTTGATGCTGTGAAGAAGCTGGCTGCTCTCCCCAACAATAAGGCTACCTTCAGCGGCAACAGCGTTGAAGCAACCGGGTTCGGCAACCATGCTATTAAAGACGATGATAACTTGTGCATTTTGGTTCTGCCCGAGGACGAAGCACGTAAGCTGGATGTAGCAGGTACTAATACAATTGTTGCAGCTAACTTGGCAAAGAGCACCATCTACAATGTGGTTGAGGAGCCCCAGGTTGCCTCCACTGTTCAGAAGCTGAAGACCGTTTCTGTGAAGGACACCAACCTGTCCATCGGCAACACCGGCGCAGAAGTTGAGCTGATCCAGGGCACTCTGCCTTGGAGCCTGACCGCTGATGCCAGCACCACAGTTGCAAAGGGCACTTTCCTCACCTATGAAACTCTGAATGCCTACGCTGTGCTCACCACCGATGGCACCACTGCTAATCGCTTCTACTCCGATGGCGACATGGACGGCGACGGCTATGCAGACGCTTTTGGCGCGACGAACCAAAAGATTTTGTTTGTCCGCAACCCTGACCACACGGTATCCGTTTTCACTTCTGCCGCATCTACCGCTGCTGGCGAAGCTTACACTGCTTTGACAGACAATAAAGTGACTGTGCTGGCTGAAGACGGATCTTCCAAGCAGGTCTATCAGTTCAAGCTGAAGTGGGCTGAGCCCAACACCGAGGCTGTTTTGAACTCCTTCAAGATTGGCAATTCCACCGGCACCATCAGCAGCGATCGCAAGATCACTGTCACCATGCCTTTCGGAACCGACCTGAAGGGTCTGATCCCCACCTTTACCGCTTCTTCCGGTGCTAAGGTTGAGGTGAAGGGCGGCGTTGAGCTCATCAGCGGCAAGACCACTGTGAACTTCACCAACCCTGTGAACCTGATCGTCACCTCTGAGGACGGCAAAAAGACCATGGATTACACCGTCACTGTCAAGGTTTCCGAGCAGTTCACCGACGTGAAGCCCGGCGATTGGTTCTATGACAACGTGATGCGCGCTGTGGAGCTGGGCATTGCCAAGGGCAAGGGCAACGGTACCTTTGGTCCCTATGACAAGATCACCCGCCGCGATTTCGCCATCATGCTGGCTCAGTCCATGGGCCAGAGCAACGACGGCGAGGCTGTGTCTCCCTTCCCGGATGTGGCTGATGACGATTACGGCGTAGTGTCCATCAAGTACCTGTATGATCAGAAGATCACTGTTGGCGATTCCAATGGTAAATTCAATCCCAACGCAAACATCACTCGTCAGGAAGTGGCTATCATGCTGGCCAAGGCCTTTGAGGCCACTGGCACCACTACTGAGAAGTTCACCGATGACGCTAAGATCGCCAGCTGGGCAAAGGACTATGTCTATGCAGCTAAGGCTGCTGGCCTGATGAAGGGCGATACCGCAGGTACCTTCCGTCCCAATGATACGTTTACAAGAGCTGAGGCCGCGTCTGCGATGGTCAACGCAATCGATAACTAAGGTTTCAACTCTACTTAATTTTATGATTACCCCATAGAGCGAGGGCGCTGTCACTTGGCAGCGCCCTTGTTCTTTCTTCCTTACGAAAAAGACT
>CAUWLU010000017.1:0-46827 GCA_963559705.1 uncultured Acutalibacter sp.
CAGGCAAGGGCCAGCACTGGGTGGACGAGAACGGCGACGGAATCTGCGACAACCGAGGCCCAGGCAAGGGCCAGCACTGGGTGGACGAGGACGGTGACGGCATCTGCGACAACCGAGGCTCGGGTAAGGAACAGCACTGGGTGGACGAGGACGGCGACGGCATCTGCGACAACTGGGGAATCCGAGCAGCCGGACGCGGGGCCGGCAAATGTCAAGTGAGATAAGCCGGCCGGGCGAGAAGGGAGAAGGACAGCAATGCGGGGTGAGGAGGAAGTCCGTCAGGCCATGGAGCAGTATGGGCCGTCGGTGTGGCGTGTGTGCATGGTCCACTTGAAAAATAGAACGGACGCCGAGGACATCCTGCAAACCGTCTTTTTGAAATACGCCCTGCGGGACGCTCCCTTTGAAAGCCAGGAGCATGAAAAGGCCTGGGTGCTGCGGGTGGCGATCAACCAGTGCAGGGATTTGCTTTCCAGCGTGTTTCGCTCCCGGGCGGTGCCCTTGGAGCAACTGCTGGAGGAGCAGGCAGACCCTGTTCCCCAAGAGCATCGGGAGGTGCTGCAGGCGGTGCTTTCCCTGCCGGAAAAGTTCCGGGATGCGGTGTACCTCTACTATTATGAAGACTACAAGGCCGCTGAGATCGGGAAGCTGCTGGGCAAAAAGGTCAACACAGTGTACACGCTGTTGGAGCGTGCCAGGAAGCTTCTCAAAGTCCAACTGGAAGGAGGGGATGGCAATGGATGAAAAAATCCGCGATGCTTTGGGCAGTCTGCATCTGCCCCAGGCTTCCGCAGACCAGGCCTGGGAGGGGATCTCCCGGCGGATGAATCCCCCCCGGCGGCGCCCGGTAAGGATGGCGCTGTGTGGGGTGCTGGTGTTTTTGATGGCTGCGGGCGGCTGGACCTATTTTACCCCTACCGCGTATCTCAGCGTGGAAAGCGGCTCTGCCTGTGAGCTGCAGGTCAACTGCTTTGGCAGGGTGGTGGGCGTGCAGGCCCACAGCCCTCAGGGAGAAGCATTGGCAGAGGAGCTTGCCGTGCCCTTTGTGGGGTATGAGGAGGCCGTGGAGGAGCTGCTCTCTCAGAAGGAGGGCGGGGCCTCCATCACGGTGACGGGCAGCAGCCAGTCCCAGTGCCAAAAGATCCTCCGTCAGATGGAGGAAGATACTGCCCTGTTGGAGGATGTCGCCTGTGAGGGCGCTTCCTTGGAGGAACGCCAGTTGGCCCAAGAGGCGGGGCTTCCCATGGGGAAATATCGGATCTATGCCCGGATTGCGGAGCGGGACCCCGGCTTTACGCCGGAAGAGGCCGCCGCCCTCTCCATGAATCAGCTGCGGCGGCGGTTGGAGGATTTGTCCCAGGACGGCTCCCCCTCGGAGGACTCCTCTTCTCAGGCAGAGGAAACCGTTTCCAGCAGCCGGGAGCATCCTGGCAAGGGGCCTGGCCAAGGTCAGGGCTCCGGGCAAGGCTATGGGCAAGGTCATGGAAAACAATGGGGCAGAGAGTAGAAAAAGGAGATGCGAAAGCACCTCCTTTTTTTGTTGGTTGATTTTTTATGAGAAAAGGGGAACGCCTCAGGACTTTTCCGCAGGAGCAGCCTTTTCCTTTCGGACCATCTCCCGCCAGATGGTCAGCAGCATGGTGATGTAGCAGGCGCCCCCGCCGATGAAATTGGAGATGGGCTCTGCCAGGAACACACCGTCAACCCCCAGACCGAACAGGTGGGGGAGCAAAAGCGTCAATGGCGCCACGATGATCACCTTGCGGAACAGGGAGAAGAACACCGCCTGTTTGGAGCGCCCCAGCGCCACGGCGGCGCTCTGCCCGGCCAACTGGAGGCTCATCATGAAGAAGCCGAAGAAATAGATGTGCATACTGGGCACAGCAGCCTCCCGCAGGGCTGCCTCCCCGGAGAACAGGCTGATGAAAAACCGGGGGAACAGGAGCAGGAGCAGCCAAACCGCAGTGGTGTACACCACGCAGATCATGGTGGTGAAGAGGATTCCGGAGCGGACCCGGCGGTACTGCTTGGCGCCGTAGTTAAAGCCCATCACAGGCTGGGCCGCGCTGGTCACGCCGTTGATGGGGGTGGTGACCACTTCCCGCACAGAGTTGATAATGGTCATCACGCCCACATAGAGATCGCCGCCGAAGGTCTGCAAGGTAGAGTTGCAGACCACCTGAACCAGGGAATTGGTGATGGCCATGACAAAGCTGGAAAAGCCCAGCCCCACGATTTTGCCCACCAGCTTGAAATTCAGCCGCAGATAGGGCAGCTCCAGCCGGATGAGGGCTTTTTTCCCACGGAGGAAGGAGACAGCCTACAAAGCGGAGAAAAACTGGGAGATGATGGTGGCCAAAGCGGCGCCCCGCACGCCCATGTGCAGGACAAAGATAAAGATGGGGTCCAAGGCGATGTTGGTGACCGCGCCGATAAGCACGGTCATCATGCCCTTGCGGCCAAAGCCCTGGGCGTTGATGAAGTTGTTCATCCCCAGGCTGACCATGACAAAGATGCTGCCGCACAGGTAAATGGTGATGTAGCCGTCAGCGTAGGGATAGGTGGCGTCACTGGCGCCAAAGGCATAGAGCAGGGGCCGCTTGGTGGACAGGATCACAGCGGTGAGTACCACTCCGGTGCCCGTCAGCAGGGCAAAGGTGTTGCCCAGAATCTCCTTGGCGCTTTCCAGGCTGCCCCTGCCCCGCTCGATGGAGAACAGCGGGGAGCCGCCCATGCCGAACAGATTGGCAAAAGCCGTGACAATGGAGATGATGGGGAAGGTCAGCCCCAGTCCGGTGAGGGCGTTGCCGGCGGCGTCGGGCAGGCGGCCGATGTACATCCGGTCCACCACGCTGTAGAGGACGTTGATCAGCTGGGCCACAGTCATGGGCACTGCCAGGCGGAGAATGTTCCCTGCCACGCTGCCCTTGGAAAAGTCGCTTGTCTGGGTGTTGGTCATGGGGAGGGTCCCGGTCCTTTCTGTGAGGGGATTGGTTGATTCTACAACCATTTTACAGGAATTTGACAGAACTTGCAAGCGGCTTCCCCGTCGGCCCCTCATTCCTCCTGAGAGAGTTCCGTTTCCATTTCCTCAACAAATTCAGCTGATTTCCGCAAGTCTTGTTCGATCTCGTCCACTTTTGCAGAGGCTTCCTCCCATTCCTCCGGGCTCAGCTCTCCCAAAACCTCCACTTTGCTGACCTGAGAGAAAATGCTGGGATACGTTTCCAAAACTGCAAGGCAGGTGACGGCCACCCGCTGGCCTTCCTTCAAGGGGCCGCCCACCACTTCGATTTCCGGGGTCACCTCCAGCAGGGTGATCTGATACTGGTCATACAGCATAGCCCAACCGTCCTCCTCATCGGTGTATCCGGCAAGCTCCACTAAGATCCCCTCCTGGGTCCAGGGGACGTCCAGGTCTTGGCCCGACGGGAGGGAGGCCGGATCCACTGCCGGCTGGGGACCGGGGGTGGGAGTGACCTGGGTGGAGGCGGCGCCCCCCGCCTGAGGCGCGCATCCCCCCAGGAAAGCCAGGCATCCCCACAGGGCTGTGAGCAGAATTGCCAAGGCTCGTTTTCCTGTCATTGTAATCGCCTCCCAAAAAGCTTTTGAATGTCCTTTCCTTTTTATGTAATTATACCATGAGGGGCGGAAGGCGGCAAGGGGCCGGTCCGGGCAATCCCGGCAAAGCCCCGGTATTTGGCCAAATTCGGTCTTTTCAAAGGGCCGGTTTGGTGGTATAATAAATTGGTTCATGCGACAAAGAATGAGTTTGGATTTTGTGCCCCAAGGGGGCTGCCTCCCCCGGGGAGGCATTTTTAGGAAAGGAACGATGGGATCAAATGGCAAAGAGAGAGAATTTGCGCAACGTGGCCATCATTGCCCACGTAGATCACGGCAAGACCACCCTGGTGGACCAGCTGCTGCGGCAGAGCGGCATCTTCCGCCAGAACGAGGCCGTGGCGGAACGAGTGATGGATTCCGGCGATTTGGAGCGGGAGCGGGGCATTACCATCCTGTCCAAGAACACCGCGGTGATGTATCAGGATATTAAGATCAACATTGTGGACACCCCCGGCCACGCCGATTTTGGCGGCGAGGTGGAGCGGGTGCTGCAAATGGTGGACGGCGTGCTGCTGCTGGTGGACGCCTTTGAGGGCTGTATGCCCCAGACCCGGTTTGTGCTGAAAAAGGCCCTGGCCCTGGGCAAGAAGCCCGTGGTGGTGCTCAATAAGATCGACCGTCCCGGCGCCCGCCCCGCAGAGGTGGTGGACGAGGTGCTGGACCTGTTCATCGAGCTGGGCGCCAATGACGATCAGCTGGATTTTCCCGTGTGCTATGCCTCTGCCCGGGACGGCTATGCTTCCCTGGAGCCGGACAAGCCCGGCACGGATATGACGCCCCTGTTTGAGATGATCGTAAACGAGGTCCCCTGTCCGGAAGGGGAGCTGGAGGGTCCCACCCAGGTGCTGTTCTCCAACATTGACTATGACGACTATGTGGGCCGCATCGGCATCGGCCGTGTGGAGCGGGGCTCCCTTCAGGTGGGACAGACCGTGGTCATCTGCGGCGGCGCCGAGGACCGCAGCCAGAATGCCAGGATTTCAAAGCTCTATCAGTATGAGGGGCTCAAGCGGGTGGAGCATGAATCTGCTGCCCTGGGTGATATCATCGCCGTGTCCGGCATCAGCGACCTGAACATCGGCCAGACTGCCTGCGCTGTGGACTGCGTGGAGCCGCTGCCCTTTGTGAAGATCGACGAGCCCACGGTGTCCATGAACTTCATGGTGAACAACTCTCCCTTTGCCGGGCGCGAGGGTAAATTCGTCACCTCCCGGAACCTGCGGGACCGGCTGATGAAAGAGGTGGAGACCAACGTGGCCATGCGGGTGGAGGAGACGGACTCCACCGACACCTATAAGGTCTCCGGCCGGGGCGAGCTGCATCTGTCCATCCTCATCGAGCAGATGCGCCGCCAGGGGTACGAGTTCCAGGTGTCCCGTCCCACTGTGATCTACAAGCACGATAAGGACGGCAAGATTTTGGAGCCCATGGAACTGCTGATGATCGAGGTGCCGGATAACTATGTGGGCGCTGTCATGGAAAAGATCGGCGCCCGGAAGGCGGAGCTGCTGAATATGGGCTCTCGGGAGTCCGGCACCACCCACATGGAGTTCAAGATCCCCGCCCGGGGCCTGATGGGCTATCGCTCGGAGTTTTTGACCGACACCAACGGCAACGGCATCATGAACCATGTGTTTGACAGCTATGAACCCTACAAGGGGGACATTCAGCAGCGGACCCAGGGCTCCATCATTGCCCATGAGACTGGGGAATCCACTGCCTACGGCCTGTTCTATGCTCAGGATCGGGGCCGGATGTTCATTGGGCCCGGCGTGGAAGTCTATGAGGGCATGATTGTGGGCGCCAACCCCAAAACCGAGGACATCACCGTCAACGTGTGCAAGAAAAAGCACGCCACCAACACCCGTGCTTCCGGCTCTGACGACGCGTTGAAGCTGACGCCCCATTCGGTGCTGAGCTTGGAGCAGTGCTTGGAGTTCATTGCCGACGATGAGCTGGTGGAGGTCACCCCCAAGAGCGTGCGTATGCGAAAGGGGATTTTGGCCAAGGAGCTGCGCATGAAGCAGGCCAGCAAGAAGAAATAAACTTACAAAGGCCGAGAATGGTTTCAGGCGCTTAGAAAGCGCGGACCTCTTGCAGGAGCAGTCCCAGAGGGCGCTGTTCCTGCCTGCCCAGCTCCCCAAGGAAAGGGCGCGGACCTTTGTGCCCGCAGACCTCCTTAGGGAGGAGGAAAGGAGTGAACCGGTTGGATATTGTCATATTGGACCTGGAGTGGAACGGCACCTACAGCCGGCGGCTCAAGGGTTATATCAACGAGATTATTGAGTTTGGCGCGGTAAAATGCGGGCCGGACCTGGCGGAACGATCCGTCTTTTCCTGCTTTGTGAAGCCGCAGGTGGCGAAGCACATCAGTTCCACCATTCAGAGTCTTACCAGCATCACCGATGAGAACCTGACCGACGGCATGACCTTTATGCAGGCGGTCAGCCGGTTTAAGCGTTGGGCCGGGGACTGCGTCATCATGACCTGGGGCACCTCGGATATTTTGACCCTCATCGAGAACTGCCGCTACTTCAGCGGCGACGAGCACGTCCCCTTCCTGTCCCGTTACTGCGATTTGCAGGTTTTTGCCCAAGACCGCATGGGCTTGGGACGCAAGGAGCAGGTGGGGCTCTCTCGGGCGGCAGAGCTGCTGGGGCTGGACGTTTCGGGGATGGATCACCACCGGGCGCTGGATGACAGCCTGGTGACCCTGCAGATCCTGCGCCGGATCTACAGCCGGCAGGCCATTGCCCCGTATATCAATCTGTGCGACCGGGAGTTTTACCGGCGCATCACCTTTAAGACCACCTATATCTGCGACCTGCACAGTCCCTTGGTGGAGAAAAGCCACCTGCGGTTTCCCTGTCCCAAGTGCGGCGAGGAGAGCCGCAGGCTGACCAAGTGGAATTTGAAGAACAAGAGCTTCCGGGCGGATTTTCGCTGCACCTGCTGTGGGCACCTGTTCGCCGGGCGGCTGACGCTCAAACAGAAATACGAGGGACTTGCCGTGAATAAAAAGACCTTCCCCTTGCCGGATTTGGAATCCCCCCGTCAGGCTGCTGCCGGACCGGTGGGCAATATGGAGCTGACCCTGCCCCAGGGCGTGGGCGTGCTGCGCTTTTCCGGCTGGAAGGATCTGGATTTTGTCAACCACGCCTTTACCACCCGGATTGGCGGGGTCAGCGAGGGGGAGTTCGCCTCCATGAACCTGGGCTTCAACCGCGGGGACGAGGAGGACCGGGTGGTGGAAAACTACCGCAGGTTCTGCGCCGCCGCCGGATTCGACCCGGATTCCCTGGTCTGCGGCGCCCAGGACCATCGCATCTCCATCCGCCGGGTGGGCAAGGAGCAACGGGGCATCGGCATCTGGCGGGAGAAGGACATGGACTCCATTGACGGCCTTTGCACCGACGATCCCAGTGTCACCCTGGTGGTCTACTGCGCCGACTGTGTGCCCTTGTACTTTGTGGACCCGGAGCATCATGCCATTGGCCTGGCCCACGCCGGATGGCGGGGCACGGCAGCGGGCATGGCCAAAGCCATGACCGAGCGCATGGCCCTGGAGTTCTCCACCCGGCCCGAGGCTCTGCGGGTGGCCATTGGCCCCTCCATCGGCAGAGAGTGCTTTGAGGTGGACGAGCCGGTGGCCCTGGAATTTTTGAAGCTCCCCCAGGCAGAGCGCTTTGTCACCGGGCCGCAGAGGGACAAGTATTACGTGGACCTGTGGGAGTGCAACCGGCAGTTCCTGCTTTCTGCCGGGGTGAAGGAGGAGCATATCACAGTGGGGCAAGTATGCACCATGTGCGAAAGCGATTTGATCTTCTCCCACCGCAAGACCCGCGGCCAGCGGGGCAGCAACTGCGCCATGCTGGCTCTGCGAGGTGGAGCGCAATGATTTCCACTTGCCGCCTGTGTCCCCGGAGATGCGGCGTGCCTCGGGGGGAGGAGGGAGCGGGTGTCTGCCGCAGCGGCGGGACCGCCCGCATTGCCCGGGCGGCTCTCCACTTTTGGGAGGAGCCCCCCATCAGCGGCCAGCGGGGCAGCGGGGCGGTGTTCTTCACCGGGTGTACGCTGGGCTGCATCTACTGCCAGAACGGGCAGATCAGTCACGGCCCGGTGCGGGGCAGAGCCGTCACCCCGGAGGAGCTTTCCCGCATCTTTTTTGATTTAGTGTCCCAGGGGGCCCACAATATCAACCTGGTGACTCCCACTCAGTTTGTGCCCCAGATACGCCAGGCGCTGCTGATAAAAAAACTGCCCGTTCCGGTGGTGTACAACACCTCCGGCTATGAGCGGGCGGAAACCCTGAAAACACTGGAGGGTTTGGTGGACATCTACCTGCCCGACTACAAATACGACGACCCGGACCTGGCCCGTCAGCTTTCACGAGCAGCGGACTATCCAGGGCAGGCCCGGGCGGCCATCGCCGAAATGGTGCGCCAAGTGGGAGCTCCTGTCTATGGGGAGGACGGCATGATGGAACGCGGCGTGCTGATCCGGCATTTGATTTTGCCCGGCCACACCAAGAACTCCATCGCCTGCCTGGAGCGGATTCGGCAGGAGTTCCCCGGGATTCCCGTCAGCCTCATGGCGCAGTACACTCCCTGTGGGGAGCTGGACGCTTTTCCAGAGCTGAACCGGGCCATCACCCGCCGGGAGCAGGACAAAGTAGAGGACGCGCTGTTCGCTTTGGGCGTGGAGGGTTTCACCCAGTCCCGTAAGGCCAAAGGAGAGGGATATATCCCTCAGTGGGATCTGGATTGAACCGCCTGTTTTACGCAAGGAAAGCAGCTCCTGTGGGGGCTGCTTATCTTATAGATGCCAAGGAGGTATTTCTATGCTCTCTGTCAAACTGTACTCCCCGTTGGAGAAGATCTTTCTGGATGGGGAACGCCCTTCCAAGACCTGGTCGGGCATGAGCTGCCTGGGAGGCGAAGAGTGCGCGTTCCAGGCTGTGGTGGATTTGGAGGGCTGGGGCGCCCAGCCGGGGACCATTTCCGTAGAATCCCCCCTGCCCGTGGAGGTGTTCCAGGTGGGCCAGGTGCCCTGCACCCTGGCCTGTTATCCCGACGCCATGGAGGACCCCAACTATCTGAGCCATCAGCCAGGACTCTTTCCCGACCCGCTGCTTCCCATCCCCGAAGGTGTGGTACAGCTGAATGCGTTCTATCCCACAGTGCTGTGGGTGAATGTGAAGGTCCCCAAGGGCTGTGCTGCCGGGGATTACCCGGTCACCCTGCGGATTGCCTGTAAGGACGGCACTGTGCAGGCAGACGCCTCCTTCCATGTGATAGGGGCGGATCTGCCGGAGCAAAAGCTGCTGTTCACCCAGTGGTTCCACGGGGACTGCCTGGTGGATTACTACGGCGTTCCGGTTTATTCGGAGGAGCATTGGGCGCTTTGGGAAAGCTTCCTGACCGCCGCAGCTCAGGAGGGCATGAATATGGTGCTGACCCCCATCTTCACCCCGCCTCTGGATACGGAGATCGGGAAGGAGCGGCCCTGCGTGCAGCTTTTGGGCGTGGAAAAGGACGGCGACCGCTACACCTTTGACTTCTCCCAGGTAGAGCGCTTTGTGAAGATGGCCCATCGCTGCGGGGTGGAGCATTTTGAGATCTCCCACCTGTTCACCCAGTGGGGCGCCAAGGCCACGCCTGCGGTGTACGCTGTGGAGAACGGCGTCCGTCGGCGGATCTTTGGCTGGGATGTGCCCTCTGACTCCCCGGAGTACGCGGTGTTTATGAGCCAGCTGCTTCCTGCGCTGACCGGCTTCCTGCGGGAGCAGGGGCTTTCCGGTAAGGTGGTGTTCCACATCTCCGATGAGCCTGGACAGGCGGATTTGGAGTCCTACCGCAAGGCCAAGGAGCTGGTAAAGCCCTATCTGGGGGAGTTCCCCCTGTACGACGCGCTCTCTGAGCTGGTCTATTATGACGAGGGCCTGGTGGAGCATCCTGTGGCGGCAACCAACCACATCGTCCCGTTTTTGGAGCGCAAGGTCCCCGCGCTGTGGGCATACTACTGCTGTGCCCAGGGTGTGGATACAGGAAACCGTTTTCTGGCAATGCCCTCTGCCCGCAACCGGATTGTGGGCTGGCAGCTGTACAAGTTTGGGATCACCGGATTTTTGCACTGGGGCTATAACTTCTGGTACAGTCAGAATTCCCGGGTGAAGCTGGACCCCTGGCAGATCACCGACGCCATGGGCGCCTTCCCCAGCGGCGATTCCTTCAGTGTCTACCCCGGCAAGGACGGTCCTGTGCAGTCCCTGCGCATGAAGGTGTTCCACCACAGCCTTCAGGATCTGCGGGCTTTGGAGCTGGCCCAGTCCCTCATTGGCGAGGACCCGGGAGCCCAGGTGCTGCCCGGCTACGCTGAGATGGATTTTTCCAGCTATCCCAGGGAGGGAGAGGCGCTGCTGGAGGCCAGGGAACGCCTAAACCGCCTGATCGAAGCAAATCTGTAAGCCCAGGGATTTGCTGTGAACTGTATCTTGCCTTTTGAAAGGAGTGTCTCCCATGATTCGCCAGCTTTTTGATTTTATCCAATGCTCTCCCACCGCCAGCCACACCGCAGCCACTGTCCGGGCCATGCTGATTCAGGCGGGCTTTACAGAGCTTTTTGAAACCCAGGCTTGGGATCTGCAGCCGGGCGGCAAATATTTCACGGTTCGGGGGGTCAGCGCCCTCATTGCCTTCCAGGTGCCCAAGCGGGAGTTCACCGCCTTTTCCGTGGTGGCGCCCCACGGGGATTCCCCCTGCTTCAAGGTGAAGGAGTCCCCGGACATCCAGGTGGAGGGCCGGTACACCAAGCTGAACACAGAGGTGTACGGCGGCACGCCCTTGAACCTGTGGACGGACCGTCCCCTGTCCGTGGCGGGACGGCTGGCGGTGGCTGCGGATACCGGCGTCAAGACAGTGCTGTGCGACATCCGCCGGGATCTGCTGCTGATCCCCGGCGTGGCCATCCACATGAACCGCACGGTCAATGAGGGCGTGAAGCTGGACACTCAGAAGGACACCCTGCCCCTGTTGGGCAGCGGCGCCGCCCAGCTGAAGAACCTGGTGGCCGAAAACGCCGGGGTGTCCCCGGAGGATATCCTCTCCTGGGATCTGTACCTGTACAGCCGGGCGCAGCCCACGATCTTTGGCGCAGAGAATGAGTTCATCGCCGCCCCTCGCCTGGACGATCTGGAGTGCGTCTTTGCCGCTGCCAAGGCGTTCTTGGCAGGGGAGAACCGGGAGAACGTCACTGTGCTGTCCCTCTTTGACAACGAGGAGATCGGCAGCCTGACCCGCCAGGGCGCGGATTCCACGTTCCTGTCCGACGTGCTGGAGCGCATTGCTCTTGCCTGCGGCAAGGGCCGGGAGGAGCTGCTGCGGGCCATTGCCGGAGGGTTCCTGCTCTCTGCGGACAATGCCCACGCCGTCCATCCGGACAGCCCGGAGAAGTCCGACCCCACCAATCGCTGCTATTTAAACGGCGGTGTGGTGGTGAAGCACAGCCCCCGCTACGCCAGCGACGCCTTGACTGCCGGGGTGTTCCAGCGCATCTGCCAGTTGGCAGACGTCCCGGTCCAGGTGTATTACAACAACTCCAAAATCCCTGGGGGCGGCACCCTGGGGAACCTCTCCGGCTCCCATGTGTCCCTGCCCACCGTGGATATCGGTCTGCCCCAGCTCTCCATGCACTCCCCCTTGGAGTCCGCAGGGGCCAAGGATCTGGAGTATATGATCCGGGCCATGACCGCATTTTACTCCGCATCCCTGACTCCTACCGGCCGGGATGCCTACACCATTGCATAAGAGATAGATTTCTGCATAAAAAAGCAGGGCGCCCTTTTTTTCGGGACGCCCTGTTTCCTTTATTTTCACTCCTCGGAGCGGGGAGGGTTTTCCAAATAGCGTTCCACCCGATACCGGGGACGCGCTTTTACCTCGCTGTAGATCTTGCCGATGTAGCCGCCTACAACTCCCAGGCAGAGCATCTGCAGGCCGCCCAAAAGCCAGATGGAGCAGACAATGGCGGTCCAGCCGGACACGGCCACTCCCAGAAAATAGGAGATCAAAGCGTAAAGAAGCCCAAAAATGCTGAGAATGGAGATGAGAATTCCCAGATTTGAGATCAGCTTCAAGGGTTTGACGCTGAAGCTGGTGATGCCGTCCAGGGCAAAGGAAATCATCTTCTTCAGAGGGTATTTGCTCTCACCGGCAAAGCGCTCGTGACGGTCGTAGTAGACATAGTCGCTGCGGTAGCCGATCAGCGGCACAATGCCCCGCAAAAACAAATTGACCTCGCGGTACTCGGACAGCGCCTCCAAAGCCCGCTTGCTCATCAACCGGTAGTCCGCGTGATTGAATACCACGTCCACCCCCAGCAGATGCATCACCTTGTAAAAGCCCTCGGCAGTGGTGCGCTTGAACCAGGTGTCCGTGTCCCGCTTGTTGCGCACGCCGTACACCACATCGCAGCCCTCTTGAAACTTTTTCACAAACTGATCCAGCGCGTCGATGTCGTCCTGCAGGTCGGCGTCCATGCTGATGGCGGCATCACACCGGGGCATGGCGCTCATCAGCCCGCAGAGCAAAGCGTTTTGATGGCCGCGGTTGTGGGCCAGCTTCACACCCTCCACCCAGGGGTTTTCCTGATTGTACTGGGAGATCAGTTCCCAGGTCCTATCCTTGCTGCCGTCGTCCACATAGAGGACCCGGCTCCCCTTGCTGATGAGCCCGGCGCTCTCCATAGAGTTCAGCTTTTCCGTCAGCTGCCGGGTGGTTTCCGGCAATACGGCCTCTTCGTTGTAGCAGGGAATGACAAAATATACGATCGGTTCCATTGTGTAGTCCTCCTTTGTTTTGGGTGCTGATTTCCCCTTTTGTCTAAAAGCCGCCTAGATCTCCCCGTTGGAGGGAGGTGTGCCTTCTGTGGGAGCTTTCTCCTCCGGGACCGCTGCCTCCCGGTGAATGTGTACGGTCATGGCGCCGGGCCGGCAGAAGGAGGCGCGGCGGGTTTTTGCATAGTGAGAGAATCGTCCTACCCGCAGCAGGCTGGGGCCGCGGCGCGGACAGGGCTTTGTCCGGACGCGGTTCATCAGCATGAGATAGGCCACCAGCAGCGCCAGGGAGAGCAGGGTGATGATGAAGCCCAGGGATAATCCCGGCGTGCGGTAGGTAAACTCGATGGTGACGTTGTCGCCCTGGGGGACGGTGACAGCCATGAACCCTACGTTTACCCGCTCGATGGGCACGGCCTGTCCATTGACGGCGGCGCTCCAGCCGGACTCATAGGGGACGCTGAAAAAGATCATCCGCTCCTTGTTTGTGTTCACCTGAGCGGTGAAGCCCGTGTTGGTGTAGGCAAAGGAGGTGCAGGCAGTGGAGGCCCGCTTCTGGCAGTCCTGCAGATAATGCTCCCTGTTGAAGGTCCGCATATCGCTGGGAAGATGCTCTAGGATGCCGTTGTAATAGGGAGTGCGGTCATCCTCAAGAACCACCGCCCGAAGGAGCGCCAGCTCCCGGTCGCCGATGGCATTCTCGCTGCCCTCGTTCAAGGCGTTGTACTCACTGCGGGTGATGTAGTAGTTATAGGAGAAGCCCATGGGAATGTAGTAGAGGTTTTCCCAAATGTCAAATCCATTGGCATTGCCGTAATAGGCAAACCCCGGCATGGCGGGATCTGCCATTTCCTCCCCGGCAAAGTAGGAGTCGTCGTGGTCGTCGTCAAACAGCCAGTGGACGCTTAAAAGGCCCCGGATGGCGTAGTGATCCGTTGTGGGGCGGCTGCCCACATCCCTGGGCACGCCGATGGAATCATAGAACTCCATAATGGAGCCCGGCACCACGCTGTGAAACGCCTGGCTGGTGGGGATCTTCCAGAACATGCCGGCGTTGTCCAGGCTTTCATAGAAGTCGGAGCGGCATTCCTGCAGGTCGGGCAGATCCACATCCTCTCCTCCGTTGAGGGAGTAAGGAATCAGGTGGTCCCAGGTGTATTCCGATTGGGTCTTGCCCAGGGCGATGAAGAAGATGGAGTAAAATACCGAAATCAGAGAAAGACCGATCAAAGTGGAGCGGTAGAAGCCCTTTTTCGTTTTGCGGCAGAAGCAGAACAGATATACCACCCCAGCGATGGACACCAGAGAGATGGCCACATAGCTCCAGAAGCGGGTGGGATATGCTTCCAGCCCGTAGGAGACGGTCTTTGCGCCGTCCACAGTCTCAAAGGTGGGCATAAAGCCCACCACCAGGGCGATTCCCAGGGTGATGGTCACGGTCCAGAGGATGGAGCGCTTCCAGTTGATCCTGTCGTCTTCCAAAGCCAGCACCGTGGCCATGGACATCATCAGGGTGAGCATATAGTACCATCTGGCATAATAGGCGGAGTTCATCATCTGGAAAGAGGCGTTGAGGAAGGGCACCAAGGCCATGAGGAACAGAATCCAGATGAATTTTTTCAGCCAATGCTTGCGGCGCATCTGAAGCCAGCCAATGACGCCGGTCATGCCGAACAGCGGCAGCCACGCCCCCAGAGAGGCCCATTTGGAGCCGGAATCGGGCGTGATGTTGGGCCGCGCGGGCAGATCGGGCGGGAAGAAGAAGCAGCTGAGGATGTGCAGATACCGCTGGACATTGTTGTAAAGCACCGCGTTCCAGCCGTTGATGTACTCGGAGGTGCGGTAGTTTTGCAGCACGGTCATGACAGAGGGCACCAGCAGTACGCAGGAGAGGCCCAGGCCCAGTACAGCTTCCAGGGCAAGCAGCAGAAAATCCTTGAAGCTCAGCTTCCAGCTTTTGCAGAGGAGCCGCAGGAGGAAGTAGATCACGGTGAAGGTGACCTGTCCCACAAAGAAGTAGTAGTTCACCACGCAGCAGACGCACACCGCCAGCGCGAAGATCCCCCGGCGGCGGGTGGCCATGTACTCGTCCAAGGCGGCCAGCAGCAGGGGGAAGAATACAATGGCCTCATGGAAGTGGTTGAAAAAGATGTTGTAGATGGAGAAGCCGGAGAAGGCGTACAGCACGCCGGCAATCAAAGCGGAATCGGGATTTTTTACATAGCGGCGCACATAGATGAAGCCCGTCAGGGTGGCGCAGGCAAACTTCAAAATCAGCAGGGGGCCCATCAGGTACTGCACCCATTCCGAGGGGAAGGGGATGGTCAGCCAGAAGAAGGGGCTGCCCAGCATATAGAAGCTGTAGGAGCCGATGAAGTTGGCGCCCAAATCGGTGGTGTGGCTCCAGCCCATGTTGCCGGAGCGAATGGCGTCGTGGGCCAAACGGTAGAAGGGCACCTGCTGGACGTTGAAATCCCCATAGAAGAGGAACCGTCCGCCGTCCACCACAATGAAGGGGATGAACACCAAAAAGGACAGCCCCAGCCCTAAGAAAAAGGCTTTGAGATAGTAATTTTGCCAAAAGTGTTTTTTTGTATCTTTTGAAGACGCCATAACAGCGAGTACCTCCCGATTCAGCCATGGATAATTAAAAGTATTATAGCATAAACCACCCAGTGGTTAAAGCCCTTTTTGGTGTTTTGCGCCGCAAAGGGAAATCTCGGGAAAAAAAGATGGGGACTGCACAACAAAACCGGGAAAAAGTATTGTATAATAAAAGAGCGCCTGCTGGGGCGGCAATTCCTTTTGAAAACTGGAGGAGCTTGGAATGTACCCGTTTTTTGCCATGCTATCCCGCATGAAATACATCAACCGCTGGGGGCTGATGCGCAATACCCGCAGTGAGAATATCTGCGAGCACAGCTTGGAGGTGGCCCTGGTGGTCCATGCGCTGGCCACCATCGGCAATAAAAAGTTCGGCAAAAGCTATGACCCGGACAGGGCCGCAGTGCTGGCGGTGTTCCACGATGCCCCGGAGATCATCACAGGGGATATGCCCACGCCGGTGAAGTACCACTCGGAGGAGATCCGCAAGGCATACGCTGAGGTGGAGGATCTGGCGGTGGAGCATCTGGTGTCCATGCTGCCCGAGGAGCTGCGGGAGGAATACCGTCAGCTGATGACCATGGACGGCCCCGAGGACCAGCAGCTCAAGCCCTTGGTGAAGGCCGCGGACAAGCTCTCGGCTGTCATCAAATGCGTGGAAGAGCGCAAAAGCGGCAATCGGGATTTTGCCAAGGCAGAACAGACCATCATCCAGTCTATCGAGGAGATGCACCTGCCGGAGGCCGATTACTTTTTGAAGGAATTCCTGCCCAGCTACGGCCTGACCATTGAGGAGCAGGACTACACCCGAGAGGCCGGACTGAAGTTTTCCGAGTCCTCCCAGATGGTTTTTTCCAAAGTGCTGAAATAGTGTTTCAAAACAGCCCCGGCAGACCTTTTTTGGGACTGCATTTTGAGAAAAGAAACGAGAAATTCTATTTGATAAAGGAACGATTCCATGAAGATTGGCAGTATTGAAATCAACGGCAGAGCGGCCCTGGCGCCCATGGCCGGCGTCACCGATGTGGTGTACCGCAGGCTCTGCGCCCAGTTTGGGGCGGCGTATACCGTCACGGAGATGGTCAGCGCCAAGGCCATCCAGTACAACTATCAAAAGACCGCCCAATTGGCCGACGCCTCCCGGGACGAGCACCCGGTGTTTTTGCAGCTGTTCGGCAGCGATCCCTTCGACTTTGGCCTGGCAGCCCGCAAGGCCGGGGAGTTCTCCCCGGACGGCATCGACGTCAACATGGGCTGTCCCGTGCCCAAGGTGGCGGGCAACGGCGCGGGCAGTGCTCTGATGCAGGACCCCGCCAAGTGCGGGGCCATCGTGGCGGCGATCAAGCGGAACACCTCCCTGCCGGTGACGGTGAAAATCCGGGCGGGCTGGGATCAGGAGCATATCAACGCCGTTGAGGTGGCAAAATACTGCGAGGACGCCGGAGCCGCCGCCATCACGGTCCACGGCCGCACCAGGAACCAGATGTACATGGGCTGCGCCGATTGGGACATCATCGCCCAGGTGCGGGAGGCGGTCAGCATTCCGGTCATCGGAAACGGCGATGTGGTGGACGCCCAGTCCGCCTGCAAGCTGATGGACCACACCGGCTGTGAGCTGGTGATGGTGGGCAGGGGCGCTTTGGGAAACCCCTGGATCTTTCGGCAGATCAACGCCTATTTCACCGATTCCTGCACCATCCTGCCCCCGCCGGGGGTGGCGGAGCGGATTCTGGTGATCCGCAAGCACATTGATGCCCTGTGTGAGGAAAAAGGGGAACCCCGCGCCATGCGGGAGGCCAGAAAGCACGTGGGCTGGTACATTCACGGTATGCGGGGTGCGGCGGAGTTCCGCCGCCGGGCCGGGGAGCTTTCCACCCTGGAGGACCTGGACCGCCTGCTGGGGGATCTCTACGCAGCCAACACTGGGGAAGAGTGAGAAAGGAGTCCACTATGAAAAAGCTATTAGTGCTCGACGGCAACAGCATTTTAAACCGGGCCTTCTACGGCATCAAGCTGCTGACCACCAAGACCGGGGACTACACCAACGGCATTTACGGGTTCCTGACCATGCTGAATAAGCTGCTGGAGGAGAACGCACCCGACGGCGTGGCCATTGCCTTTGACCGGAAGGGTCCCACCTTCCGGCACCAGGCCTATGAGGGGTACAAGTCCAACCGCAAGGGGATGCCGGAGGAGCTGGCCCAGCAGCTGCCGGTTCTTCAGGAATTGCTGGGGGATTTGGGCTTTCAGATCGTCTCCTGCCAGGGCTGGGAGGCCGATGACATCCTGGGGACGCTCTCCGCTCAGTGCGAGAAGGAGGGGGTTCCCTGTGTGATCGCCACTGGGGACCGGGACAGCCTTCAGCTGGTGAGCGCTTCCACCTCCGTGCGGCTGGCCACCACCAAGTTCGGTCAGCCCCAGGTCACCCTGTACGATGTGGCCAAGATTCAGGAGGACTATGGCGTAAGCCCCCGGCAGATGATCGACATCAAGGCCATCCAAGGGGACACCTCCGACTGCATCCCCGGTGTGGCGGGCATCGGCCCCAAGGGAGCCGGGGAGCTGATTCAAAAGTTCGGCAGCGTCCAGTATGTCTATGACCACCTGGAGGAGCTGGATATTCGCCCCGCTATGAAGAAGAAGCTGGAGGTCTCCAAGGACAACGCCTTTTTGAGCTACGACCTGGGCACCATTCGCCGGGACGCTCCCATTGATACGGAGCTTTCCCACTATGTCCGCGGGGAGGGGGACCCCCAAGCGGCGGCTGCCCTGATGGTGAAGCTGGAGCTGTTCTCCCTGCTGGAAAAATTCAGCCTGAACCAGTCCGCCCAGGGGGACGCCCCGGCAGCGGACCGCCCGGGTCTGCGGGAATACGTCGATGGCGCGGCGCTGCTGCCCCAGTTGGAGGATGCCGGAGAGGCCTACTTCTATGCCCACTGGCAGGAGGGCAATCTGGCGAGTTTGACCTTTGCCCACAAGGGGGAGCTTCATCGGGTGCAGCCGGACGAGGCTTTTTTGCGGGCCTTTTTCCAGAACAAGCTGGTGAAAAAGCACACCCACGACACCAAACCCCTGCACCGGCTGGCTTTGGAGTTGGGCAGCCGGATGGAGAATGTCTGTATGGATACGGTCCTGGCGGGGTATTTGCTGAACCCCTCTGCCTCGGGGTACGATGTGGAGCGCCTTTGCGCCGAATACCAGGTGGCCCTGCCGGATTTCCCGGAGCAGGAGCTGAATCTGGCCGCTGCCATGCCGGAGCTGTGTAAAGCTTTGGACAAGGCCGTGGAGGAAAATGGTCAGCAGGAGCTGCTGTCCACCATTGAAATCCCCTTGGCCTTTGTGCTGGCCCAGATGGAGCATATCGGCTTTTACGCGGACCGGGACAGCATTGAGGCTTACGGCAAGGAGCTGGAGGCCCAGGTGAACGCCCTCCATGACGCCATCATTGAGGAAGTGGGCTACGAGTTCAACATCAACTCCCCCAAGCAGCTTGGAGAGGCCCTTTTCGACAAGCTGGGCCTGCCCCACGGCAAAAAGACAAAGAGCGGCTGGTCCACCAATGCCGACGTCCTGGAGGAGCTGCGGCATCTGCACCCGGTGGTGGATGAGGTGCTGCGCTATCGGACCGTGGCGAAATTGAAGTCCACCTACTGCGATGGTCTGCTGAAGGTCATCGGGCCGGACGGGCGGGTGCATTCCACCTTCAATCAGACCGAGACCCGCACCGGCCGCATTTCCAGCGCAGAGCCCAATTTGCAGAACATCCCGGTGCGCACCCCCATTGGCCGGGAGCTGCGGAAGTTCTTCGCCGGGGAGGGGGACAGCCTGCTGGTGGACGCCGACTACTCTCAGATTGAGCTGCGGGTGCTGGCCCATGTGGCGGACGACGAAGCCATGCGGGAGGACTTCTTGGAGGGCCGAGACATTCACACGGCCACGGCGGCCCGTGTGTTCGGTATGCCTCCTGAGATGGTCACCAGCCAGATGCGCAGTAAGGCCAAAGCGGTGAACTTCGGCATTGTCTACGGCATCGGGGCGTTCTCCCTGTCCAAGGATATCGGCGTCACCCGGAAGGAGGCCGACGACTATATCAAGGAGTATCTGCGCAACTACTCCGGCGTGGACGCCTATATGAAGCGCGTGGTGGAGGAGGCCAAGGAGAAGGGCTATGTGGAAACCCTCTTCGGCCGCCGCCGATATCTGCCGGAGCTGAAAAGCGGCAACTTCAATATGCGTGCCTTTGGAGAGCGGGTGGCCCGGAATATGCCCATTCAGGGCACGGCGGCGGATATCATCAAAATCGCCATGATCCGGGTCAGCTCCCGTTTGGAGCGGGAGGGCCTGCAGGGAAAGCTGATCCTCCAGGTCCACGACGAATTGATCGTGGAATGTCCTCCCCAGGAGCGGGACCGGGTTGCCCGGATTCTCCAGGAGGAAATGGAGGGCGCGGTGAATCTTTCGGTGCCCATGATGGCGGAAGCCGCCTCCGGCCGCACCTGGTACGACGCCAAGGGGTGAGCCATGGAGAACATGATCTTTTGCTGCCCCCTTTGCGGCCAGCCCCTCTCTCGGGAGGAGCATCGGGCAGTGTGTCAGCAGGGCCACAGCTTTGACGCGGCCCGCCAGGGGTATGTGCATCTGCTTCCGGCAAATCGGATGCACGCCAAGGTCCCCGGGGACAGCCGGGAGATGGTGGAAGGCCGCCGGCGCTTTCTGGATGGGGGGTATTACGCGCCCTTTCGGAAGGAGCTGTGCCGCCTGGCCCAGCAGTATGCCGGGAAGCTGGATGCGCCCTCCGGGGAGGGCCTGACCCTGTGCGACGCGGGCTGCGGGGAGGGCTATTACACCCAAGGCCTGCGGGAGGCCCTGCCCCTGGCCCGGGTCTGCGGATTTGACATTTCCAAGCTGGCGGTGAAGGCTGCGGCGGGGCGGTATAAGTCCCTGGAGCTGGCGGTGGCCAGTTCCTTTGCCATCCCCCTGCCCGCCGCAGGCGTTCAGCTTCTCACCAATGTGTTTTCCCCCTTGGCGGAGGAGGAGTTTGCCAGGGTGGTGGCGCCGGGCGGGTATTTTCTCTACGCTGTGCCTGGGGAACGCCACCTGTACGGCATGAAGCAGCTGCTCTATGACCAGCCCTATGAAAATCCCCACCGGGAGACGGAGTACCCCGGCTTCCGCTTTGTGGAGCGCACCAGCGTCCGAGGGGAGATCACCTTGCCGGACAGCAGAGCGGCGATGGACCTCTTTTCCATGACCCCCTATTATTGGAAAACCGGCGTGGAGGGCGTCCGGAGGCTGGAGGCCTGCGAAGCCCTGACCACGGAGATCGCCTTTGATTTTCTGGTGTACCGCCGGGAGTGAGGGAAAGACTGCTCCTTTACAATTTTGTAATAACTGACCTGTGCATCTGTGGTATAATGAAATTGAACAAAATTTCCTGCGCGGTTTGGGGGAACTGCTCCTGGCCGGCGCATCTGGGAAAATGGCCGGAATGCCTTGGATGGGATCGCTTCCGGCCTGCAAGGGGGAGATTTAACAACCATGAAAGTTTTATTTGTCTGCACAGGCAACACTTGCCGCAGCCCTATGGCGGAGGGGATCTTCCGCAGGATGATGCAGGACCGGGGCATGGAGGACAAGGTGCTCTGTCAGAGCGCGGGGCTCTCCGCTGTGGACGGCGACCCTGTTTCGCAAAACGCAGTGCTGGCCTGCCGGGAGATCGGCGTGGATATTTCGGAGCATACAGCCAGGCGGATCACGGGGGAGGAGCTTCCGGTGTGGGATTTGTATTTTCCCATGTCCAAGACCCATGGGTATATTCTGGCCCAGGCGGGGGTGCCCACCACCAAGATCTACATACCCAAGTACATCGCGGACCCCTATGGCCAGGAGTTGGAGGTTTACCGCGAGGTTCGGGACAAGCTGCAAGGACAGCTTCAATTGTTCTATGAGGAGTTTGTAACCAGGCTTATGGTGTTTGACAATACCGCTCAGCCGCCGTCCGTTGGGGGGAACGACAGACCCCGCACCTGAGACGATTTCAAAATGCCGGGACCGGTTTGGTCCCGGTTTTTTTGGCTAAAGTGGGGAAGTACCGCCCTGTTTTGGGGTGAAAATAAGGCGAGAATGGGTGCTAAAGGGAGAAAATCAGCGCCCGGCCTTGAGTTTTGAGGGCTTGCGGTTTATAATAAGCTTGTTGTTTTATGCCATGAGGCAAGGAAAGGATACGATAAAATACCTATGGAAATCGTGAGAATGAAGAAGGAGCACAGCGAGATCCTGGCAGAGCTGGAGAAGCTCTGCTTCCCCCACCCCTGGAGCCGGAAGGCCATTGAGGACGAGGCGTCCAATCCCTGCGCCTACTTTGTCACCGCAGTGGATGACGATAAGGTGCTGGGGTATGGCGGGATGCACTGCACCTATCAGGAGTGCTATGTGGACAATATCGCCGTGTTCGGGCACCAGCGCAGAAAAGGCGTGGGCACCGCCATTGTGAAGGCGCTGATCGCGGAGGCCCTGCGCCGGGACGCCGAGTTTATCTCTTTGGAAGTGCGTCCCTCCAATCGGGCGGCAGTGGCCCTTTACACCAAGCTGGGCTTTTTGGAAGAGGGGCGCCGTCGGAATTTTTACACCGATCCCACAGAGGACGCCCTCATCCTGACCAGACGTTTCCGAAAGGGGGACTGAGCCTTGCTGCTGTTGGGGATCGAAAGCTCCTGTGATGAGACGGCCGCCGCGTTGGTGGAGGACGGACGGACCATCCTCTCCTCGGTGATTGCCTCTCAGGTGGAGGAGCATAAAATCTATGGAGGCGTGGTGCCGGAGATCGCCTCCCGCCGCCACAGTGAAGCCATTGTGGGCGTGGTGCAGGAGGCTCTGGCGCAGGGGGGTAAAGCCCTCTCGGACCTGGACGCCATTGCCGTCACCTATGCGCCGGGACTTATCGGGGCGCTGCTGGTGGGGGTGAATTTTGCCAAGGGCCTGGCCCTGTCCACGGGCTTGCCCCTGGTGCCGGTGCATCATCTGCGGGGACATATCGCCTCCAACTACCTGTCCAACCCGGAGTTGAAACCTCCGTTTTTGTGCTTGGTGGTTTCCGGCGGTCACAGCCATATCGTCTGGGTGGAGGATTACACCCGGCTTTCGATCCTGGGCCGCACCCGGGACGACGCTGCGGGAGAGGCCTTTGACAAGGCTGCCCGGGCCATGGGGATTCCCTACCCCGGTGGGGTGGAGATGGACCGCATTGCCGAGGAGGGCAATCCGGACGCCTACAAGCTGCCCCATCCCCGGGTGGAGGGCGCGCCCTTGGATTTCAGCTTTTCCGGGCTGAAAACGGCGGTGCTCAACCTGCTGAACAACGCCCGCCAAAAGGGCGAGGAGATCAGCGTCCCGGACCTGTGCGCCAGCTATCGAAAAGCAGTGGTCGCCTGCCTGACGGAGAACTTCTTCAAGGCAGCGGAGATGACCGGGGCCAAGACCTTGGCCGCAGCGGGGGGCGTCTCGGCCAACCGGCTGCTCCGGCGGGAGCTGGAGCGTCAGGCAAAGCAGCGGGGCCTTGCCCTGTACCTGCCGGACCGCTCCCTGTGCGGGGACAACGCCGCCATGATCGCCTCCCAGGGGTACTATGAATTCCTGGCGGGCAATACCGCGGGAATGGATCTCAATGCCTGCGCCCAGCGGTCGATTGAATGAGGTGTCTTATGAAAGACGAGCTGCGAGGGTGCCTCTGCCCCATGACGGCAGAGGAGGACCGAGAGGTGATGGAATGGAAGTATCCCGCTCCTTATGATATGTATAACTGGGAAGCGGAGGATGACCCGGCAGAGCTGTTGGACGGTTCTTACTTCTCTTGCCGGGAAAAGGACGGGCGCTTGGGAGGTTTTCTCTGTTTTGGCCCCAATGCTACCATTCCCACAAAGGAGAGCGTTTATGAGGCGGGTTATTTGGATATAGGCCTGGGGCTGCGGCCGGATCTCTGCGGCAAAGGCTTGGGCCGGGGGCTTTTGGAGCTTGGAATGGAGTGGGCACGGAGCGAGCTGGGAGCCAGCCGTTTTCGTTTGGCAGTGGCGCAGTTTAACCTGCGCGCACAAAAAGTGTATCGGTCCTGTGGGTTTCGGGAGATTTCCCGCGTGACGCATAGGACCCTGGGAGCTCCCTTTTTGCTGATGGTGTGGGAACCGTCCGATCAATCCCGGACGTCTGAGAAAGGACAGAGCTTATGAAGAATTTGGTGCAGACAGCATTGCTGGCATTGCTGCTGTGCGCGGGGCTTTCTGCCTGCGGCAGTCAGGGGGAGCCGTCTACGGGGTCCAGCACGGTTTCCGTCAGTTCCGCTGAGGAAACGTCCTCCCAGCCGGAGCTGCGCTGGGAGTCCCGGACCGTGGAAGGGGAAGCCCCGATGGAAGCCTCAGCGGCAGAGCCAGCGGAGGAGAGCGCTCAGGAGGAGGCCCTGATGCTGGTGCAGCAGGATTCTGGAATGGAGGCGGGCGGCGAGCCTGCCATCACCCTGCATCAGGACGGCAGCTTTACGCTGAACGCCGTCTTTTACGATGGCGCGGCCACCATTTCCGGGACCTATGCTCAGCAGGGGGAGGGCTATGTGCTCACTCCCCTGGAAAGCACAGCCCAGGGAACCGAGGGCAGCCAGGTGGGAGAGATCACCTTGACCCCCCAGGACAGCGGTTTCGTCTATGGAGGAGAGCAGCTGGGGGTGACTTTTGACGGGGCGGTGTTTTTGCCGTCCCAGCAGTGAGGGAGTGGATTGCATGCTGACCGGCGGTGAGATCATGGTGAAATGCCTGGAGGCCGAGGGGGTGGAGCTTCTCTTTGGCTATCCGGGAGCGGCGATCTGTCCGTTTTATGACGCGCTGTACGATTCCCCCATCCGCCATGTGCTGGTGCGCAGCGAGCAAAATGCGGCGCACATGGCCAGCGGCTATGCCAGGGCCAGCGGAAAGCCAGGGGTGTGCGTGGCTACCTCCGGTCCCGGCGCCACTAACCTGATCACCGGCATCGCCACAGCTTACATGGACTCCATCCCCATCATCGCCATCACCGGCCAGGTGAGCCTGGAACAGCTGGGCAGGGACGTGTTTCAAGAGGCGGATATCACCGGCGCCTGCGAATCCTTCACCAAGCACAGCTATCTGGTAAAAGACGCGTCAGAGCTGCCCAGGGTCTTTAAGGAGGCCTTTCACATCGCCGCTACGGGCAGGCCCGGCCCCGTGCTTATCGACGTGCCCGAGGATGTGCAGGAGGCCCTGCTGGAGTCCTTCCGCTATCCGGACAGGGCGGAGATCCCCGGCTATAAACCCAAGACGGCGGGCCATCCGGTGCAGGTCAAGCGGGCGCTGCAGGCCATCCGTCAGGCAAAGCGGCCGGTGATCTGCTGCGGGGGCGGCGTGGTGCTGGCCGGCGCCCGAGAGGAGATGACCGCCTTTGCACAAAAGAGCGGCATCCCCATTGTCTCCACCATGATGGGCATTGGGGTCATGCCCATGGACAGCCCGGTGTATCTGGGCATGATCGGCAAATTCGGCAGAAGCTACGCCAACCGTGCCGTCGGCGAGGCGGACTTGATTATCCTTTGCGGGGCCAGGGTGGGGGACCGTGCCATTGCATTGCCCAATCAAATCGCCCATCAGGCGCAGGTCATCCACATCGACATCGACCCGGCGGAGATCGGCAAGAATATGCGGGTGGATATCCCCATTGTGGGGGATGTCCGGCAGGTGCTGGCGGCTCTGGCGGAAAAGGTGGAGCCCGTGGACTGCAAGGACTGGGTGGACCGGGTGCTTCGGTACAAGCGGGAGTTCATCCCCCGGGGAGAGGCGCGGGAGGACTCTGTGGAGCCCCGCTCCTTTATCCGGACCCTGTCCTCCATGATGGAGGAGGACGCGATTCTCACCGCGGACCCCGGCCAGGGGCAGATCTGGGCGGCCATTAACTTCACCCAAAGGGAGGGCAGGTTCCTCACCAGCGGGGGCCTGGGCGCCATGGGCTATGCCCTCCCAGCCGCATTGGGGGCCAAGCTGGCCAAGCCCCACCGCCAGGTGCTGGCTGTGTGCGGGGACGGCGCTTTTCAAATGAGTGTGTGCGAGCTGGCCACTGTGGCGGCCTCCCACGCGCCGCTGAAGGTGGTGGTCTTTGACAACCGCCGGCTGGGCATGGTGCGCGAGTATCAAAACACCCGTTATTCCCGGAGGCACATTGCCACCCACATGGACGGCAATCCGGATTTTGTGGCGCTGTGCCGTGCCTACGGGATTCCGGCGGCCCTGGCGGAGAACAACCGCCAGGCAGAAGAACTGGCTGCAGAGATGCTGAGGTCCCCCCGGCCCTATGTGCTGGTGTGCCGGGTGGACCCGGAAACCCCCTCGGTTTAAAAGGAGGCAGGCCATGAAGTACACCTTATCTGTGTTAGTGGAAAACCAGCCCGGCGTGCTGAGCAAGGTGGTCAGCCTGTTTGCCCGGCGGGGGTACAATATCGACAGCTTGGCTGTGGGCACCACGGAGGACACCACCATTTCCCGCATGACCATTGTGGGCCAGGGGGACGACCACATTTTGGAGCAGGTGGAAAAGCAGCTGAACAAGGTGATTCCCGTGATCAAGGTGCGCTCCCTGGGGCAGGACGCCGCCACTGCGGAGCTGCTGCTGGTAAAGGTCGCCTGCGATCCTCAAACCCTTGGGAAGGTCAATGAGATTGCCGCCTTGATGAAGGCGCAGGTGGCGGACGTGTCCAAGGCCACGGTAACTTTGCAGTATGCCGGAGAGCATGATAAGTGCGAGACGCTGCTGGATTTGCTGCGGCCCTTGGGAATTCGAGAGATTGCCCGTACCGGGGTCATCGCCCTGGAGCGGGGCTGAGCATAGAAAAAGGGTGCTGTTCAAACAGAACAGCACCCTTTGTGCATTTTATATTATTCCTGCGGGTCCAAAGGGATCTGAGAGTCCAAGGGAGCCTGCGGGTCCTCGGTCTGATTCCCTGCCTCCTCTTCCTCCGGGGGGAGAGAGGGGTCCCGGGGATCAATGGCCTTGCACCGCAGCCGGGACCGCACGGAGGCGCGCAGCAGGCGATAGATGACCGCTGTGGCAGGGGTTCCGAAAAGGATGCCGGGCACACCCATCACACCGCCCCAGAAAACGACGGCGAACAGGGTCCACAGAGGGGGCAGGCCAATGGAGGAGCCCACTACGCGGGGATAGATCAGGTTTCCTTCCACTTGCTGGAGGATCAGCAGGAAGATCAGGAAGATCAGCGCGTCCAGAGGATGGACCAGCAGCAGGATGATGACCCCCACTACAGCGCCAATGTACGCACCCAAAATGGGGATGAGGGCTCCCAGCGCAACTACGGAGGAGATCAGCAGCGCATAGTCCAATTGAAGGATGCTCATGCCCACATAGCACAGAGAGCCTAGAATGACGCATTCCGTAAGCTGGCCCCGGATGAAGTTGAAAAAGACCCGGTTGGTCAGGGATGCGGCCTGCGTGATTTTGCGGGAAGCCGGTTTGGGCAAATAAGCCAGCATGGTGGCCTTGACGCTCCGCAGGAGCTTTTCCTTGCCCATGAGCATATACAGGGAGAAAATGAAGCCCATCACGGCGGCAAAGACTCCAGAGGCCACGTTGATGGTCACCCCCACCAGGGAGGAGAGGAAATCCTTGGCGATATTGCCCATGCCGGCCAGCACAGTGCCCCAGTTGAACTTGCCCAAGAACTCAAGGACAAAGGTCATGTCATATTCCTTGGCGACTTCGGTCAGCCATTTGACCGCGTTGTTGAAATAGACCGGGACGACCTTTTGAACGGTGTCGGCAAGGACCCCCATGGATTCGATAAGGCCGGGGATGATGAATGCGATGATGAACAACACAACCAGCGCCACCAGCAGATAAGCCAGCAAAATGGCCAGGGGGCGCTGCATCCGCTTCCATGTCTTGGATTTGGAATTGCGAAAGGGCCGAAAGACAAAGTCTTCAAAAAAGTGGACAAAGACGTTTAAAATATAGGCCACAATGATCCCGTAAAAGACGGGAGCCACAGTGGCAGTCACCGTGCAGATTGCTCCCCATACCTGGTCGATTTTCATTAGGACAAGCACCAGCACGGCGGCAAATCCCAGAAGAATCATTCCGTTGCGCAGCACCTGCTTCTCATCCCGCAGATGGATTCCAAATTCCCTTAAACGCATAATTTCCCCTCTTTCAGGTTCCGTAAAACCGGTTTGTCAGCTCCAAAGCGCAGGCCGTAAGCAAGCCCTTGCTGTCCAAAAAACGCAGGATGGTGAAGCGGTCCCGCAGCTTCATGGCGTGCAGCAGCGCCTCCATGCACAGATCCTTGCGGATGCCCAGCTCTTTTGGGCTGGCGGCGGCTCCGGCGTCCTGCAGGCAGGCGATGATCCTTCCCTTGTCCGGAGGGCGGAAACCCTGGGGCAGCTGGGCGGCAGCCAATTCATAGAGGCTGGCGGAAATGACCGCAGAGGCTCCCACCGCGTTGCCGTGGAGGGGATGCTCCTCGCCGCGGCGCAGGGCGTCCATCTCCCAGTAATGGGCCATGTGATGCTCCGCACCGGAGGCCGGCCGGGAATTCCCCACCAAGCCCATGGCCACACCGGAGAGAATCAGCGCTTCGGTGACGGCCTCCACCGCAGCAGGGTCCCTTTGGGCAAGGGCCTTGGCGTTTCCGGCGCATTTTTCCAGGGCCTGCTCCATGAGGATGACCGCTTCTTCGCAGTAATATTCGCCGAAAAGTTCACAGGAGAGCCGCCAGTCGCACAGGGCGGTGTATTTGCCGATGATATCCCCAAAGCCAGCGGTGAGCATGGGCATGGGGGCGTCCTTCAGAATCTCCACATCAGCAAGGATGGCGGCGGGGTACACAGCGGGCAGTGTGGTCTTGACCCCGTCCAAGATCAGGGGGGCCACTGTGGAGGCATAGCCGTCCATGGAGGACGCCGTGGCGGCGATCACATAGGGGATGCCGGTGCGGGCGCTGAGGTACTTGGTCAGGTCGTTGAGCGTGCCGGAGCCCACTGCCAGCAGCAGGTCGTCCTCCGCTTCCATGGCAGCCAAAGCAGACCCCAGGGCGTATTCATTGGGCACCAGGGGCGCTTTTGATTCAAACAGGTGGATGTGATAGGGGATCCCCCCTTGCTGCAGCAGGTCCTCCACCCGGCGGCCGGCAGCCGCAAAGGTGTGATTGTCGGCCAGCAGAAACACGCGGTTAGCGCCCAGCCGCCGCAGAATATCCGGCAGCTCCGCAAGGCAGCCGCTGCCCACCCGGATGGCTTGGATGTCCACCCGGTGGGTTCTGCCGCAGGAACATGGGTACGTAAGCCCCGCCAATTCCTGGATGGGGCGCTGGTAAATTTTGGTCATGGACAGCTCCTCCTCAAAAATCACAGACTCCCAATCTCCCAGTGAGGTTGAAAGCTTATGTCTTGGTGACAAAAACATGGTGACACTTCTGGCAGGTCACCTGAATCTTTCCCCGGCCCTTGGGGGCGCGCAGCTGCTGTTTGCACTGGGGGCAGCGGAAATACTTGTAAATTTTGCGCTCCCGAAACTTGGTGGCTTGAAAGCGGAACCAGTTCTCCACAGGCCCCCACACCTTGAGGAACGCCCGGTATTCCTTCTGCCGGGCAGCGTGATTGCGAGAGAACATCCGGAACAGCACATAGATGAAAATGGCGTCTGCAATCAAGGCCAACGGCCAGAAAAACCCTCCGAATACAGCGAGCACCAAGGCGATGACCAGCAGAAACATACTGAATTTATCCCCGCCGTAGCGCCCATACATAAATTGCTGGAATTTTTGAAACAGCAATCCTCACACTTCCTTTCACTCTTGCAGCCGGATAGCCCGGCCACACTTAACTACTAGTATACAAAGGGATGGTTAATTTTTCAACGGTGTTGAGAAAGCCTTTACGATAAATTTACATTTGTCTTACTTCACTGATTTCGAGCAAAACTGCTTGAAAATCGCCCGTAAATATGATATAACTATTGAAAACAGCGAATTTATTTGTGGGAAATTCCTATGAGAAATTTCAGCGCAAGTTGAGAAAAAGGAGATGAACCCCCATGCGTTATCGGCAGCTTGGAAATACCGGATTGCGGGTCAGCGAGATTGGACTGGGCGCAGAGTGGCTGGAGCGTCACAATGCGGAAGAGGTAAAAGAGGTGATCGACTGCTGTCAAAGTTCCGGCATCAACATTTTGGACTGCTGGATGTCCAATCCAGAGGTGCGCTCCAACATTGGCGCCGCTTTGGAGGGACGCCGGGAACAGTGGATCATTCAGGGTCATGTGGGGTCCACCTGGCAGGACGGCCAGTACGTCCGCACCCGGGACTTGGACAAGGTGGACGAGGCCTTTCAAGATCTGCTTTCGCGGCTGAAAACGGATTATATCGATCTGGGGATGCTCCATTTTGTGGACAGCGAGGAGGAGTTCCGCCAGGTGATGGAGGGGGAGTTCCTTTCCTATGTAAAGACCAGGAAGGAGCAGGGGGCGATCCGCCATATCGGCATGAGCACCCACAACCCCCAGGTGGCAAAGCTGGCGGCTCTTTCCGGGGAAGTGGAGATGCTGCTGTTCAGCATCAACCCCGCTTTCGACCTGCTTCCTGCCAGCGCGGATATCAATACTTATTTTGCCGACAGCTATGACGAGGGCTTGGGAGGGATTGATCCCCAGCGGGCGGACCTGTACAAGCTCTGCGAACAGCGGGGCGTGGGCTTAACGGTGATGAAGGGGTATGGGGGCGGCCGCCTTTTCTCAGAAAAGACCTCTCCCTTTGGTGTGGCGCTGACTCCGGTGCAGTGCATCCATTACGCCCTTACGCGCCCGGCGGTGGACAGTATCCTGGTGGGGTGCGAGACGCCCGCTCAGGTGGAGGCCGCTGTGGCGTATGAGACCTCGGACCAGGAGGAGCGGGACTATGCCAGCGTGTTGGCCAATGCGCCCCGCCATGCCTATTCCGGCCAGTGTACCTATTGCGGTCATTGCGCGCCCTGCCCGGCTGGCATTGATATCGCCATGGTCAACAAGCTGTATGATCTTGCGGTGATGCAGGAGCAGGTGCCCGCTACGGTTCGGGCGCATTACAGCGCTTTGAGCGCCACTGCTGCCGATTGCATCGGCTGTGCCAGCTGCGAGACGCGCTGCCCCTTCGGGGTGCCGGTGGCAGCACGCATGGAAAAAGCCAAGGCTCTTTTGGACTGATGCATACTTCCCTGGAAAGAGGGAGATACTGTAGGGGAAAGCTCATAAGGAAAGGAATAAATTCCAAAGGTCTTTTGGATTCTTTTGGAATTGGAGAACACGCCGCTTTTTCAAACCACAGAATATCGGTACTGTTTTAGGAGGAATTGCTATGCCAGAGCTCAAGGGTTCTAAAACCGAAGCCAACCTGCTGACCGCCTTTGCCGGGGAGTCCCAGGCACGGAACAAGTACACCTATTATGCCTCCAAGGCGAAGAAGGACGGCTATGTGCAGATTGCCAACCTGTTTGAGGAGACTGCCAACAACGAGAAGGAGCATGCCAAGCTCTGGTTCAAGCTGCTTCACGGCGGCATTGGCGACACCCTCGACAACCTGAAGGACGCCGCAGCCGGTGAGAACTATGAGTGGACCGATATGTACGCCGGTTTTGCCGAGACTGCCCGGGAGGAAGGCTTCGATCAGATTGCCGGCCTGTTTGAGGGTGTGGCCAAGATTGAAAAAGAGCATGAGGAGCGCTATCGGAAGCTGATCCAAAACCTGGAGGAGGGCATGGTGTTCTCCCGTGACGGGGATGTGATCTGGCAGTGCGCCAACTGCGGCCACATTGTCATTGGAAGGAAGGCCCCTGAGATCTGCCCCGTTTGCGCCCATCCCCAGGCCTATTTCCAGATCAAGGCGGAAAATTATTGAGGATAACCACTAGGTTGAGAGAGAAAGGCTCCCCATCAGGGGAGCTTTTTTGTTTGAGATGCTTGCAAAACACGAACGGATGTTCTATAATAAGAGCGTCAAAGGGGGGAGCCGGGTGGAAAACGGAATTCTGCACGTGGATATGAACAACTTCTACGCTTCGGTAGAGACGCTGTTTGCGCCGGAATACCGGGACGTGCCCATGGCTGTGGCGGGGGATCAGGAGAGCCGCCACGGGATCATTCTGGCCAAGAATATGCTGGCAAAGCAGAAGGGGGTCCAAACAGCGGAGCCCATTTGGCAGGCCAAGCGGAAATGCCCGGAATTGCAGCTGGTGAAGCCTCACCGGGAGCGGTATGCCCTGTACTCCCAAAAGGCGCAGGAGATCTACGCCCGGTTTACCGACCAGGTGGAACCCTTCAGCCTGGATGAATGTTGGCTGGATGTCTATGGCAGCGAAAGGCTGTTTGGGGACGGAGAGGAGATCGCCCAGCAGATTCGCCGGACGGTGAAGGAGGAGCTGGGGCTGACGGTGTCCATTGGAGTTTCCTATAACAAGGTGTTTGCCAAGCTTGGCAGCGACTATAAAAAGCCGGATGCCGTCACCGTGTTCGGCCGGGAACAGATGGCGTCCGTGATTTGGAAGCTTCCGGCGCAGGCGCTGCTCTTTGTGGGGCCTCACACAGAGAAAACCCTGCAGAAATTCGGCCTGCACACCATCGGCGATATCGCCCGCATGGAGCTGCCCGCTATGCGCCGGATGCTGGGCAAGACGGGAGAGGTGCTGTGGCTTTACGCCAATGGGCTGGACGCCTCCCCGGTGATGACCCTGGGAGCGGGAGAACCGCCCAAGACCATCGGCAACAGCACCACCCTGCCCCACGACGTCACCACCGAGGAGGAGATCCGCCGCACGCTGCTGGAGCTGGCAGAATCGGTGGCCGCCAGACTGCGGCGTCACGGGATGAAGGCAGGAGAGGTGCAGGTGACCGTGAAAAGCGGGGACTTCCAGGAATACCAGCGCCAGTGCCGGTTGGAGCCCCCGGTGTGCGATGCCCGCTCCCTTTACCGCGCCGCCCTGCAGCTATACCGCAAGGAAAACCGCCGCTGGGCAGTGCGCCTGCTGGGGCTGCGGGCCGGTAAGCTGGTGGAGTCCGACCAGGTGCAGACCAGCCTGTTTGACAGCGGAGCCGAGGGACTGGAGCGGGAGGAGCGTCTGGAGACCGCTGTGGACGCTCTGCGGGAGCGGTTCGGCGGGGGGAGCGTACAGCGGGGGACGGTCCTGCCGGGGCCAAAGGACGGATGAGTGCCGCCTGGACGCCGTTATGATACAGAGGGGTGTGAACGTCATGGAGCTGCTGGAAAAATTGGAAATTCTCACGGACGCTGCCAAGTACGATGTGGCCTGCACCTCCAGCGGGTCGGACCGCCGGGGGAAAAGCGGGGTGCTGGGCAATGCCGTGGCCGCGGGGATCTGCCACAGCTTTGCCGCGGACGGCAGGTGCATCTCCCTGCTGAAGGTGCTCATGTCCAACGACTGCGCGTATGACTGCGCCTATTGTGTCAACCGGCGCTCAGCCGATTGCCGCCGGGCCACCTTTACTCCCCAGGAGCTGTGCGACCTCACCATGGAATTCTACCGCCGCAATTATATTGAGGGGCTGTTCCTCAGCTCGGCGGTGGTGGGCAGCCCGGACAACACCTGCGAGCGGATGCTGGCAGTGCTCAAGCGCCTGCGGAATCAGTGCCGCTTTGGGGGATATGTCCACGTCAAGGCCATCCCCGGCGCATCCCAGGAGCTGATCCGGCAGTTGGGGCTTTACGCCGACCGCATGAGCGTCAACATCGAGCTACCCAGCCAGCAGAGCCTGAAGCTGCTGGCTCCCCAAAAGAGCAAGGAGAAAATCCTTTCGCCCATGTCCCTGATCCGGGATGGGATTCAGGAAAACGAAAGGGCGCTGTCCACCTATCGCCACGCACCCCAGTTTGTTCCGGCAGGGCAGTCCACCCAGATGATTATTGGCGCCACTCCGGAGAGCGACCGGCAGATTCTGCGGCTTACGGAGGGCCTTTACAAGAAGTACAGCTTGAAGCGGGTGTTCTATTCGGCGTATATGCCCGTGGTCAACAGCAGGAACCTTCCGGCCCTGGGCACGCCGCCGCCCCTGCTGCGGGAGCATCGCCTGTATCAGGCGGATTGGCTGCTGCGGTTTTACGGGTTTTCCGCCTCAGAGATCCTGGATGAGGAGGCGCCCAACTTCGATCCTTTGCTGGACCCCAAATGCTGTTGGGCAGTGCGCCACATGGAGCTTTTTCCCGTGGAGGTGAACCGTGCCCCCTATGAGATGCTGCTGCGGGTGCCGGGCATCGGCGTAAAAAGCGCCCAGCGGATTCGGGCAGCCCGGCGCCACACCACCCTGGACGCGGAGGCTTTGAAAAAGCTGGGGGTGGTGCTCAAGCGGGCACGGTTCTTTTTGACCTGCCGGGGAAAGAGCCTCTCCCCCTTGGTCACCGACGATCCCAGGGTGGTGGCTGGGGCCATCCGGGACGGAAGCCCCTTTCACCGCACCCAGTTGGAGGGCGCGGCCCTGGGCCAGCCGGAGCAGCTCTCTCTGTTTGCGCCGACAAAGGAGGATGGGGTCAAATGTCTGTCCGGTCAAATGTGATCTACCGTTACGACGGCACCTACGAGGGCTTCCTCTGCTGCGTGGCGCAGTGCTTTTTCTCCAAGGAGGTCCCCTTGGATATCCGCCCGGCGGATGAGGACCAGCAGAGCCTTTTTGGGTTTCGGGAGGTTCCCGCCGACCCGGCCCTGGCCCGGCGGGTGGAGCGCTCCATCCCCAAAAAGATGGGTCCCCAGGCGCTGCGTATGGTGCGGGAAGGCTTTCTCACCTGCGTGGAACAGCGGGAGCTGATGCTGCTGCGGTTCCTGCTGTTGGGATATCGCGCGGGTCCCAAGGTCCTTGGCCTTACCACCCATCCGGCGGTCCACCCCTTGCAAAAGGCGCTGCTGGCCCTGCACAACGAAGCCCACCACATCCTGGAGTTCCTCCGCTTTTCCGACTGCGGGGAGTTCCTGGCGGCGAGGATTGCTCCCAACAACAAGGTGCTGCCCTTGGTGGCGCCCTATTTTTGCGACCGGCTTCCCAGCGAGAGCTTTATGATCTACGACGGGACCCATGGCATGGGCTTTCTCCACCGAGCGGACACCCAGGGAGAGTTTTTCCAGGCAGATGCTCTCCAGCTCCCGGAGCCCAGCCCGGAGGAGCTGCGCTGGCGGAGCCTTTGGAAGACGTTTTATCGGACCATCGCCGTGGAGGGACGGAGGAATCCCAAGCTTCGCCAAAGCCTGTGCCCCAAGCGTTTCTGGCCGCTGATGACGGAAATGGAGGAGCTTTCCGGGGATTCGGGCGCGTTGGGCTCTGCTGGGACAGGGTGGGAGGCCGAATGAACAAGGTCCCGGAGGAGCTGGGACTTTTCTTTTGTCTGCATCTTGACAGGAGAGGTGGAAAAAGCAATAATATTCCCATGGGAATCCAACAAGAGTCGGCGTAAAAAGGCAGGAGGTGGGAAAAGGACATGAGACCGCTGATTGCTGTATTTGCAGTGATTTTTGTGCTTTTTTGGGTAGTGATTTATCAAATTTGGAGGAATGAGTTATGAAAAAGAAAATTTTGGCCTTTGTGGGCTCCGGTGTGATCGCCGTGGTGATCGCGGTGTTCAGCATGATGTGCTTAGAGCGGGTCAGCGTGGGAAACGTGGGCGTGGTGTATTCCATGTCGGGCGTGAAGGATACCACGCTTCCAGCCGGTTGGCATTGGCTCTCTCCCTTTGAGCAGGTGAAGCAATTCCCGGTCTCTCAGCAGCAGATTGTCTTTTCCAACAGCGCCGACGATTACAACGTACAGGCCCATCCGGATTGGAGCATTGACGCTCCTGCCAACGGCGGCATGGTAAAGATGAACCTCACGGTCAACTACTCCTTTAACGCGGGCAAGGTGGTGGAGCTTTACAAGCGCTTTAACGGCATGGACGGAGAGAGCCTGGTGGCCAATTACATCCAAAACAGCATCATTGCCTATGTCAAAGAGGTCACCCCGCAGTTTTCCGTCATGGATATTTATTCGGATAAAAAGTCCGAGGTGAACCAGGCGATTTCCGAGTATCTGGCAGATAAGCTGGGAGAAGAGTATGGAATCAATGTGATCAGCGCCTTGGTGATCGACGTGCAGCTGGACGATGCTCTCCAGGAGAAGATCAATGCCAAGGAGCAGGCCAAGCAGGACGCGGAGATCGCCGAGCTGGAAAAGCAGACAGCCGTGGCTCAGGCAGAGGTAGCCAAAACCAAGGCCCAAGCAGAGGCGGATGTGAAGATCATCGAAGCCCAGGCAGAGGCAGAAGCCAACCGGATCATCGCAGAGTCCATCACACCGGAGCTGATTCAGATGCTGGAAGCTCAGGCACGGCAGGAGCATGGCTGGGTAACGGTTCAGGGCGCCGATGCAGTAGTGGTGCAGAAGGACTAAGCGACCCCAGTGTGGGCGGACGGCGCGCGCCTTGGTTTTTCTGAACAGACCCTCCGCGCTGCGTATCAAGAGGATTCACAGTATAGAATAGGTTCGGCCGGTACCCAGTGAGGTGCCGGCCGTTTTTTATACTGATACACTGCACGGCATCGTGCAATTCTCTGTCAGTGCAGTTCTGTGGGAGATGCCAGTGCAGCCGGTTTTTGGAAGCGGTTAGGAAGAAGGTTTATAAGGTAGCAGCGATATGACTATAAAGATGTACAAAAAATGAAAAACTTAATAAAAAACGTTAAACAATCACAAATCGAGCCATTTTGTTTGCCAGGAGGTTTCCCTATAATAGCTTCAGACACGTCCGGGGACGTTATGTTCCGGACAGCTTTCGGCGGCAGGAAGAAAGGATGATGAAGTTTATGACAAAAGCAGTGGGAAGACAGCAGGTGGAGCGTCGGGGCAAGCTGGCGCACATTTGCAGAAGAATTCAGCGGAACTGGGGACTGTATTTGTTGCTGCTCCCCGCGGTTTTACTGCTGTTTTGCTTCAATTACATACCCATGTACGGTGTGCAGATCGCCTTTAAGGATTTCACTCCCTCCCAGGGAATTGAAGGAAGTCCCTGGGTGGGCCTTGAGAACTTCCAGACATTTTTCAATTCCTTTCAGTCCAAAAACTTAATCTGGAATACGGTGACGCTGAGCCTGTACAGTCTTGTGGCCGGGTTCCCCTTCCCGATTATTTTGGCTTTGATGATCAATCAGATTCGGGTCAAGCGGTTCAAGCAGGTGCTTCAGGTAGTCACCTATCTGCCCCACTTTATTTCCACCGTGGTTATGGTGGGCATCATGCTGATCCTGCTTTCTCCCAGCAACGGCATCTATGGAAACCTTGCCCATCTGCTTGGCATCCAGAATCCACTGAATATCATGGGCGAGGCCAGCGCGTTTCAGCATATCTATGTGTGGAGCGATGTGTGGCAGCACGCCGGATGGGACAGCATTATCTACATCGCGGCTTTGGCGGCGATCGATCCCTCTCTGTATGAGGCGGCCACTGTGGACGGCGCCAGCAAGTTTCAAAGGCTGCGCTACATTGACCTTCCCTTCCTCATTCCCACCGCTGTGATTCTGTTGATTATGCGCACCGGCAATGTGATGAATCTGGGCTTCGAGAAAGTGTATTTGATGCAGAATCCCCTGAACACAACCATCAGCGAAGTGATCTCCACGTATGTGTATAAGATTGGCTTAATCAACAATCAATATAGCCTCTCTGCTGCGGTGAATCTGTTCAACACGATCGTGAATTTCATTCTGCTGATTCTGGTGAACGGTATCTCGAAGAAGCTGGGAGATACCAGCCTGTGGTAATAGCGGAAATTGCACTGAAAAATTTTGGGAAAAGGGGCGGATTCATTCCATGGCACAGATAACCGCTAAATCAAAGAAAATGAGCAGCAAAGATCTTGTTTTCAACATATTTCTGTATGGCTTGTGCGGGCTGATTCTTTTGATGGTGGCCTACCCGCTGTATTTTATCGTCATTGCATCCTTCAGCAATCCTTCCGAGGTGGCCAACGGCAACGTGTGGTTTTGGCCAAGCCAGTTCACTGTGGACGGCTACAAGGAGCTTCTGCGTCACGATGATATCTGGGTTGGTTATCGCAATACCATTTTTTACACAGTGGTGGGCACGTTTATCGGCCTGTTTGTAAATATCTCCGCCGCCTATGCCTTGTCCCGCAGGGACTTGGTGGGGCGCCGGGTGATCACGTTCTTCTTCATCTTCACCATGTTCTTCAACGGCGGCTTAATCCCCACCTATTTCACGGTCCGGGACTTCCACCTGTATGACAGCTTCTGGGTAATGGTGCTGCCCTTCTCTGTGGTGGTGTACAACATCATCGTGGCCCGCACCTTCTTTGACACCAGCCTTCCCAAGGAGCTTTTGGATGCCGCTCAAATTGACGGCTGCGGGAATCTTCGGTTTTTCTTCTCCATCGCGCTGCCTCTATCCAAAGCGGTGATTGCGGTGATTGCTCTGTACATTGCAGTGGCCCAGTGGAACTCCTACTTCAATGCTTTGGTGTATATCCGCAGCGAGAACCTAAAGCCGCTGCAATTGGTGGTCAGAAATATTCTGATTACCAACCAATCCTTGGTGGGCGCCGGTGACGGCTTGGCGGCGCAAGAGGCGATGCGGCTGGCTAATTTGATGAAATATTCCGTTATCATCATTACCACCGTGCCGATTATGTGCGTATATCCCTTTGTGCAGAAGTACTTCAGCCAGGGTGTGATGATCGGCGCCATTAAGGGATGAGAATCCCCCTTATTCAGTGACACGGCCTTGGGCTTTGCCCAGTGGCTTGAACGTCAAAATATATTTAACGTAAGGAGATGCAAACATTGAGAAAAAAGTGGACACGCGTGGCTAAGACCTTGCTTTGCCTGACCTTGGCGGCCTCCCTCATGGCGGGCTGTTCTGGCGGCGGTGGGTCTTCCACCAGCAGCGGAGGGACTTCCAACAACAGCGAGGCAACCTCCAATACCAGCTCTGGCACTGCGGAAGCAGGAGATTCCAATTTCAATGAGACGGGGCTTCCCATTGTCAATGAGCCTGTGGAGCTGACCTTCCTGTATGTGAAGGGCGCCAACCTGGCGGACTTGAAGGAGAACGCCATGTTCAAGCAGATGGAAGAGGACACCAACGTCATCATCAACTGGCAGTATGCCGGCGATGCTGACTGGGCCGAGCAGAAATCCCTTCTGCTGGCCAGCGGCGATCTGCCCGATGTCTTTTTCGGAAGCAATTCCTTGAAGGATATGGACATTGCCACCAACCTGGACCTGTTCATCCCCCTGGAAGAGTATGTGGAGAAGTACTGCCCCAACATCCAGGCTGCCTGGGAGGCTGAGCCCACCATGCAGAAGATGGTCACCAACCCCGACGGCCATATCTACACCCTGCCCGGCAAGAAGCCCCTGCGTCCCAAGGGCTGTGACACTCCCTTCATCAACAAGGCTTGGCTGGACCGGCTGGGCTTGGAGATGCCCACCACTGTGGATGAATGGTATGAAGTGCTCAAGGCCTTTAAGGAGCAGGACGCCAACGGCAACGGCGACCCCAACGACGAGATCCCCCTGACCGGAAGCGCCAAGCAGAATCTGTTTGACTGGATTCGCTATATCAACCCCTGGGGCCTCACCGATAGCTTGGAAGAAAACCTGATGGCTTTGGATCAGGAGACCGAGAAGCCCGTGTTCATCCCCGCTGACGAGCGCTATAAGGAAGCGGTGGCCTTCTTCCACAAACTGTATGAGGAAGGCATTATGGATCCCGAGTTCATCACTCAGGACGGCTCTATGGCAGATGCTAAGATGAAGAACGAAGCAGTGTCCCTGGTGGGCACCGGCATCACCTGGGAGGTCACCTCCGGCACGCAGCCCCATCAGGACGAGTATGTTCCCATGCCCCCTCTGGCAGGCCCCAACGGCGACCGTTACATCCGCGGCAATGATGAGACTATCACCTACTCCCGCAATGAGTTCACAGTCACCACCGCTTGCGAGCATCCTGAAGTGGCGATGCGCTGGGCCGATACCTTCTGCACCGATGATATCTCTGTTCAGTCTTACTGGGGTCCCTATGGCGTGGTTCTGGACAAGGATGAGGACGGCAACGTGGTCTTCCTGGATCCCCCCGAAGGCAAGACTGGCGACCAGTGGTATTGGGAGATTTCTCCCCGTGACCACGGTCCCAAGTATGTAAGCCCCGAGTTTGAGGAAAAGATCATCCTGCCTGAGAACAGCGGCGACGGTGCCAAGCTGAAGGAAGACGAGATCATGAAGGAATTCGTTGCAAAGCCCTATCCCATGGTAAACTACACCAGCGATCAGGCCGACGAAATTTCCGCACTGACGGTCGACATCTATAAGTATGTCAACGAGAGTTGGGCCAAGTGGATTGTCAATGGCGGCATTGAGGAAGAGTGGGACGCCTATGTGGACCAGTTGAATCAAATGGGCTTGGAGCGGCTGCTGGAGATCTATCAGGAGGCTCTGGACGTCTATAATAACGCAGGTTGATAGTACAAGCATAACACACGGTAGTTAAGAAAGCATTTGTGCGGAGCCTGGAGTCTGGTCCAGACTTCAGGTTCCGCTGTTTTCTTTTGATGCAGTTTGATTGAGAGAAGCAAAAATCACTGTTTGGGAGGATGCGTATTTTATGGAGAAAAAAGTTTTCCGCGTGGGAAGCGTAGGAATCGGAGGGATCTCCCGGGGCGTCCATCTCCCCGGCATCCAGAAGAGCCCGGATCTGGAGCTGGTGGCAGTATGCGACCTGAAGCCCGAGCGGATGGCCTATGCCAGAGAGACCTATGGGATTGCGGAGGACCATTGCTTTGCCGATTACCACGATTTGATCGCTTGCCCGGATGTGGATGTCATTGATATTTCCACGTCGAACAACGCTCATTTTGAAGTGGCAAAAGCGGCAATCGAGGCGGGAAAGCCCTATTGCCTGGAAAAGCCGGTGACGCTCACTGCCGAGGAGGCGGATATCCTGGCAAAGATGACGGAGGAAAAGGGCCTGAAAAACATGGTCTGTTTTTCCTATCGGTTTAAAGCGGCCGCCCGTTATGCCAAGGAGCTGGTGGAACAGGGTCTGCTGGGGGATATCTATCACGTCTATATGCAGTATCTGCAAGGCGGCGGAGGCCCCTCCTATGATCTTCCCCGTTCCTGGAGGTATCAAAAGGAGTTGACTGGAACCGGCGCCCTGGGCGATCTGGGATGTCACGCGCTGGACTTGGTGAGCTTTGTCACAGGCAAAAGCTATCGGAAGGCTGTGGGCCATGTGGACACCTATGTGCAGCAGCGGAGGCTGGAAGATGGCGAGGGCTATGGTCCGGTGGATGTGGACGATTTCTGCCACTATCTCATGGAGATGGATGGAAAGACCTCCGCGAATTTTTCTGTGACCCGCTTCGCCTATGGCCGGGGTAATTATCAGAGGATGGAGATTTACGGCAGCAAGGGCGGCCTGGTTTACAACTTGGATGTCACACCGGACGTGGATGAGCTGGAAGTGTGCTTCGGCTATCCCTACGACCGGTCCGGAATCTACACAAAGCTGCCCATCCCCGAGCGTTTCCAGACGGATCAAATGCAGTCCTTTGCAGATATCCTCAATGGCTGCGGGGACGGTATGCCGGCCACCATCCAGGAGGGCTGCAGAATTCAGCACGCGCTGGACGTGATCATTCGCTCTGCGGAAGAAGAGAAGTGGCTTCCCTGCGATTAAGAGCAAAGACTTTTTGAGAGGAGTTTTCAAGATGGCGATTCGAGTGACAGTTTGGAACGAGTACCTTCACGAGGTGCAGTTCCCGGAGGTGGCGGAGGTGTATCCCAAGGGCATCCACGGCTGCATTGCAGATTTTCTCAGTGCCGCCGGCATGGAGGTCCGCACAGCCACCCTGCGGGAGCCGGAACACGGCTTGACCCAGGAGGTGCTGGACAATACCGACGTCATGATCTGGTGGGGCCACATGGCTCACCATGAGGTGGCGGACGAGATTGTGGAAAAGGTTTACCGCCGGGTGCTGGACGGCATGGGGCTGATTGTGCTTCACTCCGGCCACGCCTCCAAGATCTTCCAGAAGCTGTGCGGCACGGACACCTGGAAGCTTAAGTGGCGGGAGGACGGAGAGAAGGAAATCCTTTGGGTGGTGGACCCCAGCCATCCGATTGTGGAGGGGTTGGATGAGAAGATCATCATTCCCCACGAAGAGATGTACGGCGAGCGCTTCGACATTCCTCAGCCCGACGAGCAGGTGTTTATCAGCTGGTTCGAGGGCGGCGAGGTGTTCCGCAGCGGCTGCTGCTGGCACCGGGGCAAGGGCAAGGTGTTCTACTTCCGGCCCGGCCATGAGGTGTTCCCGATTTATCACCAGCCCGAGATCCAGAAGGTGATCCTCAACGCGGTGAAGTGGGCTGCGCCCATCCAGTTCCCTGACACCACCTTTGGCAATCCTCCCCCCATCATGCCTGTCAAGGGCGAGGTAAAGCACAGCGTCCAGGGACTGCACGAGCAGAAGAATCTGTAAGAAACCGAAAGTGAGGTCTCTCCGCCAAAGGGGTGCGGCCCCGTCTGCGGAAGGACCGAAAAACGCGTCTTCCGCCAGCAAATGCCGTTGGAAGGCGCGTTTTTTATGTGCTTTCTTTTTGAGAGGTCTGCCAGTCCTCCAGAATTTCGCAGGCCTTGTCATAGCGGGACTGCTTCCAGCTTTCCAGAAGAAGAAAGTCGCCGCTCTGCAGCTCGCGTGACACGCTTTGATAGTGGGAAGCCACCTCCTGGAGAGAGCAGTCCTCCACCATGGCGACTATTTGCGCGTTTAGGTAAGCGCTCTGACGGTCGGCAACCGTAGCCAGCCGGGTGTTGGAGTAGTGGGAGAACAGCACCTCGTAATGGGTGGTGGGCACTGTATAGGAGCTTTCTAAGCCCGAGGCCACAAAGGGCTCCCAGTCCTCCTGCAGAAGCTCGTCCATTCCGGCGCTGCGAAGGGCTTGCTCCTGCGGGGGAGTGAGCTCCATATTTTCCAAATAGAAGCTGGCCAAAAGGCGGGCCAGCTGCCGGCCCCAAACGCTGTTTGACAAAAACAGCGTTGAAGCATACTGTTCGCCGAAGTTGTTTGCAAAGGCCGGCATCCGGCCCGAATCCGAGCGGATGGGCTCCACCTGGACATACTGCTCCAGGATGGGGCTGTCCTCCGGGAGATGGGCCAGGACGGCTCCAAGCTGCGGGGAGGAGGCCAAAAAGATGTCCCCCTGTTCCAGTCGCGTGAGGAGGGTTTCTTCGCTGAGGGTAAAGACGTCGTGAGAAAGGAGCTTCTCTCGGAATAGGGTGTTCATGTATTCCAGAGTCTCCAAGGTGCCGGGGTGAAGAAAGGGCTCTGTCCAGCCGCTTTCCGAGGAAGCGGTGACCCCGAACATCTGCTGCAGACAGGAGAAATCCAAAAAGCAGGGGATCAGATCGTCGGAGGAGGCCTTGCGAATGGTTTTTAACTGTTCCAGTACGCTCTCTTTGTCGGCAAAGTCTTTGCAGGACCAGTGAAATTTGTCCAGCAGATCTTTTCGGGCGATGAGTGCCGTGCTGCAGGCAGAGGAATCGTCTTGGGACAGGATGGTCCCGGTGTGGGGATAGGCATATACATTGCCCTGAAAATTGCCGCACCACTGGGCGGCTTCCTCGGGCAGGGTGAAGCCGGGGATGTAGGTGTCCAGCAATGCCTGAAGCTTCCAGACGGAACCGGAGGTCTCCAAGCGTCTGAAGCTGGGGTCGGTGTACCAACAGGTGACCACATCAGCCGGAGTTCCTGCGGCGGCTGTGTTCAGGTATTTTTCCATGGAGCAAAAGGTGATGATCACCGGCACGCCTGCCCGCTGGGAGCATTCCTCCTCTGTGGGGAACAGGGACCGGTATGGAGCGCTGTTTTCGCCATGCGGGGTGATGAACGTCCAACGAAGGGGTTGGGCTGTATCTGTTGGTAAGGGTTGAAATGGCACTTTGCCCGGCGTCAGCAGCAGGGAGAGCACCGTGAACAATAGAGCTGCCGCAATGATGGAGGCTCCCGCAAGCAGCAGCACTTTTCTATGGCGGCGGCGAGAGCCGGACATTTGGCGAAGGTGATGAAAAATACCCATGGTTTAGTCTCCTAACTGCAGAAATAAAAGAGATCAAAAGACAAGAAACAAAGAAAGGAATATGGAAATAGAGGGGATTTTCTGCTACACTAGTACTAAAATCATACGGGAAGTTCTGGGAAAAGTCCAGCGTTTTTTCAGGAAGCACTGGGGCGGGACGGGAACTTGCTTGCGAAAAAGGGGGAATCGCCCGTGAAACAGTGGATGGACCGGCTGAAAATATCACACAAGGTCATTCTGGGTTTTTTGGGGTTGATCGCTTTTCCGTTTACGCTGCTGTTGGTCTACAATTTTGGCTCTTTCGCCTCGCAGTACGAACAGAAGCTTACCCAAAACGGACAGCATATTTTGAGTATGGTGACCCGGGATATGAATGAGAAGTTGGACCATGTGGAGGTATTGATGCAGGTGCTGTGTTCCAACCGGCGGCTGATCGCTTTTCTGTCTCACGACTATGGTGGGGCTGCATCGTATGAGGAGTACACGCAAACAGTGCTGCCATTGTTGCAGGGAGCGGCCAATACCGTGTCACCCTCTATTGACCGTTTTTTCTTGGTAACAGGCAATTCCTCCATTCCGGAAGGATACAGCACGGTATATCATTGCGACTCCCTGCCGGAAAGCGTCCCTTGGGATCAGTTTGCAAAGGGGGATGGGGGCGGATGGTACGCGGTGGAGGAGGAAGGACGGCAGATACTGTATTATCTCTGTCCCATCTCCTCCTCAGAGTATAAAAATGTGGGGTACATTCTGGCCAAAATGCGGGCGGAAGTCTTGTTTTTTGAGATTGGCCTCCCCCAGGAGGGGGGCACCGCTCTTTTTCTGCTGGATAGGGACCATCAGCCAAAGATGAGCAATGTTCAGGTGGACGATAGCTTCCAATTTCCCAAGGAAAGCGTGCTTCAAGGTCCGGTTAGATACTTTTCTTCCCGGATAGACCGGCTGCCCCTGCTGGTGGGAGTGGCCCTTCCCGCTGGAGAGCTTGGCGTTTTTCAGCAGAATTCCCTGCTCACCTTGATTTTTATGGGGATCATGTCCTTCCTGTTTTTGTCCCTGTTCTTTTCCATGCTTCGTTCCATTATTGCCCGGCTGCGCAAGTACGGAGACGATATGGAGCGCATCGCCATCTCGGATTTCAGCGGAGAGCTGGAGGTGGAACGGTGGGATGAGATCGGCACCATCGGGGATCAGTTCAACAAGGTGCTTAACAGGATGCGCACCCTGATGCGGGAAAACATCCAAAAGGAGACTGCCTATAAGGACGCACAGTTAAAAGCGCTGCTGCTGCAGATCAATCCCCACTTTATTTACAACACGCTTGATATGTTTGCCGGAAAGCTGACGCTGGATGGGGAATTGGAGACTGCCGATTACATCTGCGATTTTGCCCAAATGATCCGTTACACCACCATGGCTTCCAGCACATCCCTTCCCTTGGGCAAGGAATTGGAGTATGTGGCCAACTATGTCAATCTGCAGAAATGCCGGTATGGGGATGGCGTTGTGCTGCGGGTTCATGCTGCGGAGCAGCTGCGGGAAATTTCCATTCCTCGTTTTTTACTCCAGCCCATTGTGGAGAATTCCTTTGGTCACGGATTTGAAGGGAAGGCGCCGGATGCGGAGCGTTTGATTATTATCAGCGCCCGGAAGGTGGGAAATCGGCTGGTGCTGCGTGTGCGGGACAACGGCAAGGGGATGAGCCCCCAGCAGGTGGAAGAAATGAATCGGAAATTTGCTCAGCCCTATGACGCCACTGCTCTGCGCCATGAGAAGGAGCGGGGAATCGGCCTGGAGAACATCAACGACAGGCTGCAGATTTTCTCCCACTCCAACGACAGGTTGGTGCTGCGCAGCCGGGAGGGCAGGTACACCAGTATGTTTATTTTGCAGACATTATAGCCTTTGCCCGGCGGGAGCGCTGCTTGGGATAGACGCTGCGAGATGTGGGAAGGAGTTGGACGGGATGCTTTCGATTATGATAGTGGACGATGATCCCCTGCTGTGTACAGCCATGCGCAGAAAGATCGAGATGGTGGACCAGGGAAACCGGCTGGAAGTGCAGGAGGTGGTAATTGCCCACTCTGCCCAAGAGGCTTGGGAGCTGCTCAACAGCAGGTTCATCAACGTGCTTATCAGCGATATCCAGATGCCCTATCAATCCGGGTTGGAGCTGATCGACAGGGTGAACAAGGCCTTTCCGGGAATCCAGCTGGTGATTCTCAGCGGATATGATGACTATGAATATATGCGGGGAGCGCTGCGCAGCGGCGTGGTGGATTACCTGCTTAAGCCAGTGAAGCTGGTGCAGGTTCAGGAGGTGCTGCTCAAGTGTGCGGAGAATCTGCGCTGCAGGGATGAACAGGAGAGTCAAGAGGAGAACGACTGCCTGGAAGCCCTGGGAAAGTGGCTGAATGGGTTGCTTCGGGGGGAGACGGAACCAGCTCCCCAGGAGTTCCCTTATCCAGTATTCTGGGTGGCTTGGCAGTTTGGCGCTGCCGGTGAGAGGGCGCTTCAGGTCATGAAGGAGTTTTGCGCCTCCGCCAGCCAGGAGGGGGCCGTGCTGTTCCCAGTGCGGGGGGATCGGGGCGAATGCCTGCTGCTTGTGAACAGCGAAGGCTGCGGTACCGGTCCGGTGGAGAAGCTTCTGCAGGACTGCAGGGACTTCTGTGCTGCGCAGGGAGAGGATGTGCGTTTTGCCGTAAGTCAGCCCTTTACTTCTCTGGTGCGGGAGTATCCTGTGTTTTATAAGGAGGCCCGTTACACCATGGCTTACCGGATGCTGGAGCCCTTTACTCTGCGGTTTGCCTCCCCGCAGACGGGAATGCTTCCCAGTAAGCTGCCCAAGTATCACACCCGGATTCACGCGGCGTTCCAAAGTCGGAACTTTTCTCAGATCTATCAATGGCTGGATAAGGTGTTCTGCCCCGCGTTTTTTCAAGAGCGCCCCTATCCCCAAGAGATCCGCAGTTTTTACACGTACTGGGCTTCTCAGGTGCAGGAGATGGCCACCACCCTTCATGTGGAGCTGGAGGTCTTTCCCTATTTCAGTTGGTTTGACAGCTTTGACGCCATGCGGAGTTATTTTCAAAAGGTACTGCGTCAGGTGGAGGAGGTCCTTCAGGAATCCACCAACAAGTATGCCTACATCATCTCCACGGCCACCAAGTATGTGGAGGAGAATTACAACCGGGAAATCAGCATGAACGAGGTTGCGGAGATGGTGTCTGTGAGCTATAGTTATTTCAGCCGTCTGTTCAAGGAACAGATGCACCAGAGCTTCTCGGAGTATGTGGCCTCCGTGCGGATGAGGGAGGCTCGGCGGCTGATGGAGGAGGACCCTGCCATCAAGATGAAGGATGTTGCGGCGCTGGTGGGGTATGAAAGCGTATACGCTTTCTCCAGAGCATATAAACAGTATTTTCACGTTTCTCCAAAACAGGGCAGAGAACGTTGAAAAGAGCCGGGTTGGCCGGCGATATATTCTTTTGGAAGGAGTTATCACAATGGAGTACAAAAAGCTGGGCAAAAGCGAAGTAAAAGTCTCCGAACTGATCCTGGGGTGCTGGGCCATGGGAGGGGACTATTTCGGAGCGACGGAGGACGCGGCATCCC
>CAUWLU010000018.1:0-46027 GCA_963559705.1 uncultured Acutalibacter sp.
GGGGGGCGAACTGAACACCACTTGCTTCTCTGCATTGAGGATGAACAGCAGAGGCTCTTCCCCACTGCCCCAGGAAGTGGACCGGTGCGAGACATCCCTGAGAAAGCCCAGGTTCACATCCAGCATCAGCGTTCCCAGCTCCTCATCCGTCACCGGGTCGATGACCGTGCGGACCAATGTAATCAGCCCATTGGAAAGCTTTTCATAGGTAAAAAGGATTTTCCCATCCAAGTCCCGGGCGTCCTCCTCATGTCCGCTGAGGCGCCGCGTAAAGCTGGTGTGGGGGATCCGATTGTCCATTTTCCACACGTAATAATCCCCATGGAACGTTTTTAAGGAGATACTTTCCACGTACACATCGTAATTGATAATCATGCTGTACATATCCCGCCGGAAATCCATCTCTAATTCTGCCTGCTCCTCGGCGGTAAGGCTGGCTTTGGCGATTTTCATTCTTTGCTGCATATCGCGGTCAAACATGAAGATCTCTGTCTCTTGCCGCAGGGTTTCCAGATAGCTGTCCACCAGCTTGGCCGTTTGATTGACATTGGCTGCTGCCTGCCGGTTGACGATGCTCCGCGTTTCCCGGAAGGAGACAAAGTACACGGTAAATAAAAAGACAAGAAAGGTGACCAAAACCACCGGGACCAATGTAATCAGCAGCTTTTTTTGAATGGTGAAGCGATCCAATAGCTTCCTCCACAAGGATTTTCCCCTCTGCTTGCTCAACCGAAGGAGCCCTCCCCTCTCATCCCACAAAATTCTTTTTCCAGAGAAGCCGTAATAGGCAATGGGAATAATTCATATAACATATCATAAATTGTATTCTGCTCCCGTCAAAATGTCAACAAAGCAAAAGGTAAAAAAATGTGCACCAAATCTCAGATATGTGGCAGTTAACAGACTCTTCATTATTTGCTACTATTAAAGCATGATATTTGTTGTTTTTCAACAACACTAAATGACGAAAGGATGAAGCAACATGAAATTGAAGAAACTGTCGGCTGTTTTGCTGGCGGGCGCTCTGCTCATCTCCGCTGCAGGCTGCGGCGGCAACAGCAGTTCCTCCTCCACTGCGGGCGGGACCAACTCCACCGGCGAGAGCTCTGCTGCAACCGGCGAAACCGGTGCAAAGTCCGACGCCTCCCTGGAGATCTGGGTCTACGGCTGGGAGAAGGCCAGCGCTGATAAGATCGCCGAGGACACCAAGGCTTACCAGGAGGAGACCGGCGTTAAGGTCACTGTGACCCCCATCGCCGCCGATTCCTACAACACCAAGGTCCAGGCCACCCTGGCCGGCGGCACCAACCCTGACATGGCCTTTGTGGATGCCGGTGTGCAGAGCATGCAGCTGGCTGCCAAGGGCAAGCTGCTGGGTCTGAAGGAGTACGGCGTAGAGGACTATAAAGACAAGTTCTACGATTCCGTGTGGGACACCATGGTCTACAAGGATGATGTCTACGGCATGCGTATCACCTCCAACAACCTGGCCCTGTTCTACAACAAGGACCTGTTCGATGCAGCCGGTCTGGATTATCCCGACGAAAACTGGGAGTGGGACGATCTGCGCAACGCTGCCAAGACCTTGACGAATACCGAAGCCGGCGTATACGGCCTGGACCTGCCCGTTTACGATAAGAACGGCGGCTACACCTGGAACTGGATGCCCTTCCTGTGGCAGAGCGGCGGCGAATTCCTCAACGAGGAGCGCACCGAGGCCACCTTCAATTCCCCCGAAGGCAAGGAGGCCCTGGAGTTCTGGAAGGCCATGGTGCAGGAGGACAAGAGCGTGCCTCTGCAGGCAGCTCCCTCCGGCGTCAACCGCTTCACCTCCGGGATCACCGCCATGGTCATCGACGGCCCTTGGACCCTTTCCACCTACTTGAACGATCCTAAGTTCAAGGATTCCTTCGGCGTATCCCCCCTGCCCGCTAAGGACGGCAACCGCGCCACTGTGGTCGGCGGCGAAGGCGTCGTTATCTTCAGCGACACGGAGTATCCCCAGGAAGCATACGATTACCTCACCCATCTGTGCTGCTCTGACTTCACTCAGGTGTTCTGGGACAACTGGCTGACCATTCCTCCCCAGCCCGACCATGCAGACCATTATGCCGATGACGAGACCTACGGCGATTACATCCAAGTCTTCTCCGACCAGATGGAATATTCCAAGACACGGCCCTTCACTCCCTCTTGGCCTCAGATTGAGAACGCCTTGGGCATCACCCTGCAGGGCTATATGTTCGACAAGAGCGACGACGCCCAGGCATCCCTGGACGAAGCTGCTGAGGAAGTCAACGAGATTTTGGCGGACGAGATCGCCGAATACGGGGAGTAATCACTCAGCTCCTTACTTAAAAGCACTACCCCTTGATTGATGAAATGGAAAAACGGGCGGCGGCTCTTCCTGTTTGGGACACCGCCACCCGTTTTTTACCAAGTGGGATTTTTAGTTTTAGAGAGGAAGGCGAAGTAACGTGGAGCGTACAAAACCCAGCCGTTTGCAGCGGAGATGGAATTTCTGGGGATATCTGTTCATCCTCCCCAATTTTATCGGTTTCGTGCTGTTCATGCTAGTGCCCATCATTATGTCCTTGGTCTTTAGTTTCACAAACTATGACGTGATTTCTCGGATGGACTTTGTGGGGATTGAAAATTACATAGACCTGTTCACCGACGACCAATTTTTGGTGTCCCTTCGCAACACCCTGTGGTATTGCGTATTGACCGTGCCTGCGGGCGTAGTTCTTGCCCTGCTGCTGGCAGTGCTGTTCAACCGGCAGATTCGCGGGATTGCTTTCTTCCGCACCCTGGTGTTCATCCCCGTCATCACCTCCATGGTGGCGGTCTCTCTGGTGTGGAGCATGCTGTATGAGGACAACAGCGGCCTGCTCAACGCGCTGTTGGGCTTCGTGGGCCTGGGCCCGGTCCATTGGCTGACCGACACCAATATGGCCATGATCTCCATCGCCATCATGAGCGTGTGGAAGGGCCTGGGATACAACATGACCATTTTCCTGGCGGGCCTTCAAGGCGTCCCTTCGGAGCTGTACGAAGCAGCCACCATTGACGGCGCCAACTCTGTTCAGAAATTCTTTAAGATCACCGTCCCCATGATCGGCCCCACCACCTATTTTGTCAGCCTGATGGCATTGATCGGCTCCTTGCAAGTGTTTGACCAGGTATGGATCATGACCGCCGGCGGTCCCGTGGACGCCACCAAGACCGTGGCGATGTACCTGTATCAATACGGCTTCCAGTTCTACAAAATGGGATATGCCTGTGCGGCCGCCTATGTGCTGTTCATTTTGGTTTTCATCGTGTCGCTTATCCAAAATATCAGCTCAAAAAGATGGGCGGATTTAACCTGAGGAGGTGCAGAAAATGGCAACACAAGTTGTGGAAATCAAGAAAAAGAAGAAAACCGGCGAGATCCTTCGCAAGGTCCTCGTGTATCTTGTGCTGATCATCATCGGCATCATCATGGTCATCCCTTTTTTGTGGATGCTCTCCACCTCGCTGAAGGAACAGTATGACGCGGTAAAAATTCCCCCGGTATGGATTCCCAATCCTCCCCGGTGGCAAAACTATGTTGATCTGTTCACCCAGCAGCCTATGTTCCAGTTCATGTTCAATACCATCAAGATTGTTTTCTTTGTGGTTTTGGGCCAGCTATTCTTCAGCAGTTTGGCCGCCTACTCCTTTGCCCGCATCAAGTTTAAGGGCCGCACCGTGATGTTCTTCTTCTACATCGCCACGCTGATGGTTCCCGGTCAGGTCACCATGATCCCCACCTACATGATGTTTGCGAAGGCCGGCCTGGTGGACACCCATCTCACTTTGATTCTGCCCGCTTTCTTTTCCGCGTTCGGCGTGTTTTTGCTGCGGCAGTTCTTTATGTCTCTGCCAAAAGAATTGGAGGAGGCTGCCGAGATTGACGGCTGCAATCCCTTCACCACCTATTGGAGGATCATGCTGCCCTTGATCGTTCCCGCCATGCTCACCTTGGGCGTTTTCACCCTGATGAACACATGGAACGACTACATGGGTCCCCTGATCTACTTGACCACCCCCGAAAAATACACCATGACCCTGGGCATCGCCTATTTCAAGGGCGTATACACCACTCAGTGGAACCTGGTGATGGCTGGTTCGGTGCTGTCTGTGATCCCCATTTTGATCGCTTATCTGTGCGCGCAGAAATACTTTGTGCAGGGCATCGCTTTCAGCGGTGTGAAGGGATAACAGTTCCCCATCGAACCCCCTAGAGCTCCACAGGGATCCACAAGAATTTCTTTCGATATAGGAGGACGCTGCTGCAATGGGAACCGAGGAAAAAGCCTTTGAAGAATTGACAACACTCTCGAAACAACTGATCCACGGATGCGAGAAAACCGCATTTGATGGGACCCTGCTCTATACGCCCGACGGCGTGGGAAACTATGACGCCCTGTGGGTGCGGGATTTGGGGTACATGGCAGAATACTGCGGGGATCTGCTGGGACCGGGCAATCTGGAAGCCTGCCTGAAATTCATCTTAAAAGGCCAGCGAGATGACGGCTGGCTGCCGGACCGCATCGAGGCCAGCGGCTTCCCCGTGTATGCAGCCGGTGAAAAGGGCTCGCCCGTGGGGGAGGCCAATCTGGACAACACACCGTTCTTTGTGCTGGCCGCTTACCATTACTGGCTTTTATGCCGGCAGGACCGCCCGGATCACGCCCTGACCCAACTGGCGGCCTGGCTCCCCGCTATGATTCGAGGGATGCGCTGCCTCCCCCTATCCGAGAACGGTCTGATTTACAATGATCCGAAACGGCCGCATTCGCCCTATGGGTTCACCGATACCGTCTGCAAGACCGGGCAGCTCTATATGGAATCCTTGCTCTACTGGAGAGCCTGCCGCCAGCTTGCCCAGCTCATCGAGCTTTGTTCCCTTCCCACGGAGGAGAAGGACTTTTTCTCCGGGCAGGCCCAGCAGGTCGAGAAAGAGATCTATCGTCTTTATGACCCTGCTTCCGGCGTTTTCTTCGCGGCGGACGGCGCCTGCCGGCAGACGGACATCTGGGGGATGGCCTATATGCTTGCCGTCGAGTTCCCCCTGGAAGCCTCCGTCCGCACACAGGTGGAACGCTGGCTGGTAGATCACCTGGAGGACTATCTCTATCGCGGGCAGATCTGTCACTTGCCCAACGGAGAAAGCTGGGAAAAATTATTGATCTCCATCAAACCGGGAGAGTATCAAAACGGGGCCTACTGGGCCACTGCCAGCGGTTGGGTGTGGCAGGTGCTGCGAAGGGCGGCTCCGGAAAAGGCGAACCGCCTGTTGGCGGAGCTGCTGGAGGATTTCAGAGAGGGCGGCATCTGCGAATGCATCAACCGCAATTACCGAAAGCTTCCAGAATATGTGGTGAGCGTCACGAATATACGGGGCGCGTTAAAACAATGGCTGACACAGCCTGCTGCAAAATGAGAGGAGTTCCGTTCATGCTTAAAATTGACCAACAAAAGATTATTTGGGAATATGACGGGGACACCCTGGTCATCGAGCCCTGGGGAAAAAACAGCCTGCGGGCAAGAGCCGTCCACATGCGCCCCTTGAACCAAGAGCAGCTTTGGGCATTGCTGCCCCAGGAGAAGGTTTCTGCCTGTGTTCAAGAGACCACCTACCACGGCCACAACGCGGTGCGCTTGGACAACGGTGAAATCTCCGCTGTGATCGAGGAGAATGGCCGGGCCACGTTTTTCAACAAAGACGGAGAGATTCTCCTGCAGGAATTCCAGCGGGACCGGACCATGCACGGCACCAACTACAGCCCCATGATGATAAAGGGCCGGGAGTTCTCCTCCACAGGCGGCCGGGACAGCAGCCTCACCGTCCGGTTTGAATCCGACCCGGAGGAAATGCTCTATGGCATGGGACAGTATCAGCAAGAACTGTTCAACCTGAAGGGCGCCGTGCTGGAGCTTGCCCACCGAAACTCACAGGTGAGCGTTCCCTTCGTGCTTTCCAGCAAAAATTATGGACTTCTGTGGAACAATCCCGCTGTGGGAAAGGCCTCCTTCGGTACCAACCGCACCGAGTGGGAGGCTTATTCCACGCCGCAGATGGACTACTGGATCACTGCGGGAGAATCGCCCCGGCAGATCCTTTCACAGTATGCCCATGCCACTGGAATGCCCTCCCCCATGCCGGAATTTGCAACGGGCTTCTGGCAGTGCAAAATGAGGTACCGCACCCAGGAGGAGCTGTTGGAGGTTGCCCGGGAATACAAGCGGCGCAACCTGCCCATATCGGTCATCATCGTCGACTTTTTCCACTGGCCCGAGCAGGGCGTGTGGGACTTTGACCCCGAATACTGGCCGGACCCCGAAGCCATGGTGAAAGAGCTGAAGGAGATGGGCATCCAGCTGATGGTTTCCGTGTGGCCTACCGTGGACCCCAAAAGCCCGAACTACCCCACCATGATGGAACAGGGATATTTGGTCCACACCGACCGGGGCAACCGGACGCAGTTGGAGTGCGGCGGGTATGAAGTTTTCTACGACGCCACCCATCCCGGAGCCAGGAGCTTTGTCTGGGACAAGCTCAAAAAGCACTACTACGACCGGGGGATCAAGTATTTCTGGCTGGACGCTGCGGAACCTGAAACCATCCCCTACCACTACGACAATCTGCGCTACCACTTAGGGCCCGGCTTGGAGGTGGCAAACCTCTATCCGTACTACTACGAAAAGACCGTGTACGACGGCCTAAAAGCCCAGGGAGAAACCGAGATCATCAATCTGGAGCGCTGCGCGTGGGCTGGCAGCCAGCGCCTGGCAACCCTGGTGTGGTCCGGGGACATTGTGTCCAGCTTCAAGAGTATGCGCCGTCAGATTGTGGCGGGCTTACACATGGCTGTGGCGGGCATCCCCTGGTGGACCACGGACATCGGCGGCTTTGATTTCGGAAATCCGGACGATCCCGCTTTCCGGGAGCTACTGGTGCGCTGGTTCCAGTACGGCGTGTTCTGCCCCGTGTTCCGGCTTCACGGCGCCCGAGTGTTCTCCAGCGACGCTCAGGAGGGCATGGGCTATGGCGGCGCTCCCAGCGGCGCTCCCAATGAGGTGTGGAGCTACGGCGAAAAGGCCTACGGCATTTTGAGCAAATACCTGTTCCTGCGCGAGCGCATCCGCGGGTATGTGATGGCTCAGATGGACCTCTGCCACCAGGAAGGAATCCCTCCCATGCGTCCCCTGTTTGTGGATTATCCCGAGGACCCAGCGGCTTGGAATGTGAAAGATCAGTTCCTTTTTGGCTCGGATATCCTCGTTTCTCCCATCACCCACGCAGGTCAAACCAGCCGGGAAGTCTATCTTCCCCAGGGCGCCCGGTGGATTCAGGTAGGCACGGGAGAGGTTCTGGAAGGCGGGCAAACCGTACTGTGCCCCGCTCCCCTGGATACCATCCCCCTGTTTGTCCGGGAAGGCGGCTCTCTGGAAGCTAAAGTGCTGGAGATCTGACCTGGCAATTGTAAAAAAATCTGTCCCACCATAATTTCAGTCAGAAACTGGAGGAGTTTGTTATGGCAGTTATCCAAGTAGGCAGCGTGGGGATCGGCGGGATCTCCCGAGGGGTTCATCTGCCCGGCATCATGAACAGCCCGGACCTGAAGCTCGTTGCCGTGTGCGACATCGATCCCCGGGCCTTGCGCTATGCTCAAGAGACCTATGAGATTGATGAGGCCCATTGCTTCACCGATTACCACGACCTGATCGCTTGCCCCGACGTGGAAGCCGTGGATATCTCCACGCCCAACCATGTCCATTTCGAGGTGGCTATGGCCGCAGCGCAGGCGGGCAAGCCCTATGCCGTGGAAAAGCCCCTTACCCTGAACGCGGAGCAGGCCGACATCCTGGCAAAAATCACCCAAGAGAAAAACCTGCAGAACATGGTGTGCTTTTCCTACCGGTTCAAGGCGGCTGCCCGCTATGCCAAGGATCTGATCGACCGGGGGATGATTGGAAAAATCTACCACGTCGATATGCAGTACTATCAAGCCTGGGGGCTTCCCTTCTGCGAGACCCCGCTGGTTTGGCGCTTCCAAAAGGAGCTGACCGGTTCGGGCGCTCTGGGAGATTTGGGCAGCCATGCACTGGATCTGGTCCGCTTTGTGACGGGGAAGGATTATCATCGAATCATCAGCCATACCGGCACCTTTATTCCGGAACGGGAAAAGCTGGATGGCTCCGGCATGGGCAAGGTGGATGTGGACGATTTTGCCAATTATATGGCAGAAATGGAGGATGGCATCTGCGCCACCTTCCGCATCTCCCGGTTTGGTTATGGCAGAGGGAACTATCAAACCATGGAGATCTACGGGAGCAACGGCGCCATTCAATATGAGTTGGATCACGTTGCACCGGACACGGACGAGATCTCCATCTGCATTGGCCAAGCCAACGCGGAAGCCCATGTATTCACCAAGCTGCCCATTCCTGAAAAGTACAAGTCCGACCAGATGCAGTCCTTTGCCGACATCATCAACCATCGGGGCGATGGAATGGCCGCCACCGTTTTTGACGGAAGATTGAACCAGCACGCTGTGGACGCCGTGTTGAAATCCAGCGAGGAAGGCCGCTGGATCAGCCTAGATTGATCTATCTTTTGGAAAAAGGAAAGGAGCAGGACAGATGGCCATTCGAGTAACAGTATGGAACGAGTATCTTCACGAGGTGGAATTCCCCGAGGTGGCGGCGGTTTACCCCAAGGGAATCCATGGCTGCATTGCGGACTTTTTGAAGGAAGCCGGCATGGAAGTGCGCACCGCCACCCTAAAGGAGCCGGAACACGGCTTGACCCAGGACGTGCTAGATAACACGGATGTGCTGATCTGGTGGGGCCACATGGCCCACCATCAGGTCGCGGACGAGGTTGTGGAGCGGGTTCACCAGCGGATACAGGAAGGCATGGGGCTTATTGTTCTTCACTCCGGCCATGCCTCCAAGATCTTCCAGCGGGTCTGCGGAACGAACTCGAGCTATTTGAAATGGCGCGAGGATGGAGAAAAAGAGATCCTATGGGTGATCGACCCCAGCCATCCCATTGCGGAAGGACTGGATGAAAAAATCATCATCCCCCATGAAGAGATGTACGGCGAGCATTTCAATATCCCGCAGCCCGACGAGCTGGTGTTCATCAGTTGGTTTGAAGGCGGCGAAGTATTCCGCAGCGGGTGCTGCTATCATCGGGGCAAGGGCAAGGTCTTTTACTTCCGTCCCGGCCACGAGGTTTTCCCCATCTACCATCAGCCGGAAATCCAAAAGGTAATCCTCAATGCGGTAAAATGGGCGGCGCCCGAGAATCAGCCCGCCATCACCTATGGCAATGTGCCCTCTGTGGTGGAAGTCCACGGCAAGATGGAGCACAGCATCCAGGGTCTGCATGAGCAGAAGAACTGAGGACCATCCCCCGGCACACAGGCTGTGAGCCAAAACTTTTCAAGCAAAACAGAACCAGAGGGTCAAGGTGCGAGGTGCCTTGACCCTCTGGCTTTTCTATATTAGAATAAGCTTATATAAGATAGAGCAACCATTGATAGAGAGGTGACACTATTGAGTTACCCCCTGAATAAACAGAGAAAGGGGCCGGTAAAAACCATGAAGCACAAAAAAATCAGCGTGTATGGCAGTGTGTTTTTTATCTCGTTAGCAGTGCCGGCAATCTTCCTGTGTCTTTGCGCCCTGCTTCATTTTGCGGCAGATCGGTTTCTCAAGTATACACAGCAAGAGGTTTCAAGCGTCCCAGCCATGGCTCCTGCCGCCCTGGCGCCGGAGGACGCTGAAAGATTGTATCAAAACTTGGAGATTCAAGAGAAGGAGCCTTGGCAGGAGATCTCTGGGATAGCGAGCATGGATATCTCTCAGGATGGAGAATTCCTTCTCGCCGGGAAAGACCGCATTTTGATTCTCGACCGGCAGTTTTCTCCCCAGGCCCAGCTCTCACTCTCTGTCAACAGCGCCTTTTATGTCCTGTGGAACGGCGAGAATATCCTCATCCTTCTGGAGCGAGGAGATGACTGCTTAGAGATCACACAGCAGGGGGACTTGGTGGGAGCGTATAAAATCAGCACCGCCGATGACCGCAAGGATCTGTTTTGGCAGGCAGTCCGGTCCCGCAACGTGTGGGAGATCGGGGATGCTTCCTACCGGCTGGAAAGAGCGCCCGGTTTCCTGTGTTTGTTTGCAAAGGGAGAGTATTCCCGGCTGTTGGTCACTCGCGCCGACGGCCGCACGGAAACCCTGCTGGATACCACGGAGGACCTAGGAAAATCGGCAGTGCTTTTCCTTGCCGTTGTTTCTGTCGGTATGGCGATTGTCACAGCGGTTATTGTTGTAAGGATTAAACTGCGCCAGCTCTGAAAGGACGGGCGAGGGCAGTTTTCCCTGCTTTGCTATAGATATTTCAAATAATTCTCCATTTGAAACAAGTATTTTACATTCCGATCCGGTCATGGTATGATCCTCACAGAATCAAACGGAGGAGGAGTACGCAATGCCATTTATGGACCGGCTTATGGAGCCGCGCAATCAGATCCCCCAGGAGAGGAAGCTCTTTTCCAACAGCTTCCTCAGGCGGCTGATTCTGCCGCTGTTTATCGAGCAGCTTCTGCTCATGGTGGTGGGCATGGCCGATACGATGATGGTCTCCCACGCGGGGGAGGCTACCGTATCCGGCGTATCCCTTGACACCATGTTTTACACCATCTTTCTTTTTATGTTTACAGCTGTGGGCACGGGCGGCTCGGTGATTGTCTCTCAGTACATCGGCAGCAAAGACCGCAAAAGCGCCAATATGGCGGCGTCGCAGCTCTATTTTATCGCGCTGGTATTTTCGACGGCGTGCATGGCTGTCATCCTGCTTTTTGGCAGCTCTATCATTGATCTGCTTTACGGCAGCGCTGATGCGGAAGTCTTAGCTGCCTGCCAGATCTATCTGCGCATCGTGGCCCTGTCCTTCCCGGCCAACGCAGTGTATAACGCGGGGACATCTCTGTACCGCAGCATGGGCAAGACTTCCGTCACCATGAAAGTGTCCATTGCCATGAACCTCATCAACATCACCGGCAATGCCATCGGCATCTTCGTCCTGCGGGCCGGAGCCGCCGGTGTAGCTTGGCCCACCACCATTTCCTGGTACTTTGCCGCCGTGGTCATGACCATTCTGTGCCTAAATAAGAAAAATCCCGTCTCGATCTCCCCCAGCCTCCTTTTCCGTCCCAACGGCAGCATGATTCGCCGCATCCTGCGGGTGGCAGTGCCCAACGGCATTGAGAACGGGCTGTTCCAAGCAGCAAAGGTTGTGATCGGCTCTTTTGTGGCCTCCTTTGGCACAGCGCAGATCGCGGCAAACGGCATTGGGCAAACCATCTGGTCGCTGGCGGCTTGCGTGAGCAGCTCCATGTCCCCGGCGTTTGTGACGGTGATCGGCCAGTGCATGGGCTCCGGCGACACGGACGCGGCGGGGTACTATCTCTGGAAGCTGACGCGGATCTCCACCATCCTTTCCGCCGTATGGAATGGTTTGATCCTGCTGCTGCTTCCGGCCATCCTTCCACTGTACGACATCTCGGCGGAGACCCACAGCCTGCTTATCATCATCGTGATTATTCACAACGTATTCTGCGGCTCCATTGGCGCGCTGTTCGGTCCGTTTTCCGCAGGACTTCGGGCGGCTGGGGATGTCAAATTCACCATGTATGCGTCGATCTTCTGCACGGTAATCTTCCGCACCTGCCTGTCCATCCTCCTGGGCGTGTGGCTGCAACTGGGCGTGATCGGCGTGGCCATTGCCATGGTGGGCGACTGGACCTTAAAAGCCATCCTATTGGTGCTCCGCTATCGCAGCGGCAAGTGGAAGCAATTTAAATTGATATGAGGAAAAGGAGCGGGTTTGCCCGCTTCTTTTTCTTTTTGCAAAGAAAAGCGCCCCCTGCTGTGTGGGAAAAACCCCGCCGATTCCGATTGAATTATTCCGGCAATTTGTGATATAATTTAGGAACATTGATCGCTGTTCGCTTTTATTCCCTCTTTCTATAATATATAAGCACTTCTCTCTTTTTAATAAACCAATCGGAGCTTCTCCAAGGAAGGCGCAGGATATGAAAAAGGATTCCACACAGCCGCTGCTCTATCGGGAACACTCAAAAATCAAATACATGGCTCCCATTGCAGTTATCTTCCTCCTACTGGTGGGCGTTCTGGGGGCACTCCTGTTCACCACTGCGGGACTGCATAAGACGCTCCGGCAAAATACGGTGGATTATGCCAACGACGTGTCCGCACAGCTGGCCAGCAACATCTCCTACCGTATGCAGACCCGGGAGACCTATATCCGCAATCTGGCTGACACCTTTTCCGAGATGCCGGAATTTCTTCTCACTGAGGAGCTTCTGGACCGCAAGGCGGGATACCTGGAAATGGAGCATCTTTTTGTGATAAACGCCGATGGGACCACCCTTCCTGCCAAGGAGGAGCATGCCAGCCTGAGCAAGTATTTGGCAGAGCATCCCGAGCTGTATACAGACCCGATGATCTTTTTCAACGCGGATGATGAGGTGTTTTTTTCGGCGCCCATCCTCCGCAAGAACGGGGAAACCTCCCTGCTTGTGGGGACCCGCTCCAACGCGATTCTACAGCAGATGCTCCAAAAGGTGGACTTCAAGGATCAAGGGCTGTGCTGCATTGTAAATCAAGAGGGAAAGGTCATCGTCTCTGCCACGGACGAAACCCCCTTTGTAGAATTGAACGACATTTTCGAGATTTTCGAGGAAACCGTCACCACCGCGGACGATGACGAAGGGAAGCGGGTGCTGGCAGATATCAACGACCATCGCTCCGGCGTGGCAGAGTTCAACGCTGGGGCAATGGGCGAAGACCCCATCCTGCTGGGCTACCACTTTTTGGGGATCAATGACTGGATGCTGCTGACCCTGATCTCTGCCGACCTGTTCAGCGAGGATACCACGCCCTATCTGATTTGCTATATCACCATCATCTGTTTCCTCGCCCTGGTGATGCTGGCCATCCTCTCCTCTGTGATTTGGTATTACCGCCGCTTGGTTTCCCATATCCAGTCCATCGCCCTGACGGACCCCTTGACCGGCGGCCACAACGACCTGGCCTTTCGGATTGACTGTGAGGCCCTGCTTCGGGAGCAGCCTGCAGGACGGGGAGCTGCTGTGCCGCAGCGCCGGGGATCACTTCTACCTGCTGTTGGAGTGTGACGATGAGGACTCTGTGCGCCGGCGCCTGGGGGATATGATGGAGGAGCTGGAGCGCCGGCTCTCCCCCCAGTTTTCCTTCGAGCAGATCCGCTTTGAACAGGGCGCTTATCTCATCCGGGAGCGCGACGCTGACTTTATGCTGCTGTCGGATCGGGCAAAGACAGCCAGCGCCTATTCTTATGGGGACAATGTCTGCCAGTTTTACGATGCTGCCCTGGGGAAACGGCTGAGGCGGGAGCAGGCCCTGGACGCCTCCTTCCAAAGCGGTATTGAGAACCGTGAGTTCCAGCTCTATATTCAGCCCAAGGTACGCCCCGGTCAAAATGCAGCCAGCGGCGGCGAGGTGCTGGTCCGTTGGCAGCATCCCGTGTTCGGCCTGCTGTTTCCGGGCGATTTCATCCCCCTCTTTGAGCGCAACCGCAAAATCTGCGATTTGGATTTTTATATGTTCGAGGAAACCTGCCGGCTGTTAAAAGGATGGCTGGCAGCAGGGCGCGCCATTCCCCTCTCCGTCAATCTCTCCCGCGCCCACCTCATTTCCAATGATTTCTCTTTTTTGGACCGGTTCCAGGCCATCAAAGAGCACTATGAAATTCCGGACGGGCTTATTGAACTGGAGCTGACCGAGTCCATGATGCTGGAGCGGCGGGATCTCCGCTTGGTGATCGCCATGATCGACCGTATTCGAGAGATGGGCTTCCTATGCTCCATGGATGACTTTGGCTTCGGCTACTCCTCACTGGCCCTGCTGAAGGATTTGAATGTGACCACGGTGAAGCTGGACCGGCAGTTCTTTTTGGACGAGAGTGAAAAATCCTGGCTGGTGGTGGAGCAGCTGATTCGGCTGGCCCACAGTCTTGCTATGACGGTGGTGGCCGAAGGCATCGAGGACCAAGAGCAGGTGGAGAAGCTGCAGTCCCGGGACTGCGATCTGATCCAGGGCTATGTCTATGCCAAGCCCATGCCCGTGCCTGATTTTGAGCGCTGGCCCGGGCAGATGTAGTCATATAAATCCACATTTGTGCTGGAGAGCAGCTCGCAGCTTCCGTGGCCATCAAGCGGTGCGCTGGCGGAGCTTTTGTCCCCACACCCCTTCCTAACAGCTCAATACCCTAACACAACAAAAGAGGAGCGACGCCGTCAACGCAGCATCACTCCTCTTAAGCTTCCTAGTAACTATCAAACGTACCTTTCAGCGCCGTTCTTACAATCTGCAAGGAACGGTCACCGCACCATAGAAAAAACTTATTCCTGAGAGAACTGATCCGTGCCAACTCCGCACAGGGGGCATACCCAGTCCTCGGGCAGGTCTTCGAACTTGGTGCCGGGGGCAATGCCGTTGTCAGGATCGCCCACCTCGGGGTCATAACGATAGCCGCAAACGTCGCATACATACACTTCCATTGGCTTGTACCTCCTTCTTTTCCGCAGCAATTGCAGAGGTTCCTCCGCTGCCGCTTTTCAATCACATAATATTCCACTTTCAGCAGCTTATTATTCCTTTTTAGAAATATTTTAAAAAATCTTTTTCTCCCATTTTTTAAAAAATACCCTTTTGCAACATTGCGGGAAAACGTTTTCTGTGCTATCCTTTTCTTGAGGGAGCTTCGTCCCACCCCCGGTTGGTCTATCGCAAGGGGCGGCGGGCTGTCCCCACATGGGGATCCCCTCATTTTTCCGTATATCACAGTAGTACGATGGCTGTCTATGGTCAGCCAGAGAGGAGTTGTATTCCATGAAGCTATCCTTCCGTTGGTATGGTGAAGAGGACAAGGTGACCTTGGAGCAGATTCGGCAGATTCCCGGAATGGATTCCATTGTCACGGCAGTTTATGACGTACCCGTAGGCCAGGTCTGGAGCCGGGAGAGCATCGCCCGCTTAAAGCAGCTCACCGAGGACGCCGGCTTAAAGTTCGAGGTCATTGAAAGCGTACCTGTCCATGAGGACATCAAGCTGGGCAAGCCCACACGGGATCAGTACATTGAAAATTACTGCGAGAACATTCGCCGTTTGAGTGAGGCCGGCGTCCGCTGCATTTGCTACAATTTCATGCCGGTTTTCGACTGGACCCGCACGCAGCTGGATCATGCGCTGCCTGACGGCTCCACCTCCCTGGTGTACTATCAGGAGCAGGTGGAACAAGTGGACCCTTTGAAGAGCGACAGCGACCTGACCTTGCCCGGCTGGGATTCCAGCTACACCCGGGAGGAGCTGCGGGATGTGGTGGCCCAGTATCAAGCTCTCACCGAGGAGGATCTGTGGGCCAATTTGGAATACTTCCTCAAAGGGATCATCCCCACTGCGGCCCAGTGCGGAGTGAACATGGCCATCCACGAGGACGACCCCTGCTGGAGCATCTTCGGCCTGCCCAGGATCATCACGGATGAGGCAAATCTGGACCGGTTCCTGAAGCTCGTGGACGACCCGCACAACGGCATCACCCTCTGCTGCGGCTCCCTGGGCTGCTCCGCGAAAAACGATGTGCCCAAGCTGGCTGCCAAATACGCCGGAATGGGCCGCATCCACTTTGTGCATCTGCGGAACGTGGCGATCCTTCCCAACGGCTTTGAGGAACGGGCGCATTTGAGCAGCTGCGGCTCTTTGGATATGTACGCCATTGTGAAGGCCTTGGTGGACAATGGCTTTGACGGCTATGTGCGGCCCGACCACGGGCGGATGATCTGGGGCGAAACCGGCCGCGCCGGATACGGCCTGTACGACAGGGCCTTGGGTGCCTGCTACGTCAACGGCTTGTTTGAAGCAGCAGAAAAGGAAAAGGCCAGCCGCAGATAATCGGTCTGCGGCACTTCCTGGATAATGGATCGCTCGCTTTTGAAAAAACGTGACTCCCAAAAATGGGTTTCTCGATTTATTCTATCAATTTTTTAGGAGGAAATCATTTATGAAGCTTGGTATCATCCTGCCCCCCAAGCCGGAAAGCTTTGACCATGCCAAGGAGCTCGGCTTGGATTTTGTGGAATTTGACTGCAACCCCATTCCGTATGGCGGCCAGCCGAAAGCAGAGCTATTGGCCTCTCAGGAAGCCCTCAAGGAGGCCAGCGAGCGCACCGGTGTGGAGGTGGGCGCTGTAGGCCGGTGGGCCAGTTCCATCCTAGACAAAAACGGCCAGGTGATCCCCGAGGAGTGGGAGGAAGTGCTGGCTGTCATGGACTTCGGACAGTACCTGGGCGCCAAGCACTATCTGTGCAGCGTGAACTACGTGGAGGAGCTTTCCTACTATCAGAATATCACCGCAGCCATCCAGGTCCTGAATCAAATGGTTGCCGCTGCCAAGGAGCGCGGGCTGGGATGCGCCATCGTCAACTGCATGATGGGCGGCAACTACATCCGGACCCCCGAGCAGTGGAAGCTGGTCCTCAGCGAGGTGCCCGGCCTGGGCATCAAATACGACCCCTCTCACAGCTTTGTCCACGGCGGGCCTCAGGGCGCCTATCTGGACGAGGGCTTGGAATGGGGCGCCCACTTCCAGTATATCCACGTGAAGGGCGTCATCCAGCGGGGACCCTCTTTGGAGCCGGAGCATAGCCGTACCTGGGAGCTGGTCCGCCAGCATCCCGAGCTGAAGGACCTGCTGATCTCCTCGGACCCCCGGCACTTCACTTCCTATGACAATCCTCCCGCAGGGATCGACTGCATCAACTGGCGCGCTTTCTTTGCCATCCTTTACAAATATGGCTATGACGGCTACCTATCCATTGAGCCCCACTCCCCCACCTGGCAGGGTGAAAAGGGCGAAAAGGGCCTGAAGTACACCATCAAATATATCCGTGATCTGATGATCCTGGACTGATTCCATAAAAACGCCCCGAACGAAATTCGTCCGGGGTATTTTTATGCCTGCAAGCGCTGTTCCAGCTCTCGGGATAGGCGCTGCTTTTCCTCCGGGGGCAAAAAGGCCCCCTGGACGCTGTTGCGCAGCAGGGTCCGATACTCCTGCTGGGTGAGGCCTTGGCTGTAAAGCAGTTGGAATTCCTGCTCCAGGGTGGTGTGAGAGACCGTTGTGTTATCCGTGTTCACCGTAGCGGCCACGCCCCTTTTCAGGTACTCCCGCAGAGGGAAATGCTCCAAATCAGGAACTGCTTTTGTTTGCAGATTGCTGGTGGGACAAAGCTCCAAGGGAATCCGGCAGCGGGCCAGCTGCTCCACCAACGCAGGGTCCTCCCCCGCCCGGACGCCGTGACCAATGCGCTGGGCTCCCAGCTCCAAAGCGCAGCGGACGCTTTCCGGCCCGGCAGCTTCCCCCGCATGAAGGATAAAGGGAACCTCAAGAGCGCGAGCAAGCTGAAACAGCTCCCTGAAATCCTCCGTGGGATACAGCGCCTCGGCGCCGGCAAGGTCCAGCGCGCAGACGCCCCGGCCCAGATAGCGGGCTGCCGTCTCCACGGTCTCACGATTGGCGGCTGGGTCCCCTCCCCGCATACAGCAGAGGATCAGCTGGGAGGAAAACGTCCAGTCCCCCTCCGTACCTTTGGGCAGACCGGCAATGGCCGCTTCCACTGCCTGGGCTTGGGTGAGCCCGCCCTGCGTATGTTGGCTGGGAGCAAACCGCACTTCCGCATAAAGCAAGCCCTGGGCTGCTAACCGCGCAGACAAATCCTGCACTGCCAAGGTCAGGGCTTCCCCGCTTTGCAGCAGCGCCACCGGCAGATCAAAACAGCGAAGATAGTCGTTGAGGCTCCGGCATTGCGTTGGGACTGTGAGGGCCGCTTCCGGATTTTCGGGGAGCGGTAATTGCTGCAGCCGTGCCAGCTCCACCACCACCTCCGGGGACAGGGAGCCGTCCAGGTGCAAATGCAGATCTATCATGAAAGCACCTCCTTTTCCTTCATTATACCCCAATTTGCCGGGAAAGGAAAGGCGCTATCCCAAAACCTTCACGGTGAGCACTGAGAACACCAGGGCGGCAAGATCCCCCAACAGGGCTGCGGGGGCTGTGTGCTTTAACCGCGTATACCCGCAGCTTCCGAAGTACACGGCAATGGCATAGAAGGTGGTCTCCGTTGAGGAGGACAGCACCGAAGCAATGCGGCCAGTCTCGCTGTCCGGTCCAAACTGGCGGAACAGCTCCAGCGTATAGGCAGAGGCCCCGCTGCCGGAGATGGGCCGCAGCAGCGCCAAAGGAAGCAGCTCCGGGGAGAGCCCCACCCCAGCCGCCAGGGGTTGGAGCAGGGTGCAAAGGGCCTCCAGCAGACCCGACGCCCGAAGCATGGCCACAGCCACAATCAGGCCGATCAAGGTGGGCAGCAAATTCAAAGAAGTCCGCAGGCCCTCCTTGGCTCCCGTCAAAAACACGTCGAACACCGGCACTCCCTTGGCAAATCCAAAGAGGAGGATCACTGCCACCATGACCGGGAGAGCGGCGGCCCCTACCTGCGCCATGGCCCCCTCCTTTCCAGCAGCTTGCAGCAAACCATGGACGTCAGCAGCGCCGCCGCAGAGGTTATCCACACTTGGGGAAGAATGGAAAAGGGCTGGGAGCTTCCAGTGCTGGCCCGCATTGCCGCCATATTCACCGGAATCAGCTGGAGCGAGGCTGTATTCATCACAACGAACAGAATCATACTCTTGGAGGGAACCTCAGCGTCCGGAGAGAGCGCCTTCATGGACTCCATTGCGGCCAGGCCCAGGGGTGTGGCTGCATTGCCCAAGCCCAGGAGATTCGCAGAGAGATTCATGGCGATCTTCCCCTGGATCTCCTCCCGATCCCGGTACTCCGGGAACAACCGGCAGATCACCGGGGAAAGAGCTTTGGCAATGAAGCGGGAAAGCCCGCTCTCCTCTGCGATCTTCAAAAATCCCAGCCAAGCGCACATACTGCCCAGCAAGGAGAGGGACAGCTCCACTGCCGTCCGGGCTCCCTCCATCAGCGCCCCGGAAAGCTCTCCTAAATTTCCCGTAGCCAGGGCGCAGGCTACGCTTAAGGCAATCATGCCAAACCAGATAGAATTTAACAGTTCATCCACCTCTTTTGACAGCTCCGGCCTTGACTTTGGCCGGAAAAAAGTTTATCGTTAGAACTGGGCCATGGGCCCGGCTATTATTTTCAGATACAGAAAGGAAAAGGAACTCATGTTGTTTGGCGAGAAGATCCTGGATTATTGGGACGATATTCTAAAAGATCTGGCCACTGTGGTGGCGATTCCTTCCGTGGCAAAGCCCCAGGAGGGCGAGCATCCCTATGGCGACCAGTGCGCCCGGGTGCTGGATACTGTGGTAGCTATGGCAGAGGGCTACGGCCTGAAAGCGAAAAACGTGGACTATCACGCAGCCCATGCGGAATACGGCGAGGGCGAGGGCAATGCGGTGGTCATGGCCCATCTGGACGTGGTCCCCGCGGGCGAGGGCTGGAACACCGATCCCTACACCATGGTCATTGATGACAACATCGCTTACGGCCGGGGCGTCTCCGACAACAAGGGCCCTGCCATCGTGGCGCTTCACTGCCTGCGGGCTTTGAAGGACGCTGGCGTCAAGGGCAACCGCAAGCTGCGGGTGATTTTCGGCTCTGCGGAAGAAATCGGCATGGACGATATGCCCCACTATTTTGAAAAGGAACAAAAACCCGACATGGGCTTTACCCCCGACGCCGCTTACGGCATCTGCCACTGTGAAAAAGGCCACATGGGCTTTGAGGTCACTGCCAAGAACACCTCCTCCGTGGTAAAAGCCATCGAGGCCGGTACGGTGTCCAACGCGGTGCCCTTTAAAGCGGAATGCGTCCTGACCTGCTCTCCCGCTGAGGTGGAGAAGCTTCAGGCAAAGGCCGCCGCTTCTCAGGGGATGTTCGAGGTTTCCCCCACTGAGGATGGCTGCACGGTGCTGTGCCACGGACAGGCTGCTCACGCCGCCAGTCCGGACGACGGCGTCAATGCTGCGTCCCATCTGGTGGAGCTGCTGTGGGAGGTCTTTTCCCCGGAACAGCTGGGGGCTTTCTTCCGGTTCGCCCATGAAAAGATCGGCCTCTGCACGGACGGCGAAAGGATCGGCGTGAAGATGAGCGACGAGCCCAGCGGCCCCCTCACCTTCAACCTGGGTCTGATGCACGTGGACGCAGAAAACTGCAGCTTGACCGTGGATATCCGCTATCCCGCCACCAAGAAGGGTCCTGAGATCTCCGCTGTGCTCAAGGAGCAGGCGGAGGGCTGCGGAGTGGAATTCCATCTGCTCAGCGATGCCGAGCCCCTTTACCTGCCCAAGGAGAGCCCCCTGGTCACGCTGCTGGCCGGAGCCTACAAGGACGTTGCCGGCGAGGACTGCGACATCTTCTCCATGGGAGGAGGCACCTACGCACGGCAGATGTTCGGCAAGGGCGTGGCCTTTGGCGCCAGCTTCCCCGACCAGGAGGACGGCAAGGCCCATCAGGCCAACGAGTTCCTGGACCTGCGCCGGTTTAAGCTCCATGCAGAGATCTGCCTGGAAGCCATGTACCGGATGCTCACTGCGGAGTAAGGACCATGGCCTATCATCAGGTAACACCCCAAGAGATCTTCCAAAACGACGAGGCAAAAAGCTATATCCTGCGGGGAAACAGCTGCTTGGGCGCCATCGGCTTCACCGAGCATGGGCTGGCTCATGCCAAAAAGAGCAGCGACACTGCCCAGGAGGTGCTGTCCGCGCTGGGCTATCCCCAGCGGGATTGCGAGCTGGCTGCCATTGCCGGGTATCTTCACGACATCGGCAACACCATCAACCGGGTGGATCACGCCCACAGCGGCGCTTTGATGGCCTTCACCCTGCTCAACAAGCTGAATATGCCGCCGGATGAAATCGCTCTGGTATGCTCGGCCATTGGGCATCACGATGAGAAAACTGCCTTCCCGGTCAATCCCCTGGCAGCTGCGCTGATCCTCTCGGACAAAAGCGATGTGCGCCGCTCCCGTGTACGCAAGGACGCCGTATTGGAGGCTGACATCCACGACCGCGTCAACTACGCTGTGGAGGACGCTCACCTGGACATTGATCCGGAAAAGAAGCTCTGTATCTTTCATATTGAGATTGCCACGGAAATATGCCCGGTGATGGAATATTTCGAGATCTTTCTGGAGCGCATGGTGCTATGCCGCAAAGCGGCCCAGACCCTGGGACTCCAATTTGAACTGATTATCAATGGTACGCGGTTGCTGTAAGGCAACGAAAAAAGCTCCCGGCTTATTATGCCGAGAGCTTTTTTCTGTAAAAATTCAGTTTGCTTCCGTTTCCACCACCACTTTGATGGACGCATCGCTCATCTGCATGGCAATGGCCTCCGGGAGCTGATCCAGCGAAAAGTGATGGGTGATGATCGGCCCAAAATCCACCTTTCCTCCATTGATTAGCTCAACTGCCCTGCTGTGGGTGTCCGGATTGACAAAAGAGCCCTTGATGGTCAATTCCTTCTTATACACGTCGAAAAGCGGCAGCTCGAAGGTGGAATCCACCTTTGGCACACTGAACAGCAGGATGGTGGCCCCTTTGGCGGCAAACCGGAAAGCGCTTTTTACAGCCGGAACATTGCCCACGCACTCAATGACCACATCCGCTCCGTCTTCCAGCACCTGCGCCAGCTCCCGGTCCAAATCGGGGCTGAGGGGATCCACCGCCGCGTCCGCTCCCAATTGCAGGCCCGCCAGACGGCGCTTCTCATTGGGCTCGCTGAGGACGATTTTTGCCGCGCCGGACAGCTTGGCCAGCTGAACCATAATCAGCCCAATGGCGCCGCCCCCCACCACGCAGACCCGCTGTCCGGGGCGAATCCCCGCCAGGTCGATGCCGTGGATGCAGCAGGCAAGGGGCTCGGCCATGGCCGCCCAATCCCAGGGGACCTCAGGGTCCAGACGAAATGCCTGGGCTGCCGGGACGCAGCTATATTGTGCAAAGCCGCCGTCGCGGGTCACTCCAATGGCCTCCATGCTCTGGCAAAGCTGCTTTTTCCCATTCCGGCAGGCCGGGCAGCGGCCACAGTAGATATTGGGGTCCACTGTGACATGGTCTCCCACTGAGAACCCCTCTACCCCCTGGCCCACCTCGGCCACCTCGCCGGCGTATTCGTGGCCCAGCACCACGGGGGGCGTCACATCCGCAGAACCGGGTTCTCCATGGTAAATATGGACATCCGTGCCGCAGACGCCGCAAGCCTTGTTGCGGATCACCAGTTCCCCCGGACCTGCATGGGGCTGCGGCAGCTCCGCAACCTCAAAAGCTTTTTTTCCCAAAAAACGTGCTGCTTTCAATACAATTCCTCCCTCGGATTTTCTGCTATATTCATATACCAAAACAGCGGAAAAGTCAAGAAAAAAGGAGGGTTTCCCCTCCTTTTCTCTGGATTCCTTATTGCTTCAGCATACCAATTGCATCCGAAATGTTCTTTTCGTAGGCCTCCATGCCGTACTTGTCCACGTCCGCCTTGTTCGTATCGCCGTGGGTCAAGCAGCCAGCGCCGCCAATGCAGCCGCCAATACAGACCATACCCTCGATAAAGTTGGAGGGCAGCACATTCTTGGAGGCTTTCAGCAGGGCCATGCGGCAAGCCTCGATGCCGTCGCAGGAGATGGCCTTCAGCTCGAAGTCCTGATCCAAGCCCTGCTCCTTCAAAGCCTGCTTGACAGCGTCGGCCAGGCCTCCGCTGCGGGCAAAGATACGTCCATAATAGGAGGCGTTATCCAGCACGCCCTCCTCCAGGGACTTCAGGTCGATATCCCTGCTGTCGAACAAGGCCTGCAGCTCCTCAAAGGTGATGCAGCTGTCGATGTAGGGCTTTACCCGCTCCTTCTGCACTTCCATCTTCTTGGCGGTGCAGGGCCCAATGAACACAACCTTGGCGCCCGGAGTAGTCTCTTTGATGTACTTGGCAATGGTTGCCGCAGGGGACAGGTTGTGAGAGATATGCTCCTTCAGCTGTGGGAACTGCTTCTCGATGTAATCCACAAAGGCGGGGCAGCAGGAGCTTGTCAGGAAGCCCTTTTCTGCCAGTTCTGCCGCCTCGGTGTAAGCCACCATATCTGCGCCCAGAGCCGCCTCTACCACATGGAAGAAGCCCAGCGTCTGAATGCCGGTGATCACCTGGCCCAGCTTCGCGTAGCTGAACTGGCTGGAAATGGAGGGAGCCACCACAGCATACAGCTTGTAATCCTCATTGTTGTTGCTCTTCTTAATCAGGTCCACCACGTCCAGGATGTAGGACTTGTCCACGATGGCACCGAAGGGGCACTGGTAAACGCAGGCGCCGCAGGAGATGCAGGTCTCGTTATCAATGTGAGCCGCACCGTTGTCCGCCATGCTGATGGCCTTGATCTTGCAGGCGTTCTCGCAGGGGCGCTTCTGATTGACGATGGCGCTGTAAGGGCAGACCTTGGCGCACTGGCCGCACTCCACACACTTAGACTTGTCAATGTGAGCATGGAGATGCTCGTCAAAGGTGATGGCTCCCCGGCGGCAGGCGTCCTCGCAGCGGTGTGCAATGCAGCCGCGGCAGGCGTCGCTGACGTTGTAGCCGGACATGGGACATTCGTCGCAGGCAATGTCGATGACTTCGATAACGTTGGGGTTGTCCTTGTCGCCGCCCATCGCCATCTTGATGCGCTCTCCCACAATGGCGCGCTCCTTGTAAATGCAGCACCGCATCGTGGGCTTATCCTTGACGATCAGCTTGGGGATTTCCGTATAGGCATCCAAAAGGCGGTCCTCAAAAGCATAGCGGGCAACTTCCCGCAAAACCTTGTACTTGAGGTACTGCACTTGGGTATCAAATTTTCTGTCCTTAACGGGGATAGAAGCCATGTTGTTTGTACCTTCCTTTCTGGGGTAGGGCTTTGTGTTAGAAGTAGCTCACCTTGATGCGCTTGCCCATTTGCCGCAGACATTCGCTCAGCTCGTCTACCAAACGCATTTTAATGTTGAAGTTGATGGGCAGGTTGGGGTTCTGATGGGCCGGGTTGATGGCGCGTCCCACAAAGAAATTGATGTCAGTCGCCTCCTCAAAGAGCATCCGCGCAATCAGCGACGCACCATCCCTCTTATACCCCCACTGGCTGTAGGAGGAGTTGTCCTCCAGGAAATTCTTGGCGTACTCCAGCACCTTGCTGATGGTGATGACGCCCTCCGTCACCAGATCCACGCCCTCCATCTTGGCAATGGGCGGGATCTCCGGGTCCAGGTAATTCAAATCTGCCACCATGGGCTTGTGCAGGAACTCGGAAGCCAGCGTGGAAGTGGTGCCGCCGCAGACAATGTGCTTGCCCTCCTTGGAGAAGAACAGGGACATATACTTGTTCACGTCCCGACGGTCCGAAGGCGGGCCGATCATCAAATTGACCTGGGCGCGGTCGCGGACCTTCACCACACAGACGGTGGTATCATCCCCAGGATGGCCGCCGTACAGGTGATTGCACTCCTCCAGCAGGATGGCGGCATAGGTCTTTGCGGTGTAGGTCTGATCGTACATCATCTCCAAAAAGTCGATGATGTCCTTGCGCTCCCATCCAAAATTCAAGGATTTCCCCACGCCGGCATGGATGGTGCCATCACTCATGGTGAACAGGAAGTCGTTCTCCTGCAGCTTGATCTTGGACTTGTAGATCATCTTGCCCTCGATCTCCGTGCCGGTTTTGGGGATCTCCACAAATTTGCCGTCCCGGATGAGGATCAGCAGCGGGTTGTCATACTGGATGATCTCCGCTTCTTCGTTCTCGATGATATGGATAATGGTAAAGGTGGAATAGGCCACGCCCCGCACAGCGCAGACCGGCAGTGTGGAGGCAATGGTGGAGACGCAGTCTTCCAGGCGCATATTGGCCGCCATCATCGTAGAGATGATCTTGGAGGTCAAGGAAGAGAGAATGTTCGCCTTAACGCCGCTCCCCATTCCGTCGGCCAGAACGATCACGGTGGAGTTTTCCCCCTGCTCGACGATCTCAACCCGGTCGCCGCAGAGCTGCTCTCCCCATTTGTTCAGGCTCAAAAATCCGATGTCAGTACACAGGTTATTCATCTGCCAAGGAATCCTTTAAGTTTGTCAGAGCGATCTTGGTCTCGGCGGTCGTCTCGCCCAACAGGGAGGCGATCTCCTGGGCCATACGCATCTGCTTTTCGATGACCCGGTCCGTCATCTCAATGGTCTGCTGGCTGATCTTCTCCTTGCTCATGCGCTCCCGCTCTTCCTCGGTGACATCGCGCATGATGCACATAACAATGTGATAGCTTTTGTCGTAAATGACGGACTGCTCCACATAGCGCTTATACTCGGTCAGATACACCTTCTCATCCCGGACACCCCTGCCGGTGGACATCACGTCCAAGAACACCTTGGGGTCCAGAATGCGGATGACCTGGTCGCCCAGAACGTCCGAGGCATGACGGATATTCATGATCCGGCAGGCTGCGGAATTGATCTGCTGCACCTCCAGCTCCTCGTTGAGTACGATGATGCCGTTGGGCGTGTTGTTGATGATGGTGTCGGAGAAGTTCTCCGCCTTCTGGGTCAGGAAGGGCAGGCACATATTGATGTCCGCCTTGCCCTGATACACGGCGATGGCCTTCTCGCGGCAGGTGTTGTAGCCGCAGGCGCCGCAGTTGAGCTCCTGCTCCGGGGTGAATTTGCCGGTCTTGTGGAGGATCTCCTCGATCTCCCTCTCGCCGGGCATCTGGCGGTGCAGTCCGATAAACCGGTGATCCTTAATCAAATCCTTCCGGTCAGGCTGCTCCACAGCAAAGTCCTTTTTGCCGGCATAGCGATTTACGGCAATGGTATCCGTCACCGGGCGGCGATGCGGATGCTCCATGGCGGGGCCTCCGACACAGCTGCCCGCACAGATGGACATCTCGATGAAGCACTTGTGCAGCCGGCCCTCTTTGATATTCTCGATGGCGGCCAGGCAATTGTCGATGCCGTCCACCACCATGTACGTATAATCGGGAGAATCGCAGTTCATGCTGCGCAAAATACCGCCGGAGGTGGGGAACAGCCGCGCGCGGCTCTCCTCCAGATGATCCTCTCCCTGCTCCAGGGTGATGCCCTCCTGCCGGAACCACTCAGAAAGTTCCTCAAAGGTGAGCACGCAGTCCACAAAGCCGGGATAGGCCTCGGCCTCGGCCTTTTTGGAAATGCACGGCCCGATGAAAACCGTCTTTGCACCGGGGTTCTCCGCTTTGATCTTCTGGCAGTGCGCCTGCATGGGGGACAATACCGTGGCCAAATAGGGCAGCACCTCTGGATAATACTTCTCGATCAGCGTATTCACCGAGTGGCAGCAGGTAGAGATGATTACCTCCTGTTTGCCCTCGCGAATGATCTCCTCATATTCCGTCTTTACAATCGAGGCGCCGATGGCGGTTTCCTGAGCGCCGGAAAAGCCCAGCCGCTTCAGGGCCTTCTCCATGGTGGCAATGGTCACGCCCGGATAGTTTGCCACAAAGGAGGGCGCAACGCTGGCAATGACAGGGCCGCTTTTAATCAGCTCAATGGCGCGGGACACATCGTTGCGGATCTCCTTGGCGTTTTGAGGGCACACCACAAAGCACTGGCCGCAGAGGATGCACTCGTCATTGACAATCTGGGCCTGGCCGGTGGAATATTTGATGGACTTTACCGGACAATGGCGGATACATTTATAGCAGTTGACGCAGTTGGATTTTTTCAGCTTTAGATAATCAGCCATGTGGGAACAACCTCTCCATACCAAAATCATGTTCTAGCACGACAAGCTCCATCAATGGCAGTTGGTCATTGACGGAGCTTGCTGCACAAATGTGTTTATTGAACTTTGGGAAGAATCTCCTTCTCGAAGAAATCCTTCGTGGTCTCAGGAGACAACGAGTAAAGCTTGTCGTCCAGAGTGACGTTCACGCCGTTCACACAGTTGCCCATGCAGAAGGTGCCGCCAAGCTCCACCTTGTCCTCCAGGTGATTTTCCTTCACCAAATACTGAAGCTGCTCCACGATCTGACGAGAACCCTTCAAATGGCAGGAGCTGCCAATGCAGATGGTACATTTCATGGTATTTTCCTCCTAAAAGAAAGCTGATTCGTTTTTATGAAGGACTGCCACGCCCCGCTCCTCAGCAGGGCGCGGAGTCTCTCTATTCATTTGACAAAACCAACGGTAGGCCCACGGCCCTCGTGGGGATTATTCGTACTCCACCACGTTGACCCAGTGCATCAGGAACTCCCGCTCCTCGGGCTTCCCCTTCACAGACTGGGAGGCAGCCACGATGGGCAGCCACTTCTGCACATACTGCTTGGCAGTATCGGTCTTTTTGCAGAACAGGTTCAGATACTTCTCAGCAGTGTCGATATCCCCGCCCAGCCAGAACAGCAGGTAGGTCCGGGCGGCGTCGGCGCTGGCGTTGCCCTGGGTGGCATGGGCCCAGTCCAAAATGGAATAGCTGGAGCCATCGGGAGAGATCACCACGTTGGTGGGGTTGAAGTCGCCGTGGCAGAGCTTGTTGTGCTTGGGCATGGAGGCCAGGCGGGCGTCCAGCTCATACCGGGTGGTGGCGTCCAGACCGGTCTGAGAGATCTTCCGCTTCATCTTCTCCTTCAGGCGGTTGAGCATGGGGCAGGTCTTGGACTGGATCTCGATCTGGATGTCCACAAAGCGCTCCAGATACTCGTCCTTCTTGTCGGGGTTCTCCGCCATCAGCTGTGCCAGGGTCTTGCCCTCGGCATAGTCGGTGACGATGGCCCACTTGCCGTCGATCTTGGTGACCTCTTCCACGCCGGGAATCGGCAGGCCGGTCTCCTCCACACGGGCGATGTTCAGCGCCTCGTTGAGAATGTCCGCCTTGGAATAACCCTCGTCAAACACCTTGATAACGTAGTTCCCATCGCGGTAGATGGTTTTGGAATTACGAACTGCAATAACCTTTTCCAGTTTCATAGTGACAACTCCTCCGTTTCATTACTTGCCATAGTAGCACTTGAGATAGATTTCCTTGATCTCGCTCATCAGCGGATAGCGGGGATTGGCGCCGGTGCACTGGTCGTTGAAGGCGTTCTCCACCATTTCGTCCAAGGTATCCAGGAAATACTTCTCGTCCACGCCGTAATCCTTGATGGTCTTTTTGATGCCGATCGCATCCTTCAGATTCTCCAGGGCCTGGATGAAGTTCTCAAAGACCTCATCGTCGGTCTTGCCCTGGATGCCGGCAAACCGAGCGGCCTCCACATAACGGGCCTTGGCATGGGGATACTGATACTGGGAGAAGGTGCCCATCTTGGTGGGGACCTCAGCAGCATTGTAACGAATGACCTCGGTGAGGATCAGAGCGTTGGCCACGCCGTGGGGCAGATGATGGTAAGCGCCCAGCTTGTGAGCCATGGAGTGGTTCACGCCCAGGAAGGCATTGGCAAACGCCATACCAGCCATGCAGGAGGCCTCTGCCATACGCTCGCGGGCAACGGGGTCCTTCGCACCGTTCTCGTAGCAGGAGGGCAGGTAATCAAACACAGCCTTGATCGCCTTCAATGCCAGACCATCCGTGAAGGGAGTTGCCATGATGGAAACATAGGCCTCGATGGCGTGGGTCATGACGTCGATACCGGAGGCAGAGGTCAGGCCCTTGGGCTGGGTCATCATGTTGTCAGCGTCCACAATCGCCATGGTGGGCAGCAGCTCGTAATCGGCCAGGGGCCACTTGGTGCCGGTCTTTTCATCGGTGATGATGGCGAAGGGAGTCACCTCGGAGCCAGTACCGGAGGAGGTGGGGATGGCGACCATGATAGCCTTCTCGCCCATCTTGGGGAACTTGTAGATACGCTTGCGGATATCCATAAAGTCCATGGACATAGACTGGAAGTCGGCATCGGGATGCTCGTACAGCACCCACATGATCTTGGCAGCGTCCATGGCGGAGCCGCCGCCCAGAGCGATGATCACATCGGGCTCGAAGTCGCGGATCTGCTTGGCGCCTTCCAAAGCGCAGCCCAGGGTGGGATCGGGAGCGACATCATAGAAGCAGGCGTACTGAATTCCCAGCTCGTCCAGCTTATCGGTGATGGGCTTGGTGTATCCATTTTTAAACAGGAAGGTATCGGTGACGATAAAGGCCTTCTTGCGGTTATATTCCGTCTTCAGCTCATCCAGGGCAACGGGCATGCAGCCCTTCTTGAAATAGACCTTCTCAGGCACGCGGAACCACAGCATATTCTCTCTCCTCTCGGCAACCGTCTTAATGTTGATCAGGTGCTTGACACCCACGTTCTCGGAAACGGAGTTGCCGCCCCAGGAGCCGCAGCCCAGCGTGAGAGAGGGAGCCAGCTTGAAGTTGTACAGGTCGCCGATGCCGCCCTGAGAAGAGGGGGTGTTGACCAAAATACGGCAGGTCTTCATAGCAGCCTGATGCTTTGCAAGCTTTTCCTTCTCAGCAACATTGACATACAGAGAAGAGGTGTGGCCATAGCCGCCGTCAGCAACCAGGCGCTCGGCCTTCTCGATGGCCTCGTCGAAGGAACCGGCACGGTACATTGCCAGCACGGGGGACAGCTTCTCATGGGCAAACTCCTCGGAGATGTCCACGCTCTCCACCTCGCCGATGATGATCTTGGTGGCTTCGGGCACCTCCACGCCTGCCAGAGCAGCGATGGTGTGGGCCTTCTGGCCGACGATCTTGGCGTTCAGGGCGCCGTTGATGATGATGGTCTTGCGGACCTTCTCGGTCTCCTCGGGGTTGAGGAAGTAGCAGCCGCGCTTGAGGAACTCTTCCTTCACAGCGTCATAGACCTTGTCCAGAACAATCACGGACTGCTCGGAAGCGCAGATCATGCCGTTGTCAAAGGTCTTGGAGTGGATGATGGAGTTGACTGCCAGGGTCACATCGGCAGTGTCGTCGATGATGGCGGGAGTGTTGCCGGCGCCCACGCCCAAAGCGGGAGTACCGGAGGAGTAGGCAGCCTTCACCATGCCGGGGCCGCCGGTGGCCAGGATGATATCGGCCTCTGCCATCAGGGTGTTGGTCAGCTCCAAGCTGGGCACGTCGATCCAGCCGATGATGCCGTCGGGTGCGCCGGCCTTCACAGCGGCGTCCAGCACGACCTTCGCGGCAGCGATGGTGCAGTTCTTTGCACGGGGATGGGGGCTGATGATGATGCCGTTGCGGGTCTTCAGGGAGATCAGCGTCTTAAAGATAGCGGTGGAGGTGGGGTTGGTGGTGGGGATGACAGCGCCCACAACACCGATGGGCTCTGCGATCTTCTTCGTGCCGAAAGCAGGGTCCTCCTCGATGACGCCGCAGGTCTTGGTCTCCTTATAGGCGTTGTAGATGTACTCGGCGGCGTAATGGTTCTTGGTCACCTTGTCCTCTACGCAGCCCATGCCGGTCTCCTCCACGGCCATCTTTGCCAGGGGGATACGCTGGAGGTTGGCCGCCATTGCAGCAGCGCGGAAGATCTTATCCACCTGCTCCTGCGTATAGGTGGCGAAAACCTTTTGGGCTTCGCGCACACGGGCAAGCATTCTCTCGAACGCTTCCGCGCCGTCCACGATCTCATAAGACATTTTTGTGTTCATGAATGATCCATCCTTTTCTATAGTTATTTTGTGCTGAATCGTTCTCTCAAATGGTTGGATAGAATCGCTAAGGACACTGCCATGTTTTCATTCTGCACTAAAATCCCTTCGGATACCTCCAAATGGACGTTGGAGAAATTCCACACAGCCAAAATCCCGCTTTTAACCAGCAAGCTGCAGACTGCCTGGGCCTGTTCGCCCGGCACTGTGATAATGCCGATACGCACCTTCATCCGCCGGCACAGATCCTCCAGCCGGTCCATGGGAAGGATCATCTTCCCCCCCACTTCCGTGTTCGCCTTCAAGGGATCTGCGTCAAAGCCGGCCACGATATTCAGGCCGTATTCCACAAAGCCAGTATAGGCAAGCAGCGCCTTACCCAACTGCCCGGCGCCCACCAGCACGGCGTCCTCGGTGTTGTCATATCCCAAAAAGATCTCCAGCTCCTGAATCAGGCCCTCGCGCACATAGCCCACCTTGGGTCTGCCGGAGCCGCTGATAGAGGCAAGGTCTTTCCTCACCACCACATGGTTCATGTTCAGCGCTTCTGCAATTGCCGTTGCCGAGATGTGCTTTGCCGCGTCCCGCTGATTCTTCAAATAGCTCAAATATAACGGGAGCCGCTGCAGGGTCTGCTTAGAAACACTTCGGCTTGGCACTTTCCTCACCTCTTCTCCCCTGACTTTGACAATATTTTAACAGATTCCTGAAAACTTGTAAATTGACAGGAAGCACGTATCGCTACACAATTAGCGATTTAATTTGTACACTTTGTCCCGCCAGCAAGCCCCCTGGAAATCCCTGGTTAAGACAGCCGAAAACCTGCGCTCCTCCACGAGAATTTTACACAGTTTCTCCTATTTGCTTGCATCTATTTTAGTATATTCCTTTTGTGAAAGCAAGAGGAATTTCAAAAAAAGAAGGGCAAGCTCCCGGATTTTTCCGAAAACCGCCCTTCATCGATCATAGTGACCAAAGCGTTCCTCCACGGACCCTTGAAACGATTCCCAAGAGCAAAGCCCCTCCCTTTGCCATCGGCAGCCTCCGCAAACGGAGAGCCACTGCTGCTCTGTCACGTTCCTCAGCAAATCCAGCGCCTGGGGCAAGGCAAGCTCCGCTCCCGGCAGCAGCCCCACAGCAGTCAGCGCTGCGTCATCCCGCCTCAGGGCATCCTCCGTCCCCAGGGCGCAGCCCTCCCCCCTTTTGTGAGGGCAGGCCCCGCAGAGGAAATCGCTTCTCCGGCACACGCAAAAGGCAGCTCCCTGCCCCAGCGCGGACAGGACCTCCTGCATCCGGGCGACAAACTCCCCATCATAGCCGTACCCCTGAAACAGCGTAGCGCAAAACAGATGGTGCCCACGCAGGCGCATCATGCTTCCATCACCAAGCCGGACCTTTTCAATGCATACAAAACCGTCTGCGCCACAAAATAGCTGGCCGCCACAGAAATTACATCCTTAATCAGATAGGGCAGGCAGGCGGTCAAAAACGCCTGGGGCAGCGAGGTGGAGGTCACCAGGGAGAACTGCAGGGCTCCGCACAGGTCGCAGACCGCCAGCCCCGCCAAGCCCAATGCCAGCGCCAGCCATCTTTTCCTCTGAGAGGCCCCCAGCCCGCACAGCAGGCCCATCAGGAGGAAGCCCCAGAGAAAGCCCCCCGTCATGCCGGCAAGGGCGCCAATACCGCCGCTGAACCCGGCAAATACCGGCAGCCCCACAGCTCCCAGGGCCAAATACACCGCCAACGCCAAGCAGCCCATGGGCGCCCCCAGCACATAGCCGCACAAAGCCACGGCAAAGGTCTGCAGCGTCACAGGGACGCCCGTGGGAAGGGGAACGGAAATCTGGGACAGCACTGCCATAACTGCCGCAAACACCCCCACGATCACCATTTTTTGCAGCCGATTTTTCCATTGAATTTTCATAGCGCTTCTCTCCTCTTCCATTTCACACCCGGCCGCTTTCCTCATCCCGGCGCAGACGCTCCAAAAAGTCCTTTTTGATGTTCACTTCCCCGGCAGAGAACCATCTTTCTTCCCCGTCAGCCAACCGCACTTGAAGCCGGGCTTCCTCATCCACGCCCAAGACCAGTCCCTCCTGGACCGTGTCCCCCTGGGTGAAGGTGACCTCCATGCCGGTCAGCAGGGACCGCTGGCGATAGGCCTCCATGAACGTGCGCTGCGTCACCTCCTCATAAAACCCGAAGAACCGGTTGAGGATCTCTGCCGCCAATTTCACCCGCGCTCCGGCGGGAGCCTCATCCCCATAGAGCGCTCCTGCCACATCCCGGATCTCCGGCGCAAAGCCGCCGGGCGGCTCCTGGATATTGACCCCGATCCCCAAAACGGCATAGTGCAGCCCGCCGTTTTCAAAATCCACAGAGGCCTCCGTCAGGATTCCGCACACCTTGCGCCCCTGCAAATAGACGTCGTTCACCCACTTGATCATCGCGTGGCGGCCGGTGATGCTGTCCACTGCCTCGGCCACTGCTACGGCAGCCGCTGTGGTGACGCTCAAGGACTCCTCTGCGGAAAACTTGGGTCTCAATAGGATACTAATATATAAGCCCGTCCCCTTTGGCGAGAGAAAGGTGCGGCCCAAGCGTCCTTTTCCCTGGGTCTGCTGCTGGGCGATCAAGACCATGCCCTCCGCGCCGCCCTGCTCTGCAATGGATTTTAACACCGTATTGGTGGAAGTGACGGTGTCCCGCACATCGATGGCACAGCCCCTGGCCGGTCCGCTGAGCAGCCGGCGCACTCCCTGGGGCGTCAATGCGCTCTCCGACGAAACCAGCCGGTATCCCCGATTGGTGGCCGCTTCCACCTCATAGCCATCCTCCCGCAGCCGCTGCACCGCCTTCCACACAGAATTCCGGCTGATGCCCAGCCGCCGGGCCATCTCTTCCCCGGAAAGAGGCCCCTCCGCGTCCTCCAACAGCTCCAAAACCTGCTCCGTGCTATCCACACGATCCCTCCTTGTCAGTTTTCCTCTGTACTCAGGGTATCACGAACAGGGAAGATTGTCAACCTATTTCTTTTCGAGAGGGTGACAATCACCCAGCAAAAAAGGCCGCTGAAATCCAGCAGCCCTTTTGTTCGTGCAGTTTTTTGTTGACGGTCAAAATTCCACTGTCATCCCATCGTAGCTGACGAGCATCCCCTGCTCCTCTGCCCGGGCAGCCAGCTGGGAATAGCCGCCCCCACCGTTGTGGGAGAAATGATTGCACACAAAAATCGTCTCGCTGTCCGCAAGGCCCAGCTCGACCAACCGGTCCCGCACCTGCACATTGCTGGAGAAGGACATGTGATTGGACGCCTGATCCTCGAAGCCATGGGTGCAGTCCAAGCTCACCAGCCCCAGGCGCAGATCCTTGCGAGCAGCCAGGTACTCCCACACACTGTCCAGGAAATACCCGGTATCATGGGCATAGAGCAAAGCCTTGCCATCCCGTTCAATCAAATAGAACAGCGCCTTTTCTGAGTAGCAGTGGTCGGCCGGGAGCGCTGTCACGCGGCAGCCGCCGGCTTCAAAGGGCACGAATGCCTCTGCCAGCTCTGCCTTGACCGTCTGAAAGACCGTGGGGTCCTCGGCCTGGATCACCTCCGCAAAGTCACTGCAAACGGCCTGGTTCCCATGGACCGTCAGCCGGTAATCCTCACTGTGATGTCCATAGGGCGGCACGGCGAGGATCAAATCCTTTGCATACCAGTGGTCCATGTGAGAGTGGGTCACCAGCAAATCGGTCACCTGCAGCACATCCACATCGTTCTGCAGAAAATGATAGTAGGAATCCGGGGGAAAATCCAGCAGCAGGCAATCGTCCACCAAAGCCTGGGACCGGCTGCGGACGTTCTTCCCCTTCTCCTTGCGGGCCTGGGTGCAGACCGGACAAGCACAGAACGGCGCCGGAAGGCCCTCCGCTGCGGCTGTGCCAAGATATGTGAGCTTCATACAATCAACTCCTCATTGAAAACGGACGGGTCCACTCCCGCCCTGCCGCCTTTGTCAATTGGCGGGCTTAAAGCTGTCCTTCAGCTTCACAGAACGGTTGAACACCAGCGCGCCGGGCTTGGCGTCCTTATTGTCCACGCAGAAATAACCCTGCCGCAGGAACTGATAGCTCTCGCCGGGCTTGGCGTCCTCCAGGGCGCGCTCCACCTTGCAGCCCTTCAGCACCTTGAGGGAATCCGGATTCAGATAATCCAGGAAATTGCCCTCGTCAGGGTTGGCCACGGTGAACAGGTTGTCGTACAGACGGATCTCAGCATCCAGCGCATCCGCGGCGTTCACCCAATGGATGGTGGCGCCCTTCACCTTGCGGCCGTCAGCAGGATTGCCCCCGCTGCTCTCGGGATCGTACTCTGCCAGGATCTCCGTCACTTTGCCGGTCTCGTCCTTGACGCAGCCGGTGCAGCGGATCAGATAAGCGCCCTTCAAGCGGCACTCGGGGCCGCCGGGATAGAGCCGCTTGTACTTGGGCACCGGCTCCTCCAGGAAGTCCTCCCGCTCCACGTACACGGTGCGGGAAAAGCTGACCTGCCGGTTCCCTTCCTCGGGCCGGTTGGGGTTGTTCTCCACCTCAAACAGCTCGGACTTGTCCTCAGGGTAATTGATGATGGTCAGCTTGACCGGGTCCAGAACCGCCATGGCCCGCCGGGCGTTCAGGTTCAAATCCTCCCGCAGGCAGTACTCCAAAAAGGCGTACTCCACCGTGGAGTTGACCTTGGACACGCCGTTGCGCTCGCTGAAGTTCCGGATGGAGGCGGGGGTGTAGCCCCGGCGGCGCAGGCCGCACAGGGTGGGCATCCGGGGATCGTCCCAGCCGTCCACATAGTTCTCCTCCACCAAAGTGCGCAGCTTCCGCTTGCTCATCACCGTGTTGTTGATGCCAAGGCGGGCAAACTCGATCTGCCGGGGCTTGGAGGGCAGGGTCACGTTCTGAATCACCCAATCGTAGAAGGGGCGATGGTCCTCAAACTCCAAGGAGCAGAGGGAGTGGGTGATGCACTCCATGGCGTCCTCAAAGGGATGGGCATAGTCGTACATGGGATAGATGCACCATTTGTCCCCCGTCCGATGATGGGCCGTGTGGTTGATGCGGTAAATCACAGGGTCCCGCATATTGAAGTTGCCGGAGGCCAGGTCGATCTTGGCCCGCAGGGTCATACGGCCATTGGGGAACTCCCCGGCGCGCATCCGGCGGAAGAGGTCCAGGCTCTCCTCCTTGGGACGGTCCCGGTAAGGGCTGGTGGCGGGGGTGTTCAAATCGCCCCGCATCTCCTTCATCTGCTCCGCAGTCAGCTCACACACGTAGGCCAGGCCCTTTTCGATCAGCTGCTCAGCGCCCTTGTACATGGCCTCAAAATAGTCGGAAGCATAGTAGAACCGGTCCTCCCAGTCATACCCCAGCCAGTGGATGTCCTCCTTGATGGCATCCACGTACTCCACGTCCTCCTTGGTGGGGTTGGTGTCGTCCATACGCAGATTGCAGATGCCACCAAAGCGCTCTGCAGTGCCAAAGTCGATATAGATCGCCTTGGCATGGCCGATGTGCAGATATCCGTTGGGCTCCGGTGGGAAACGGGTGTGCACCCGCATCCCCTCGGTCCTGCCGCCGGGGGCCATATCCTCTTTCACAAAATCGTCGATGAAATTGGTGGAAGAGACCTCGTCAAAATTGATCGTTTCACTCATAGCATTCACGGTTCCTTTCTAAGGGATTACGTTTTGTATTTCCAAACAGGGGCTCAGCCCTGCAGCTTGGACAGGCCCAGCTTCAAACGGCGAAGGGCTTCCTCCCGGCCCAGCAGCGCCAGAATCTCCATGGCGCCGCCGGGGGTGACCAGGGTGCCCGCCGCAGCGATGCGCACCGGCCACAGCAGCGTGCCGTTCTTCACGCCCAGCTCCCCGGCCAGGGCGATGAGGCTGTCGTGGATGGCGTCCACGTTCCAATCCGTCAGGCCCTCCAGAACAGGGATGGCGGCCCGGAGCATCTGGGGGGAGTTCTCCAGGGTGGTCTTGCTCTTCTTGTTGACAAAGAAATCCACAGAGTACTCGGGAAGCTCCTTGAAGAAATGGAGCAGCCCGGGGATCTCCTGGAACTTGGTGATGCGGGCGGGCAGAATGGAATAAAGCACGCTCCAAGGCTTCCGCTCCTGGCCGAACACCTCTTGGTAATAGGGCATGGCGTGAGAGGTGAACGCCTCCTCCCCCATGGCCTTGATATACTCGGCATTGAACCAGTTGAGCTTGTCATAGTCAAACACTGCCGGGGATTTGCTGATGCCGTCAATGGAGAAGGCCTTCTCCAACTCCTGCAGGGAGAAGATCTCCTGGTTGTCCTTGGGCGCCCAGCCCAGCAGGGCAATATAGTTGGTGATGACCTGGGGCAGATAGCCCTCCTGCACCAAGCCCTCAAAGCTGGTGGAGCCATGGCGCTTGGAAAGCTTGGACACGCTGCCGTCCTCGTTCTTGCCCATGATGAGGGGCAAATGAACATAGGTGGGGATCTCCCACCCAAAGGCCTCATACAGCAGGTTGTACTTGGGGGTGGAGGTCAGGTACTCGCTGCCCCGGACCACATGGGTGATGTGCATCAGGTGGTCGTCGATGACGTTGGCGAAGTTGTAGGTGGGGTACCCGTCCGCCTTGAGCAGCACCTGGTCCTCGATCTCCTTATTCTCGATGGTGATGGAGCCGAACACCGCGTCCTCAAAGGTGGTGGACCCGGTGAGGGGCGCCTTCTGCCGGATCACATAGGGCGTACCGGCGTCCAACAGCCGCTGGATCTCCTCCCGGGGCAGGTCCCGGCAATGGCGGTCATACCCGCCGATGCCCTGCTCATCGTGAAGGGACTCCAGCCGCTCCTTGGTGCAGAAGCAGTAATAGGCCTTGCCGTCCCGGACCAGCTGCTCTGCATAGGGCTTATAAAGCTCCTTGCGCTGGCTTTGGACATAGGGGCCGTACTCGCCGCCCACATCGGGGCCTTCGTCGTGCTGCAAGCCCACTGTTTGCAGCGTCTTATAGATCACCTCCTCAGCACCCTCCACCAGGCGCTGCTGATCCGTGTCCTCGATGCGAAGAACAAATTTTCCACCCTGGGATTTTGCCACCAGGTACTCATAAAGCGCCGTCCGCAGATTGCCCACATGCATGAACCCCGTGGGGCTGGGGGCAAATCTTGTCCGCACTGTCGCCATAGCTCACTCTCTCCTTAATCCGTCCCCCTGGGAGGGTATCCCCGGGACGCCGTATAATATCAGATATTATAGCGCAAGGAAAGGCCGTTTTGCAACATAAAACTTGCGTATTTCCGCAAACTGAATCATAATGTATTAAGAACAGGAGGAGCTTCCCCTGTCCTCTCAAGAGAAAGGAGTTTGCAGCCATGCTTCCGATTTTTGTGTACGGCGAAAAAGCCGGAAAGGAAAACTACGCCGCGGCCCTGGAAGGATGCGGCGCGCTGGGAGTGTTCTCCCGGGACCTCTCCAAAGCCAGGAACTGCCACGGCCTGCTGCTTCCCGGCGGGGGCGACATTGCGCCGTCCCGGTATGGGCAGGCGCCCGCAGGCAGCGAGGAGCCCGATCCCGTCCGGGACGCAGCCGAGCTGGAGGTCACAGCCCAGTTTCTCAGCTGGGGGCGGCCGATTCTGGGGATTTGCCGGGGGATCCAGCTGCTCAACGTGGCAATGGGCGGGGATTTGATCCAGGACCTCCCCACTGCTGAGAGCCACCGCCACGACCCGGCAGCCGGGGACCGGGTTCATGCAGTCAGGGCAGAGCCGGACAGCTTTCTTTCCAAACTGTATGGAGCGGCCTTTGCCGTGAACAGCGCTCACCACCAGGCGGTGGGCAGGCTGGCCCCTGGGCTGCGGCTGGCCGCCGTCTCGGAACCGGACGGCGTGATCGAAGCGGTGGAATGTCCCCAAAGAAGGCTGTATGGCGTACAGTGGCATCCGGAGCGGATGTCCTTTGCCCTTCGGCGGGAGGACAACACCGTGGACGGCCGGGCCATCTTCGAGCTTTTCCTGAAGCAGTGTGGAAGGTGACAAAAGCAGAGTTTTTTTCAAGGAATCGAATCCTGCACTTGACAACCCGGATTCGGGGTGCTATAATAACCAGCGTTGGTTATGCGCGAGTGCTGGAACTGGCAGACAGGCACGTTTGAGGTGCGTGTGTCTTCGACGTACGGGTTCAAGTCCCGTCTCGCGCACCATGACGAGTGTTCTTATAGCATTAAAAAGCTGTAAGAACACTCGTCTTTTTTTGTTCCGGATATGTTTGTCCGGTCAACGGAAACCTGCGCTTTCCCTCATGACCACCTCCCATCAGGGAACACCGTCAAAAGCTGTGAAGCCGCTTCTCAATTTGGACGTCTGGGAGATGGCACGCATAGGGACCTACAGTCCATCCCCAAAAGAAAGGCCGTGACCACACTGCCTGTGAATTCGCCCAAACGCATGGGCGTAAAAAAAGACGCATATTTTTCTGATTTTTGATCACACTATCCTCAGAATCATCCTGGGGAGAAGTATATGGAATCACTATGGGAGCAAACCCGGAAGCAACCGGCCTTTCCGGTTCTGGAAGGGGATCGCAGCACGGATGTGCTGATTATCGGCGGCGGCATGGCGGGCATTCTGTGTGCCTATCAGCTGCACTGTGCCGGTGTGCCCTATATGCTGGTGGAATCGGAAACGATCTGCAGCGGCATCACGAAAAACACCACTGCTAAAATCACCAGCCAGCATGGGCTGATCTATGACAAACTGATTTCCAAGCTTGGAATCGAGCGGGCAAAGCAATATCTTGCCGCCAACGAGGCTGCGCTTCAAGCATACCGGGAGCTGTGCCGGCATATTGACTGCGGCTTTGAGGAAAAGGCGGCCTACACCTATTCCCCGGACGACCGGAGCAAGCTGGAACGGGAGCTGAAAGCCCTGGAAAGGCTAGGGTTTCCGGCAGAATTTGTGGACAAGCTCCCTCTTCCCTTTCCCGTTGCCGGGGCGGTGCGCTTTCCTCAGCAGGCGCAGTTTCATCCGCTGCAATTCGTCTCCGGCATTGCAAAGGGCCTGCATATCTATGAGCATGTGCGGGTGCGTGAGCTGATCGGCACCACAGCGGTGACAGATCATGGCCGAATCCGTGTCAGGAAGATCATCGTGACTACCCACTTTCCCTTTCTCAACAAGCACGGAAGCTATTTCCTCAAGCTGTACCAGCACCGCTCCTATGTCATAGCCCTCCAAAACGCTGCGAATGTGGACGGCATGTATTTGGACGAGGCGCAGACGGGAATGTCCTTCCGCAATCACAAAAACCTGCTGCTCATCGGGGGCGGCGGTCACCGTACCGGCAAACAGGGCGGCGGCTGGCAGGAGCTGCGGGAGTTTGCCCGGCGGCACTATCCCCAAGCGGAGGAGCAGTACCACTGGGCCACCCAGGACTGTATGAGCCTGGATGGCATCCCTTATATCGGGCCCTATTCTGCCTCCACCCAAGATTTGTATGTGGCCACCGGCTTCAACAAATGGGGCATGACCACCTCCATGGTGTCCGCCATGCTCCTCAGCGACCTTGTGCAGGGAAAGGAGAACCCATATAAGGAGCTATTCTCACCCTCCCGCTCCATCCTTCACCCACAATTGGCCGTCAACGGGTTTGAGGCTGTGGTCAGCCTGCTGACGCCCACCGCCAAGCGCTGCCCCCACATGGGCTGCGCGCTGAAATGGAATCCCCAAGAGCACACCTGGGATTGCCCCTGTCACGGCTCCCGCTTCACTGAGGACGGGGAATTGATCGACAACCCGGCAATGGGCAATCTGAAAAAATAAGGGGAAGCTTGAGCTTGCCGATATGGAAACAAAGACGCTGTGCCCATCAAAAACACGAAAGTGAGATCAAAATTAGGAGGTAGTTGTATGGATACCAAAAATGGTTTTACCATTACCGACCGCGACCATGTGCTGAGAGCCTGGCAGGCTTCCACCGAGCTTGTGCGGGACTATCAGGCTTATGCTCATGAAATGGAGAACGATAACAAAAAGCTTGCCAAGCTTTTTTCCCAGTTTGCGGAGGAGGAAGCAGCTCATGCCGCGAAGCTGCTGGAGCTTCTGCGCGGGTATGAAAAATAAGCATTGCCAGCTTCCAAAGCGGCTTGATTCCTAGAATCCTAGGTTTCAAGCCCTTTGTTTTTTATTGCCGCTGTTTTCAGAGAAAAAAGCAGGAGACCTCCCTGCCGGCAGCGTTGACAACGCCGGGCATCCATGCTATATTGAGCCAAACAAGCCCACGGGGCTGCGGAGGAGGAATCCATCTTGAAAACGCCAAGCATCAATCTGGGAATTCTCGCCCACGCCGACGCGGGAAAAACCTCTGTCACCGAGCGGCTGCTTCTTTTGGGCGGGGGCATCCGCCAAGCAGGCAATGTGGACGACGGCACCACCCACACCGACCGCCTGGAGGTGGAACGCCGCCGGGGCATCTCGGTGCGGTCCGCCTCTGTCACCATGGAGTGCGGCGGGGTGCAGCTAAACCTGATCGACACCCCCGGCCATGTGGATTTTTTGGGCGAGGTGGAGCGCTGTCTCGCCGCGCTGGACGGAGCCGTGCTGGTCCTCTCTGCGGTGGAGGGGGTTCAGGCCCAAACGCGGCTGCTGTGGAAGGCCTTCGAAAATCTGGAACTCCCCACGCTGCTGCTCATCAACAAGGTGGACAGGCTGGGTTGCAATCTGGACGGCGTCCTGGAACAACTCCGGCAGGAGTGCGGCGCTCCCCTGCTGCTGGCAGGGCTGGTGGAGCAGCCCGGAAGCGAGGGCTGCCGCGTGCTGCCCCGGGAGGAGTTCTGGGAGGACGTGCTGGCCTGGGCAGCGGAATCCGATGAGGAGCTGGCCGAGGCCTATCTGGAAGAGCGCCCCGTGGAGCGGGAGCTTCTAATTCAGGCGCTACGGACCGGCATGGCCCAGCGGCAGGTGTTCCCGGTGCTGTTTGCCTCAGCCAAGACCGGTGAGGGCATCCCTCAGCTTCTGGAGGCCGTCACCACCTGGCTCCCCAGGGCGCCCCAGCAGGAGGAGCCCCTGTCCGCAGTGGTGTACCAGGTGGACCACGATCCCCAGATGGGCAAGGCGGCTCATGTGCGGGTGTTCTCCGGCGCGCTGAAAAATAGGGACAGCATCCCCCTGCCCCATGGGGAGGGGACCCAGAAGATCACCCAAATCCGGCGAAGCTACGGTCAGAGGGCAGTGGACATCGGCGAGATCCACTGCGGGGAGGTGGGCGCTGTGTACGGGCTTTCCGGAGTCCGGGCCGGGGACGTGCTGGGCCAGCCTCCCCCACGGAAGGCCTATCAGCTGGCAGCGCCCCTGCTGCAGGTGCAGGCCTTTGCTCCCACCCAGGAGCAGCTCCCTGCGCTGGTGGAAGCCCTGCAGGAGCTCACCCAGGAGGACCCCCTTCTGGATCTGGAATGGATTCCGGAAAGCCGCGAGCTGCTGCTGCGGATCACCGGAAAAATACAGCTGGAGATCCTCTCGGAGGTGATTCGGGAACGGTATGGCTTGGAGATCTCCTTCTCCAGTCCCACGGTCATCTACAAGGAGACCTTGGCCTCCGCCGGGGAGGGCGAGGAGGTCTACTTGGCCCCCAAGCCCTGCTGGGCCGTCGTCCGGCTGCTGGCAGAGCCCCTTCCCAGGGGCAGCGGCATCCAATTCGAATCCATCATCAAGGAGAAAGAACTGCCCTACCGCTATCAAAACCACGTGCGGCAGAGCCTTCCGGAGGCGCTGAAGCAGGGACGCATGGGCTGGGAGGTCACGGACGCCAAATTTACGCTGGTGGGCGGGCAGCACCATCACATGCATACCCACCCGCTGGACTTCTTTGTGGCCACGCCGGTGGCGGTTCAGCGGGCGCTGGTCAACTGCGGCACCCTGCTGCTGGAGCCCATGGTCCGGGTGACCCTCTCTGCCCAGGAGGAGCTGCTGGGAAAGGTCATCCGGGATCTGCTCTCCATGCGCGGGGAGTTCGACACCCCGCTGATCCATCAAGGGCAGTTCACCCTGGAGGCGCAGTTCCCCGTTGCCACCTCTCTGGATTACCCCACTGCATTCCGCTCCATGACCTCCGGCAAGGGCACCTATGCCTCCCAGTTCATCGGCTATCAGGAGTGCCCTCCCGGGGAGGGCAGGGAGGCTGTCCGCCGCGGCGTGGATCCCCTGGATCACGCCAAGTGGATTCTCTACGCCCGCAGCGCCATACAATCGTAAAGGGCCGCGCCCCAGGACAGGAGGTTCTCGTATGCTTCTCAGTGTCAGCAGGCGCACGGATATTCCCGCGTTTTTCTCTGACTGGTTTTTTCAGCGTTTGGAGGAAGGGTACGCGCTGGTCCGCAATCCCAGAAACCCCCATCAGGTCAGCCGGATAGAGCTGGACCCCGCCGTGGTGGACGGCATCGTGTTCTGGACCAAGAATCCCCTTCCCATGCTGGACAAGCTGGACCGGCTGCGGGAGTACGCCTATTACATTCAATTCACCATCACCCCCTACGGTCAGGACATCGAGCCGGGGGTGCCCTCCAAGGGAAGGGTGATCGTCCCCGCCTTTCAGCGGCTTTCGGAGGCCCTTGGCCCCCACCGTGTGATCTGGCGGTACGACCCCATTTTGCTCAATCCCCACTACACCCCGGAGTATCACCTCCATTATTTTGAGGAGCTGGCCAAACGCCTGGCGCCCTACACGGAAACCTGCGTCATCAGCTTTTTGGACCCATACCGGAAAATCCAGCGAAGCATGGAGGCCTTGCACATACAGTCCCCCCCGCCGGAAGCCCAGGACGCCCTGGCCAGGGCATTTTCTCAGATTGCCCGCAGCTATGGCTTCCAGCTGGAAACCTGCGCCGAGGGCATCGACCTGGAAAAATACGGCATCCGGCACGGCAGATGCGTGGACGACAGGCTGTTCAGCCGCTTATTGGGCCGGCCTCTGCTGGCAGAAAAGGACCGGAACCAACGGCAGGAATGCGGCTGTGTGGAGAGCATCGACATTGGCGTGTACAACACCTGCCGCAATGGGTGCCGCTACTGCTACGCCAATTTCAGTCCGGCGGCTGTGGCTGCCAACTGTGCAAGCTGCGATCCTTCCTCCCCCCTGCTGCTGGGCCAGCTGGGGCCGGAGGACAAGGTCTCCCCCCGCAAGCTGCGGTCCCTCCTATCCGACCAACTGCGCTTTTAGCAAAAAGAAAGCCCCCGGCTTCATGCCAGAGGGGCTTTTGCTTTTTATCTGAGGGAAAACGATCACTTCAGCAGGTTCAGCAGAGCCTCCTCCCGCTGCTTCAGGGAGCCGTCCGCATCCAAGTCTGCCATGGCGCTGCCCTCTGTGGTCAAGCGCAGCACCAGCTCCCGGCTGTCATAGGGCTCCCAGACGGGCAGGCCCTCCCCGTTGGGATTGCCGGTTTTGGCAAAATTGGTCCAATAGGCCATCATCTGCTGGGACAGGGCATAGTCGCTGGCATCATAGGGCCGCCAGGACTCTGCCAGAGAGCAGAACACATACCGGTTGTCGCAGGAGTGGGGCGTGCCGGCATCGTCCCCGGGCTGGGGGCGGTCAAAGCAGTAGATGTACGGCGCTTTGCAGCCCTTCTCCACCATGGCGCGGCCCATGGCCCGGACTGCCGGCGCCAGGCCCGAAGCAAAATAGTCCGGGTCGGTCACGCGGATTCCTTCGTCAACCGTGCAGCCGAACAGGTAATCCGCCTGCGCCATGGAGCCATGGTGCAAGCACTGCTCCACCGTTTCCGGCAGAACATAGCCGTCCGCGCACCACATGAATTCCAAATTCAAAAGCCGCTGGAACTCCAAGCTGTGCTGCTCCAGAGTCTCCCAGGGCATGGCCCGCAGCTCAGCGATTGTGCTGCAGCCGCAGAACTCCAAAAACCGCACGCTCCGCTCCTCCATGGACAGCTCACCCTCCTGGGGGGTCCCAAAGGGGAACAGCCCGCCGCCGGAGTGCATGGCAGCACGGCGGAACCACCCCTTTGTCAGGGGGGAGCAGCAGATTGCCTGCACGGACATGGCTCCCGCAGACTGGCCGAAGATGGTGATATTCTCCGGGTCGCCGCCAAAGGCGCTGATGTTCTCCCGCACCCAGCGCAGCGCCTGCATCTGATCCATAATCCCGTAATTGCCGCAGCAGCCGTTTCCGCTCTCCTGCTTCAAATCCGGGTGGGCGAAGAAGCCGAACACATTCATGCGGTAATGCAGCGTTACAACCACCACGCCATGGCTGGCCAGGCCATCGCCGCAATACTCATAACAGGAGCCATACCAGTTTTGGAACCCGCCCCCATGGATATAGAACATCACCGGAAGCTTGGCGTCCTCACCCTCTGCCGGAGTGTACACATTGAGGAACAGGCAGTCCTCGCTGATCTCCGGTGGATAGGGATAGCCGGGCATCACTTTTTTCAAGCGCCCCGTTTCATCGTGAAGGTCAAAAGGCCCCTGGGGTGCGGCTGCACCAAAGGTATCGCATTTTCGGACGCCTTCCCAGGAGTCCGGCTCTTGGGGAGGGGCAAAGCGCAGCTGGCCCACCGGCGGCTTTGCATAGCGGACTCCCCGGAACAGCGAAAACCCCGCATTGCTCTTGACGCCCTCCAAGGTCCCGTACTTTGTCTTGGCATATCGAATCATCGTAAGGACTCCTTTCTTTCAAGCTTTTTCTCTTTTCCAATTATAAACAGGAAAGCACCGTGCCGCGTTCACGCAAGCTCTGCTTCCTGCTGCTTTTGTTTTTTCCATTCTTTGTAATCTTCTTTTGTTTCTTGTAAACTTCTCACATCTTCCATTTTTTCCAAAATCACTTCTACATCTGGTTGACTGTGCTGTTCTGGCAGGGAATAGAAAATAAGGTTCTTATCATTTGTATATACTGAAATATTAAAAACCAAATCGCTTTCTACAATTTCCTGCATGATCCAGGAGATTTCTTCCGCATATTCTTCCTCTGTTTGTTCCTCATTCAGATAGATAGATGTCTCTATTTCATACTCTCTTTTTTTCAGATATTCCTCTACACCTTCCTTACCATTCCATTCTGTCGTTGTTGTATGCCCTTGTACCTCAAGTTGATAATTTCTTATGAAGGGCTTATCTTGAAATAAAGGAGCTGCCAGTTCTTTTATCTCATCAGAATAGTAATAAACATGGTAACTATCCTTAAAAAGTCCAGTATTTCGTGCATATACAGTAGCAGTTTGAGAAGAATTTTCTTTA
>CAUWLU010000019.1:0-44520 GCA_963559705.1 uncultured Acutalibacter sp.
TGCCCCAGAGCTGTGTGCTGGAGGGCGCCTCTGCAAGGGATTTGCTGGGTGGTGCTCTTTATACGGGAGAAGGGGAGACCCTTTCCATAGAGCTGCCTCCCTTCACCTCGATGATTTTGGAACTGGCATAGCATCGGCGCAAAAGGGAACACGACGGATCTTGTAAGGCATTCTATTTTCTTGCAGAAAGATGAAGATGAGAGGGCCTTGGGCCCCTCCGCGCAGGGAGCTTCTCCTGTGCGGTAATGTGGAAAGGAGCTAAGTGATATGGCAAACAAAGTGGAAGTGACGTACAATCCCCAACTTGGGTATCTCAAAACGGTGTTCAATCACCCCTTCGATTTCTTAACAGAGATCCAGAGCTATTCTCAGGAGGAAACTGCTCTGGAGCTGGTGGTGGGAACCTATCAGAAAAAGACCGCCCGGGTCCGTCTGGACTTGTTGACGGAGACCGCTTTCCGCTTCCGGATGTACCCCTATGAGGAGGATACGTTTGAAAACGCCGTATTCTCTTTGGAGGGCAGGCAGGCTTACACTCTGGAGGACAGGGGAGAGTACCTGGCCGTCACCACCGGCCGCATGGAGCTGCAATTGCAAAAACGGCCCTGGCAGCTCTCCGTGCTGTTGGATGGAAAACCACTCACCCATGAAAATGTATGCGATTCCAATGTGGACAATATGTGCAAATACCTGCCCATTGGCTTTGATTGCGATGAGCAGGGCCGTGTGGTGAAGGTGCGGGAAACCATGTATATGTACTCGGACGAAAGCTTTTACGGCTTCGGGGAGAAATTTACTGGTTTCAACAAACGGGGACAGGTCATCCACTGCCGCCAGAGCGACGCTCTTTCCACCAACACAGAGCGCTCCTACCAGAACATCCCTTATTTTGTGAGCAGCCGGGGGTATTCCATCCTGCTAAATACCTATACGGACAATGTTTGCGATATGGGTGTAGGCTCCGGCGTCTCCTATGGCATGGAGGTAGCGGACAAGATGCTGGACTATGTGATGTTCTGCAACCGGGACCCTAAGGGCCTGCTGGAGGATTATACTGCCCTCACCGGCCGTTCCCCCATGATTCCCAAATGGGCATTTGGCCTGTGGATGTCCAAATGCAGCTACCGCACCCAGGAGGAAGTGGAAACTGTGGCCCGCACCCTGCGGGAGAAAAATATCCCCGCGGACGTCATCCATATTGACGGCTGGCAGAAGATGAGCAATTCCGGTGTGTGGGAGTGGGATCTGGGGCGTTTCCCCAATCCCAAGGGAATGATTCAAACGTTGAAAGAACTGCATTTCCATCTCAGCCTGTGGATGTGGCCCTATATCCGGGTGGGAGCGGATAGCTATGAGTTTGCCAAAGAAAAGGGCTATCTAGTGAAAAATGAGAAAGGCGAGGTCGCCACCTTCCACTCTGCCGCCACCAATGATTTCTATTTTGCTGCCTTTGATTTTACCAATCCAGAAATGGTGGAGTGGTACAAGGGCTTGGTGAAGAACGTGGTCAAGGATGGCGTGGGCGTTATCAAGACGGACTTCTCTGAAGCGCTGCCCATGGACGCGGTGTATTATGACGGCTCCAACGGTCTGCAAGGCCACAACAAGCTGCCCCTGCTCTATGCCAAGACCATCTATGAGGCTTGTGCCGAGGTCAAACTGCCAGGTGGGGAACGGCCCATGCTGTGGGGACGCAGCGGTTATGCAGGCAGCCAGAATTATCCGGGCAACTGGGCGGGGGATTCTTCCACCCACGAGAACAACTTAGCCTGTGTGCTGCGCAGCGGCCTGTCCATCGGCCTTTCCGGCGTACCCTTCTGGGGCCATGATATTGGCGGATTCTACAACACGGACAGTGATGGCTACGAGTGCCCGCCCACCGAGCAGCAGTATATCCGCAGCGCTCAGTTCGGTTTGCTGAGCCCGTTGAGCCGCTGCCATGGCAAGACTCCGCGGGAGCCCTGGAACTTTAGCCAGCAGGCCCAGGAAATTTTTGGCGCCTACGACCGGCTCCGCTACCGTCTGGCCCCCTATCTCTATTCCACGGCCATCCAGGCCCACAACACCGGCCTTCCCATGCTGCGGGCCCTGCTGCTTGAATTCCCGGAGGACTTCACAGTGGAAAACGTAGGAATGGAATACATGCTGGGTGAAAGCCTGCTGGTAGCCCCTGTTTTTGACCAAGATGACCTGAGAGTCTATCTCCCTGAGGGACAGTGGCTCGGCTTGCGTACAGAGGAATTTGTTTCTGGCGGGCGTTGGGTCCGGCCTGAGAATGCTCTGGAGGATATCCCTGTTTACCTGCGGGAAAACACGGCTGTTCCCATGCGCAGCCAGGACGTGTTCTGGAGCGAGGAGAAAAACTATGAGGACCTTACCGTTCTGTTGAATATCTCCGGCTGTGTGGATCAGATCTTCTATGACGATGGGGTAGAGTATCGCTTCCATGCTGAGCTGAAGGGAGAGCGGGTTTTGGTGGAGACCAATATGCCTGTGAAACTTTTAAAGGTTTATGCTCAGTCCCCGGTTACTTGTGTTCTTCTCAACGGGAAGGAACTGCCAACGGAAAAGCAGTCTAAGAACTGTGTTTTGTCTGGCTTCTGCAAAAAATAAATCAATTTACAGTGGTGGTGACATAAAGTATAAAATTATGTACAATATAAAATCTCTTATGAGTACTATGAACAAAAGGTAACTATTACAATACGGGAAAAGTAATAAATCTTATAGATGCATTTTTGGAATATAGGTATAATTGTATCAAACAGGCCGGTGCTTTTGTATAAATAGCAGCGACTGTCCGGCCGACTCTATCTATGAAAGGATGTAAGAACATGAAGAAAAGACTTTTAGCGATGGCTTGCGCTGCCGCGATGGTAGTGACCATGTTCGCTGGATGTGGTGGAGGAGGGGAGTCCTCTACCAGCAGCGCAGCGAAAGAAAGCAGCAGCGAATCCTCCGCTGTAAAAGAGGAGAGCGGTGCCGAAGAGACCAGCAGCGAGGCTGCCGGCGGTGAGCTTTCTGTCTCCGGCGATGTGGAGATCGAGTTCTTCCAGCAGAAGCGCGAGGCTGTGGATTCCTTCCAGGCTGTCATCGACGCTTTTATGGAGAAGAATTCCAACATCAAGGTCACCCAGAACGTGGTGCCTGACGCCTCCACTGTTCTGATGACCCGTGCGGCCTCCAACGACATTCCTGATGTGATGATGCACTGGCCCACGGACTCTCAGTTTGTGCAGTTCGCCCAGCAGGGCCGCGTCAAGGCTCTGGACGACACAGAGGCCCTTGGAAACGTGATGGACAACTATCTGGATGCCGTGAAGTTTGAGGATGGTCACTATTACTGCATTCCCTTCTCCGGCAACTTCATGGGCGTTTTCTATGATGTGGACAAGTTCGAGGCGGCTGGCTATGAGGTCCCGACCACTTGGGATGAGTTGATTGCCATTGCCGAGGATATCAAGGCTAAGGGCGAGATTGCCTTTATGTTCCCGGACAAGGACGCTTGGACGCTGTCCCAGCTGCAGGGCAACATTTTGGGCAAGGACCGTCCGGACACGACTGAGTTTTACGCACAGATGAAAGCTGGCGAGACCACATTCCAAGATGATGAGCTGACCGTTCAGTCTTGGGAAAAGATCCTGCAGCTCCATGAGTACTCTCAGGACGATACGCTTTCTCTGGGCTATGACCAGTGCATCAGCGATTTTGCCACCGGCACCGGCTATATGTTCCCCCAGGGCTCTTGGGCCGCTCCTTCCATTGAGGCTGCCAACCCCGACAAAAACTTCGATATGTTCCCGATGCCCAATGACAGCGGCGATTTCAAGCAGCCTCTGGGCCTGGATACTGGCCTGTGCCTGGGTGTGAATGAGCACGGCGAGGACGCCAATATCGCATCTGAGATGTTCCTCAACTTTATTGCCAGCGCTGAGGGTGCTCAGATCTACGCCAGCTTGGACCACTCTCCTTCCTGCATTCAGGGTGTAGAGGCAGACATCCCTCAGGGCACTGGTGTGGTCGCGATTCTGGACGAGAAGGGCGTTTTGAGCACAGAAGTTCTTCCTGCCGGCTTTGAAGAGACCAAGCGCTCCAAGATTCAGCAGGTGCTGATCGACGGTGATGTTACCACTCTGTTGACCACCATGACGGAAGATTACATGGCAGCTTTGGCTTCTGAGTAAGCCCCAGCCGCTGAGTAAACAAAAGCGCATCCCTACATAAAGTGAGTGTCCTTGTTTTGGTTGATAAGACTCGGAAGTTCTCCGGGTCTTATTGGCCAAATGGGGGAAATTCCTTTCATTTGAGTTCGCATATCCCTAGAATCTTTTGAGGAGGTGCAAGGAAATATGTCGAGGCTTCCCTCTCTGGACGGTACCTCTAGCAAAAACGGTATGAGACGGAAAAATGCCGTTATGGTGGCGTTCACGCTCCCAATTTTCTTGCTGTATATCTTTTTCTTTATCGTGGTTATGATCCTGGGCGTCTACTACAGTATGACCAACTGGACAGGCATTGCCACGTCCTACGAATTCATTGGCCTGAAAAATTATGTCACCGTCCTGCAGGATAAACGTTTTTGGCAGGCAATATGGTTCAACATCCGGTACACCATCATGTTGGACATCGGCGTGATTTTGATTTCTCTGCTCATTGCCCTGGCGCTGAACAACCTAAAGGGGAAAATCAGCACCGTGTTCCGTTCGGTTTTCTTTATTCCTGCGGTACTCAGCTTGGTCACAGTGGGACTGATTTGGAACGAACTGCTCCTGCGGGCGTTCCCGCCCATAGGGGAGGCTTTGGGCATTGAGTGGCTGAGTAAAAGCCTTTTGGGTAACCCAAGCACCGCAATCTTCGGTATCTTGATTGTGAATCTGTGGCAAGGCTGTGCAACGCCGACGGTTCTGCTGCTGGCAGGCCTGCAAAGCGTTCCGGCGGATCTTTATGAAGCCGCCACGATTGACGGCGCCAACGCCTGGCAGAAGTTCAAAAATATCACGATTCCCTTCTTGATTCCCATTGTCACGATGCTGGTGATTACCACCACCAAGGGCGGTTTGACCATCTTCGATTACATCCAGGCAATGACCGCCGGCGGTCCTGCCCAGGCCACGGAAGCGATTGGCATCCTGATCTACCGTCATGCTATGAGCGAAGGCAAATTTGCACAGTCCGTGGCAGAGTCCATGTGTCTGTTTGTGATTGTTGCCATTGTCTCCTTCTTGACGATCAAGATCTCCAGTAAAAAAGAGGTAGGTGATGACGCATGAGGTTGTCCATAGGCGGTAAGGTGTTAAAGATCCTATCCTATGCGTTTTTGATCCTTGGCGCCATTATTATTCTGTTTCCCTTCTATGTGACGATCATTACAGCAATGAAGACCCAGCAGCAGTCGGCAGAGAGCTTTTTCTCTTTTCCCACCAGCTTTTACTTAGAGAACTTCAAAGCTGTGTTCCAGAAGGCGGGCTATTTCAATTACTTTAAGAATTCTGCCATGATCACAGTGATCTCTGTGCTGTTTATCTTTTTGCTGCATCCCATGGTTGCCTACGCCATTTCCCGGAACTTTCACAAGCGGTACTTTAAGATCGTGTACTATCTGTGCTTGTGCGGGATCTTCGTACCCTTCCAAGTGGTGATGATTCCCTTGGTCAAGTACTTGGGCGGCCTGCATCTGAACAACCAGTTCGGCCTGATTATCATGTGCGTCACCATGTCGTCTTCCCAGTCCGTCTTTTTGCTGACAAATTATATTCGCTCGGTGCCTGCGGATTTGGAAGAGGCGGCCGCCATTGACGGATGCTCCACCTTCGGCGCCTATTGGCGCGTGGTGGTTCCGCTGATAAAGCCCATGACCATGACCATTGTGGTGCTGAATGTTCTGTGGGTTTGGAACGACTTCCAGATGCCTTTGATCATCCTCAACCAGGATTCCAGCACCTGGACCCTGCCTTTGTTCCAGTACAACTTCAAATCCCAGTACACTTACGATTACAACATGGCCTTTGCATCTTATTTGATTGCCATGGTCCCGGTGATGATTGCCTACATCTGTGCTCAAAAGTATATTGTTGCCGGTTTGACTCAAGGTGCTGTTAAGAGTTGACCTCCTCGTTTTCGTTTTGAATTTGAAGTGACCATAACGCAACATGGTGGGACTTCCTTCGTGAAAGTGAAGGAAGTTCCCCTTTGTTGTTATTTGTCTTTTTTGACCGGATTTGTTAAAATACACCCAGCATGACTACAAAATACATGATAGGGAGATCGAATGGATGAAGCATTTCCTTCAGAGCGTATCACTTCGGAATAAGATCCTGCTGGGCAATTTGGTGCTTTTGGTTCTGCTTTTGTTTCCAAGCTTATTTGTCTACGGCGATGCGGTGAGTAAGGCGCTGGATTCCAACGTCCAGTACATGGAGCAGCTTAACGACCAGGCAAACTTGAACGTAAGGCTGCTGTTTGCATCGCTGGACCGCATCAACTTCATCCATTATTCCGATGGGCAGCTGCGGCGCATCCTGCTTTCAGACGCTTCGAAGAAAAGCGCTGTAGAGCGCTTTGAGGATGATACCTATCTGCGCAACGCCTTGAATCATGCTTTTCGCAATGATAACTTTGTGGTGCGGGGCGGTATTGTCAATCGGCATGGGGATGCCTATTGCAGCGTTGTTGCAGATACCGAGGAGTATGGAGAGTACGTAGAGGGATTGATGGAGGGCATTGCTTGGGAAGAGGACCCTTATGAGGCCCACTTCACAGGCGTGCATGAAGAAGTGATCCAGCAGTCGTCCAAAAAAGTGGTGACCATGGTGCAGCGGCTGTATTACTTTGGAAACTATGTTGGGGCCCTCTGCGTGGATGTGAATTATGAACGCATTGCCTCTCAGTTCGACAGCACCTATACAGACGAGTCCATCAGTTTCCTATGCGTACTGGGAGAAGATGGCAGCCTGCTTTACAATTCCTCAAAGAGCGATCTTTCCCCGACAGAGGAGAACGATTTGACCCTTTTTCGGGAGAAAACAGAGGAGCTTCTGAATGGTTCCGGCGTTCAGAAGGTCACTCTGGGAGGGAGACAGTATCTGCTTACTGCCACCCGCAACGGAAAGACAGGTTGGGTGCTGGTGCAGTACGCCTCCATGGACGCGTTGAACCAGGTTGTCTTTCAGGGAATCAAAAATTTGATTGCGGTGTTTGTTGTGGTGTTAGCGTTGGCGATGCTGTTTAGCGTTTTGGTTTCCCAGCAGATAATCAAGCCCTTAAAACGGATGATCGCCGATATCCGCTTGACAGGGGAGGGACATCTGAGCCTGTTTCAAATTCCGGCCCACATCCAGAAAACGGAAGTCGGGGCCCTGATGCAGTCCTACAACACTATGGCCCACCGCATCAACAAGGGAATCGATGACACGCTGCTTTATGAGATGAATGAAAAACGCATGGAGCTGAAAATGCTTCAGCATCAAATCAACCCTCATTTTCTCTATAACACGTTAAATACCATCAGTGCGCTTGCGGAAATTGAGAACGTGCCCCAAATTATGGAGATCACGGATAACCTTTCCCAGTTGCTGCGTTACAATGTGATGGAACGCAGCGTGGTTCCCGTGGCAGACGAGATCCACTTTGCCCGCAATTACCTGCAGATACAGAATATCCGGTTCCCCGGCAGATTTCAAACGGAGATACGGATTCCTCAGCAGGTGGAGGACTGCTTTATGCTCAAGTTCCTCTTGCAGCCGGTGGTGGAGAACTGTTTCTCTCACGGTCTGTGCGATAAGCGTACAGGCGCCCAGGTGTGCATCACTGGCCGGAGGGAGGGGGAGGATCTCTACCTTATGGTTTATGACAATGGGGTGGGAATGCGGCCGGAGGAATGCGCGGAATGGAACCGGCGCCTGAGGGCCGGTTCCGACCGGGAGAAGGACAGCGACAACATCGGCTTGGTCAATGTGAATTCTCGGATTCGGGCCTTTTATGGGAAGTCTTATGGGGTTTCTATCGAAAGCCGCCCCGGAGAGTTCACCCGGGTAACGCTGCACCTCCGTGCTTTGAACCACCGGGAAGCTCCGCCGGGATGGAGCGATTCTAAGGCGTAGATAAAAACGAAAAGGAGAATGGTATGCGCGTATTGGTTGCAGATGACGAATATTACGCCCGCAAGGCGCTTTTAAAAATCTTGGCAGAATTGGATGTGGAGGTAGCTGCCGACATGGAGACCGGTCAGGAGGTCATTGACTATCTGGAACGGGATTCTCGGATTGATGCGGTGCTTACAGATATCCGTATGCCGGAGATCAGCGGCCTGCAGGTGGCAGAGTATATTAGCCGCAGCTATCCGGAGGTGTCGGTGATTATTGTCACTGGGTACGCCGATTTCAACTACGCTCAACAGGCGCTTCGCTTTGGTGTAAAGGATTATGTCACCAAGCCCCTTCGCCGGGAATCCATCAAAAAAGCGCTGGACAGCGTATCTGCGGCCCAACGCCGCAAAGAGAGCTCCCAACTGGCTTCCAGGCAGGAACGGGACCTGGAGTTCTCCATGGAGCAGCTCTCTGTGAAGGAGCTGGCCCAAAACGCGGACTTGCAGCGGCTGTTTATGAAGCGCTCTCTGCAATACGCAGACAGTCGGGAATACCGAATTCTATTGCTCCAGACGGACCCGGAGGCAACTCTCGAGCAGCGGGAGCGTATTCGTTCTTGGCTGCAGTTGGAAGCCGGCACCCAGGAGTGCCAGGTGTTCTTTTTTCAGAATGCCCAGGAATATGTGCTGCTGGCATTTTTTCAAAATCCAGAGACCAGCCTGTGCAGCTTGATGGACTGTGCCAAGCATCTCTTACGCAAGCTGCCCGAACTGGATGGCTTGCAGGGCAGCGCAGCAATAGGCCGCTCCCACCGGGGAATGGAGGAGCTGTACAGCGCTTATAAGGAAGCGGTATACGCGATCAATCAGCGGTTGTTGAAGGGATGGGGGAAGGCCTTCGTGTACGAAGCGGAGAAAAGCAAAACCTCCTTTGCTTTTCCCAATGAAGAATCCGCCTTGGAGGATGCGTTGAAGCGCATGGATTATGAGGGTTCCCGCAAGGCCATTGAAAAAATCCTACAAGACCCACGCCTGCGGGAGAGCGGAAACAGCTATGACTTATATGAGCAGGTTGTCCATATTCTTGGGGTGTTCATGCGTTACTACGACCGTCTGCCTTCTGACTGCGGCGGCGATGACAGCGTGCAGCTTCTGTTTTCCCAGCGGTATGATCTGTACAATTTCAAGCACATGGATGAGCTGGAAGCGTATCTGTTAAGCACCGTAAAAGGCATTTGCTGCCAGGCCAAGCGGGAGAGCGATGGGGACGATATTATCCGCAGCATTATCGATTACATTGACCGCAGCTATCAATATGACATTACTCTTCGGGAACTGGCGGAAAAGAAATACTTTATGAACGCCTCCTATTTAAGCCGCCTGTTCAAAGCAAAGTGCGGCCAGACCTTTTCTAAATATCTTATCGAGTACCGGCAGGAAAAGTCCAAGGAGCTGCTGGAAAAGACCATTCTAAAAATCAGTGATATCGCCGCCCATGTGGGCTATAACGATGTGTCCCATTACATTCAGTCCTTTCGCAAGGTCTACGGCGTTACGCCAGAACAGTATCGGAACAATTTGAAAAAGCTGCAAGACGGTGATGGAGAGGAAAACTGAGAGAAAGCTTTCCGTAATTTCTTTGTCCCTATTGCGGGGACATCACCACGAGCACAGGCAGAAAAGAAACGCTGGGAACGCAGAAAACATGGTTTTGTGCGGATTCCCAGTGTTTTTTATTCCTTCGAATACCCATAGGATGGGGCTCCTTAGAGGATTTTATGAAGAGAATGTTAAAAGGTAAAAAAATGCAAAAAAGCACTTGACTTTTCCTGACCATGTGATTACAATAGTCTTAGCACTCGGGAATAAAGAGTGCTAATCCCAAAAACGCCGGAGAGCTCCGGCGGATTGAAATGCAAATTCTTTTTCGCTGGTTTCCAGCGGTTTTAACACTCTCCCCCTGCGGAGTGTGAAAACATCAAATATGGCAGGGAGAAAGGAACGGGCCGCAAATTCGTTTCAATTCCGAAAGGCCCAGGTGTTGTATCATGACCATTAAACCCCTTTTTGACAGAGTGCTGATTAAGGCCGAAGAGGCAGAAGAGACCACAAAGAGCGGCATTGTGCTGGCTGCCAAGGCTCAGGAGAAGCCCCAGATCGCCCGTGTGATTGCAGTGGGCCCCGGCGGTGAGGTCGATGGCAAAGAAGTGAAGATGTACTTGAAAGAGGGCGACCGCGTCATCTGCGCCAAGTACAGCGGCACTGAAGTGAAGGTGGATGGCGAGGAGTATACCATCGTGCGGCAGAACGACGTTCTGGCAGTGGTGGAGTAAGCAAAGAGGATTGATTCGTCCCGTTCTTTGTACAGTTTGAAATTGAGTGAAGAAAGGATTTGACAATACTATGGCTAAGAAAATCATCTATGGTGAGGACGCTCGCAAAGCACTTCTGAGCGGCGTCAATCAGCTGGCAGATACTGTGAAGATCACCCTGGGTCCCAAGGGCCGCAATGTGGTGCTGGATAAGAAGTTCGGCGCTCCGCTGATCACCAACGACGGCGTTACCATCGCCAAGGAAGTGGAGCTGGAGGACCCCTTTGAAAACATGGGTGCCCAGCTGGTGAAGGAAGTCGCCACTAAGACCAACGACGTTGCTGGCGATGGCACCACTACTGCTACTTTGCTGGCACAGGCTCTGGTGCGCGAGGGCATGAAGAACGTCACCGCAGGCGCCAATCCCATGATTCTCCGCGGCGGCGTGCAGAAGGCCACTCAGATTGCTGTGGAAGCCATTGAGAAGAACTCCCACAAGGTGGACGGCGCCAAGGATATCGCCCGTGTAGCTGCTGTTTCCTCTGCCAGCGATGAGATCGGCCATCTGATTGCCGACGCCATGGAAAAGGTCACTTCCGACGGTGTTATCACTGTGGAAGAGTCCAAGACCGCCGAGACCTACAGCGAGGTTGTGGAAGGCATGATGTTCGACCGGGGCTACATCACCCCCTATATGGCTACTGATACCGATAAGATGGTGGCTGAGCTGGATGATCCCTATATTCTGATTACGGATAAGAAGATCTCCAATATCCAGGAGATCCTCCCCCTGCTGGAGCAGGTTGTCCAGTCCGGCAAGAAGCTGCTGATTATTGCTGAGGACGTGGAGGGCGAGGCCCTGACCACGCTGATCCTCAACAAGCTGCGCGGCACCTTCACCTGTGTTGCTGTCAAGGCCCCAGGCTTTGGTGACCGCCGCAAGGAGATGCTGCAGGATATCGCTGTTTTGACCGGCGGCCAGGTGATCTCTGAGGAGCTGGGCCTGGAGCTGAAGGACACTCAGGTGACTCAGCTGGGCCATGCACGCCAGGTCAAGGTGGACAAAGAGAACACCATCATTGTGGACGGCGCTGGCAACAGCGAGGATATCAAGGCTCGCGTTGGGCAGATCCGTGGTCAGATCGAGACCACCAGCTCCGAGTTCGACAAGGAGAAGCTTCAGGAGCGTTTGGCGAAGCTGGCTGGCGGCGTGGCCGTCATCAAGGTGGGCGCTGCCACTGAGATCGAGATGAAGGAGAAGAAGCTGCGCATTGAGGATGCTCTGGCTGCCACCAAGGCTGCTGTGGAAGAGGGCATTGTCGCTGGCGGCGGCACCGCCCTGATCGACGCCATCCCCGCAGTAAAGGCTTATGTGGATTCCGTCGAGGGCGACGAAAAGACTGGCGCTTCCATTTTGCTGAAGGCTCTGGAGGAGCCCGTGCGTCAGATCGCCATCAACGCTGGCATCGAGGGTTCCGTCATTGTGGAGCAGTTGAAGAATGGCCAGAAGGTGGGCTATGGCTACAATGCTCTCAGCGGCGAGTTCCAGGATATGATCCAGGCCGGCATTGTGGACCCCACCAAGGTGACCCGTTCCGCCCTGCAGAACGCCTCCTCTGTGGCTTCCACCATCCTGACCACCGAGTCCCTGGTTGCTGACATCAAGGAGCCCGCTCCCGCAGCTCCCGCTGGCGGCGACATGGGCGGCATGTACTAAGAATTACCTGAAACGGTAAACATGGAGAACCCTGCGTCCATAGTTGAGGACGTAGGGTTCTTTTTGCGTGAAGGGGAGGGCTGTTCGGGCATTCCAAGCTGCCTGCGGCGGGTGTCTGAATAAATGTTCAAAGAAACCTCTTTAGCAAAAGAAACCGGAGGAAAGGAGGGCGCGCAATGACTGAGCGTGAACAAGAGGAAATGATTGACCGGGTCCGGCAGATGGAGCAGTTATACGATCGATTCGACTATGCAGTGCATCATACACCGGCGCAGATAGAACAGGACCCGGAGTTGAGGGAAATCAAAGAAAAGCTTTGCAGATACTACAGGGAAGGGGAGTGGCAGCACGACTATGACGCGGACCAACAGGGGCTGCTCCCCAGGGACTTGAAGCGAGGGGTGCTGTCCCAGGACGGGCTTTATGATCTTCTCTGGGAGCTCCGCGATGCATTGGAGAGCTAACATACAGAAATGGCCTTGACAAACAGAGCGGATGCTGTTATAGTGAACATTGTTCAGAATGGAAGGTGCGAGAAACTTTGAATACGATCATTACTTCCAAAGAGGCCATCTTGGAAACCAGCCGCAAGCTGATTCAGGAGAAGGGCTGGGCGGCAATCAGCATCCGCAGCGTTGCCCAAGCCTGTAACATCTCCGTCGGTTCTGTCTACAATTATTTTGACAGCAAATCTGAGTTGATTGCCGCAACCGTGGAGAGCGTCTGGTGCGATATCTTCCATATACCCGATGGGCGGGCCTCCTTCCAGCAGTTTACAGACTGCATTGAATGGGCCTATGAAAGCATGCGGCGCGGAAATGAAAAATATCCCGGGTTTTTCTCCATGCACTCCATGAGCTTTGTGGGCGAGGACAAGTCCAGCGGCCAGGAGCTGATGGCGAAATCCTGGAAACACATCCAAGAGGGGTTTTACCTTGTCCTGACGCGGGACGAAAAGGTGAATACTGCGGTTTTTGATGAGGTCTTTACTCCTCGAAAATTCGTGGAGATCATCTTCTCACTGATTATTTCCTCCTTGCTGCGGCAGGACTATGATTGCAGCGGCATTGTAAAGATGGCCGAACGGCTCCTTTATCGGTAAAGAATTCCCGTTCCTGCGGGAATTTTTTATAAAGCAAAATGAACAGTGTTCATAATGAGTAGGAAAGCGAGGAACATTTATGCAAGCGATTGTTGAAACTCTGTTTGATGCAGCCTATTTGATTACCGTGATTGCCATTGGCATCACCATGGTCGTAAAGGGCAGGGGGAACAAGGAGTACCGGCTGTTTGGCGTCATGGCGATTGTGCTTGGCGCTGGCGATGCCTTCCATCTGGTCCCCCGGGCGCTGGCCCTCTGTACCACTGGGCTTGAGAACTTCACCGTCCCGCTGGGCATGGGCAAATTCATCACCTCCATCACCATGACGGTCTTTTATATCATCCTCTACTATGTGTGGCGGATTCGGTACAAGGTCCAGGGCCGGAATGGCGTGACTGCCGCCGTGTATTTGCTGTCCGCTCTGCGGATTGCCCTCTGCTTCTTCCCGCAGAATGCTTGGCTGAGCGCCAGTGCTCCTCTGTCCTGGGGCATTTACCGGAACATCCCCTTTGCGCTTTTGGGCCTGCTGATTATTGTTCTGTTCTACAAGAGCGCCCGCGAGACGAAAGACGCTGAGTTCCGCTTTATGTGGCTGACCATTGTGCTTAGCTTCGGGTTCTACATTCCTGTGGTCCTTTGGGCAGACGCCATCCCCATGATTGGTATGCTGATGATTCCCAAGACCTGTGCGTATGTCTGGACAGTCCTGATTGGCTACCAGTCCATGAGGAACAGTACGAAGGCGCAATAAAGCGATTGCCGCCGGTTGTCATGGTGATCGCAGGCGGCAGCTTTTTTAGCTTTTGCCTGGGCGGGGGCGGTTCGGCGCTGCTGATTCGCAAATGGAATCCCTGCTGCGCACTTGACAGAACAGCCCGAGTTCACTATAATGAACATTGTTCATGTTAGAGCCAAAGCTGTTCTTTTGGCTGTTATGACGGCAGGCGTCCGAGGGGTTCAGCCGGGCAAAAAGCATCCAGCATGGAAGGCTGATGAAAGCACACACAATACAAACGATCCTGGGAAACGGAAGGAAAGGGAGGACTACACATGAAACGATATATGAATTCAGCGCTGCTGTACGCTGTCCTTGCAATGGTTGGCGGTGTATTTTATCGGGAATTTACCAAGTTCAACGGATTTGTTGGGGAAACCACCTTGAGTGTGGTACATACGCATTATTTCATGCTGGGTATGGCATTTTTCTTGCTGCTGCTTCTGCTGGAAAAGAATTTTTCCTTCACAAGCGCAAAGACAGGGCAGATCCTGGCTGTTTATCATGTGGGCCTGAATCTAACCGCAGTGATGTTTGTGGTGCGCGGGGTGACTCAGGTGCTGGGAATCGCGCTCTCTTCCGGCATGAGCGCCGCCATTTCTGGGATAGCCGGAGTCGGGCATATTCTGCTGGGAGTAAGCCTGGTGATCCTGTTGGTCCAGATCAGACGCAGCGTATCCCGCGCAAAAGCGTGAGCGCTGTATAGAAATCGACTGCAAAAGGCAGCCTGGGTTAGAAGCCTGGGCTGCCTTTTTTAGATAGGCTGCACCTCCTGCCGGGGAGCGGCGTCTTGACAGTTTGGCGCCCCCATCGTTATAATGAAATTCCAAAGGCGCAAAGGAGGATGCGTATGAGAAGCATCGGGATTGATATTGGTACCACGACAGTCAGCGTAACTTTGATTGACGGCGATGGCCCCCGGGTTTTGGAGAAACACACTTTGGAGAATGGAAGCTTCCTTAAGACGGCTTTTTCCTGGGAGCGCGTCCAGAATGTGGGGGTGATCGTATCCCGGGTCCTTTCGGTTTTAGAGGAGCTTTTAGAGAAAGAGTCCGATGTGGTTTCCATCGGCCTAACAGGACAGATGCATGGCATCGTTTATGTGGATGGAGAGGGCAGAGCGGTCAGCCCGCTGTATACCTGGCAGGACGGCCGGGGCGGTCTGCCGGACGGCCAGGGGAAGAGCCTCAGCCAGAAGCTGAGCGAACAGGGGCTTTATGCTGCGCTGGGCTATGGAGCGGTGACCCATTGGTATAATGTCCAGAATCACCTGGTCCCGCAAGAGGCCGTTTCCTTTTGCACCGTCGCCGACTATGTTGGAATGTATCTCACTGGCAGAAAAACGCCGCTGGTTCACAGCAGTCAGGCGGCCAGCCTGGGCTTGTTCGACCGGGAAGCCATGGCGTTCCAAGCAGAAGCCCTTCGAGAGCTGGGAATGGACCCCGGTATGTTCCCGCCGGTCACCCAGGAGCTGGAGCTTTTGGGCGAATACCGCGGGATTCCGGTCAGCGTGTCCCTGGGTGATAATCAGGCCAGCTTTTTGGGTTCGGTGCGTCTGGCGGAGGAAACGGTTTTGGCAAATTTAGGCACCGGCGGGCAGATCTCCGTGTGGTCGCCCCATGCCTTTGCGGCTTCGGGAATCGAGGCTCGTCCCTTCCTGATGGGCGGTTTCCTGTTGGTGGGTGCAACGCTGTGCGGCGGCGCGGCCTATGCTGCTTTGGAAGGTTTCCTCCGGGAGTACGCCGTGGCGGCGGGAGCGCCCGATGTTCCCCAGTATGATGTTATGGCAAGCTTGTTGGAGGGGGCCTCCCAAGAGGCTTGGCAGGTGAAAACCACCTTTGCCGGCACTCGGGAAAATCCTTTGGAAACCGGTGGCATTCAGGGGATTCGCGTGGACAATTTCCATCCGGCCAGCTTGATTCGCGGCGTTCTAAACGGCATGGCAGAGGAGCTGTTCCAGCTCTATCAGGTGATTTGCCAGGGCACGGGAAGCTCTCGAGGGAGCTTGGTCTGCTCGGGAAACGGAGTGCGCCGCAATCCGGCTCTTCGCCGCGCTTTGGAGGAGCGGTTTCAAATGCCGCTGGCCATGGTGGATACCCAAGAGGAAGCCGCGTTCGGAGCAGCAGTGAGCGCTCTTGCGGCTGTGGGAAAGCTTTCTTTGGCAGAGTGGCTGGGATTATCGCAACAACCGCAACAAAAGGACAGCTGAGAAAACCGCAGCTTTTTCAGCGCAGGGAGCGTACGAAAAAGCGCACCCTCCAAGGAAGGTGCGCTTTCAAGCAAGGATATCTCGCTGGTGCCGCCAACCGGGCTTGAACCGGTACGGTATTGCTACCGAGGGATTTTAAGTCCCTTGTGTCTGCCAATTCCACCATGGCGGCAAAACTATCTTGTATATGTTATCACACCGGAAAAGGAAAAGCAAGGGGAGGGCGGCGCAAAAAAGGTCAAAATATTTTTCGGAAAACATTTACATTTGTCATCAATCTATAGTATACTTAAAGCTGATTGGGGAGTACCCAGAATTTTTGCACAAAGGAGCCTGTTGTATGCATTATCTTGGAATTGACTTAGGCGGTACGAATATTGCCGTTGGAATCGTGGATGAAGACATGAAGATCATTGCTAGGGCCACTTCGAAGACCCGCGTGGACAGCCCTGAGCGGGTTGTGGACGCCATGGCATCCACTGCGCGGGAAGCGCTGAAAAACGCGGGCCTGACTCTGGACGATGTGCCCTGGGTGGGCCTGGGCTCTCCCGGCACGGTCAACCGCGCCACCGGTATGATTGAATTCTCCAACAACCTGCCTTTCTCCTACACTCCCTTGGGGCAGATGCTCTCTGACCGTCTGGACGGCAAGCGCGTGGTGATGGAGAATGACGCCAATGCAGCAGCTTACGGAGAGTACGTTGCCGGTGCACTGAAGGGCGCCAACAACGCGGTTGCCATTACGCTGGGAACCGGCGTCGGCGGCGGCGTCATCATCAACCACAAGATTTATTCCGGCAGCAACTTCGCCGGAGCAGAGCTGGGCCACACCGTCATCCATATGGACGGCCGTCCCTGCACTTGCGGCCGTCATGGCTGCTGGGAGGCGTATGCTTCCGCCACAGGCCTCATCAAGACCACCAAAGAGCATATGGAAAACGCACCGAAGGATTCCGCGATTTGGAAGCTGGTGGACGGCGATCTGAGCAAGGTCAGCGGCCGCACTGCTTTTGACGCCATGCGCCAAGGCGATCCCGTGGGCCAGGCGATTGTGGACGAGTATGTCAAGGGCGTCAGCATTGGCATCACGAACATGATCAATATTTTCCAGCCCGACATCCTGTGCGTGGGCGGCGGCATCTCCAACGAGGGCGAAACCCTGCTGGGACCTGTGCGCGCTTTTGTAGAGAAGGAGCAGTATGCGATGAATTCCAGCAAAAAGACGGTTGTCTGCCGTGCTGAGCTGGGAAATGATGCTGGTATCATCGGCGCTGCGCTGTTGGGCAAGGAGGAATAACGATGTCTGTGGAGAAATCCGTATTTGGCAAGCTGCCGGACGGCCGCGAGGTCGCTCTGTACACCTTGGTAAATGCCCACGGCATGACGCTGGTAACCACGCCCTATGGCTGCCGTATCGTGGAGCTGCTGGTGCCTGATAAGCTGGGTAGGCTGGGGGATGTGGTTTTGGGCCATCGCACTCTGGAAGAGTATTTTGGCGCCAACTACCAGGGGACCTTTGTGGGCCGTTACGCAAATCGCATTGGCGGGGCACAGTTCACGCTGGCTGGCAAAACCTACACGCTGGCAAAGAATGATGGGAACAACACCCTTCATGGCGGTCCCGGAGGCTATCATCAGATCCTGTGGGAGGCACAGACGGCTGATGAGGCAGAGCCTTCCATCACCTATACGTATGAGAGTCCCGATGGCGAGGAAGGGTATCCGGGCAATTTGAAAATGAAGGTCACCTACACTTTGAAGCAGGACAACACGCTCTCCATCCAGTACGATGCTGAGAGCGACCAGGAGACCCCCTTCAATCCCACCAACCACTCCTTCTTCAACCTCACGGCAGATCCCCAGAAGGATGTGCTGGGCACTTATCTGACCATCAACGCCAAGGAAACCACTCCCGTTTCCCAGGATTTGATCCCCGATGGGACCCTTGCTTCCGTGGTGGGAGGTCCTTTGGACTTTACCGCTGCCAAGAAGCTGGGCGACGATATGTTTGCGGATGACGCAATGATTCAGCTCAATGGAGGATTTGACCACAACTTCTGTGTGGAGGGCGAGGGCTTCCGGAAGTTTGCAGAGGCTTATGAGCCTGAAAGCGGCCGCGTGATGGAGGTTTGGTCCGACCTGCCCGGCGTACAGCTGTATACCTTCAATAAACCGGGTGCCGGTTTGGTGGGCAAGGACGGCAATCCGATGCAGCCCCATTCTGCATTTTGTCTGGAAACCCAGTTCTATCCGGATTCCGTGAATCACGAGAACTTCCCCTTCCAGTATTTGCAGCCTGGCAAGCCGTTCTCCTCCACGACGGAGTATCGTTTTTTGTTAAAGTAAGCGGATAAAAAGGGCCGCCCGGGACAGCCTGGGTTGGTCCTTTTATCTTCCAGTGAAAGGAGTGGTTCCCTTGAAAAAAGAAAAGTCCTGCGGCGCGGTGGTGTACCGTGTGGAGGGCGGTGACCCGGAGATCCTGCTGATTAAGCACCGCAACGGCGGCCATTGGGCCTTCCCCAAGGGTCATGTGGAGAAAAATGAGACCGAGTCGGAAACAGCCCTCCGGGAGATCCGGGAGGAAACCGGTCTGGCCGTGGATTTGGAAACCGGCTTTCGGGAGATTGTGACATATTCACCGAAGGCTGGGGTGATAAAAGACGTCATTTATTTTGCCGCCCAGGTAAGCTCCGACAATGCCCGTCCTCAGCCGGAGGAGGTTTTGGAGCTTCGCTGGGAGGGATGGGAGCAGGCCTTGGCCCTGGTCACCTACGCTGCGGACCGCAGTGTGCTGCAGTCCTTTTTGCAGTATTACAATCGGACGAAAGAGGCGTAAAGCCGTCTCTTTCCACGGAATGATCGTTGAAAAACCTTGAGGCTTTTTCTTTGTTCAGAGAAGGCGGCCCGCTGGAAATCCCAGCGAGCCGCCTTCAAAAATAACGATGGTTTTATTGATTGCCGGAAAGCAATCCGCTTTCCACATGGCGCTTGATGGCTTCAAAAGATTCCTTGCTGAGCACATGCTCAATGCGGCAGGCATCTTGAGCAGCAGTTGCAGTATCCACGCCCAAAGAAACCAGCCATTCCGTGAAGAGCGTATGACGCTCATAGACGCTCTCTGCAATTGTCCGGCCCTTCTCTGTCAAAGAGATCAATCCGTCCTCACCCATGGCGATGCAGCGTTGCTCTCTCAAATTTTTCATGGCCACGCTGACGCTGGGTTTGCTGAACCCCATTTCCGCGGCAATATCCACCGAACGGACAGAACCATTGCGCTCTTTCAGCACCAAAATGGTCTCCAAATAATTTTCCGCGGATTCCTGGATTTTAGGCAACTTCATCCCTCCTTATAAGAGATGCTCTTATTATAGACTTCTTTCCGTGGGTTTGCAAGGAAAAGCTGGTTATCGGGTCCGCTTCCCGTCGATGGTCTGCTGAATGATATCCTTCATGATTTCCTTGGTAAGCTGCCCGGTGGCATAGCCAAATACATTCCCGTCCTTATCGATCATAAAGGTGGTGGGGAATGCAGAGATATAGTAGTTGGCAGAAAGAGCGCCTCCCTCATCCATGACCGTGGGATAGGTGTAGCCGTTCTCGCTCAGGAAGGTAGAGATCTCCTCTTCAGAGCCCTCTTTTCCCACATTGGGCAATGCCACGCCCAAAATGATCACATCTCCGGTGTTTTCTCCATATTCCTCGTAAAGCTCCTGAATCTCCGGCATCTCAGCCCGGCAGGGCGGGCACCAGGTGCCCCAGAAATTCAGGAAAATGGTTTTGCCCTTGTAATCGGAAAGCGTATGACTGGCGCCGTGCTGATCGGTCAGGGTAAAATCAGGGGCGGGAACCGTGGAGTTTTCCTCATCCGAGCTTTCCGCCTGGTTGGAGGAGCCTGCCGCACCGTCCTCGCTCACAGCGGACGAGCTGGCGGTTTCCACAGAGGAGGAGACGGCGCTGGAGGTATCCGCTGCGCCAAAGCCGGAGAGGTAGCTGGTAAAGGTGTTCATCCACCCGGTAAACATCATGACGCCCATAAAGACCATCAGCACACCGCTGATTTTTACGGTGTACTTCACCACGCCCTGATACTTGCGGAAGAGCTCCAGCAGGGAGGAGGTGAACAAGCCCACCACTAAGAAGGGCAGCACAAAGCCCAGGGTATAGACGGCAATCAGCAAAAAGCCTTCCGCAGCCGCCGCTGAGGTTGCCATCAACAGGACGCTGGCCAAGGTGGGGCCCACGCAAGGCGTCCACGCAAAGCTGAAGGTGAAGCCCAGCACAAGGGCAGTGAGGGGGTTCATGGCGAGCTTATCCAGTCGGAAGGGCAGCCGGGCCTCCTTGTTCAGAAATTTAACCGAGCCAAAAACGCCCAGCTGATAGAATCCGAACAGGATGACCAGTACGCCGCCGATGCGTCCCAGTAGCAGACGGTTTTCCCGGAAGAACTGGCCGGCGGCTGTAAAGCCGAAGCCCAGCAGAAAAAAAGCGAAACTGATCCCCAGTACAAAGAAAGTGGTATTCAGCAGAACCTTGCTTCTCTTATAATGGGTGTTGCCCTCTGCGTCCACTGTGCGGCCGCCGCCGGAGAGATAACTGATATAGATGGGCAGTAAGGGGAGAACACAGGGAGAAAAAAAGCTTAAAAGTCCCTGCAGAAAAATGGCAAGAGCAGAAACGCTGCTCTCAACGGAAAAACCCATAAGAATCACTCCTCTTCTATGCTGTATGGCTACTGTACAGGAAAGATGGGGAAAAGTCAAGAATCATTTTCAATTTTCTCTTGCAAAAGGACGGGGCGGCGTGCTACTATCTGAGGGATGGATGCGGAAAAAGAAAGGAGCTTCTGTATGACACCTACTGTTTTGCTATACAATTTGGATACGGAGAAGGGCAGGAAGATCAAAGCGTTGTGTTTGACGCTAAAGCTTCGGGCCAGAGCGGTCGGGCCGGAGGAATTCTCGCAGCCGCTGGATGCGGTGCTGGAACTGGCGGCTCAGAAGCAGGACGCAGAGGAAGAAGCGGGCTTCTCCCAAGAGATGCTGGTGATGGCTGGGCTGACCTCCCATCAGATGAATCAGCTGCTGCAGGGGATGCGCCGGAAAAAGATCCCTCCCGTAGAGCTGAAAGCCGTACTCACCGCCTCCAACAGAAGCTGGAACGCCTATCAGCTGTGCAAGGAGCTTTCTTTGGAGCATGAGGCCATGCTTCGCGGGGAGACCCTCCATGAGGAGAACAGGCCGTGAAGCTGCTGATCTCCCCGGCTAAGAAAATGCGGGTGGACGGGGATTCTTTGCCGCCCCGCACCCAGCCCGCCCTGCTGGAGTATTCAAGGCAGCTGCTGGAGAGCTTGCGGGAGCTGCCTTTTCCAGCTCTGAAAAAGCTGCTTGTATGCAGCGATGCCTTGGCGCTGGGAGCGTATGAAGCCTTTCAAGCCATGGACCTGTCCCGCGGAGAAACGCCGGCCCTGCTGGCCTATGAAGGGATACAGTACCAATACATGGCCCCCGGCCTTTTTACGGAGGAGCAGTGGGAGTATGCATCACAGCATTTGCGGATTCTGTCCGGGTTTTACGGGGTGCTTCGCCCCTTTGACGCCGTGTCCCCTTATCGCCTGGAAATGCAGGCAAAGCTTCCTACGGCAAAAGGAAAGAACCTCTATGATTTCTGGGGCAGTTCCCTGGGGGAGCTTTTGCTCCAAGAGGATACCGTCTTTGTGAACCTGGCTTCGGAGGAGTACGCGAAAGCGGTTCGTCCGCTGCTGGGGGAGCGGGCGCGGTTTGTCACCTGTGTTTTCGCAGAGGAACCGGAACCCGGCAGGCTGGTGGAAAAAGGGGTCTACGTGAAGATGGCTCGTGGGGAGATGGTGCGGTTTGCCGCGGAAACCGGCGCCCGTTCTCCGGAAGAGCTGTGCGCCTTCGACCGGCTGGGATACTCCTTCGCCCCAAGTCTCTCTGAGAAAGATACCTATGTGTTTCGCAGGGAGAAGCCCCCGAAAAGCTGTAAGAACTTTTAATTTAGTGTAAAGATTGCCGTTAGAATTTTGCAAGAATTGGCTGATAAGATAATGCCATGAAAAAGGAAGCCGGGTTGCCCGGCAAGGAGGCATGACAGCCATGAAGGTTTTGCGGATTGTTCGGAACATTGTGTTGTGGGTGCTGGCGCTTTGTCTGTGTGTGGTCGTTGTTTTAACCCTGTTGGGGTGGCAGATGTACACGCAGGCCCTGGAGGCCATGCCTCTGGATCAAAGGGTGAAGCAGGTTCGCGCTCAAGAGAGTTATACTTCTTTTGAGGAGCTGCCGGATACCTATGTGGAGGCTGTCTTGGCTGCGGAGGATCATCGCTTTTACCAGCACGGAGGTCTTGATGTGATTGCTCTTGGACGGGCGCTGGTCAACGATATCAAGGCCATGTCCTTTGTGGAGGGCGGCAGCACCATTACACAGCAGTTGGCAAAAAATCTGTTTTTTACCCAGGAGAAGCGTTTGACTCGCAAAGTGGCAGAGATATTTATGGCGTTTCACATTGAGGCAAACTATTCCAAAGAGGAGATTTTTGAGCTGTATGTGAACTCCATTTATTTTGGCAGCGGCTGCTATGATGTGGCCTCGGCCAGCCAAACGTATTTTGGAGTGGAGCCCAGCGCCATGGACGCGGATCAATGCACGCTGTTGGCGGGAATTCCCAATGCCCCATCGGTCTATGACCCCACCGTCAATCCGGATTTGAGCCAGCAGCGCCAGCGCCAGGTGGTGGAGTTGATGGTGAAGCGTGAATACCTCACTGCAACCGAAGCCAGCGCGATTTTAACGGCGGCCTGAGCGTCAACGCGGAAAAGGGAGGAAAGCAACTGTGCGGGAAGAGCTGATGGGGGAACTCCGTCGTGTGACGGAGGAGGAAGAGCAACTGCTGTCCGGGGGACAGGTGGACAAGAGCAGGTATAGCTCAGGGGGCAGTTTTTTGATCGACAGCGAAAAGCTGCTTGCCAAGGGGAAGCTGATCACTGTGCGTCCCCATACTCGGTTTGCGGCCTTCCCCAGGCACACTCACAATTACGTGGAGATCATGTATATGTGCTCCGGAAAAACAATCCATCATGTGGAGGGACGTCCTCCCTTGGTGCTGCAGGCTGGGGAGCTGCTGTTTTTAAACCAGCACGCGTCCCATGGGGTGGAGCGGGCCGGGGAGAATGACGTTGGCGTCAACTTTATTGTGCTGCCCCAGTTTTTTGACTATGCCCTCACTTTGATCGGTACGGACAATGTGCTGGGAAAGTTCCTGCTCAGCGGCCTGCGTCAGAGCGGCGGGGAATTGAGCTGCTTGCACTTTCATGTGGCAGAGGCGCCCACCGTGCAGAACCTGGTGGAAAATCTGGTGTGGGGGCTGGTGCATCCCCAGCCCAATGCCCGGCGGATCAACCAGGCGACCATGGGACGGCTTCTTTTGCAGCTGCTGAATTATACCGGCGATTTGGAGGAAAGCTCCGGCGGGGCGGTTTTGGCGGCCTTGAAGGAAATCGAGGAAAATTACCGCACAGCGGATTTGACCCGTCTTGCCGGGGAGCTTCACGTTTCCTTGCCCTACCTCAGCGCGGCAGTGCATCGTGCCACGGGGCGCACCTTTAAGGATCTGCTGCTGGAAAAGCGGCTCTCGAAGGCTGCTCAGCTGCTCCGGGAGACAAGGCTCACAACCCAGGACATCATTCTGGCGGTGGGCTATGAAAATACCAGCTATTTTTACCGGGTGTTCCGGGCAAAGTACGGCGTGACCCCCAAGGACTACCGCCGGGAAAAAACGGAGCTTGCCCCCTCCCGCAATGGGTGATGCGAAGCATACAATCGAAAAGTTAGGACGTATTTTTCTCAAAATACGTCCTTCTTTTTTTGCCTGCGAAGTGGTATGCTGAATCCAGGAAGGAGGGACCCATTTGCAAACATATTTGGCAATTGATATTGGCGCTTCCTCGGGCAGGCATATCCTTGGCTGGGCCGAGGACGGACGGCTCCGTCTGGAAGAGGTATACCGCTTTGAGAACACACTGCTGAAAAAGAACGGCAAGCTTTGCTGGGATATGGACCACCTGGCGGAGGAGGTGCTTCAAGGTCTGATAAAATGCCGGGAGCTTTCCAAAATTCCCGACAGTGTGGGCATTGATACCTGGGGGGTGGACTATGTACTCCTTGACGGAGAGGGCACTCCCCTGGGGGATGCGGTGGCCTATCGGGACAGCCGCGCTCAGGGAATGGATCAACTGGTGGAAGCCCAGATACCGGAAGAGGAATTGTATGCCCGCACGGGTATTCAAAAGCAGGAGTTCAACACCATCTATCAGTTGATGGCAGTGAAAAACCAGGAGCCGGAATGGATGGAAAAGGCCCAGCGTCTGCTGATGGTGCCCGAGTATTTGACGTACCGTCTTACAGGAAAGATGGAAAGCGAGTACACAAACGCCTCCACCACCGGCCTGGTCAACGCCCGGACAAAGGAGTGGGATGGAGAGCTGCTGGACAGGCTGGGATTTCCCCGGCGGCTGTTTGGGCAGCTTCGCCAGCCGGGATACCGGGCGGGAGGCTTTACCCAGGAGGTCCGGGACCGGGTGGGCTTTGACTGCCAGGTGGTGCTTCCGGCTACTCACGATACTGGTTCTGCGTTTTTGGCGGTGCCTGCCAAGGAGGGCGGTGTGTACCTTTCCAGCGGAACGTGGAGCCTGCTGGGCACGGAGCTTCCTGAGCCGGTCACCACGGAGGAGAGCCGCCGCAAAAGCTTCTCCAACGAGGGAGGCTTCCAGTATCGCTTCCGCTATTTGAAGAACATCATGGGGCTGTGGATGCTGCAATCCATCCGCCGGGAAGCAGGGGACGGCGTTACGTTCCAAAGCTTGGAGCAGGCTGCCCGGGAGGAGGCCGATTTTCCCGGGCTGGTGGATGTCAACGACAGCCGTTTTCTGGTGCCGGAGAACATGGGGGAGGCGGTCCGCTCCCTTTGCAGAGAAACGGGCCAGGCTGTTCCGGAGAACCTTGGCCAGTTGGCATCCTGTATCTATCACAGCTTGGCCCAGAGCTACGCGCAGAGCATCCGGGCGCTCTCTCAGCTGACGGGGCGGGAGTATACCGCAGTGAATATTGTGGGCGGCGGCAGCCGGGACGGGTACTTGAACCAGCTTACGGCGGATGCCTGCGGATTGCCGGTTTACGCCGGCCCCACGGAGGGCACTGCTCTTGGCAATCTGATGGTGCAGATGCTGGCTGCGGGAGAGTTCCCCGATTTGGATGCCGTTCGAAAGGCCGAGCGTCAAAGCTTTTCCATTGCAGAGTATCAACCAGAGGCGCAGGAAGCCCTGTGATAAAGAAAGGATGAAAGGTCTTGAATCAGCGATATGAGAGCGCAAAGCAGCGCTATGAAGCGTTGGGCGTGGACGTGGAGTCCGCCCTGAACACCTTGAAGGATATCCCCATCAGCGTACACTGCTGGCAAGGGGATGACGTCATCGGCCTGGAGGGGAGCGGCCGCGCCCTGTCCGGCGGCATCCAGACCACGGGAGATTACCCCGGCCGTGCCCGCAATTTTGAGGAGCTTACCTCTGACTTTCTCAAGGCCATGAGCCTGGTGCCCGGAAAGAAGCGCATCAGCCTTCATGCCAGCTATGCTGTCTTTGAAAACGGCGAGCAAGCGGACCGGGATCAGCTTGAGCCCAAGCACTTTGACAAGTGGATCGCCTTTGCAAAGGAAAACGGCTTGGGCATTGATTTCAACCCCACCTTTTTCAGTCACCCCATGGTCAAGGACAACCTGACCCTGTCCTCTCCGGAAGAGGAGGTGCGGCAGTTCTGGGTGCGCCATGGCATTGCCTGCCGGAGGATCTCCTCTTACATCGCCCAGCAGCTTGGGGATCATGTGGTGTGCAATGTGTGGATTCCCGATGGGTATAAGGACGTCCCTGCCGATCGCTTAGGGCCGAGGCTGCGTTTGAAGCAGAGCCTGGATGAGATCTTTGCCGAGAAGCTCCCCGGCGTCATCGACTGTGTGGAGAGCAAGGTCTTTGGCATCGGCATGGAGGCCTTCACCGTGGGTTCTTCCGAGTTCTACATTGCATACGCCGCGTCCCACCCCGGCGTGTACGATCTGTTGGACAACGGTCATTACCATCCCACTGAGATGGTCAGCGATAAGATTCCCAGCCTGCTGGCCTTCCTTGACAAGCTTCCCCTGCACGTCACCCGCCCTGTCCGGTGGGACAGCGACCATGTGGTGCTTTTTGAGGACGAGGTCAAGGAGATTGCCAAGGAGATCGTCCGCAACAACGCCACGGACCGTGTGCTGATCGGCCTGGACTTTTTTGACGCATCCATCAACCGAGTGGCTGCCTGGGTGGTGGGCACCCGCAGCATGGAAAAGGCGCTGCTGTTCGCGCTGCTTCAGCCCTGGGAGGAGTTGAAAAAGCTGCAGGATTCCTGCCGCTTCACGGAACTGATGATGATGAACGAGGAACTAAAGACCTTGCCCTTTGGGGACATCTGGGAGCACTACTGCCAAATCCAGGGAGTGCCCGGCGGCAGGGAGTGGTACGACACGGTTGCCCAGTATGAAAAGGACGTTCTGTCCAAGCGGATTTGAGGAGGAAGGGAACCATGGCTATTACTGATATAGAAGTGATTCAAAATTACATCCGGATGTGTTCCGACGGCTGGGACCAGGGCTGGCACGAGCGCAACGGCGGGAACCTGACCTACCGCATGAAGCCGGAAGAGGTGGAGCAGTGCCGCCCCTACTTTCAAGCCGTTCCCGGCCCCTGGGTGGATATGGGCGTTCAGGCGGACAATTTGAAGGGGGAGTATTTTATTTCCACCGGCAGCGGGAAATACTTCCGGAATGTGGCGCTGGCCCCTCAGGACAATCTCTGCATTGTAGAGATCAATGGCGCGGGCGATTCCTGGAGGATCGTGTGGGGCTTGGAAAAGGGTGGACGTCCCACCAGCGAGTTCCCCAGCCATTTCCTCAACCACAGCGTCCGCAAAAAGGCCACGGATGGGGAAAATAGGATGATCTATCACGCGCATCCCGCCAATTTGATTGCCATGACCTATAGTTTGCCCCTCACGGCGCGGGATTTCACCCGTGCTTTGTGGAAGAGCGCCACGGAGTGCCCGGTGGTGTTCCCGGGAGGCGTGGGCGTGGTGCCCTGGATGGTGCCCGGAGGCAGCGAGATTGCTCTGGCTACCAGCAAGCTGATGGAGGAGTATGACGCAGCCGTGTGGGCGCATCATGGGCTGTTCTGCTCCGGCCCGGATTTTGACACCACCTTCGGCCTGATGCACACCATTGAAAAGGCGGCTCAGATTTACCTTCTGGCTCTTTCCGCGGGCCAGGGGAAGCTCCTGCAAACGATTCAGGATGACGAGCTGCGGGCCATTGCCCGGGATTTTGGCGTTGTGCTGCGGGAGGAATTTTTGGATTGACGCGGCGTTAATGCAAAACGACAGGCCCCTGAAAGAATGCACCTCACTTGTTGAGCAAGATGGAATCTTGACCAGCAGGTGGGGTGTGTTTTTATATCAAAAGAGACGACAAGCAGCCGCCCGGGAACAACCGCGGTACAGGAGGCGAGGGTTTCCCTTTGCCTTTCATATCCAGGGCCCTCCCAGCATAGACCTGTAAAAAAGGGCGGGTGTCCCGCCTGTAAGGAGGGGCAAAGGCATGGAATATTTTCACGTCAGCTGGGAGGAGGCGCTGGACGCCCTGCGGACAGATTCTCAGCGGGGGCTGAGTGCTGGGGAGTGTCAGCGCCGCCGGGGGCAATACGGCAAAAACCAATTGGAGGCCACCAAGGGCAAGGGGCTGTTTCTGCGCTTTCTCAGCCAGTTTCAGGATTTGATGGTGTTGATTCTGCTGGCGGCTGCGGCGGTGTCCTTTGCCGTGTCCTGGGTGCGGGGGGATGGGGAGTATGTGGATTCTCTCATTATCCTGACCATTGTCATAGTGAATGCAGTGATCGGCACGGTTCAAGAGCTGCGAGCGGACAAAGCCATTGAAGCGCTGAAGAAGCTTTCTTCCCCCCACGCCCAGGTGATCCGGGGCGGGAAACGCCAGCGTGTAGAGAGCTGGGAGCTGGTGCCGGGGGATATCGTGGTGCTGCAGGCTGGAGACTTGGTCCCAGCGGATCTGCGGCTGCTGCGCTGTGTGGAGCTGAAAGCGGAGGAATCCGCTCTGACAGGGGAATCCGTCCCCACGGAGAAGGACGCAGAAACCGTGTGCGCGCAAAACGCGCCTTTGGGCGAGCGAAAAAACATGGTGTTTGCCTCTACCGGCGTGGCCTCCGGTGCAGGGGTGGGCGTGGTCACCGCCACCGGCATGAACACTGCGATGGGAAAAATCGCCCGAATGCTGGAGCATGAGAAAGCTCCGCAGACGCCCTTGCAGCAAAAGCTCAAGCAGACCGGAAAGGTCCTGGGCGCAGGGGTAGTGGCCATCTGCGCCGTGATCTTCCTGCTGGGACTGCTTCAGCAGATGCAGCCCTTAGAGATGTTCATGATCTCCATCAGCTTGGGGGTTGCCGCCATCCCGGAAGGGCTTACGGCAGTAGTGACCATTGTATTGGCCATGGGGATTAAGCGGATGGCTCAGAAGCGGGCCATCGTGCGCCATTTGCCCGCTGTGGAAACTTTGGGCAGCACGCAGGTGATCTGTTCGGATAAAACAGGCACCCTTACGCAAAACAAGATGACCGTGGTCGCTTTTTCCGGACCACATGGTGAGGAGCGGATTTCCTCCTCATCGGCGCAATTTGCCTTGGAGCTTGCCACCCTGTGCAACAATTCGCAAACAGTGGGAGGCGCCCTCACGGGAGATCCCACGGAAACGGCCTTCCTGCGGGCGTGTGAACGGTCCAAGGAGGAGCTGGAGCGGGACTTTCCCCGTGTGGGGGAGATTCCCTTCACCTCTGCAAGAAAAATGATGAGTACGGCTCATAAGCTGCCCCAAGGGGGGTACCGGATCATCTCCAAGGGAGCGCCTGACGTGCTGATCGCCCGTTGTACCAGCCAGCTTCAGGGGAGGGAGGTCCGGCAATTCAACGGCGGCATGAAGGCCAAGGTCTTGTCCGACAATGGAGCTTTGGCTGGCAGAGCGCTGCGGGTGTTGGCAGTGGCCTATAAAGACGTGGAGTATGTGCCGGCGGATGACCGGGAGACAGAAAGCGGCCTGGTGTTCTGCGGTTTGATCGCCATGGAGGACCCGCCCCGTCCCGGCGTGAAGGAGGCTGTCGCCCAGTGTAAGCGGGCGGGCATCCTTCCGGTGATGATTACAGGGGACCATGCGGCCACGGCCTTTGCCATTGCCCAAAGATTGGGGATCGCCGAGCGTACAGCCCAGGTGCTGTCCGGGCAGGAGCTGGATCGCTTGGACGATGCTGCCCTCAGTCGGAAGATTTTTGATTACCGCGTGTTTGCTCGGGTCTCGCCAGAGCATAAAGTGAAGATTGTCAAAGCCTTTCAGCACAGGGGAATGGTGGTGGCCATGACCGGCGATGGGGTCAATGACGCCCCTGCGTTAAAGGCGGCGGATATTGGCTGCGCCATGGGCAAAAACGGCACGGAGGTGGCGCAGTCAGCCGCGGATATGGTGCTTACCGACGATGATTTTTCTACCATTGTCTCCGCAGTGCGGGAGGGCCGGGGGATTTATCAAAATATACGAAAGACGGTCCACTTTCTCCTTTCCTGTAATATCGGGGAGATCCTGGTGGTGTTTGCGGCCTTCCTGCTCCGAGTGCCCACGCCGCTGCTGGCGATTCAGCTTTTGTGGGTAAACCTGGTTACGGACTCGCTGCCGGCGCTGGCGTTGGGGGCAGATCCCATTCAAATGGATGTGATGGAAGCGCCTCCCCACCAAAAAAATGAAGGAATCTTTGCCGGCGGTATGGGCTTTTCCGTGATGGTAGAGGGCTGCCTGGTGGGTGCCTTGGCCTTGTTGGCGTATACTCTGGGGCGTATTTTCTTTGATGCGGACCCGGCCGATCCGGTGATAGGCCGCACGATGGCGTTTACTGTGTTAAGCCTCTCTCAGCTCGTCCACAGCTTCAATATGCGTTCGGAGCATTCTGTGATCAGACTGGGGCTGTTCTCCAATAAAAAGCTGGTGGCCGCCTGTGGGGGATGCGCTGTTTTGATGCTCAGTGTGGTGCTGTTTCCACCCCTGGCCTCCCTGTTCCAGACCACAGCGCTGACGGCGTTTCAGTGGATGATCGTAGCGGCCCTTTCCCTTTGTCCTCTGTTTGTGGTGGAGGGAGAGAAGCTGCTGGGCGAGCGCCTGTTTCGTAAAAAGTAAGAGGAAACAGTCCTTGGGCAGCCGTGCCTGCCAGCAAAAAAAGGCCAGAGTCTCCTTTAGGGCAAAAGGGGATCTCTGACCTTTTTGTTTTGCAGGGTTATTCCACTTTGAATTCCGTCCATGGCATACGATCGTATACCATCATATCGTTGGGACGCGTCATGCCCAGCTTTTCGTAGAAGGGCACTGCATTTTCGTTGGCGCAGGTGTACAGGATGATGGATTCTTCGCCGCCGGCCAATTGATGCAGCCTTTTGACCAAAGCGGTTCCAATCCCCTGATGGGTACAGGTGCGGATGACTCCGAGATCCGTCATAAAGAGCCAATAAGAAAAATCGGTGATCCCAAAGCAGATGCCGAGAAGCCGGCCTGCGGGATCTCGTGCTGTCAAGCTGAGGGGGACCCGGCGCAGCAGGGTAGAGACTCTCTCGGAAAACCTCTCCTTGGGATACTGGGACCCCAAATCGGATTGCTTCAAGAACTCCATATATTCCTCCAACTCCAGGCGTTCCTCTTGGATGGTGAATTCCATGCGGCTGATTCCTTCTTTCCGTTCAGGCGTTTTGATATGCCGTTTTCATCAGGGCGATCTCCTGGGCATAGCCCTCCAAATCGTTGGGGGTTTCCAGGTAAAAGGGAAGCTCCCGCAGCGCGGGATGATTGACGATCCGCTCCAGGGCCTCCATCCCCAGAGAGCCTTGCCCCAATTTTTGATGGCGGTCCTTGTGGCTGCCCAGCGGGTTCATGGAGTCGTTTAAATGGATGGCCTTCAATCGGTCCAGGCCGATGACCCTGTCAAACTCTTCCAGCACCCCGTCCAGATTGCTGGCAATGCCATATCCACCGTCAAAGACATGACAGGTGTCCAGGCAAATCCCCAGCTTGTCAGAAAGCTCCACCCGGTCGATAATATCCTTCAATTCATCAAAGCTTCTGCCCACCTCAGACCCTTTGCCCGCCATGGTTTCCAGAAGCACTGTGGTGGAAAGCTCCGGAGTGAGGATGGCGTTTAGATGCTCCGCAATCAGCGCGATTCCCACGCTGGCCCCCTGCTTGACGTGGCTGCCCGGATGGAAATTGTACAGGGTCCCCGGAAGGTGTTCCAGACGGGCCAGGTCGTCCGCCATGGTTTCCCGGGCAAAGGTGCGCAGACCTTCGTCCGCAGCGCAGGCGTTCAGGGTGTAGGGCGCATGAGCCAGGATAGGGAAGAGGTCATGCTCCTGAGCAAAGGCGCGGTAGGAGGCCATATCCACCAAATCCAGAGGTTTGGCTTTTCCTCCCCGGGGATTGCGCGTGAAAAACTGGAAGGTATTGGCGCCGATTTTCACCGTTTCCTTGCCCATGGCCAGATAGCCCTTGGCGCTGGAGAGGTGGCATCCGATTTTTAGCATAGATTTCTGTCCTCCTTATGCAGCGGGTAGTTTTATAGATGACTTGCAAGGCTTTCGTTTTGCGTGCAGGAGCTGTGAAAAAACAGCCGCAGTTATGGCACGAGGATCAGCTCGCAGGTACATTCCTGAAACTTCTCCTGCGCGGTTTCGTTCACTGCCGTCAATGCTCTGGATAAATCCGCGATCTCCAGACTGTCTGCATCAATGCGAAAATAAATCGCAATCCATAAATGCCGTCCTGTTTTTGTGATGTCGAAGAAAACAGGTTCAAAATGATGCTGCTCCAAAATCGGGCTGCAGAGCGCTTTGACTTCTTCTCGATAGATCTCGCCCGGGGAAAACAGAAAGACCTCTTTCACAGCCTGCCACAGCACTTTGATGCTTTCTGGAAGCATCAATACCATCACAAGCACCGCGACAAGCTGATCGAAATAGGGGGCGAGAAATCCCAGCGGCGTTTCTTCCAGATACAGCGACGCAAAAAAGGCAGCGGCCATCCCCATACTGTATAGGATGTCCATTTTCCACCCGAGCAGCTCCGCTTCGATGGTCGGTGAAGATAAGTTGCGGTTCAGCCGTTTCATCACAAGAAAGATGACAGCACTTGCCACCCCAAGACAGCACTGGAAGATGGAAACCTGCACATTGTTGACCGGGTTGCCGCCTGATAGAGCAGAATCAAGCACCTCGGCAGACACGCCGATCGTGACGGACAGCATCATAACGCTTTTGATGATGACAAATATGGACTCTACCTGAAAATACCCATAGGGGCGTTTCTCAGATACAGGTTGATGAAACAGCGGGGTCAGGAACAAGAGCAGCGCGATGAACACCAGCTCCGACGCATCGTATACAGCGTCCGTAAGCGCTGACTGCGAATGGCTGTATATCGCAAAAATAAGCTCTGCAACAGCAAATACGAGTCCTGAGAAAAAGGACAGCATCAAAATTTGTTTTTCTTTTCTTTTCTTTCTGTTATCATGATCCACCTCGTGGGGTTGCGCTTCTTGTATCAATTGCTTTGCAGGTCCCAGACAGCTTGCAGGATCGCCCTTCGGCCTCACTCTTTGGAAAGCAAGACAACCGTCTCCACATGAGCAGTTGCGGGGAACATATCCACGGGCCTGGCTTCAACCGGAGGATAATTCAGTTGGGCAAAGAGCTTCAGGTCCCTGGCCAAGGTGGCGGGATCACAGGAAACATAAACGATTCTTTTTGGCTGAAACTGCACGGTGGTGCGGATCAGGTCCTCCGAGCAGCCCTTGCGGGGAGGGTCCAGGATGACCACGTCAGGGCGTTCACCGCGCTCTGCCAGCATGCGGGCGGCCTCTCCGGCGTCCCCGCAGAAGAATTCGGCGTTTTCAATGCCATTGAGCCGGGCATTCTCTCTGGCATTGTCCACTGCTTCCGGGATGATTTCCACGCCGATCAGCTGCCGCGCTTTGTGCGCCATGGAAAGCCCAATGGTTCCTGCGCCGCAATATAGGTCCAAAAGCAGCTCCTTTCCAGTGAGCCCGGCGTAGTCCGCAGCAAGCTGGTACAGCCGTTCTGCCTGGGTTCGGTTGACCTGATAAAACGAGAGGGGAGAAAGTCGGAACCGCAGGCCGCACAGCGTATCCTCAATGGTGTCGGAACCAAATACGGTGCGGCATTTTTGGCCCAAAGCCACGTTGGTGCGGTCGCGATTGGAGTTGATTACCACGCTGGTAAGGTTGGGCGCTGCCTGACGCAAAGCTTCCACCAGCTGTTCTTCATGATGAAGGCCGTTGCCGTTGACCACCACACAGGCCAGCATCTGACCGGATTGCTCCCCCCAGCGCAGGTAAAGCCTGCGCATCCTTCCGGAATGGGAGACTTCCTCGTATACGGGATCTCCATATTGGGCGGCCCAGCGCCGAAAGGCATCCATGACTTTGTTGAACTCCTCCGGCTGCAGCCTGCAATAGGGGCAGTCCACGATCCTGTGGGAGTTGACCGCGTAAAATCCCATGGTGAGGCGACCGGACTTGTCGGTCCCCAGCGGGAGCAGCGCCTTGTTGCGGTAGCCGCCCCGATGGTCTGCGCCGAGGATGGGCAGCAGGGGCAGCCCATCCAATCCTCCGATTCGCTGCAATGCGTCCCGCACCTTGGCCTCTTTGATTTTCAGCTCCGCTTCATAAGAGATGTGCCGGTAACAGCAGCCGCCGCATTGAGCAAAACAAGGGCAGTCTGGCTCCACGCGGTCCGGGGAGGGAGAGAGCAGTTCCTCCAAGCGGCCAAAGGCGTAGCTCTTTGCCACCTTCACAATCCGCACTTTTGCAAAGTCACCGGGAGCGGTGAGAGGGGTGAAAATCGCCATTCCCTCCCAATGGCCGACGCCGGCGCCTTGGGCCGTCATACCGGTGATTTCTATTTCTATCAGATCATTTTTGCGAATAGCAGTCATAGCGCTGTCCCCCTGGGCTAAAGTGTCTCTGATTGTAGCACAAATCCAAGGGGAAAACAAGCAAGAAACTTTGCAAAACCGCAGAGCCTTGTGCTAAATTTATAAAAAGGGTTTTTAGCGTATGGACGGCTTGTGGAAAAGGGAGATTTCCTGTGAAACCATTGACAACAAACGTTTTCCCAGGTATAATAAAGCACGTAATCAAGAGTACAAGCCTCGCGGCAGAAAGCCGCACTTTTCAATACAACTCCTCCCCAAAAGAAGGAAAAGGACCGGGTTACCGGTCCTTTTCCTTTTTCGTCGTTTTTGTGAAACAGATGCTCTTCTTTATGGAGCGGCCGCCACAGAAAGCTTTTGTTTTTTTCCAATTCTCAGCAGCCCTTTGCCATGCGATAGATCCTGCGAATGTCCTCCTGACGGAGAATCTGAAACAGCCCGATGGTTCTGCCGCCAAAGCAGCACTTTTCCGCCAGGGTGGAAATCTGTTCGTCCGTCAAGTCATACCCCAGCTCGTGGATGGTCACCGGCATGCCAATGGAACGATAAAAGTCCTCCATGGCCTCAATGCCCTTGAGTGCTGTTTCCTCAGGGGTTCCTGGGGCAATGCCAAAGATGTTCTGGGCAAATTTGGCAAAGCGTTCCGGCTTGCTCTGATAGACGTACCGTGCCCAGCTTCCCCAAACTGCCGCCAGGCCAGCGCCGTGAGCCACATCGAACATACCGCCCAGCTCATGCTCCAGCTGATGGCAGGCCCAATCGCCGCGGGGGCCGCCGCAGGCCATCAGATTGTTGTGAGCCAGAGAGCTTGCCCACATGATCTCTGCCCGCGCCTTGTAGTTTTCCGGGTCCTGCAGCGCCAAAAGAGCGTTGTGCATCACCGTGCGGATCAGGGCTTCCGCCATGCCGTCAGTGAGCTCCAGCGTGTCATCCTGGACAAAATAGCGCTCCATAACGTGCATCATGATATCCGCCGCGCCGCAGGCGGTTTGATACGCAGGCAGCGTGTAGGTCAATTCCGGATTCATCACGGCAAACCGGCAGCGGCACAGGTCGGAGTTGTACCCGCGCTTGATGCCGCCTTCCTCCTTGGTGATGACGCTGGAATCGCTCATCTCGCTTCCGGCTGCGGCAATGGTCAGCACCGCCCCAATGGGAGCGCAGGCCTTGGCGGTGTTCTTCCGGTCGTAGAGGTCCCACACATCAAAGTCGTTTGCCAAGCCGTAGCCAATGGCTTTGGCAGAGTCGATGACGCTGCCGCCGCCCACGGGGAGAAGAAAATCCACGTTTTCCTTCCGGCACAGCTCGATTCCCTCATAGACAAGGGAGAGGCGGGGGTTGGGCTTGACGCCTCCCAAAGTGACAAAGGGAATCCCAGCCGCGTCCAGAGAGGCGCAGACGCGGTCTAATAGTCCGCTTTTCTGAGCGCTCTGTCCGCCAAAATGGACCAGGACCTTTGTGGCGCCCTGCTCCTTGCAGAGCTGGCTCACTTGGTTCTCAACGCCTTTGCCAAAGACAACCTTGGTGGGAGCATGAAATGTAAAATTGTTCATGGGATCAACTTCCTTTCCAAAAGATTAGTGGACAACATTCTGAGGGCTGCCGGACGCAAAGTGCTGCAGGTTTTCCGCGACAATTTGAATCAAGCGTTTCCGGGCTTCCCGAGAGGCCCATGCTACGTGCGGGGTCAGGATGCAGTTTTTGGCGCTCAGCAGCGGGTGTTTTGCAGAGGGCGGCTCCTGACTGAACACATCTATACCGGCCCCGGCTAAGGCGCCCCGGTTTAAAGCGTCGGCCAAAGCAGCTTCGTCCACCAAGGCCCCTCGAGCGGTGTTGATTAGAAACGCAGTTGGCTTCATCAGGGCGAGCAGCTTTTCGTCCACCAGGTTTCTGGTCGCATCCGTCAAAGGGCAATGGAGGGATACCACATCGCTTTCTCGAAACAGCGCTGCAAGGTCCACCCAACGGCAGCCGGCTGGGGCGGTTTTTTCTGTCCGGCTATGGAGAAGCACCTCCATGCCCAGGGCCAGTCCCAGCTCTGCCATGGCCTGGCCGATGCTTCCAAAACCCACCAGGCCCAGCTTTTTTCCTGCCAGCTCCACTGGGAGGAGGGAGCGATGGCTTTCTTCCACAGCCTGCGCCCAGCGTCCCTGCCGTACCAGCTGATTGGAGGAATGCACCTTGTTGCACAGGCAGAGCAGCAGGGCGAGAGCGTGCTGTGCAACCGCTCTTTCGCAGTAATGGGGTACGTTGCACACGGTGATCCCAAATTCCCTGGCAGAGACTGTGTCGATGGTATTGTATCCAGTGGCCAGGGTCCCCACATAGCTCAGCCGGGGCAGCAGGGAGAATTCCTCCCGCCCCAAATGCACCCGATTGAGTATGGCGGCCTCGGCGTTTTCCAGGCGGGGAAGCACCAGCTCCTGGGGCGTTTCGTCAAAAACAGTGAGTTCCCCCAAACTCGCCAGAGGTTCCCAGGACAAATCTCCAGGATTGGCAGTGCCCCCGTCCAAAACCACGATCTTCAAAAGCAGCACCCCTTTCCACTTGATTATACGTTTCGTGACAGAGGTTTGCAAGATGTTTTCCGTTTAAAGCCATTTGTGGGCCCGCCCCTTGATTCTTTCTGCAGTTTGTGGCATAATGCAAGATGGAGTTTTTTGGAAATGACTTGAGGTGGAATTGTGGAACGTAAAAAACAAAAAAGGTCCAAAGGCTTGGTCCGGCGGTTTATCCCCTATTTTAAGAAGTACAAGGCAGTCTTGTTCTTCGATCTGTTTTGTGCAGCCCTCACCACGGTGTGCGAGCTGGTGCTGCCCATGCTGGTGCGGTATGTGACAAATGCGGGGATCAGCGATCTGGCTTCCCTCACGGTTGAGGTGATTTTGAAAATCGGCGCATTGTACTTGTTTTTGCGCTTGGTGGATGCGGCAGCCAACTTTTTTATGGCGTCCATTGGCCATATCATGGGAACAAAGATTGAGACGGATATGCGCAGCGCCATGTTTGCTCATCTGCAAAAATTGTCGTTCAACTATTTTGACAATACCAAGGTGGGGCAGATCATGACCCGCATCACCACCGACCTGTTTGATGTGACGGAGTTTGCCCATCACTGTCCGGAGGAATTTTTCATTGCCGGTATTAAGATCATCGGCTCCTTTATCATCCTCTGCGGCATCAATGTGTGGCTGACGCTGATCATGTTTACGGTGGTGCCCTTCATCATCATTGCTGCAATCTACTTCAACCACAAGATGAAGGAGCAGTTTCGCCAGCAGCGCGTCCAGCTGGGCGAGATCAACGCCCAGGTAGAGGATAGCCTCTTGGGAGTGAGAGTGGTCAAATCCTTTGCCAATGAGGCGCTGGAAAAGGAGAAATTCGAGAAGGGCAACCAGGTCTTTTACAATGTCAAGCGCATCCGCTACTTTTTTATGGGTGGCTTCGAGGCCTCCAACCGGCTGTTCGATGGACTGATGAATCTGATTGTGCTGGTTGCCGGCGCCTTGTTTATGGTCTATGGCAAAATCCAGCCCGCTGACTTGGTTGCTTACATGATGTACATTGGTACGCTGATCACCTCCATCCGGCGGCTGGTGCAGTTTGCGGAACAGTTCCAGCAGGGTATGACCGGTGTGGAGCGCTTTTTCCAGGTGATGGACGCGGATGTGGAGATTTTTGATGAACCCGGCGCCAAGCCCTTGGAGGTCAAGCGGGGAGAGGTGGCCTTTGAAAACGTCAGCTTTTCCTATGCGGACGATGGAAAGCAGGTGCTGTCCCACGTCAATCTCCATGTGAACCCCGGAGAAAACGTGGCTTTGGTTGGCCCCTCCGGTGGAGGAAAGACTACTTTGTGCAATCTGATTCCTCGTTTTTACGATGTGGACGAGGGAAATATCTTGATAGATGGGCAGAATATCCATGACGTGACATTGAAGTCCTTGCGGGATCAGATCGGCTTTGTCCAGCAGGATGTGTACCTGTTCTCAGGCACTGTGTTTGAGAATATCCAGTACGGCAAGCCCGGCGCCAGCCGGGAGGAGGTTGTGGAAGCAGCCAAGCGCGCCGGAGCCCATGGTTTTATAACGGAGCTGCAAAACGGCTATGATACCTTTGTGGGAGAGCGGGGCGTCAAGCTTTCGGGCGGGCAGAAGCAGCGCATCAGCATTGCCCGGGCCTTCTTAAAGAATCCCCCCATTATGATTCTGGACGAGGCCACCTCTGCTTTGGATAATGAGAGCGAAAAGCTCGTTCAGGAATCCCTGGAGAAGCTTGCCAAGGGACGCACCACCTTTACCATTGCTCACCGGTTGACCACGATCAAAAATGCCACAGTGATTCTAGTACTGACACACAATGGCATCGAGGAAAAGGGCACCCATCAGGAGTTGATGGAAAAGCGCGGCATATACTACCATTTGTACAGCAGCTATGCCGATGATAAGACCTTGCCGGATAGCGGCGAAGCATAAAGATTGGAAGTGGAGAAATTGAACCAGCACCAGTTTTTTCAGGATATCAAAGGAAAGACCGTGACCTTCTGCGGCATTGGCCGCAGCCACATGCCCCTGATTACATTATTCCGAGAGCAGGGGGCCGTGGTTTCTGTCCGGGATAAGCGCTCCTTGGAGGAGCTGGGGGAGAACGGCAAAAGGCTGCAGGAGATGGGTGTCCGTTTGATCCTGGGCGAGGGGTATTTACAGGATCTTAACGAGGACATCATTTTCCGCACCCCTGGGATGAAGTATCATCTCCCTGAGCTGGAGGCCGCCCGCAGCCGCGGCGCTGCCGTCACCAGCGAGATGGAGGTGTTTTTCGAGCTGTGCCCCTGCAAGATTTACGCTGTCACCGGCAGCGACGGCAAAACGACCACCACCTCCATCCTTGCAGAGCTTTTAAAGGCTCAGGGCAAGAACGTCCATTTGGGCGGCAATATCGGCAAGCCCCTGCTGCCGGAGATCGCGTCCATCCAGCCCGAGGACTGCGCTGTGGTGGAGCTTTCCAGCTTCCAGCTGATCTCTATGCGGAGAAGTCCGGATGTGGCAGTGGTCACCAATCTCTCTCCCAATCATCTGGATGTCCACAAGGATATGCAGGAGTATATTGACGCAAAGAAAAATATCTTCCTGCATCAGAGCGCCTTTTCCCGCACAGTGCTGAATGCGGACAATGAGATCACCGCTGCCTTTGCCCCCCAGGTCCGGGGGGACTGCTGGATGTTCCAGTGGGGACGGCAGGCGGACAGAGGCGTTTGGTGTGATGAGAAGTCCATCTATGTCAACGGCCGTGAATTGATGCCGGTGTCTCAAATCAAGATTCCCGGCAGACACAATGTGGAAAATTACATGGCGGCAATCGCCGCAGTATGGGGCGACGTGACGCCGGAAACCATTCGCCGGGTAGCGGCGGAGTTCAGCGGCGTGGAGCACCGGGCGGAATTTGTCCGGGAGGTGCGCGGCGTAAAGTATTACAACGATTCCATCGCCACCTCGCCCACCCGGGTGATTTCCGGGATGCTCTCCCTGTTTCCCCAGAAGATCATCATGATCGCAGGGGGCTATGACAAGCATATCCCCTTTGAGCCGCTGGGACCGGCGGTCTGCGGTCATGTAAAGACCTTGATTCTCATGGGCGCCACTGCGGATAAGATAGAAGCTGCAGTGCGCTCGGCAGAAGCCTATGAAGAAGGCGCCCCGGAGATCATCCGGGTTGAAAATATGGAGCAGGCTGTGGCTGCTGCGGCTGCTCACGGGCAGCCGGGGGATATTGTGTCCCTGTCGCCGGCCTGCGCCGCCTTTGACCTGTACCCGAATTTTGAGGTGCGTGGAAAACATTACAAGGAATTGGTAAACGGATTAGAGTGACGCGGGGCACGGCCCCGAGAAAGAGAGTGTGTATGGAGAGAAGAGGAAATTTTAACAGAAATCGAAATGGCGGCAGAGGCGGATTTGGGAAGCGTACCTTTGGCCCTGCGGATACCTATGAGCTGCCCAGTGCTGCCAGTACGCTGGAAGAAAAGGTGATCGTAGCGGCCCTGAAGCGCTGCGGGGGCGACGGGGTTCCCTCCCGTTCCTTGCAGAGAGAGGCCGGCATCCGGGATAAGGATGCGTTTTATGATGCACTGCACTCTTTGAAAAACAAAGGCGAGATCGCAGTTGACAAGGATCACTGGGTAAAGCTGGTTCCCCGGGGAGGGGACATTGAAGCGTCGATTGTTTCCCTGTCCGAGCGGTTTGGCTTTGCCCGGCCGAAGCTGGGCGGAGAGGATATCTTTGTGCCGGGCAGCGGCTTGAAGGGTGCTTTTTTGGGCGATGAAGTGATCCTGACAGATTTGCAGAAGCGGGATAAGGGCCCCAGCGGACGGGTGAAGCGCATTGTTTCCCGGTCTGAGGAGCCGATGACAGGGACGGTCCATGTGGACGAAGCAGGAACGCGCGTCACGCCGGACGGAGCCCTCCGTTATGACCTGGCAGTGACCGGCGGCCTCAACGGGGCGCGGGATATGGATAAGGTCTTGATTCATCCCGTGCAGGATGCCAGGGGAGATTGGAGCCAGGCGGAGATCAAAGCTGTGTTTGGCACTGGCGAACGGGCCAGAATCTGCGCTGACGCCATTATTGTCCGCTGCGGCATTCCCACGGAGTTCCCCCCGGAGGTGCTGGCTCAGGCGGAGGAGATCTCCAAAATGACGGTGACCCAGGCGGATCTTGACCAGCGTCTTGATCTGCGGGACGAACCTATTTTCACGGTGGACAGTGCGGACGCCAAGGACCTGGATGATGCCATTTCTGTAAAGCGCACGGAAAACGGGTATAAGCTGGGCGTGCACATTGCCGATGTCTCTCATTATGTGAAGGCGGGCAGCCCCATTGATCTGGAGGCGTACCGCCGGGGCACCTCTGTGTACTTTGCGGACCGGGTGATCCCCATGCTTCCGGAGGCTTTGTCCAACGGCGTTTGTTCCTTGAACGCCGGAACGGAGAAGCTGGCGTTTTCCGCTTTGATGGAATTTGACCGAGAGGGCAAAATACTGGACTATCAGTTCCGCAAGACCGTGATCAACTCCAAGGTGCGGGGCGTCTATTCTGAGGTAAATACGATTTTGGACGGCACGGCCACTCAGGAGCTTTTGGATAAGTACGCGCCGGTGATGGACAGCCTGACGGCTGCCAAGGAGCTGGCAGATATCTTTGAGGAAGCTGCTGTGCGCCAGGGCAAGATGGATTTGACCAGCGACGAGACGAAGTTTGTGCTGGATGAAAACGGGGTTTGCGTTCAGCTGCTGCCCCGCACAACCGGCCAGGCAGAGCAGCTTATCGAGCAGATGATGATCGCCGCGAACATTGCGGCGGCCCGCGCTTCCCTCAAGGCAGAGATCCCCTTCCTGTACCGCATCCATGAGCGTCCCCAGCCCGACCGGGTGGACGAGCTTGCAGAGCTGTTGGAGCGTCTGGGCATCCCCTGCAGGGAGCTGCGCCAGGGCAAGCCCTCCACCAAGGACTTTGCTGCAATCTTGGACCGGGTCAAGGATACGCCCCGCGCTTCGCTGGTGAACCAGCGTGTGCTGCGCACCATGGAAAAGGCCCGCTACTTTGACAGGGAAGTGGGGCATTTCGGATTGGCGGCGGGAGAGTACAGCCACTTTACCTCCCCAATCCGGAGGTATCCCGATACGGCCATCCACAGAATCCTCAGTGATTTGGTGGGAGGCGCGGACCAGTCTACGTTAAAAAAGCGATATGGCGAATTTGCATCCCTGGCAGCAGCGGAATGCTCAAAAACAGAGGTGCGGGCCGTTACCGGCGAGCGCTCTGCGGAGGATTGCTATATCGCCGAGTATATGAAGGCCCACTTGGGCGAAAAGCACCTCGGCATCATCAGCGGTGTGACGCCGAAGGGAATTTTTGTTAAGCTGGAGAACAATGCAGAGGGCTTTGTAAGCTTGAACGATTTTGAGAACTGCGAGTTCGAGTACGACGGGGAAGTTTCCCATGTTGACCGGCGTTCCGGGCGGGTGCTGATGCTGGGCGAGGAAATCGGCATCATTGTGGCCGCTGCGGATGTTGCGACCGGCCGGGTGGACTTTGTGCCGCAGGAGCCTTAAGACATAAAGCGGGGATTTCTTTCATAGGGATATACCATCCGGACAAACAGGGGGAGTTCTGCATGAAAGGGTTTCTGCTTTCGGCTGCATTGGGGCTGTTGGCGTTGGTTCTGGTCAATCTCTGCGGAGAGTATACAGGAGTGCTGCTGCACATAAACAGATTGAGTTTAAGCGCGGCGGGCCTGCTGGGGATTTCGGGAGTGACGCTGTTGATCTTGTTGGACACCATGCTGTGAAAGATCCCGAAAACGGGAAAAAGAGAGGATGTTTGAAATGCTGTTGATCCATGCAAACTACCTGGACGAGAATTTTGAGCTGGCTCAGGGCGACATTGAAATTCAGGACGGAAAAATTCTCCGTGTGGGAAAAGATCTGCCAAGAAAAGAAGAGAATTTGGCAGTGGACTGCTCCGGCGGCTATACGGTGGTGCCGGGGTTTGTGGACGTCCATATCCACGGCTGTGCCGGGGCGGACGCTTGTGACGGCACAAGAGAGGCTATGGAAACCATGGCAAAATTCCTGTTGCAGCATGGCGTCACTTCTTTTTGCCCGACCACAATGACCACTAGCCGGGAGGTCATCGAGAAAGCGCTGCTGACGGCCAAAGACGCCATGGATCATCCGGTGGAGGAAGGCGCCCGCATTGTGGGCGTCAACATGGAGGGTCCCTTTATCTCCAAGGAGCGCAAGGGCGCGCAAAAGGAGGAGGACATTTCCGCTCCGGATTTTGCCCTGTTCCGTGAGCTTTGGGATCTGTGCGGCGGCATCATCCGCCTGGTGGACGTGGCTCCTGAGCAGCCCGGCGGCATGGAATTCATTCAGCAGGCCAAAGAGTTGTGCACGGTTTCCATTGCCCACACCACTGCGGATTACGACCAGGCCATTGCAGCGTTTGACCAGGGGATCACCCATGCCACGCATTTGTTCAACGCCATGAGCGGAATTCATCACAGAAAGCCCGGCGTGGTCGGCGCTGTGATGGATGACGACCGTGTGCGCGGCGAGTTGATCTGCGATGGCTTCCATATTCATCCTGCGGTGCTGCGGATGGCGTTCCGAGCGCTGGGAGATCGCGCTGTGATCGTCAGCGATTCCATGCGCGCCAATGGCATGAAGGAAGGGGAGTCCTACGATTTGGGCGGACAGATGGTGCAGGTCAGCGGGGGCAAGGCGGTGCTCGCTGACGGGACCATTGCCGGCTCGGTCAGCAATCTCCATCAGGAGCTCAAGAACCTGGTGTCCTATGGGGTCCCCTTTGCTCAGGCGGTGAAGAGCGCTAGCTTGATTCCCGCAAGGGCGATTGGCTTGGAGGATGAAATCGGCAGCATTGCCCCGGGCAAGCGGGCAGATTTGGTTGTGCTGGACGAAAATCTGGATATCGTCGCAGTGTATCACTAAAGCAGCCTGAAACTGCATAAAGAGCATAAAGAGAGGAGACACGGTGAAAGCCGGTCTCCTCTCTTGTTGCTGCCTTTAGGCTTAACAAAACCCCTGGTTCTACCAGGGGTAAATAAAAAAGCCTTGGCAAATAAAACCTCTATGCTACAATCGAGATGGTTTGGCAACCGCATCACGAAAGAGCAAGGAGGTTTTACGCAAATGAAAAATGAGGTAAAGCACACGGCACATTCCAGCTACCGTTGTGAATACCATGTGGTGTTCGCGCCGAAGTACCGTCGAAAAGTGATTTATAAGGCGATACGTAGGGATATTATCGAAATCATCAAAAAGCTGTGCAAAGAAATGAAAGTGGAAATCATCGAGGGAGAGGCCTGCCCCGATCACATTCATCTCCTGGTGAGTATCCCACCGTACATGAGTATAGCACAGTTCGTAGGGACGCTCAAGAGCAAAAGCGCACTGATGATCTTCGACAGACACGCAAATTTAAAGTATAAATATGGGAGCCGAAACTTCTGGTGCAGAGGGTACTTCGTGGACACGGTAGGCAAAAATGCGAAAATGATCCAGGAGTACATCCAGAACCAGTTGGAAGAAGATTTGGCAAATGACCAGATCTCACTCAAAGAATATATGGACCCGTTTACGGGTAGCAAGAGAAAGTAGGCAAAAGAAAACAGCC
>CAUWLU010000020.1:0-44178 GCA_963559705.1 uncultured Acutalibacter sp.
TTGCTTGAACTTTTTCTACTGCAAAATATTGTCTAACTTTTTGGGGTCATTTCACGTTCCCGGGGCGGGGGTTTTGGTCGGAGAAGTGCTGCGGCAACATCATGCGCCGCCGGGAAAGCGGGAGAAGCTCAAGCTTACAGAGCCGATTTCCCCATCGGTGATCACAGCGGAGAGCGTAGCGGTGGTGCGGGAGCCATTCTCATGGCTGGCAGACCATTGGCGCTGCCAGGCGGTGCTGGCATCATGGATGTCCGTTTCTGCTTCTGAGGTGGTCACAGCATCCTTGCCATAGGCTTTGTCCAGGGCAGAGACCAAGCCATCCAGCTCCGTCTCTGCTTTCGGAGATTCGAACAAGTCGAATAAAAGCGACACTGCCCAAAGCTCGCCGTTTTTGAACTGATAGGAAACATCTCCTGTCATGCCTTCCCAGGTGACTGTTTCAGGGGGGGATGTTTGGAAAAGGGCATGGTCGTACGGAGTGCTGCCGCGGTAATCGACCCCTTCCTCCTCGCTGCCGGCGTAGGCATCGCCGAACTTTTGGCCAATGGCTTTTTCGGTTTCCTCAATGCTCATCCCCCAGGTGACGGGGGGATAGCAGAACCCAGCTTCGGCCGAATAGGTGGCGGCCACATCCAACTGCCCGGTTTGACAACCGGCGAGGGACAACGCTGTGAAGAAAACCACAGCAAGAGAGCAAAGTGCGCGATAAAACCCTTGTGTTTTTCTCATAGTAACCTCACTTTCTTGTAAGAACGTAAAAAAGGCTGCTGGATGAGAATAAAGAATGAAATGCCGGCCCGGATCAGGTGTCTTCCGGTAAGAGGCGCCTCTCTCCTTTGTTGCTAGACGCGCTTTCCTTGCAAGTATAGTTTACGAAAAAATGATTTCTGAGTCAACGGTTTTGCCTGAAATTGTGAAATAAATCTATGCAAAATTGAGGTTGCTTCGGATACTTTACAAAAGAAAACCGCCTGAGAAACCCCAGGCGGCAATCGAAGATTATTCCGGTGCTTTCATGCTTTCCACCATGCTGATTTTCTTCAGCTTGCGGTGCATCACCAGGTTGACCAGCATACTGAACAGGATGGTCAGCAGGGCTGCCCACACAAAGCTGAGCCAGTAGATGGAGCGGCCGAACATGACCATATCAATCTCCGCTGTTCGGATGACAAATTGGTGGAGGCCGACGCCGCCAAACAATCCCACTGCCGTACCGATCAGCGTCAGGAGGGCCGTCTCGCGGTAGATGTAGGCGGATACCTCGCTGTCGTAAAAGCCCAGAACCTTGATGGTTGCCAGCTCCTTTTCCCGCTCGGTGATATTGATGTTGGTGAGGTTGTACAGCACCACAAAGGCAAGGGCGCCTGCGGAGATAATGAGCACCACCACAATGGAGTTGATGCTTTGGATACTGTTGTTGAAGCTTTCGGACAGGGTGTTGGTAAACTGAGCGCTGACCACATCCCGGCATTGGAGCAGGTCCGTGCCCAATTGTTCCTCGGCCTTCGGCGAGATGTCCTCAGGAAGCTTGCACAGCAGGGAGTTGGCCTCCATCCGCTCGCCAAAAGCAGCTTCATAGGTCTTGGAGGAGAGGTACACGTAATGATAGACGTAGTTCTCGCAGATATCGGTGATGGTCAGCTGCGCTTCCTGCTCATCTTCATTTTTCAGCGTGATGGTGTCTCCCACCTTCCAGCCTTGGCGCTCGCAGAGCTTTTCCGTGACGACGACGGCGTCCTGGTCAAAGACGACCGGCTGGCTGTCCGTTCTGTGACGGAACTGGAAGAACTGGCTCATAGCAGCCGCGTCTTCCGGCACGAACATCACAACGCTGTCGGCGGGCTTCCCGCTGTCGGGGACCACCTCTGCCTGAGCCTGCATGGCGGGCAGGGAGTCCTGGATGCGGGATTTGTCCTCTAGGATGGCTTTCAGGTCCCGCCCCTGTAAGGCGCTGGCATCCATTAGGCCCAGGGTCAGCTGATACTGGTTCAATTCGTCGTATTGCAGCGTCACAATGTCCGAAATAGAATCCCGCACGCCGAAGCCTGTCACCAGCAAGGCCGTGCAGCCGGCAATGCCCACCACGGTCATGAAGAACCGCTTTTTATAGCGGAACAGATTGCGGGCCGTGACCTTGTGGGTGAATTTCAGCCGCCGCCAGATGGGAGTGATGTTCTCCAGCAGGATGCGCTTGCCGGGCTTGGGGGCCTTGGGCAGCATCAAAGCGGCAGGGACCTCCCGCACCTCGGACCAGCATGCCCAGAGCGTCACAGCCAGCGTGCAAAGGATCATGGAGAGGGACGCCAGCAGGGCATAGGGGATGTGGAAGGGGGTGAGGATGCGGGGAACGTCGTACATGATGTTGTAGGCGTTGATGATGATATAGGGGAAGAGCCGCGTTCCCGCCGCCAAGCCGACCACACTGCCGAGGATGCTGGCCAGGGCGGCATAAAGGACGTATTTTACAGCAATCTTGGGCATGGAGTAGCCCAGGGCCTTCAAGGTGCCCACCTGCTGGCGCTCCTCCTCCACCATGCGGGTCATGGTGGTCAAGGCGACCAGGGCCGCCACCAGGAAGAAGAACAGGGGGAACACAGTGGCGATCGCCGCGATTTTATCGGCGTTGGAGTCATAGCTGGAAAAGCTGGTGTTTCCGTCGCGGCTGGAAACATACCATTCGCCGCTTTCAATGGAGCGGATCTCACTTTCCGCATCGGCGATTTTTTCCTCCGCATCGGCAAACTGACGCTGGGCCTCGTCATAGCCCTCGTTGTATTCCGTCCAGCCGTCCTCCACTTCTTGGCGGCCCTCCTCCAATTGGACAAGGCCGTCATCGTATTGTGCCTGGGCGTCGTTGAGCTGGGCTTCCGCGCTGGCAAATTCCGCCTGAGCAGTCTGGATGCCCTGCTGAAGCTGGGCAGAGCTGGCGTCCAATTGCGCCTTAGAGTTGTTTAAAACAACCTGCTGCTCTTCCAGAGCTTTCCGCTGGACGTCCACCTCCTGCTGATTGAGGTCCAGCTCCTCCTTGGCGGCTTGGTATTGAGCCAGTCCCTGTTGGTACTGGGCGTTTCCTGCCTCCCAGGCAGCCAGTGCTCCGGCAGAGTCCGTGCCCTGGGCGGCCAGTGCAGTCAACCCGTCCTTTAGGCCGGCGAGCTGAGCTGCCATGTCCGGGGCAGCCTGTTCCAGCTGGGCGATGAGGGCCAGGGCCGTGGCGTCCGAGTCGTCAGGGACCTCCATCCCCAGGGAAGCCGCTGTGCGGAATAGGTCCTCCTTGCCCTGCAGCAAAGCGTCCACCTGCGCTTTGGCGGTGTCCAGCTGTGCTTTTGTCTCGTTGAGGGCGGTCTCGCTGGCGGCAAGCTCTTGATATCCGGTGTCCAGCTGTGCCTGCGCGCTGTCCAGCTGGGCCTTGCCCTGATCCAGCTGTGCCTGGCCGCTCTGCACCTGGGCGTAGCCGTTGTTGATCTCCTGCTGAGCCGAGGAGGTCTGGCTGTAGAAGTTGGCTCTTTGCTGCTCCAGCTCTGCCCAGCCGTTGTCGATCTCCGCTTTGACGTCGGCAAGCTGCTGTTCGCTGTCAGCCAGCTCCTGCTCGCCGTCCTCCAGCTCCTGCTTGGCGTCGGCAAGCTCCTGCTCCGCGTCGGCCCTTTCGGTTTCGTATTCGCTGCGGGCTTCCTCCAGCTGGCTTTGGGCGTCCTCCACCAGCTGCTCATACCGAATCTGCGAGCGCTCCTCGCCCAGGGGCTCCAGAGCATCGGTGACAGCGGCTACCACATCTTCATAAGCCTGAGAGAAGGAATCCAATTCCCGGGTGTCCTCCACGGCCAGGTAGAACCCGGTGTAATAGTCCATGTCAAAGCTTTCCGGTACGGTGTAGGCCAACAGGTTCAAGGAGCCGCTGCCGGCGGTGGTGCTTTCATTCTCCATGGACAGGTAGGCGGCGCTTTTTGCCGTGCCCACTACGGTGAAGGCGTCCACCATCCCCTCCACCGGTTCGCCATCTTGATTTTGATGGAGCGTTTTGCCAATCCAATCCTCCGCGCCGGTGAAGGACTTGGTCAGGACGATCAGACATTCCCCGGCTTTTTCCGGCATACGTCCCTCAGTCAAAGTCAACTGATTTAAGTACCCTTCTGCATTGGGAGAGATGTCCTCCGGCAGGCTGTGCATACGGGCGGTATAATGGGTGCCCTCCTCATCGTCGGCGACCAGCACCAAGTCTGTATCGTAGACGGGCATGACGGTCTCCACGCCGTCCACAGCGGAAACGGCCTCCACGTCCTCACTGGTAAGACCCAGCGTGGAAATGATTTTTGCATCGTACATCCGGGAGGTGTCATAGTAGTTGTCCGCAGAGATGCGCATATCCACCGGGGAGGACAACAGGCCCGCAAAAAAGCCCACTCCCAGGGCGACGATGGCCAGAATGGCCAAAAACCGGGACAGGGAGCTTCGAATCGTCCGAAAAATCGATTTTCCATAGGTTTTGTTCACAGCAATCACCACTCGATCTCTTCCACCGGGGTGGGGTGGGAGTTGACTTCATTGGAGATGGCCTTGCCGCTTTTGATGTGGATGACCCGGTCCGCCATGGCGGTCAAGGCGCTGTTGTGGGTGATGACGATGACCGTACGGCCGGTTTTGCGGCAGGTCTCCTGCAAAAGCCCCAGCACGGCCTTGCCCGTGTTGTAATCCAAGGCGCCGGTGGGCTCGTCGCACAGCAGGATCTTGGGGTTTTTCGCCAGCGCCCGGGCGATGGCCACCCGCTGCTGCTCGCCGCCGGAAAGCTGGGCCGGGAAGTTCCGCAGCCGGTCCCCCAGGCCCACCCCCACCAGGGTGTCCGTGGCGTCCAGGGGGTTCTTGCAGATCTCGCTGGCCAGCTCCACGTTTTCCAGGGCGGTCAGGTTCTGCACCAAATTGTAGAACTGAAACACAAACCCCACGTCATAGCGGCGGTAGGTGGTCAGCTGCTTTTGGTTGTATCGGCTGATCTTTTTTCCGTCCAGGATGATCTCTCCCTCGTCGCAGGTGTCCATGCCGCCCAGCATATTCAGCACGGTGGTTTTGCCTGCGCCGGACGGCCCCACGATGATGCAGAATTCCCCCTCGTCCACAAAAAATTCAATGTGGTCCGCGGCGGCGATGCGGTTTTCACCCATGGTATAATATTTGCACACGTCATGAAACTCTATAAAATGTTGTGACATGGAGAACCCCTTCCTGTAGTGACGTTTCTAAACCCAGTCCCTAGTATAACCGGGCAGTGTGAAGTCGATTTCAATGATTTGTGAATATTTTTAGAGAAACTCTGAGCCGGGATGGGCGGCCTTGGCAGCGGCCCAGTCGAAGTCCCGCAGCTGGCCCGAGCAGGAAAGCTCTGGAAAATCCCACTGCCGCAGGGCTTCAAACACCCCGATGGCCACGGAATTCGCCAAATTTAGGCTGCGGAAGCTGTCCAGCATGGGGATGCGTACGCAGGAGTCCGGATGGTCAAACAGCAGTGCTTCCGGCAGCCCGGCAGATTCCTTGCCAAACACCAGATAGCTTCCGTCCGGATAAGAGACGTCCGTGTGGCGGTGCTGGGCCTTGGTGGAGAAAAAGTAGAACGGCCCGTGGTTTTTCTGCAAAAATTCGGGCAGGCTATCGTATGTGGAAAGGGTGAGATAGGGCCAATAGTCCAGCCCGGCGTGACGCAGCTTTTTATCGTCCAGCCGAAATCCCATGGGCCCCACCAGGTGAAGCGCGGCGCCGGTGACAGCGCAGGTGCGGGCGATATTGCCGGTGTTCTGGGGGATTTCCGGTTCTACTAAAACAACGTTGAGGCTTGGCAAGGGTGACACAGCTTCCTTTCTTTGGTCAATTTTTCTAAGCATAAACAAGGGGGACGGCGGGCATGCTGAACATGACGGCAATCTTACGGCTTGTCAAATGGATTCTCTCGGTTTGGAGGTTTGAGCAGATGGTGAACAAGACGATGAATGTGGCAAAAGGCATCGGCATGGGGGTGCTGGCCGGAGTGACCGTGGCGGCTGTCAGCAGCAAAATGATGAACGGCCACCGCAAGGCAAGTCACATGCGCAAGAGCGCGGGCAAGGCCATGCACACCATGGGCAATCTCATCGGCGATGTGGAGAAGATGCTCCGGTAAGGGGCAGCTTGCCGCACAGCCGGCGGCCGGGCAGAAATGCCCGGCCGTTTCCGCATGGGGCTGCTTTCTTTACTTACAGTATACCATGGGGCCGGGCAAAAGAAAACAGACAGGTGTACGCCTGTCTGTTGGTTTTCCTTGATCGTTTCAGATGTCGCACAGACACCCCCGCGCGCCCTTGGGGCCCACCACTCGGATGGCGCAGCCGGGGAACTTCTGGGGGAGCCTGCGGGAAGCGGAGCATTTGATCACCAGTCCTGGCCCCTCCTGCTGATCGTAGCAGTAGTTCAGCCGGTTGCAGCAGCCCTGGGAAGCCTGGAACCATTTGCAGGCGCCGGAGCTGGTGCAGTGCCGCACGGAGTCCTCCCGGTCGATGTACTGCTGGGCGATGGCGCCCCCGGCGTGGTATTCGCCGTTGCTGATGAGGATGTGGGCGGCGCTCATGTCGGCAAAGAGGGTGCTGTACCCGCTGGCAGTGCCGTGATGGGGAGCTTTTAAAACATAGTACCCATCGTGCAGCTTATCCATGATCTCTGTCAGGGTTTCGGGGGTGGCGTCGCCGGTCATGAGCAGATCCTGCTCGCTGGGGCCGGAGCTGCGTACATTCTGGAACACCACCGAGGAACCGTTGACGTCCCCGGTGTAGGCGCCGGAGTTCAGGGGGGACAGCAGCGCCTCCCGCACGTCGTGGGCTTCGGGGGTACGGCCCAGCTCCTCCCGCAGTTCCTCCAGCTCCTCCAAAACCTTATTGAGATGCTCCAAATACGCTCTGCGCTTTTCCGGCAGCGCCCGGCCGGAGACGGAAAACGCCTCTGCACACTTGACGTACAGCGCGAGAAAGTCATCCTTCAGCTTAAGAAAGCGCTGCACATACTCGCTTTGGAAGGGAGAGGCGAACAGGATGTTCAGACTTTCCAGGGTCTCGCCCAGCTGGGGGTCGAAGAAGTAGTTTTCTGCAGGTGGCCAAAGGACTTCGTACTCCACGCCGTCAAAGTGAAAGCGGTCCCCGGCAGCTAGGGTGAAGATCCGGTCTTGGCCCAGCTTATCTCCCAGGGAGCGGAAGGCCTTGACGCACCAGGTGTTTACCTGGAAGGCGTCGCTTTGGGGCGGGGCAAAGAGATAGGCGAACAGGGCGTACTCCAGCAGGATGGGCCGCCCTTTGCTGTCCAGCGGGGAGCGGGGCAGATAGACCCGGCTGAAATAGCCCTCCCGCAGGTCCAGGAGCTTTTGAAAGCCCGACAGGTGGTCCCTGTGGTAGTGGGTCAGAAGAAAGGCCCTGTCCATGGCGCCGTCGTACCGGGAGGCCAGCTGCTCCAGCCAGGAATCCATGGGGACGTCGCCCTCTCGCAGCTTTTGACTGACGCTGCCGCAGTCCACCATCAAAAGGTCCCTGGCCTTGCCCAGCATCACCACACATTCGCCGTATTCCATGTTGACCAGCTCCAAAGCTTTCACTGCTGATCCTCCTCTGGGAGCTCCTCCATTTTCTGATAGAGGATTCCGTTGTAATATTTGCCGTCCTTCCATTCGCCGTCAAAGACGATGCCGCCGGTGCTGTCGAACTGGGTGCCGTGACCGCTGCGCTGTCCGTTTTTCCACTCTCCGTAGTAAACCAGGTTGCCCTCCCGGTCAAAGGCAGAACCCACTCCCGTGGGGCGTCCGTCCACCCATTTTCCCACAAAGACAGTGCCGTCGGCAGTGTTGTAGGATACGCCGGGGCCCTGTTTCTTGCCCTTCTCGATGCGCCCGCCATAGCGCAGATTGCCCTCCTTGTCAAAAAGGGAGACAAAGTCCTCGGGGGCGCCGTTCTTCCATCGGGAGATATGCACAGCGTGATCGCTGTCCCGGAAGGACACGCCCAGGCCGTCCCGCTTGCCCTCTTTCCAGGAGCCGGTGTAGCTGGGGGTGCCGTCCTTATAAAAGGCCACGCCAAAGCCGTCCCGCTGCCCCTCTCGGAATTGGCCCTCATAGACCGTGAAGCCGCCGGGCTGCTGTGTGCGGCCATGAACCGGCGGCAGATCTGCGGCCTGCTGGAGGGCGGGTGTGCTGACGGCGTCCTTCTCTGGAGCAGGCTCCTTGACCGGAGCAGCGGTTTGCGGCTCCTCCTTGGCAAGAGCTTCCTCTGTTGGGGGAACAGGCTCCGGCTGGGGCTGGAGCGCCTGCTTTTGCCAAGCTTTGGCAGCTTCCCGCGCAGCATAGAGGATGGCCCGGCTCACCGGGTCCTCCGGGTCGTGGAGAGGAACGGAGGAATCCAGCTCCTTTGCCGCCAGCTCCCGGGCAGCTTGAAGAATTTTATCCACGGAGGGAACCGGGATGGATTCCGTTTCCTCCGGTGCTTTTGCTTCCTGTTCCGACGCGGCGGGACTGGCGGTTTTCTCCTCCTGGGCTTGGGGCTGGCTGTTCCCTTCCTCCGGGGCTTTTTCTGCCTGTTCCGGCGCGGCGGGGCTGGCGGTTTTTTCCTCCTGGGCTTGGGGCTGATTGGTCTCTTTCTCCGGGGATTTTTCGACCTGTTCCGGCGCGGCGGGGCTGACAGCCTTTTCCTCCTGAGCTTTTTCTGCCTGTTCCGACGCGGCGGGACTGGCGGTTTTTTCCTCCTGGACTTGGGGCTGGCCGTCCCCTTCCTCCGGGGATTTTTCGACCTGTTCCGGCGCGGCGGGACTGGCGGTTTTCTCCTCCTGGGCTTGGGGTTGGCTGTCCTCTTCCTTCGGGGCTTCCTCCACCTGTGGGGGAGCGGCAGCTTCGGCGGGCTCCTCCTCCGGGGGCTGAGCCTCTTGGGGAAGCTGCTCTGCCGGACGGGACTGGATGAGGGCGTATTCCTCCAAGCTGGGGAAGGTGATATCCGCCTCATCGGGGTCGTCCTCCACGGTGAGAGCGCCGTCCTTTACCTCCCAGGCAGGAAGGATCACCAGGGTGCCGCCCTTCAGCTCCTCGGCAGCGGCCTTGCGGGCCTGAGCCTCCTTTTCCGGGCAGTAGCTAAAGACGCCCTCCTTGGTGGAAACCAACAGCTTTGGCTCCCCAAACCGCGCGTTCAAAAGGTTCTGCTCCGCAGTGCCCTCCTGATAGGGGACGGGATAGAGCATCGTGGAACGGTAACGCATTTTTGCGCTGTCCCAGTCAAAGCGTTCGATCTTGTCGTCGGTGTCCACCGGCTTGAAGATCACCCGGGCGCTGCGGCTGTCCCAAGGCTCATAGTATTCTGATTTCAGCCAGAGCAGGGTTTTGTCATAGAAAATCCTGCTGGCGATGACCCCGCGGAAATCCCGGGTCACCACCACATAGCCGCCTAGCTGGTCGAAGGCCTCCTCCAGCACGAGGCGGTCCCTGCCCGCCACGTGGGCGGCGGATTTGCGCCAGAAAAAGCTCCGGCGGGAAAGCTTGCCTTGGAGCTTCCCTTCGAAGCCCCGGATCATCTCCCGGCTGCCCACCCGAACGGCCTTCCGGTTTCCGGAGAAGAACCGTTCCCTGGCCCTTGCCAGCTCACCCCGGAGGGTGTCCTGGCTGTCCCGGTCGGTAAAGCAGACGCAATATACGTTTCTTGCCAAGAGGCTCAAGCTCATGGCACTGGTTGTGATGTTGTGTTCCATGTTCACGCTCCCATATTTCTGCAGGATGCAGAGAATATAGGAAATATTATAGCACAGTTTTCCCGTTTGGGACAGGGATTTCTGAAAGGGTGATGAAATCCTGTCGGGAATTCTTCCATTGCGGGGGATTTTGTGGTAGACTACAAGATACAGAAGCTCCCGGAACAGGGAGGAAGCTGGGCAAAGGAATTGCGGGAAGGGTGAGAAAAACCATGGATTGGCAGACGATGTGGAGGGGCTTTCTGGACGGTTTGGCGATGTTTGCCGGAGATCTCCTTATGGCTGCGCTGATTTTCTTTGGCGGGTGGCTGCTTGCTCGTGTGGCTGCCAGATTGACCAAGCGCGCCATCTCCAAGGGAAAGGTGGACGCCTTGGCAGCCAGCTTTGTGGGTTCCTTGGTGAAGGCCATCGTGCTGGTGGTGGCGGCGGTGAGCGCCATTGCTCAGCTGGGGGTGAATATCACCTCGTTGGTGGCGGCCTTGGGTGCGGCAGGATTGACCGCCAGCTTTGCCCTGCAGGGCAGCCTGTCCAATTTGGTCAGCGGAATCCAGATCATCTTCACCAAGCCCTTTAATATGGGGGATTATCTCTCCTTTGGCTCCTATGAGGGCAAGGTGAAGAAGATTGAGATTCTCTCTACCACCCTGGCCACCTTTGACAATAAAGAGGTGGTGATCCCCAATTCCATGATTACCAGCGGCGTGGTGGTGAACTTTACCAGAAGCGGCACCCGCCGGCTGGATCTGGCCTATGGGGTGTCGTACCAAGCGGATCTGAAAAAGGCGAAAGAGCTGCTGCAGTCCCTGGTGGAAGGGGACCCGCGGATTTTTTCCGATCCGGCGCCATTGATCGCTGTGGGAGAGCTTAAGGACAGCTCCGTCACCTTGGTGTGCAAGGTGTGGTGTAAGGAAGAGGAGTATTGGTCCCTTTATTATAAGATGCAGGAGTCTGTGAAGGAGCTGTTCGATCGGGAGGGGATTCTGATTCCCTATCCGCAGTTGGACGTGCATCTCTCCAATCCTGGGAAAAAAGAGGACGGCTGATGCCGTCCCCTTCTTTTTAGTTAGCTTCCAGGGCTGCGCCGGGATAATAGTGTGCCAGGATTTCCGGATAGCTGGCGCCTTCGTTGGCAAGATGGATGGCCCCGGCCTGGCTCATCCCCACACCGTGTCCCCAGCCTCGGACGGTAAAGGTGAAGGCATCCTCCTGGCAGCTCAGGGAGAAGCAGGCGCTTCGCAGGCCAAAGGCTTCCCGCAGCTCCTCCCCGGTGACGGTCCTTCTACCCACGGCGGCGGAGGTCACATAGCCGGAGGGGGAGACCTTTTGCTCCTCCAGCCATGTTTCCGCAGGGCCGGTGAAATCCAGCTCGTCCCCCCAAGCAGCTCTGGCAGCCTCCTGAAATTGCTGGGCGGTGAAGGAGACCGTGGACAGATAGCCGTCGGTCAGGCAGTCGCCGGGACTTGCCACCGAGGGCAGATAGGCCAGGTCCTGGCCCCACACCTCCAGAGCGGAGGCTGTGTTCCCGCCGGAAATGGAGAAAAAGCAGGCTTGAATGGGCTCTCCCTCCCAGGTGAGCAGCTGGCCGCGGACCTCTGCGGTGATGCTTTGCAGCTTCTCGTAGTAGGCTGGGAAGTGTTCTCCCCAGCGTTCCTCCATGGCAGCTTTGGGAACGTATACCAGCCAATTGCCGGTGTCGCAGGCAAAATCCGCCCCATCGCCGCCGTTTTGATTCCGCTGGTTGCAGTAGAAGGTGTACAGCGCAACGGCCTGGGCTTTTAAAGCTTCGTCCGGGGCGGAGAGGTCCATTTCACAGGCCAGGGCCGCAGGCAGGAACTCCTCTGCGCTGACCTGGAAGGCCTCTCCAGCGGCGCTGTCGTACAGAGTGAACACATCCCCTTCCAGGCTGGGGGAAGGGAGGTCCCGGGCGTCTAAAAAGCCGGGGAGAGCTTGCCCCGGTGCAGCGGAGGGGGAAGGAGAAAGGGAGGGGGATGGGCTGGGGGTGCGCTCTGCAGGACCTGGGCCGCTGGGATTTTGCAGACGGCCGAGAGCAAAGACCCCCGCAGGGATCAAGGTGAATGCGGCATAGAGCAGGAGAAAAAGCCAGAGCAGGGGACGGAGCTTCTTCCAAGGGGAGGAGAACATGGGAACACCTTCTTTTTGCATAATCTTTTAATGAAAAATTCATAATTCTTGATAAAATAAGGAGAAATAGCAAAAAAATAAAATTTTACAAATAGAATCTTGCAAAAAAGCGTTGACTTTCCTGTTTTCGAGGAGTACAATCTATCACACTATCGTTTTTTCTGGAAAGGGAGGGACCACTTTATGCAGCGGCTGAATAACGAGCATCCTGGCAGCACCACCATCCAGGAACTGTGCGACGAATATAAGAGAAACAACACCATCACCAAGGAGGAATATGAAAGCAATCGGGTAAAGCGGGGCTTGCGCAATTCCGATGGTACCGGCGTTATGGCCGGGCTGACCCATGTGTGCAATGTCCACGGCTATCTCATTGCCGATGGCGATAAGATTCCGGATAAGGGCCGCTTGACCTATCGGGGCATTGATATCGAGGATATTGTGCGGGGCTGCGAGCAGGAGGACCGCTTTGGCTTTGAGGAGGTGGTTTGGCTGCTGATTTTTGGACAGCTCCCCACCCGCAGGCAGTACGACCGCACGTGCAGGCTGCTTTATGAGAATCGGGAGCTGCCGGAGTACTTCCCCGAGGATATGATTATCAAGGCTCCTTCCAAGAACATCATGAACAAGCTGGCCCGTTCTGTGCTGGCACTGTATTCCTATGACGACAGCCCCGACGACCAGTCCTTGGAGAACAATATGCGGCAGAGTTTGTCCCTCATTGCCCGGATGCCCTCCATCATGTCCTATGCCTATCAGGTGAAGCGGCGGCATTTTGACAAGCAGAGTATGTTCTTCCATCCCTATGACCCCAGCCACTCCACTGCGGAGGCCATCCTCAACGCCCTGCGGCCGGACCGGCAGTTCACCCGGGACGAGGCCAGGCTGCTGGATTTGCTGATGGTGCTCCACGCGGAGCATGGGGGCGGCAACAACTCCACCTTTACCACCCGAGTGCTCACCAGCGCGGGCACGGATATCTATTCTGCCATTGGCGCGGCGGTGGGGTCCTTGAAGGGCTTCAAGCACGGTGGCGCCAACCACCAGGTCCGCATGATGATGGACGACCTCATGGCTCACGTGGAGGACTGGGAGGATGAGGGCGAGGTGGAGGCCTATCTGGAGAAGATCCTCAAAGGGGAGGCCGCCGACGGCAGCGGGTTGATCTACGGCGTGGGGCACGCCATTTACACGCTGTCCGACCCTCGGGCGGTGATTTTGAAATCCAAGGCCCAGAAGCTGGCCCAGGAGAAGGGCTTCGGCAAAAAGCTGGCCCTCTATGAGATGGTGGAGCGCCTGTCCCCGGCGGCCTTTAAAAAGGTGACCGGCAAGGACAAGGTGATCTCTGCCAATGTGGATTTCTATTCCGGCCTGGTGTACGAGATGCTGGGCATCCCGGAGGATTTGTTCACCCCGATGTTTGCCGTCAGCCGCATTGCCGGGTGGTGCGCCCACCGCATCGAGGAGCTGACCACTGGCGGGCGGATCATGCGTCCTGCATACCGGGCGCTGCCGGTGGAGCAGAAGTATGTCCCCCTGGATCAGCGGTGATCCATACAATCTCTATTGGAAAATCCCGTAAAGTATGCTATAATGCAGGGGCTCCCGCAGATGCGGGGGCCTCTCCTGCTTTTTGGGAAATACAACTTTGGATAAGGACCCTGATTATGCTGAAAAAATTTGTCAATGTGGGCAATGCCTTAAAAGTCACCTGTGTGGGGTTTGCCGCAGGCGTGCTGCTGCGGGTGGTGCTGATGCTCTACTATTTTGATTATGAGACCTCTTTTTACACCGACGGCGGCGTGATGGCCTGGGTTTCTTTGGGCGTGCCGCTGCTGCTGGGTGTGCTGGCTGCGTGGATGTGCTTTCGCGCCCGCCGGTATTTTGGCCCCTATGTTCCCAGAAAGAATGTCCTCACCGGCGCGGCGGCCTTGCTTTCCGGCGTGGTGCTGATGATCTCTGCGGTGATGCAGTGGACCGAGCTGAAAACGATGGTGCCCGGCGGGGAGGAGTGGATCCTCCATTTGCTGTTTTTAGTGTGCTGCCCGCTTTTTGGAGCGGTGCAGATCTATGTGGCCCTGGGCTTTTTCACCGGGAAGAACCATTTGGAGAAGGCGCCCTTGCTCTATCTTGTGGGAGTGCTTTGGGCCATTGCCTATTTAATCTTGGTATATGTGTTCTATGCCAGGTCTCCTTCCTTTGTAGAGAATTTCTTCACGATTCTGGGCGGCGTCAGTATGCTGCTGTGCCTGTTCTACCTGTGCAAGCTTTTGGCCGGGGTGGACGAGGTGGGCGCTGCCAAGCGGGCTTTTGTGGCGGGCATCTTCACAGTGGTGCTAAGCCTGAGCTTTTCCCTGTCCAATCTTTCCCTGCTTCTGCTGGGAAGGGCCTATTCCGGAGAGCTCCCTGCGGCGGTGCAGCTGGCTGTTTTGGTGGTGTCCCTGTATCTGCTGGTGTTCCTGGTGTCCTTCCGGCAATTCAGCCTTCGCCGGACCCCCAAGGGGGGAACCGAACCCGCCGCAGCGCGGCAAAATGCCAGGCGATTCCACCAGGAGTGAGCGCCTTTTGGTTAAGGCGGGAAGAAAATGACGTTATTTTTCTGTCAAACTCTTGTAATATTCCAAAAAATGATTTAGAATAGAAGAAGCTTAAAACCCATAATATTCTCAGGAGGTTTTACCAATGTCTGTTAAAGTTGCTATCAATGGTTTTGGCCGCATCGGCCGTCTGGCTTTCCGCCAGATGTTCAACGCTGAGGGCTATGAGATCGTTGCCATCAACGACCTGACCAGCCCCGCTATGCTGGCTCATCTGCTGAAGTACGACTCCGCTCAGGGCCGTTACGCCCTGGCCGATAAGGTCACCGCCGGTGAGGATTCCATCACTGTCGACGGCAAGACCATCAAGATCTATGCTGAGAAGGACGCCAAGGATCTGCCCTGGGGCGAGATCGGCGTTGACGTTGTGCTGGAGTGCACCGGCTTCTACACCTCCAAGGCAAAGAGCCAGGCTCACATTGATGCCGGCGCCAAGAAGGTTGTCATTTCCGCTCCTGCTGGCAACGATCTGAAGACCATCGTTTACAGCGTGAACGAGAACACTCTGACCGCTGAGGATCAGATCATCTCCGCTGCTTCCTGCACCACCAACTGCCTGGCTCCCATGGCGAACACTCTGAATAAGTATGCTCCCATCCAGAGCGGCATCATGACCACTGTTCACGCCTTCACCGGCGACCAGATGGTTCTGGACGGCCCCCATCGCAAGGGCGACCTGCGCCGCGCTCGCGCTGCCGCTGTGAACATTGTTCCCAACAGCACCGGCGCTGCTAAGGCTATCGGCCTGGTCATCCCCGAGCTCAACGGCAAGCTGATCGGCTCCGCTCAGCGCGTGCCTGTGCCCACCGGCTCCACCACCATCCTGGTGGCTGTTGTCAAGGGCGAGAACGTCACCAGGGAAGGCATCAACGCCGCTATGAAGGCTGCTGCTTCCGATTCCTTCGGCTACACCGAGGAAGAGCTGGTGTCCTCTGACATCATCGGCATCACCTATGGCTCTCTGTTCGACGCCACTCAGACCATGGTCACCGAGATCGGCGACGGCCTGTATCAGGTTCAAGTTGTTTCCTGGTACGACAACGAGAACAGCTACACCAGCCAGATGGTCCGCACCATCAAGTACTTCGCTGAGATCTAAGTCTCCGTTGTATTCTATTGATTGAAAAAGTTCCCGCGGGACAAGCTCCCGTGGGAATTTTTTATAGGAGGAACCGGTATGAAGCTCAAAACCAGAGTTGTGCCAGTGGGGGATTCCCGGATTTTTGCTGTCAGCGACATCCATGGAAACCTGCCATTGCTCCAAAAGCTGTTGAAGGAATCCCGGCAGCAGGAGGATGTCCTGGTGATTGTGGGGGACTTTTTGGAGAAGGGCCCCGACAGTCTGGGGACGCTGCGCTATGTGATGGACCTGGCGCAGCAGGAGAAGGTGTACGTCCTGTGCGGCAACTGCGATCTCCACATGATACAGACCTCGGACGAGCATTGCTTCGACTACCTGAGCCGCTGGCAGGAACAGACCTATTTTTGGCAAATGGCCCGGGAATCCGACACTCCTCTGCCCGGGGGGCCCGGTGAGACAGGGGCGTTCCGCAGGAAGCTGGAGGAGCTTTATCCCCAGGAGCATCAATTCCTCCGCAGCCTGCCCCACATTTTAGAGACGGAGCGGTATCTCTTCGCCCACGCGGGCCTGCAGGGGGAGGAGCTGGACCGCCAAGATGTGGAGTATGTGGTCAGCGTGCCCTGGTTTCCCAGAGGTACGAAGCATCGGTTCTCCAAGCGGCTGGTGGTGGGCCATTATCCCACTGGCAATTTCCGGGAGGGCACGATCAACAATGCGCCGTACTTTCACCAGGAGCAGAACGTGCTATCCATTGACGGCGGAAATATGGTGAAGACTTTGGGCCAGATCAATGGGGTGATTTTGGACAGCGATGGGGAGCATTGGTCCTGGAGCCAGGTGCGGGAAGGGGAAGTGATCCCCGCACCCAACAGCCAAAGCGGAGAGCCGGGCAATGTGGTGATTTGGCCCCACAACCAGGTGGAGCGGCTGGAATCCCGTGGGGGGCTGGCTCTGTGCCGCGTGGTGGAAAGCGGCATCCTGATGGAGATTCCAGAGGAGTTTTTTTATTCCTGGGAGGGGAACCTGTTCACCAGCGATGCCACGGACTCCCGATTGGACGTGGAACAGGGAGAGCGGATCACCGTGCTGCGGCGCTATGGAAACCGGGCGCTGATTGCAAAAGGTACCGGGGAAATCGGCTGGTTCTTTTTCCAGTGATCGGACTTGTGCCACGGACGGAGTGCAGCAAAAAAGAGGGGTGGAGTGCCCCTCTTTTTTATTTTTCAAATTTTCTGCCGTGGCTCATTAGGACGGCGTCCGTCACCGTCACCTGAAGGATGATGGTGTTTTCATCGTCAAAGTCGTTGTGCCCATTGTCGATCCAGGAGGAAAAGGTCTTCCTCAGCGCGGCGGCCAGCTCCTGATTTTCCTCCTTCTGAAACCATCCCAAGCTTTTCCCAGTGCCGTGGCAGGTGAACCAGTCCCCGCAGATGGCCACAGTGGGATTGGCTCGGATGTCCTCCATTTTTCGGGATGTTCCATAGGTGATGATGTAGAAGCTTCCCTCCCGATAGGTGGCGTTCACAGTGCGGACGCTGGGAAGGTTCTTGCGGCAGGTGGCCAAAGAGATCAGGCTGTCCCCGCCAAAGCGTTCCCACAGGATGGCTTCCGCCTCAGGGCTCCAATTCATGGTGTTCCTCCTCCAATAAGATGGCCAGCATTCTTTCCGGATTATCCAGAAAGCTTTTGGTAATCTGATAATGCTCGGTTTCCTCATAAGCTATCGGGCGAATGGCGCCCTCTCCCAGCAGCAGAAGCTCCCCCCGTGGGTAGGCCATGAGCAGGGGCGAATGGGTGGCAATCAAGAATTGAGAGCCGCCCTTTACCAGCCGGTGGATCTCTGCCAGCAGCGTCAGCTGCCGGGCGGGGGAGAGGGCGGCTTCCGGCTCGTCCAGCAGGTAGACGCCCTGTCCCCAGAAGCGGTTGTGGACCAGGCTGAGGAAGCTCTCCCCGTGGGACTGATGGTGCAGGGATTTTCCGCCATAGCCTTGATAAAAGCGGTCCGCTGGGGAATCGGCCAACCGATCTATCTCGCTGGCGGTGTTGTAAAAGCTCTCCGCTCGGAGGAAAAAGCCGTCCTTGGGCCGGTAGGGGCCTTTTTGCAGGGTGAGATAGCGGTACAGCCCCGAATGGGTGTCCGCTGTGGAGAAGCTGTAGTTTCTGGAACCGCCCTCCGGGTTGAAACCAAAGGCTACGGCAATGGCTTCCAGCAGGGTGGATTTGCCGCTGCCGTTTTCCCCCACCAGGAAGGTGACCGGCTGGGTCAGCTCCAGCAGGGATAGGCTTGCCAGGGAGGGGATGCTGTTTAAGTAGGCGTCCTTTCCGGAAAAGTGGGCCGCGCTTTTTTCAATGGCGTTGATGTACATAGAAGGCTTCCTCCTTGCAAAAAAAGCACCCCATAGGAGTGCTTTTTGGCTTTCCCCACCCGAGAAGTACCGGAAGGCCGGCTGCGGGGTTGAGGGGATTCCCTTTATTCATGACGCAGAGCGTCAATGGGGTTCAGGTTCGATGCCTTGATGGAGGGCAGCAGGCCGAATACCACACCGATCACCATGGAGAACAGCACGCCCAGGAAGATGAATGGCACGCTGATGGCTACCGGAGCCTGCGTCAGCCGGGAGACCAGCTGGGCCATGGCGATGCCCGCGGCTACACCGATGATGCCGCCCAGGCTGGTGAGTACGGCGGCCTCCGTGAGAAACTGCCACAGAATGCGGCTTTTCTTAGCGCCGATGGCTTTCTTCAGGCCGATCTCCCTGGTGCGTTCGGTGACGGACACCAGCATGATGTTCATGACGCCGATGCCGCCCACCAACAGGGAGATGCTGGCAATCCAGATCAACTGCTGGTTCGTGGCATTGGAAAGCTCCTGAAGCTCTTGCGCCTGCTGCAGCACGTCCTCTGCCCGATAGCGCACGTTTTCATTGAGATTGGCCTCGTTGAGCAGGTCGGCGGCCTTGGTGCCCACTGGGCTCATGGCCTCTGTGGTGGAGCAGCGCACCGCCACCTCCTGGGGTTCGTCATAGGAGAACATGGAGGGCCAGATGGAGTGGGGGAGGAAGATCTTCCTGGCGGTGTTGGTCCCCATGTACATATAATAGTCCTCCAGGGAGTTGATGGTGGGCTCGAAGCGGTTGTTTGCCTCCACTACGCCGACCACAATCAGCGCGACCCCCTGATATTCCACTGTTTTGCCAATGGGGTCCTCGTTTTGAAAGAGGGTCTCCGCCGCGTTGCTGTCCAGCACGCACACAGGGTTGTAATTTTCAAAATCTGCCGGGACAAAGGTGCGTCCCTTATCCACGACGTATTTGCAGGTGGAAAAATAGGAGTTGTCCACGCCCAGCATTTCAGCGCCCTCCAAGGCCTGGCTGCCAAAGTACAGGGAGCCGCGGGTGTATTGCCGCCGGTTGTACACGGTTGCCTCCTCCACTTGGGGGAGCTTGACGATCTCATCGTACAGCTCTTCGCCCACCAGGGGGACCCCCTCGGGAATGCCCTCGTTGGTGATATCGTACGGATAGTCGTACTCCTCCTGGTAGAGCTGGATGCGGACCACATTGTTGCCCGCGCCGATGAGGTTTTGTTTGATCTGCTCGTTGGTGCCCTTGATGGTGGACACGATGGAGATGATGGACGCGATGCCGATGATGATGCCCAGCATCGTCAGGAAGGAACGCATTTTGTGCGCCCAAATCCCTTGGAAGGAAAGACGGATATTTTCAATCATAGCAAACCGCCCTCCTTAAAAATGTATGGTGGCAGTGGCGCCATCCATTTCTTCCACTGCAGCATTGTCCGCAGAGGAAGCGTCTGTTTCTGCATCAGGGGAGCTTTCGGTCCCATCGGGAATGGGAGGCTCCTCCGTTCCCTCCAAGACAACGCGCACGCCTTCCTTCACATCGTTCCCATAGGGGAACGCGATGTAATCGTCATAGGTCACGCCGCTGAGCACTTCAAAGTATTCTCCACCGTAGATGGATTTGCCCAGCTTCATGTATTGCTTGTACAGCCGGTTGTCCACACCGGCCTTCATCACATACTTGCCGCCCTCGTCCTCTCGGATGTAGGGCGCGTAGAGATAGATGGCGTCATCGCTGTTTTGATTGACGTTTAAGGTGATTTCCATGTACATGCCATCGGTGATGTCCTCGGCGCTGTCCAGCGCAGCGGTAAACTCATAGTTGGAATCGTTGGGATTGCCGTATCCTCCATAGTTCCCATCCAGGGGATACTGGGAGATCTCAAGGATGGTGGCGGAATAGGTCATACCGGTGTCATGGCTCATGGCGGAAACCACATCGCCCACATGGACGCTGGAGAGTAGGCTCTCGCTGAGGGTGCCCTGAATGGTGTACTGTCCCTGCCCGGAGACCACCAGGAAGGGCTGGCTGTTCTGAGTGGCGGTCTCCTCATCCGTGAGGGTGCGGATGACGCCGTCGATGGTGCTGCGCACAGTGGAGCCGTCCAGTTTGAGCTTGGATTTTTCAAGATCCAGCTTTGCCTGCTTCACCTTCAGCTGCAATTCCTTGATCTCCTGGCGTTTCTCTTGGATGAGCTTTTTCAGCTCCTCCTTGGTGTAGCCCATATCGTTGTAATTGTTGGGATTGGGCGTTGGGGTGGGGGTCGCCTTGGTGGTGGCGGTGAAGGTCTCTTCCAGGGATTCCAGGGTCTCCTCGCTGGAAATGATATTGGAGATTTGGAACCCGCCGGAGAGGGCGGTGCCGTCCAGCAGGAAGGAATGGAGCAGGTCCCCGTAGTTGGAGTCGCCCTCGCGCACTTCAAAAATCGCGGCAAAGGGCGAAGCCAGCACATCGTCCGGAGAGGGCGTGGCGCCCGAGCCGTCCCCCAAAAGCCGCAGCAGGAACTCCTTGGTCATCACACAGTCCTCTGTACACAGGAACACGTAGGGGTCCTCGGTGGTCCCGCTGCCGGAATAGGGCTTCGAGTCCGCGTCCAGCCTGCTGTAAAGGGTGGCGCTGGCCGGGGGGACTGTGGGGGAAGGCACCGGAGTGGGTGTGGGAGTGGGGGTAGGGGTGGGAAGGGGCCTTTTGGTGGGCGCGGGAGTGGGCGTGGGCTTCGGCGTGGTGATGGGCTTGGTGTTTTGCAGCTTTTTCAGCTGTTTCTCGGCGTCATCCAGTTCGATGTCCGCTTGCTTCACCGCGAGGTCCTTGGCTTCCACGTCCAGCTCCAGCAGGGTTTTGTCATATTGGATCAGCGGGTCCCCGATGCTGACCTGTTGGCCCTCCTGAACGTAGATTTCGGATACGGTCTGTTCGTTAGAGGGATAGATCTCCTGGGTGGCGTCATTGGCGGCTCTGCCGGAGGTGTAGATCTGGTCCCCCCAATAGGTAGTGGAGATGCTGGGGTTGCTCACCGGCAGGACCTCCACTGTTTTTTGGTCGGATTGGTATTGCACAAAAAACCAAAGCCCCAGGGCAAAGCCCGCCACCAGTACCGTGGTGACGGCGGCAATGATCAGGTTTTTCTTGGCTTTCTTGTTCATGCTCATGAATTGTTAAGTTCCTTTCCCAAACTGTGACCGCGCCTCAATACTCGGTGCGGGGGATCAAAGGCGTTTCTTTTGTGCTGCCCCGCTCCCGTGCCGGTCTTGGGAAGAACGTTTCCAAGTCTGTGGAAATGGGGGAGCCGAAGCCGCCGGGGCGCACCGCCCGTTGGGCGGAATCGGATGGGGGCGCTGCCTCGGTTGGAGCTGAGCTGTTCTCGGATTGGGCGAGCTGGGGCTGCGCCCAGCCAAACCGGCTTTCCGACTTGACGGTTTGGCGGACGCCCTCTGGCTGAGGGCTGCTTTGAGCGGCCTTGACAGGTGCTTTCTCAAGCAAAGCTGCTTCGAGCGCTTTCTCCAATGGAGCAGGCTTTGCATCCAATGCAGGGGCAGTCCAAGCGCCGTGCCTGGGGCCGGAAGCACCGCTGCGTTTAGAGCTTCTGGCTTGATAGGCAGGGACGTTCCGGCCGGCTGCGTGCCGCGGGCCCTTGGCGGTCTGCCGGGAAGCCTTGGCAGCTTCGGCCTTGGGAGGAGCTTCCGGGACAATGGGACTCTCTGGCTTTGGGGGCTCCTTGGGTTGGACGCTGGGACTTTGGGGCTGCTCCGGATCGTCCTGGGGCTGCGGGGCAGCAGGTGCTTTTTGAGCAGTGCCTTTTCCGGTGATGTGAAAATCCTCCGGGGGAATCATGTCCGCCGGGAGCGTGGGGCCCGCTGCGCTGGGCGTGGGCTGTGTCTCCAAAAGCTGACCGTCCCGGATGTGCAGGGTGCGTTTGGCGTGGGCGGCAATGTCCGGCTCGTGAGTAATCATGACAATGGTCACGCCCTCATCGTTGAGCTTCTGGAAGATCTCCATGATCTGCTCGCCGGATTTGGTGTCCAAAGCGCCGGTGGGTTCGTCTGCCAAAAGCACCTTGGGACTGTTCACAATGGCGCGGGCGATGGCCACCCGCTGGCACTGACCGCCGGAAAGCTGGGTGGGTTTGAAATTTACGCGGTCTCCCAGACCCACGCGTTCCAGGGCCTTCCTGGCGATTTCCTGGCGCTCCTTGCGGCGCACACCGGCATAGAGCAGGGGCAGCGCCACGTTGTCCAGGGCAGATTGCCGGGACAACAGGTAAAAGCTTTGGAACACAAAGCCAATGCTGTGCAGCCGCACCTCCGAAAGCTTGGAATCGCTGCTTTGGGCGATGTCCTTCCCCTCCAGAAAGTACTCTCCGGAGGAGGGGATGTCCAAGCAGCCGATAATGTTCATCAGTGTGGTTTTGCCGGAACCGGAGGGTCCCATAATGGCCACATATTCCCCCTCGTCCACGGCGAGGGAGATGTCTTTGAGCACTGGCACATCCAGCTTTCCCTGATTGTAGGTTTTGTAGATGTTCTTCAGCTCAAGCATCATTGCGCAAAATCCTCCATGGGGGAGTCCTCTAAGCTGTTGCTGGCGGCTCCTTCTCCATCTTCGCTGTCGGTTTGGGAGGAAGCTTCTTCCTCAGTGACGCCCTCTTCGGTATAGGGGACTGCCATATCGGGGTCCACGGTCATAGTGTCATCCAACGAGCCGCCGTCCACGGGACCCTCCCCGCCGCCGGTCTCTGGGACCACCTGGGAGATATCCTGGGTGGTGGGGGCGCCGGCCTGAAGCGTCTCTTCGGGATAGGCGATGTAATCGTCCTCCGTGATGCCGCTTTGAATCTGATACCGGTCATAGTCGGAGTCGTACTCGCCCAAAATCACGGCCCGCTGTTCCAGGGTGTTTGTTTTGGTTTGCGCCCAGACATAGCTGCCTTCCTCATCGTGAACAATGTAGAAGGCGGGCAGCCACAGACCTTCGGGAATATCCAAGCCCAAGTCCGGCTGGATGTACACGTGTTGGCCCAAAATCAGCCCCTCCAGGCTGGAAAGGGTCACATAGAAATTGTACTTGGAGCTTTGGGTGCCGGATTCCATGCCGTAATGATTCATCATGTTGTTGGAGTTGTCATCCACCGGCTCGGCGTCGATGGATTCCACAACGCCGGTCCACACCTGAGTGTCATCCACGCGGGAGTGGATGGTCACCTCCTGGCCCGGATACAGGGCGCTGATATTCAGCTCGGACAGCGTGCCCTTAATCCGGAACTCACCGGAGGAGAGAATGGAGATAAAGGGGCGCTGCTGGCCGTTGGGGTCGGTTTGCGGCGTCTCGTTGACCTCCTTGACCACGCCCTCATATTCGCTGTAGACCTCGGCGTTTTGCAGGGACTGCTCCAGCTTGTTGATGTCCTGCTTTTTCACATCGGCGTTGTACTCCTCGGTCTTGATTTGCAGCTCCACAGATTGGATCTGCACGGTATAGGAGTATTGCTCGTCCTTGCTGGCTTTTTTCTTTTCCTCAAGCAAGGTCTTTTTCTGATTCTCCAAGGTGGTGATCCGGTTGGAAATGCCCTCCAAATCCAGCTTGGCCTGTTCCAGAGTCATCTGCATCTCTTGGGTGTCATAGCGGAACAGAGGGGTACCGGCAGTGACCTGGTCGCCCTCGGACACGTAGATTTCTGCCACGGTTTTGTTTTCGTCCTTTTTCACCTCATAGGTCTGCTGAGGCTCCACCACTCCGGAAAATCTGGGAGTGGCGCCCGTGTCCAATCCGGCGATCTGCGCCACGCTCTCCACATACACCGGGGGGATATCGGCTCCCCACAGGTCCCGCAGCCAAAAGAACCACAAACAAAAGGCGACTGCTGCCAGGGCCAGTACGCAGGCGAGAGCGATCCAAAGAGGGCGTTTTGATTTATGTTTCATAGCAAAAGCTCCTTTTAATCAGAGGGTGGTGGCATACTTCTATATTATAGCGGAGCAGGGGTGTTTTTGCAATGGGAAAATCGCGGCTGCAACGGAGGAAATCCCCGGCTGGAGGGCCGTTTCCATTTTTTTTTTCTTGACAGGCGGGCTTTGGGATTTTATAGTGTATAAAAATGAATCCGGGAGGGAACGCGATGAGATCCATTGCCAAAGATATCCGAGAGCTGGTGGGAGGCACTCCTTTGCTGGAGGCTTCCCGTTTTGCAGAGGCCAGGGGACTGTCCTGCCGTCTGCTCTGCAAGCTGGAGTATTTCAATCCCGCGGGCAGCGTCAAGGACCGGGTTGCTCTGTGGATGCTCCGAGAGGCGGAACGCACGGGAAGGCTGGCTCCCGGTGCGACGATCATTGAGCCGACCTCCGGCAACACGGGCATCGGGTTGGCGGCTATAGGCGGCGCCCTGGGGTACCGTGTGATTCTCACCATGCCCGAAACCATGAGCCAGGAGCGCCGGGAGCTGCTGAAGGCCTATGGCGCTGAAATCGTGCTGACCCCAGGCTCCCAGGGCATGACCGGCGCCATTGAGAAAGCCGGCGAGCTGTCAGCGTCCATTCCCGGCAGCTGGATTCCCGGGCAGTTTGAAAACCCCCAGAATCCCCAGGCCCACTATGAGACCACCGGCCCGGAGCTGTGGGAGCAGTCCGAGGGCGGGGTGGATGTCTTTGTGGCGGGCATCGGCACCGGGGGGACCCTTACCGGTACCGGCCGGTTCCTCCGGGAGAAAAAGCCCTCCATCCAGCTGGTCGGCGTGGAACCCTCCGGCTCTCCCGTGCTGACGCAGGGGAAGGCGGGACCTCATGGGCTGCAGGGTATTGGCGCGGGATTCATCCCGGAGATTTTTGACACCTCTCTTTGCGACCAGGTGCTGGCCTGCCAGGAGGAAGCGGCCTATGCCGCCGCCAGGGACTTTGCCCGGAAGGAGGGAATCCTGATGGGGATTTCCTCCGGCGCGGCGCTGTGGGCCGCCTGCCAGCTTGCGGCCCAGCCGGAAATCGCAGGAAAGACCATCGCGGTGCTGCTGCCCGATACGGGGGACCGTTATTTGTCCACCCCGCTTTTTCAGGGGTGAAAGGAACAGGGCTTTACAGGAAAAATCAAGGAAGATGAAAAAGGAGCGGCCATGGCAAAGAAGTATTACGCCGTGAAAAACGGCAGGAACGGGGACGGCATTTATGAGAGCTGGGATGTGTGCAAGGCGCAGGTCCACGGAGTGGGGGGCGTGATCTATAAGAGCTTCCCCACCCGGCATCAGGCAGAGGAGTTCCTTGCGCTGGCAGGAGCCTCCTCCGCAGAGGGCGAGGCGCCGGAGGACCCCCAGCGGGAGGGGACGGCGGTGGCCTATGTGGACGGCAGCTTTTCCGCAGAGACCATGGAGTTCGGCAGCGGTGCAGTGCTGTTTTGGGGCGGGGAGGAGCTGCACTTCTCAGAGAAGCATCGCGATCCCGACCTGGCCCAGATGCGAAATGTGGCCGGAGAAATCATGGGTGCTGAGATGGTGATCCGTTACTGCCTGGAACAGGGGATCCCCGCTTTGGAGATCCATCACGACTACGAGGGCGTGGGCAAGTGGGCCATGGGTCTGTGGAAGGCCAATAAGCCGGGGACCCAGGCCTATGCGGCCCTGTGCCGTCAGGCTCAAAGCTCCCTGCGGCTCACCTTTGTAAAGGTCAAGGGGCATTCCTCCAACCGCTGGAACGACTTGGCGGACACCTTGGCCCGGCAGGCGTTGGGCAAGGGAAGCTCCGATAGGTGAACAACAAAGGCCCGCTGCAGAAAAAAGGATTCTGCGGCGGGCCTTTGTATGGTCATGCTTGCAAGCTGGCTTCGTTCGTGTTTCCTTCTTGCTGAGGAGGGAAGCGCCAGCTTTTTATGTTTGTTGGATCGCTTTATTCAGCGGCAGCAGAGCTGTCAGCGGCGGCGCTGGAATCCTCGTTCCCGGCAGCAGAGCTGTCCTCGGATACGGTGGAGGAGGTGCTGCTGGAGGTGGAACCGGTATTGCCGGAGCTGGAAGAGGTGTCGCCGGAGCAAGCAGCCATGCTAGCCACCATAACCAAAGCCATCATTGCAACAATAATTTTTTTCATCATGAGTTTCCCCTTTAAAATGAGATTTGCAACGGCAAGTTGGTTGCCATCACGCGATCCAGCGGTAAGTACCCGCCGGATTCATGGTACAAAGTCTAAGAGCAATACCTTACAAAGAAACCACAAAATTCTTTACAAGTTTCTTACAAGTCAAGGTATGATTATTAACAAAGTTTTCATAATTTGGTTGTGCAGAAAACCGGATATTCTTAGAGTCTGCGGGAATGGATAAGCTCTCAGGAAAAGGAAATGAACATAAATTTGTTTACATAACATCGACGCTCCCGGATTGTGGAGCTTTTTGCCGAGAAGGGTCGAAGGGGAAAAACGGATGGAAACAGCAAGAGAGCCGGCTTGCCGCCGGCTCTCTTCGCACCCAATCGGGAGAAGGATTTTTTCTTGGGAAAAGCGTTCAAAAGACGAAGGTCCCTGGGGACAGGCTGGTTTGGCTGCCGTTGGGAAGGAGCAAGACTGCCTGGCAGTCAAAAGGAACAGTGACGCTGCCGTGGAGCTCGCCGTCCACATAGCGCCATTCCACCCGGTACTCTCCGGAGGCAGTGTCCAGCTTCAGCTTGGCCCAGGGCAGACGGAGATCCGGCATGGGGCGAATCAAAGCCTTTTTGTAGCCGGGGGCTTCTTCCACGGGGTTTAGGCCGCAGAGATTGCGATACATCCAATCCACGATGGAGCCGTAGGCATAGTGGTTGAGGCTGTTCATGCCGGTGCCGCTGATGGAGCCGTCGGGCAGGATGGAATTCCAGCGTTCCCACACGGTGGTGGCGCCCATGCTCACCTCGTACAGCCAGCTGGGGTAGTCGTCGTTGAGGAACAGGCTGTAGGCCACGTCTCCCGCACCATTGTCCGACAGGGCGCGGCACAGGAAGGGCGTGCCGCAGAAGCCGGTGTCCAGATGGCCGCCCCGGGCTTGAATCCGCTCTTTTAGGGCAGAAAGCACCACGCCGGCCTTTCCCTGGGGGTATAGGCCAAAGAACAGGCTGAGTACGCAGGCAGTTTGGGTGGTGGGGATTCGGAAGGTGCCGTCCTCATGGAAGTATTCCTCCAAAAACGCTCCTTTGATCTTTTGGCACAGAGCCTCATACTCCCGCTGATCCTCTGCGTAGCCCAGCGCTTTAGCGGCCTTGGCAGTGAGGCTGGTGGAGTAATAGTAGAAGGCTGTGGCGGTATAGGGCAGGCTGGTGGCGCCAAAGGTGTTCTGCGTGTCCCCGTCCTCCCGGTCCAGAGCCAGCCAGTCGCCCAGCTGCCTGCCCCGCAGCCACAGACCGCGTCCGCCGTCCGCCCGGTCGTCCTTGCGGATGCGCTCCACCCAGGCCTTCATCACGGGGTATTCCTCCCGCAGCAGAGCCAAGTTGCCGTAGTTTTCGTAAACAGCCCAGGGCATCATGGTGGCCACGTCGCTCCAGATGGCGCAGCCGTCACCGTTCCCGCTGAGCCAGAAGGCGTCCTTTTGATCGGGCGCTTTGGGGGCAGGCACGAAGAAGGGCACGGAGCCGCCGAAATACTGCTCTTCCTCGCCCACATTGTGGATGAAGTGGTGGAAGAAGGCGGGCATATACAGGTTCTTGCAGGCTGTGGCAGAGATGATGGCAGCATCCCCGGTCCATCCCAGACGTTCGTCCCGCTGGGGGCAGTCGGTGGGGATGTCCAGGAAGTTGTCGAACTGGCCCCACATGGCATTGTGGAACAGCTGGTTGACCCGCTGATCGGCGGTTTCGATGGAGCCGATGGGGTCGATGTCCGAGCGGATATGTACCCCGGTGAAGTTCTCGGCCTTCACTTGGGACACACCCTCCACCTTTGCGTAGCGGAACCCGTAGAAGGTGAAGCGGGGCCGCACATGGGCAGGGCTCCCGTTGGAAAGATAGCGGTACTCCGCCTTGGCCGAGCGCAGATTGTCCCGATAGAAGCAGCCGTCCTGAAGCTCTTCGCCGTAGGTGAGCACGATCTCTTTGCCAGCGGGTTCCCTCACGTCGAATTCAACCCAGCCGGTCATGTTTTGGCCAAAGTCCAGCACAGTTTCGCCCCGCTTGGTGGTGAGCACCGTGGGGGTGAAGCTGGCTTTTTTCATCACCTTTGGCCCAAGGCGGGCAATGAGCTTGCCGGTGTCCTCGGTACCGGCTTTGACGCCCTGCGCAGGGGCCGTGCAGCCGGGGGCGCTCCAACCGGAGATCTCCCTCCGGGCGTCGTAATGCTCGCCGTCGTAGATGTTGCTGAAGGTGACCGGAGAGGGATAGCTCTTCCAGGTCAGGTCCGTGGGGATCACCTGCTGGCTGCCGTCCTCCAGGGTGATATGCACCTCGCAGATGGCCTGCATGGTGTCGCCGTACAGATTGTGGTACCGGTCGAAGATGATATCCCCCTTGTACCAGCCGGGTCCCAGGGCCAGGCCCACGGTGTTTTCCCCAGCCTGCAGCAGGCCGGTGACGTCAAAGGTCTGGTATTCCAGGTGGAAGTCGTAGCAGTGATAGCCCGGCAGCAGGAACTCGTCCCCAGCCTTTTGGCCGTTGATTTCCAGCTCATAGATGCCCACGCCGCAGACGTAGGCCCGGGCGCTCCTCACTGCTTTTGGAAGGGAGAAGCTTTTTGCCAGCAAGGGCTGGGCTTCCGGATCGTCAAAAGCTGCGGCGATCCACTGGGCGGACCAGGGTTCCTCCTGCTTGGCGGTTTCAAACCAGGAGCCGGCGGTGGCCCAATCCCCTCCGTCGCCCCACACGGTGACCTGCCATTCATAGCGGGTGCGGGGAGCCAGCTCCACCGGCGCTTCAAATCCCAGGGAGGACAGGTCCTGACGGCGTCCGCTGTCATAGACGGTGCGTCCCTGGCTGGTCACCAGGATTCTTGCGCTCTCCTGGCGTTTGTCGGCAGTGTCCTCCGCAACCCAGGAAAATACAGGTTTCTTCATGGAAAGCCCCAAGGGCTCTGTGATATGGTTTGTGCGAAGATGAGTCAGTTTCAATGTGATTCCTCCGTTTCCGCAGGGGCCTTGCGCCCGGCGTGTTCCCAATCCTGCCAGTAGTAGGGCAGCAGGTCCTTGACTTTGATGGCGGTGTCCTCAGCCACCAGCACCAGAGTGTCCGGATTTCCCAGCTGAGCCAGCAGCTCCCGGCAGCGGCCGCAGGGGGCCATCACCTTTTTATCGCTGCCCACGGCGACGATTTTTTCCACCCAGTCCTCCCCGGCAGTGAGCATGGCGGCAACGGCGGTATGCTCTGCGCAAAAGCCCATGCTGCAGGCGGTGTCGATGCACACCCCTCGGTAGACATTCCCTTTGTCGGTGACCAGGGCGGCTGCTACGCCGCCGGCTTCGATGTTGGGGGAGATGCACCTGGGGTTTAAAACCTCCAGGGCGGCGCGGGTGAGTTCGGTAAATTCCATCTGAGACACTCCTTTGCTGTCAGTTGTCATCAAGTTGCATCATAGCCCATGAGCCGCCGGAAAACCAGGACGTCCCTTTTCAAAAATGGGACCGGACTTCATCTGACCGGAGACTCGTGCTCTGATTTATTGTAGCACAGCAAACCGGGGACTGCCTATGGAATCTCCCTAAAAAACGCAAAAATCCTGGGGGAAATCCATTGACATTCCGGTGGTTTTCTCCTATGATAAAAATGTCTTAAACTTGTACGGACAATTTTACTTTTGGGAAAGAAGGCAGCATACTATGGAAAAGAAATTTGCCCGCATCACCCTGGATAAGGAATTCCAGATCAGCCGTGTGGACAAGCGCGTCTACGGCTCCTTTATCGAGCATCTGGGCCGCGCGGTTTACGGGGGCGTCTATCAGCCCGGCCATCCCACCGCCGATGAGGAGGGCTTCCGCAGGGATGTGCTGGATCTGGTGCGGGAGATCGGCGTGCCCATCATCCGCTATCCCGGCGGCAACTTTGTGTCCAACTTCTATTGGGAGGACAGCGTGGGGCCTGTGGCAGAGCGTCCCCGCCGCCTGGAGCTGGCTTGGCGCAGCACGGAGCCCAATCTGGTGGGCGTCAACGAGTTCTCCTCCTGGGCGAAAAAAGCGGACTCTGAGGTGATGATGGCTGTGAACCTGGGCACCCGGGGCATTGAAGCCGCCTGCAATCTGCTGGAGTACTGCAACCACCCCTCGGGCACCAAGTACAGCGATCTGCGGATCTCCCACGGTGTGAAGGAACCCCACAACATCAAAGTGTGGTGCTTGGGCAACGAGATGGACGGCCCCTGGCAGACCGGTCACAAGACCGCTCAGGAGTACGGCCGTTTGGCGGATGAGACCGCCAAGGCTATGCGGCAGATTGATCCCCAGGTGGAACTGGTGGTCTGCGGCAGCTCCAATACGGGAATGCCCACCTATCCCCAGTGGGAGGCCACTGTGCTGGAGGAGACCTACGATCATGTGGATTACATCTCTCTGCACAGCTACTATGGCAACCATTTGAACGATACGGATAACTACCTGGCCTCTGCCGACGATATGGACCACTTTATCCACACCATCACCTCCACCTGTGATTTTATCAAGGCCAAAAAGCGGTCCAAGAAGGACATGATGCTCAGCTTTGACGAGTGGAACGTGTGGTTCCATTCCAACAAGGCGGACGACGATACCATGAAAAACCGTCCCTGGAGCGTGGCGCCCCACCTGCTGGAGGATCACTATGACTTTGAGGACGCCCTGATGGTGGGCCTGCTGCTGATCACCCTGCTCAAGCACTCCGACCGGGTGCGGATGGCCTGCCTGGCTCAGCTGGTGAACGTCATTGCCCCCATCATGACCGAGGAGAACGGTCCCGCGTGGAAGCAGACGATTTTCTACCCCTATCTCCATGCCAGCAAGTACGGCAGGGGCATTGCGCTGAATCCGGCGCTGCGCTCCTCCAAGCACGACACCAAGGAGTTCACCGATGTGGACGATGTGGTGGCCGTGGCTGTGTGGGATGACGAGCAGGACCAAGTGACCATCTTTGCGGTGAACCGCAACCTGGATGCGGAGATCCCTCTGGAAGCCGACCTGAGGAGCTTTGAGGGCTACCGGGTTTTGGAGCATATTGTGCTGGAGCATGACGACATGAAGGCAGTGAACACTGCGGAAAGCCAGAACGTGCTGCCCAAATCCGTGGCGGACCGGGATCAGTTGGAGGATGGAGTGCTGACCAGCCGTCTGTCCAAGGCCAGCTGGAATGTGATCCGTCTGGGCAAGTGAACTGCATGACGGCATAAAAAAGGCGCTGGAGCAAGCTGCTCCGGCGCCTTTTTGCCGTTTATGGTAGGAACCCCAAGCTGTTTACAGTCCTACGTTGTGGGCGTTGAGAATGACGATGCAGGCCTGTACTCTTTGGGCGTTGCTTTTGGGGGAAAACTGGTTGTTCCCGGTCCCGCTGATCAAACCGAGCTCCCGGCAGGCGTACACGGCGTCCTTTGCCCAGGAGGAAATGGCTCCGTCGTCCGCAAAGGCCTGTCCGCTTCCGCTGTAGCTCAAATTGGCGTAGTTTGCCAAGGTGACGCACATTTGCTCGCGGGTGATGGGCTGGGTGGGAGCGAAGGTGCCGTTCCCCATACCGCTCATGTAGCCCATGGTATGGACCCAGTTGACCGCGCCATTGTACCATTGATCGCCCACGTCGCTGAAGGAGCTTTCCCCTGCGTACTGGGAGACGTCCGCACCGGCCAGGTTGGCCAGGGCAGCGGCAAACTCTGCGCGAGTGATGTTGGAGGAGGGGTCGAATTTTCCGTTGCTGCCGGAGAACAGCCCCAATTCCACTGCGGAGTCCACGTGCTGGAAGTACCAGGCGTCGCTGGTGAAGTCAGTGAACAGGCTGCCGCCGGCAAAGGTGATGGCTGCCATGGGGCTGGCCCAGCCGTCCTTCAGGGCGATGGCGTGGTAGGTGCCGGAGAGATACAGGGGTCCGGCATAGAGGTCGCTTTGGGAGGAGGGATGGGTGCCGTCCGTGGTGTATCGGATTTCACAGCCCTCCGGCGCGGACATCACCAGCATCCCGTTTTCTGCGGAGAAGGTGGGGGATTCCAACGCGGTTTCCCATTCCACATAGATGGAGCTGACATAGCCCTTGTTGTTGCTGGCGGTGGTGATGTAGCACCATTGATCGCTGGTCTGGCCGTCTGCGGTGATGCTTTGGCCTGTGACTACATCCTCGATGATGACGGGGGTGTTCAGGGCCAGAACGCCCACCTGGGCCGAAGCCGTAGTGGGCTCCTGACGCAGGCGCACACCGGAGCCGGTGATCTTGCCGTTAAACTTGTCGTCGTTGGGGGTGTTGCCGGTGTTGTCCTCGCCGTCGTACCCCAAATCCCGAAGCACGTCTGCCACCGTGTCTGCGGAAACATACTCCTGGCTCAGGGCGGGAGCGCCTTCCGCGCCGGGGACCACGGGATTTCCTTCCGCATCCCGGGCAATGCCGTCGCTGCCGATGGCGTATCCGTCCACAGTGGTGTCCACATCGTATTGGCAATTGGAGTAGTGATACAGCGCGCCGTCAAACTCGTACCAGCCGTTGGAGGGATACTGCGTCCCCATGCCGAACACGTGCCAAGCGGTCCAATCGCGGCCGCTGCCCACCACGGGCTCGCGGCGCATATTATAATAGGTATCGCTGTTGTCCACAGCCATGTTGTTTCCAATATAGATTCCAATGTGGCTGTAGAGGGTGTCCCCGTCATAGTTGGGCATGGTCAGCACCAGGCCCTGGATGCGGGGGATGCCGTCCAGCTCATCCAAATCCCCGGAAAAGACGCAGTTGTACTTCACCTGAGAGCTGGCTCCTCCATAGATGCCGGAGACGTTCCCCAGGTCCTTGAAGTAGGAATAGATCAGCCCGGCGCAGTCGGAAACCCGCACGCCGCCAACGGTTTCGCCCTTCCCGCCGTATTGATACAGCCAGCCGTCGGTATGGGCCATGATGCCATGCTCGCCCAAGCCCAAAGAGGTGGGGGTTCCGGCAGCCTTCGCGGACAGGCCCAAACCGGTAAACGCAGTGGCCAGCACCACAAAAGCCATCAGAAAACTGAGAGCCCTGCTGGCGGGTTTCGCACTTGGTTTTGTCATGATTGAGAATCCTCCTTAGTAAGCCAGAGAGAAACTATCTGCATATTTGCAAAAGTTACAAATCGGTAACAGTTTACCACAAAATCCGCCAAGATGCAACCCCGGGAAGAAAATGTCAGATTGCAGCTCTGGGATTGACAAAGGAGGGGATTTTCGGGATAATGATAACAGAAAAAATCCATGCTTGCAGCACAGGGGATCTGGGCTGCGGAAAGGGGTCTTGGCGATGAAAAGGGCTTTGAAAAAAGGATGGAGCTTTTTGCTGGCTTTGGCGCTTTTGATGGCAATGGTGCCGTTGGGGGCTGCCGCAGCAGAAGCGGACGACTATATCTATCAGTGGGGGGACGGCAGCGAAAGCTATTCTCTGCTTCACACCCAGGAGACCCTGGGAGGCGGCGAACCGGGGATTACGGCCGCCCAGAGCTTCTGGGACGCAGCGGGCGCTGCCGGAGGCGGCTCTCTGTATGCCCAGCTGACTCCCCGGCAGAAATCCTGTTATGATGCGTTGAACGCGGTTCCTCTCAGCCAGATCCTCACTGCGGCGGAGGTCAGCGGTTACCGCCAGGTTCGGGTGCGGGCGGACGCTATGCAGGGGATCTCCCTCACGGGCTCCCTGTCCGACGGCATCTATCAGCCGGATTCCGCTTCCGCGGCTGCTTACCGCGGGCTGTACACGGACATCTGCGCGGCGATTACCGCTCTGCGGTATGACCGGCCGGATGCGCTGTGGCTTTCCGACATGAGCTATGGCATTGTGTGTACCACCACAGACCGGCAGCACTTTACCACGGGGAATGTGGTGTTCGGCTTCTGCCTTGTCTATGGCGGGCAAGAGGGCGTGATGTACCAGCGTCAGATGGAGAGCGCCCGGGCCATCGCCGGCCAGGTGGACCGGACCGCGGACCGGTATGACCAGCTTTTGCAGGTGTACGATATTTTGGCGGCACAGTCCACCTATAATTACGACGCCTTGCAGCAGACGGAGACCATGCTGGAAAACCTCTCCCATACGGCCTACAGCTGCCTGGTTGCCGGGGACGAGTATGAGCCTGTGTGCGATGGCTACGCAAAGGCCTATAAGGTGGTGTGCGACCTGTTGGAGCTGCCCTGCACGCTGGCTTCCAGCGACACCCACATGTGGAACAACGCCCAGATGGAGGACGGCTGGTGGTACAATCTGGATTTGACCTGGGACGACGCTGGGGACGCAGGGCATCACGATTACTTCCTGGTGGGTTCTCGGACCGTGGTGGACGGCGTGGCCTTTTCTGAGGAGCGCTCCCATGTGGAGGAGAACCCCTGGCAGTCCAACAGCGAGTTGAACCATGTGACCTTCACCTTCCCCAGAAAAAACACCCAGGCGTATGTCCCGGTGGAGGGCGGTTACGAGCCGCCCACCTTCCCCGATGTGCTGCGGGGGAGCTGGTATTATGACCATGTGGAGGAGGCGGCGGACAGGGGGCTGTTCGGCGGCGACGAAAAGGGCAGGTTCAATCCTCAGAGCAACATCACCCGCGCGGAGTTTGTTCAGGTGCTTTACAATGCCATCAAGCCAAACTACACACTGACCCAGTCCCAATTCAGCGATGTTTCCACGGATGCCTGGTGCGCCGCAGCTGTCAACTGGGCAGCGGAATCGGGCGTGGTTGCCGGTAAGGGCGATGGGCTTTTCGCTCCCAACGCGCCCATTACCCGGGAGGAGATGTGCGTGGTGCTGGACAACTACGTCCAAAAGGTGCTGAAGATCACCCCGGAGTATGACGGTTTTCTCTTTGCCGATGACAGTGTGATTGCGAGCTGGGCCAAGAAGGGCGTTTACCATGCCTACGCCTGGGGCTTGGTCAGCGGTAAGGGCGAAAACACCTTTGATCCCCGTGGGAACACCCTGCGCTGCGAGGCGGCTTCGGTGTATGTCAAGTTTGCCAAGCTGGTGGAGGAGCTCTCTGCGGGACAGGCCGCTTGAGCCTCCAAAAAATGAGATAGCTGTGCAAAAGCCGTCCGGATGGGACGGCTTTTTTGCGGGGATGGCCGATTTTGCCCGGAGCGGTCCATTTCCTGTTGACAAACCGGGCATAAGATGGAATAATAAAATTTCAAGGAGAAGCAACGATTCAGACCGGGAATTCCCGGGTCCGAGATATTAGGAGGGAACAACATTGTCTAAAGAGCTTGCCAAGGCCTATGAGCCCCAGGAGGTGGAAGGCCGCATCTATGACTTCTGGATGAAGGGCGGCTACTTCCACGCGGAGGTGGACCCCAAAAAGAAACCCTATACCATTGTGATCCCGCCGCCCAACATCACCGGACAGCTGCACATGGGCCACGCCTGGGACGAGACCCTGCAGGACATCCTCATCCGCTGGAAGCGTATGCAGGGCTATTCTGCCCTGTGGCTGCCGGGCACCGATCACGCGTCCATTGCCACGGAGGCCAAAATCGTAGAGGCCATGCGGGAAGAGGGCGTCACCAAGGAGGATTTGGGCCGGGATGGCTTTGTGGAGCGGGCTTGGGCCTGGAAGGACAAATTCGGCGGCAGGATTTTGGAGCAGCTGAAGCTTTTGGGCTCCTCCTGCGACTGGGACCGGCTGCGCTTCACCATGGACGAGGGCTGCTCCAAGGCGGTGCGCCATGTGTTTGTCAAGCTCTATGAGGAGGGCTTGATCTATCGGGGCGAGCGGATCATCAACTGGTGCCCCCACTGCAAGACTGCCATTTCCGACGCCGAGGTGATCTTTGAGGAGCAGCAGGGCTCCTTCTGGCACCTGCGCTATCCGCTGGCCGACGGCAGCGGGTATATCGAGCTGGCCACCACCCGTCCCGAGACCATGCTGGGCGATACCGCTGTGGCGGTCCACCCGGAGGACGAGCGCTATCGGGACCTGGTGGGCAAGAGCGTGATTCTGCCCCTGGTGAACAAAGAGATCCCCATTGTGGCCGACGAGTACGTGGAGATGGATTTCGGCACCGGCGTGGTGAAGATCACCCCCGCCCACGACCCCAACGACTTTGAGGTGGGCAAGCGCCATGATCTGCCCGTGATCAACGTGATGAACGAGGATGGCTCCATCAATGAAAACGGCGGCAAATATGCCGGGATGTCCGGCTTGGAGGCCCGCAAGCAGATCGTGAAGGATCTGGAAGAGGGCGGCTATCTGATTAAGATCGAGCCCATCAAGCACAATGTGGGCTCTTGCCAGCGCTGCCACACGGTGGTGGAGCCCCGGGTCTCCACCCAGTGGTTTGTGAAGATGGATCCCCTGGCCAAGCCCGCCATCGACGTGGTGCGGGACAGCACCATCCGCTTTATTCCCGAGCGCTTGGAAAAGACCTATTACAACTGGATGGAGAACATCAAGGATTGGTGTATTTCCCGGCAGCTGTGGTGGGGCCATCGGATTCCCGCGTGGTACTGCGAGGACTGCGGAGAGACCATCGTCTCTGAGACGGACGTGGACACCTGCCCCAAGTGCGGCAGCAAGCACATCCGTCAGGACGGGGACACCCTGGATACCTGGTTCTCCTCTGCGCTGTGGCCCTTCTCCACCCTGGGCTGGCCCGATGAAACCGAGGAGCTGAACTACTTCTATCCCACCAACACCCTGGTCACGGGCTATGATATCATTTTCTTCTGGGTGGCCCGGATGATCTTCTCCGGCCTGAAGCACACGGACAAGGCGCCCTTTGACACGGTGCTGTTCCACGGACTGCTGCGGGATTCCCAGGGCCGGAAGATGAGCAAATCCCTGGGCAACGGCATCGACCCTGTGGATGTCATCAACCAGTACGGCGCGGACGCTCTGCGCTTTACCCTGGTCACCGGCAACTCCCCCGGCAACGACGCCCGGTACTCTGACGAGAAGGTGGCCGCCAGCCGGAACTTCGCCAACAAGATCTGGAACGCCGCCCGGTTCATCCACATGAATATCGACGGCCACGACGTGCCCTGCGCCCTGCCTGAGGCATTGACCCTGGAGGACCAGTGGATCGTCAGCCGGTTCAACAACGTGACCAAGGAGGTCACTGAAAATCTGGACAAGTTCGAGCTGGGCATGGCAGTGTCCAAGCTGTATGACTTCCTGTGGGACGATTTCTGCGACTGGTATATCGAGCTGGCCAAGGGCTCCCTGAACTCCGGGGACGAGCAGGCTGCTCAGAACACCCGCCAGGTGCTGGTGTGGGTGCTGACCAATACCCTGGCCCTGCTGCACCCCTTCATGCCCTTTGTCACCGAGGAGATCTGGCAGAGCCTGCCCCATGAGGGCAACGCCCTGATCGTGGCGCCCTGGCCGGAGTATGAGGAAGCCCGCGCCTTCCCCCAGGCTGAGGAAGAGATGAAGAAGGTCATGGAGCTGATTACCGCTGTGCGTACCCGCCGCAGCGAGATGAACGTGGCCCCCTCCAAAAAGGCCCACCTCTGCATCGAGACTGCCGCACCCGCCGCCTTCGAGGCAGAGCGGGACGCCATTGCCCGTCTGGCCTATTGCAGCGGCGTGGAGATCGGCGAGAGCTTCCAGCAGTCCGAGGGCAGCGTCACCGTGGTGACCGCCGCCTGCCGGGGCTATCTGCCCATGGACGACCTGGTGGACAAGAAAGCGGAGACTGCCCGGCTCCAGAAGGAGCTGGAGGGCGCCAAGAAGCAGCTGGTCACCGCAGAGGCCAAGCTGCAGAACGAGGCATTTATCAGCAAGGCTCCCCAGAAGGTCATCGACGGCGTCAAGGACAACGCCGAAAAGCTGCGGGAAAAGGTCCGTATGATCGAGAGCTCTCTGGCTGCCCTGCAGTGAGAGGGTGAAAATAAGCAGGGAGGTTTCTCAGTGGGAAACCTCCCTTTGCGTGGAGGGGATACACATGACCTATGAAGAGGCGTTGGACAATGTATATGGCCGGCTGGTGTTCGGCATCAAGCCGGGCTTGGAGCGGATCTCCGCTTTGATGGAACGCCTGGGCAATCCTCAGGCGGGACTGAAATTCATCCACGTGGCGGGGACCAACGGAAAGGGGACCTGCTCCACCCTGGTGGCCTCGGCGCTCAAGGAGTGCGGCCTGCGGGTGGGGCTGTACACCTCTCCCTATGTGCTGGAGTTTCGGGAGCGGTTCCAGATCGGCGGGGAGATGATCCCCAAGGAAGAGCTGGTGGAAGAGGTGGAGATTCTAGCTCCCATTGCCGATGAGTTTGAGAAAAACGGCGACCAGGTGACGGAGTTTGAATACATCACAGCGCTGGCGCTCCATTGGTTTGCCCGCCGCCAGTGCGATGTGGTCGTGCTGGAAGTGGGGATGGGCGGCCGGTTTGACGCCACCAATGTGATCGGCGTGCCCGAGGTGGCGGCGATCATGTCCATCTCGCTGGACCACACGGCTGTTCTGGGGGATACCCTGGAGAAGATCGCCTTTGAAAAGGCGGGGATTCTCAAGCCGGGGGGCAGACTGGTGCTCTATCCCGACCAAGCGCCCCAGGTTACCCAGGAGCTGACGGAGATCTGCAAGGAGCGGGATGTGGAGCTGTTCCAGCCGGATCTCACCCAGGTGCGGGAGCTGGAAAGCTCCATTGAGGGGACTGCCTTCCAGGTAGGGGAGCGGACCCTGCGCACCCCCTTCCTGGGGGAGCATCAGGTGAAGAATGCGGTCACAGCCTGGACGGTCCTGGAGGTGCTTCGGGGACGGGGCTGGCCCGTCACAGAGGAGGCTGCGGCCCGGGGCTTTGAGAAGGCCTTTGTGCCCGCCCGCATGGAGGTGATCTCCCGGGAGCCCCTGTGCCTGTTGGACGGCGGCCACAATCCCGGCTGCGCCCTGGCGCTGCGGGGAGCGCTGGAGCAGTTTGTGCCTCAGCGAAAGGTGGCCGTTATCGGCGTGATGTCCGACAAGGACAGCCGCAGCGCCCTGGAGCTTCTCGGCCCGCTGTTTGACAGGATCATCACCGTGGCGCCGGAGGGCCATCGGGCTTTGCCGGCGGCAGAGCTGGCCAAGGTGGCGTCCCAGTTCTGTCCCAGTGTGATCCCTGCCGGTTCCTGCCGGGAGGCCCTGGCCTTGGCGGTCCGGGCCATGGGGGAGGACGCCGCGTTGATCGTCTGCGGGTCCTTCTATCTGGCCGGGGAGATCCGGGAGATGCTCCTGCGTAAATTCGGCGGCAGGTAAGCTTCCGGAAGAAAAGAAACTCCCCTTGCTGAGGGAGAAAAATAGCTTTATGACAGCACCGCTGACAGAGTTCGGCAAACAACGCAGAAAACCCTTTGTAGAATAGAAGCAAAGGGCAGAAGAGCTTTTGGGAAAGCTTTCCTTTCCCAAAGGCTCTTTTTGTTTATCTGTCAAAAAAGAAAGGAAGATTGCAATGAGTGTGCAGCTCAGTTATAGGGACGGAGTGCTGATGGCCAGGCTCTCGGGAGAGATCGACCACCACGCCGCCCGGGAGATGCGGGAGGCCATCGACGACACGGCACAAAAGGTAAAGCCAGCCTGCCTTCGGCTGGAGTTTTCCCAGGTGCCCTTTATGGACAGCTCCGGCATCGGGCTGATTTTGGGCCGGGTGCGGCTTTTGCAGTATTGGAGGGGCAGGGTGGTGCTCTGCGGGCTGTCCGCCCAGCTGGGCCGGATGGTGGAGCTGGCGGGGATCGGCTCCCTTGCCGTGATAGAGAGGAGGGCTGGGTGATGAAACCCATCAATCAAGCGCAGATCAGTTTTTCGTCCCATTCCATCAACGAGGGATTTGGCCGGGCGGTGGTGGCGGCGTTCCTGTCCCAGCTGGACCCCACGGTGGCGGATCTGACCGATATGAAGACCGCTGTTTCCGAGGCGGTGACCAACGCCATTGTTCATGGCTATCGGGATCAGATGGGCGTGGTGTACATAACGGTGAAGATCTTTGAAAACGGCAAAGCAGTGGTGCGCGTGCGGGACAAGGGCTGCGGGATTCCGGATATCCAAAAGGCGATGGAGCCCCTGTTCACCACTGGCGGCGAGGAACGTGCCGGATTGGGATTTGCGGTGATGCAGAGCTTCTGCGACAGCGTGCGGGTGACCTCCGCTGTGGGCAGGGGCACCAGCGTCACCTTGACCAAGTATTTTGATCAAAAACAGTGATCCCGCCGCCTGCCGTCAGGTGGTGGAGGAAAACCTGGGCCTGGTGCATCTCTGTGCCCGCCGGTTCCTGGGCAGGGGCGTGGAGTATGACGATCTGTACCAGGCTGGCTGCGTGGGGCTGGTAAAGGCCGCGGAGAACTTTGACACCGGCCGGGGCGTGAGATTTTCCACCTATGCTGTGCCGGTGATCCTGGGGGAGGTGCGCCGCCTGTTCCGGGATGGAGGGGCTGTGCGGGTCTCCCGAGGGCTGCGCGAGCTGAGCCGCAAAGCGCAGGAGGAAGCGGACCGGCTCCGCCAGGAAACGGGGGAAAGCCCCAGTGTGGTGGAGATCGCCCAGCGCTTGGAGGTGCCGGTGGAAAAGGCAGCCCTGGCTCTTGGCGTGGGCCAAGCTCCCCTCTCTTTGACGGACAGGGAAGAAGGGGGCGAGCTGGACCTGCCCGTGGAGGCCCCGGAGGAGCGGGTGACCGAACGGCTGACCCTCCAGCAGATCCTCGCCACGCTGGAGGAACGGGACAGAAAGCTGATCCAGTGCCGCTACTTCCAGGGGATGACCCAAGTCCAAACCGCCGCCCAGCTGGGGATGACCCAGGTGCAGGTCAGCCGCCGGGAAAAGAAACTGCTCGCCTATATGCGCGCCGCTTTTGAGCAATCGTGATTTCGGATAGCAAAAAGCCGCCCCATCCTCCTGCGCGGGAGAGTGGGGCGGCTTGCTTTTGCGGGGTTACAGGTAATAGGTGGGACCTGCTTTCTTTTGCTTTAAGTCTGTGGGAAGCAGGGAGTAAAGGGCCAGATCCACAATGCCCTTGTCAGGCCAGAGGAAGCCCTCCCGGATGGTGCCCTCTTTGACAAAGCCGCAGCGCTCCAGCACCAGCATGGCCCGGTAGTTGATGGGCAGCAAAAAGCACTGGATGCGGTGGACCCCCACGGTTTGGAACAGGTAGTCGCAGGTGGCCCGCACTGCCGCAGAGGCGTACCCATAGCCGGTAAAGGCTTGGTTGAGCATGAAATCCAGGTTGACGGCGCCCACCTCAGGGTTGATGCTGGAAATCTTCATCAGCCCCACCAGTTGATTGAGCGTGGAGTAAATCCCCAGCACAACGCCCCGCTGCTCCTGGAACATGGTGTCAAACCGGCGCAGCCTACGGGCGCACTCCCGGTGGGAGTCCAAGGGGCCTTCGGCAGTGAAGCGATGGCTCTCCTCGTCCCCCAGGATCTGCCACAGGGCCTCCAGGTCCATGTCAGTGATGCGGGTGAGGGTGACCTTTTCGCTGTTGATGAAGGGGTAACTGGAAAACAACAGGGAGGTTTTCACGGCTGCGTCTCCTTTCTGGGTGAATTTGGATGGAAAGCGGCTCAGTCCTCCAAAAGCTTCAGCAGCTCCTTGGGCGCTTGGAGCTTCGGGGCTCCGGCAGCCTGGCCGAATCCATAAGCCGCGTGGATAAAGGGAACGCCGGCTTGTTCGGCAGCCTCCTGGTCCATGGAGGTGTCGCCGATGTAAACGGGGCGCTCAAGGCCGTTTCGCTGGACCACCAAACGGATGTTGTCCCCCTTGGACTTGCCCGTCCGCCCGATGCACTCCCAGTCCTGGAAGTGGGGGTGGAGCTTGTGGGCGTCCAGAAAACAGGGGATATAGTCGGCGTTGCAGTTGCTGACAATGAACAGCGGCAGCTTTTCCGCCAACCGGCTCAGAGTTTCCTCCATGTCGGGATAGAGGGTCCCGCCGTGCTGCCGCAGATAGACGTTTTCCACTTGGCAGCAGCGGTCGAACAATTCCAGATGCCGCTTCTTTGAGAGGGTTGGGAACAGGGTGGCCATCAGATCCTCTGCGGTCATGCCCATGACGCTTTCCAGCTGTTCCCTGGTGGGCAGCTGCTCCACGTCCGGGGCGTCCTTGAGGGCCTCGGCCCAAGAGACAGTGATGGCGTCGGTGGCATCCCACAGAGTGCCGTCCAAATCAAAGAGTATGCCGTCGTATTTCATGGAAGGCTCCTTTCTAGCTGTCGCGGTCTTATTCTCTCTATTATAGCGAATGGGAAGGCGGTTTTCAAGGAATGGTGTGGTTCCGGTTTGGCGTATTTTTCTATGGACGTCCAGCCATAGAAAGCAGAAGCAGGCCGAATATGGCTGGCCTGCTTGAAAATCAAGGGGAAAGGTTGTAGGGGGATTCTGATAAGCACGATAAAATAACTGCGATCAAATCCTCACTTCCACCGCATGCAAATGTTCTCACAAATCCGGGACATCATTTCATTCTGTCCGCGTCTGTCAGCTCACGAAGCACTCGGCAAGGGTTTCCCACTGCTAAACTATGGGGAGGGATACTTCTTGTAACAACACTTCCTGCACCGATCACGCTTCCCTCGCCGATGGTCACGCCACCGCAAACAGTGACATTTGCCGCCAACCAGCAGTTATTTTCTATGGTAATTGGTTTGGCATACTCTAAATTGTAATAGCTTCCATCCTCCCGCTGCCTTATGTTTCTTTCTTCAGGTAACAGGGGGTGCATTGGAGTTGCTAAGGTGACATTCGGTCCTATCATTACATGGTCCCCAATGTGTACGGGGCATACATCAAGACAGGTGAAGTTGAAATTCGTCCCGCTAAACTTCCCAAAATAGGTGTTGCAGCCATAATCAAAATAAACCGGCGCTTGAAGACTTGGCAAATTGGGAGTATTCGGAAGCAACTCCCGAAGAATGGTCCTGCGCTTTTCAGTCTGATCTTCATCTATTTGGTTGTATTGTCTGGCCAGCTTTCGTGCTTTTATCAGCAGCTCGCTCAGCTCCGGATCGGACGGGTCATACAGCATTCCTGCCAACATCTTTTTTTTTCAGTCATCGCAATAAATCCTCCGTATATGTGATTTTTCCATTTCTGCCATTCTATCACAGCTGCGTTCCCACCATATCGTAGGGCGTCACCTGGTACACGTAATAGTTGAGCCAGTTGGACACCAGCAGATGGGCGTTGCTCCGCCAGGTGAAGGGGGGCGTTTTGGCGTCGTCGTCATCCGGGAAGTAATGATAGGGCACCTTGGGATCGAGCCCCTTGTTGATGTCGCGGAAGTATTCCTTGGCAAGGGTGTCCCGGTCGTATTCTGCGTGTCCGGTGACAAAGATCTGCCGGCCGTCCCGGTTGGCAACGATGTGCAGCCCGGCGATGTCGGACATGGCCAGAGGGATCAGGTCCCGATGCTTTTTGATATCCTCCATACGCACCTCGGTGTAGCGGGAGTGGGGGGCAAAGTAGTTGTCGTCAAAGCCCCGCATCAGGGGGTGATAGGGATTGAGCACCGTGTGGTTATAGATTCCGCTGAGCTTTTCCGGCAGGGGGTATTTGGGGACGCCATAGTGATAGTACAGTCCTGCTTGGGCTCCCCAGCAGATGTGCAGCACAGAATAGACGTTTTCCTTGCTCCATTCCATGATGCGGCACATCTCGTCCCAGTAGTCCACCTCCTCAAAGGGAAGTTTCTCCACAGGGGCGCCGGTGATAATCATGCCGTCAAATTTTTGATCCTTCACATCGTCAAAGGTTTTGTAAAAGGCGTTCAAATGACAAGAGCTGGTGTTTTTGCTCACATGAGTGGCCGTGTGCAGCAGCTCCACATCCACTTGAAGGGGGGAATTGCTGAGCAGCCGGAGCAGTTGGGTTTCCGTTTCGATCTTGGTGGGCATCAGGTTTAAGATGGCGATTTTCAAGGGACGGATGTCCTGGAGGTTGGCGCGCTCGTGAGTCATCACGAAGATGTTTTCAGATTCCAACACTTCAATCGCGGGCAAATCGGCTTGAATACGGATGGGCATGGAACCACGCCTTTCTATACATATGGATAAAATGAAGTTAACGGGCCACTGAGAGTGGAAACGGGGAGAAGGCCCGTTGTGGGGATTCCCCGTGCGAACGGTTCCTCAGATGGCTGTGTGCTTTTGGCCATTATAGCATAGAGAAACGCGGATTGTACAGTGGATGTTCCAGGGGGCTTTGGGGGGAGTTTCTCGAAAAAACAGCTTTTTTAAAAAATTTGAAAAAACCTGTTGACAAATGGAGAGCAGGATGATATAATATCCAA